>CAJTXL010000060.1 GCA_910583525.1 uncultured Muribaculaceae bacterium | reverse complement strand
TCACATCAGCACGTTATGTCACAAAGATTGTGCTCGCTTCGTTTTTACCCCCATACACTCCAATGAAGTACACTTGCAGAACTGAGAAAAGTTCATCGACGAATAGAAAAATCCCGATGCTCACGCACCGGGATTTTTTTTGAGGCACTGACCCCATCGCGTTAATGCCTCATCTATAACCATTAAAATAACAACAACAGTGTCACACGACACTTGAACTGATGAAAAAATCAAAATGTTCTATCTATATTCACCAAGTAATGCAAGATTGTTTTCCAGCGTCGCACACACGAATGTGTAGACACTGGTCTGCGGAACAACCGCCGCCATATCAAACCAAGGGCTCGACAATCCCGGGATAAGTTCGGATTCTGGATATGGAGTGGCGATGTCGGCATAATAGTCGTAAAGAATGCGGTTGGTCTCCCTTAAGACGATCTTGCCGAATTTGATGAAGTTGCCCATAACCACAGGAAGAGCGGTCACGGCGGTATCGCCGTTGCCGGAAATCCAATGACGGCAAAGCTCCATAATGCGGAAAGTCTCCGTACCGTTCGAGAGGCGCATCACGCCTTCCAGCCTCAATGTGCGGATGAGCTGCACATTGTCAACGACCGAGAGAACGCAAAACAAGAATTCATAAGACAGCCTTGAACGCTTATCCTTATAGGTGTCGATTATGTCGAGAGTGTGCTGGCAGTTTCCGCAGACAACTTTTCCAGAGCCACGGTATGGGGTGGAATTATAGCACTTCACACAAACTGTCATCCCGTTCCTGTCTCTCAGGGCCACATTAGGTTTGGCCGCATCAACGGCCCAGTTGATAACTTTGTCGGGCAGCGGCGGCACGTGTCTGTTGATAGCATCGACTTTAGCGATAAAAGGAGGTAATGTCTGTTTCATGTCGGAGGTTTAATAAGAATGCCGTCCCGGCCGTAACCGGGACGGTATTCGCGTTGAGAATGTTGTTGGGAATTAGTTTCTGGTAAATGTAATTCCGCTGTCAATAGGATTGCTTTGTCCCACGTCGAAGCCGCTGTAGATATTCGCATTCAGCTTTCCGGATCCGATCAGGATACCGCCATCGTTGTTGCCGGAACCGGGGTCGTTGGTGTTGTAGATCAAGATGTGCTGGTTGGCCTTGACGTCAGGCAGATTCGTTGCCGAAATAGAAACAGGGAATCGCCCGTTGCCGCTGATGATATTGAACTGCAGCCCTTCGATTGCCTTTCCACCCTGATTGTTGGTCCACTTGCCGGCTGTCTGAGGAGCGAATACATAGAACACGCCGAGGTATTCATAGTCTTTCTTGTTGATTGTCGCCTTCAGGAACGTCTTCTGTGTGCCTCCGATATGTGTATATCCCAGCGGGTTAATGACCTTGTTATAACCAACAGTCGAAGTAAACTCGATTTTGTCGGTCTCCCAGTTCCATTTGTTGGGAAGGCACTTTTGGCCGCCCGTGTCCACCAAATTCATATGACAGGTGATGCCATAGGCATAGTTTTCCTTCACCTTCTGAACATCGAGTTCGTTTGACACGAGATCGATCTGGACGAACGGACGCTTCAGCGAGACACTGTTCTCTGGTTTCGCTGTGCCCTTGTAGAACCATGCGTCGGCCAGTTTTGCCATGTCATTGTACATCGCATTCTTTTCGGTCGGGATGGTGACCGTCTTTGCGTTCCAGTCGATGACATACGCCTGGCTTCCGACCTCATACTCCATTTTGGAGGCCCATATGAAGATCTGGGGATTTTGTGCCTCCGCAGGGCAAGGAACCGACAGCTCGATTCTGTTTTTGCCGTTGATGGGATTGCCCTCGTCAGAGGTGTAGAACAGATTGCCGGCGTCATCGTAGACTGCATAGCGATAGTTGAAGAATGTCCACGGCTCGATTTCAGGACCGCCGCCGAACACCCAGAGAGGGAACGGGACGCCGCCGGCGCGAGTGCGCGACTCTTCGGGCATTTCGACGCTGATTTTCCTCACTTCCGAACCCTTGGGGAAAGAAGCTTCGGTCGACTGGTTCTG
>CAJTXL010000059.1 GCA_910583525.1 uncultured Muribaculaceae bacterium | reverse complement strand
GCCGATATTCCTATAATGACATCTGGGATGCGGTTGAAAGATGCAAAATCAAGTCCACTCCAAGAATACAGGCTGAGTTTGAGCATAACTACCATGCTGTAATCTCTAAAAGGAACACGACATGGAGACGATAACTATGGAGAAAGGCTCGTTCGAGCGTTGGATGCGGATGATTTTTGACCGCCTTGACCGTCAGGACAAGAAACTCGATGCGCTCGCCAGACGCAACCAGCCGTCGCTTCCCGAAGTGCAGGGCGAGAGAGTGTATGATGTGCCGGCACTCGCCGAAGTGTTCAATGTGACAGCCAACACCATTTACCGCTGGAAACGCCTCGGGAGCATACCTCTCCGTAAAATAGGCGGAAAGCTCCGTATGCTGGAGCATGAGGTGGCGGAAATAATCACCAGTCCTGACAAGATGCAGAAATTGAGAGATTCGGAATAGTTCCGGACCATAATAACCCACTAAAATCTTAATTATTTTCAAATGGATCAAAACCAAGAAAAAGAAAAGGTACTGATTGCCCGAAACAACGAGACAGGGCAAATCGGCGCGGTGACGGGGCAGAATCCCGACGGCACACCGCAGATGGCCGATGTCAAGTCGGCGAAACTCAGCGATCTCGTGAAGTTCACAAAGGGTCAGAATCCGGTAGAGGCCTTTGTGTCAAACTTTCTCCGTCAGGCGAAGAATCCGTCCGTATTCGGTTTCTTCAGCGTCAATGCCGACGACTTCGGCACGGTAGGACAAGGTCTCGGCGCTTTGCTTGAATCGCCTGAGAAAAACAAGGAGATGCTGGCACCCTTCAAGGTGGAAGCGTCGGAGGTATCACAGTCGCAATCGCAGTCACAGCACAAGTATCAGGCAATCGACGGAAACAGCATTGACTGGGCTGCCTTCAAGGAGAACTGGGGCGTTGACCGGGAGCAGCTTGAAAAGTCGGGAGATCTTGATAAGATGCTCAACTACGGCAAATCGGGGCTTGTGAAAATTCAGCCCACTCTTGCCGGAGAAAAGATGGAACTCGATGCCCGTCTGTCGTTACGCAAGGACACCAACGGCATGGTGAAACTCGTGCCCCACTTCATCCATCTGGAGCCGAATCTTGAAAAGGAATACCGTGGTCATCAGTTCACGGCAGAGGATAAGGCTCAGTTGCTCAACACCGGCAACCTCGGCAGGATTGTGGAGCTCAACGGCAAGGACGGTAAGAAGATACCTTCGTATGTCAGCCTCGACCGCCTGACCAACGAGATTGTGAGCCTTCCTGTGGACAAGTTGCACATTCGCGGCAATATCGGCAAGACAGTCCTCACAAAAGAGGAAATCGAGACGCTGAAAAGCGGTCTGCCACTCATCAACAAGGAAGTGAGTCTTCGCGAGGGCAAGACTTTCACAACCACTTTGCAGGTCAACGCCGACTCCAGATGCGTGGAGTTCGTTCCGAAAGCATGGCAGAAACACAACATGGTCGAGAAGCAACAGCAGCCGCAGGGCCAGCGTCAGCAGTCCTCCCAACAAAACAGCTGGACCGATGCCGAGGGCAATATCCGTCCTATCGGGAAATGGAAGGAAAACCGCTTCACCGAACAGCAGAAAGCAGATTATGTGGCAGGCAAGACGGTGGTGCTGGAAAATGCTGTTGACGCAAAGGGTCAGCCATGCACACTTTATTTGAAGTTCGACCCGGCTAAACAACGGCCTATCGCCTCAACCAAAAATCCGGATCTGGCACAGACCGTTGCACCGTCAAACGAGAGCGCTACGCAAATGGCGGTCAATAACGACGGCAGGACCAATGAAGCCACAAAGAATGTGAAGGAGCCGCTTCAACAGGGCCAGACAGCGCCAAAGAATGACAGCCAACAAAAACAGCAGCGAAAACCCAAAGGTCCGATAGTTTAGACTTTGCCCGTAACGGCGCCACTAATCCACGCAATCCCAATATTCATTAACCCCGGTTGCAGGGGTGAGAAAAGCCCCTGCAACCATAATATTATCTCCTATAAATGCAGGATATATGTAGAGAATAAAAATAAATCGAGCCGTTCCCCATTCCCGGACCGAAGATATTTATTATCTTTGCCACCGAATCCAATCATAAAATCTTTTTGATTCATCTGATTGGGATTTTAGTGGCGCCGTCTGGGAGGGATACCCGGACGGCTTTTCATTTACCCACCCACTAAAATCTCCAAAAAGATG
>CAJTXL010000058.1 GCA_910583525.1 uncultured Muribaculaceae bacterium | reverse complement strand
TCGAACCGCTCCGCGCCCAGAACTATGTGACGGTGGTACACGGCAAGCAGTCGGAACGCACTGTCTTCGCTCTGGAGAAATTCACTATCCCCGACGACAAGCAGCTTGTTATCGAAATCGCCGAAAAGGAAGGCGGCAGACACCAGTCTTTCGTTGTCGAGAACGAGGATATTGTGAGAGCCAACGTAATTGATGAACTTTCAATCCAATAAGCCTTATGAAGAAGATTCTTGCAATCTTCGCCGTGGTAGTGTTTTCCCTCTGCGGAGGGAAGGCATTTGCCCAGCGTTGCCTCCCCGGAATGTCTGCGGTAGAAACCAAGGCTGATATGGCAGATGGATTTTATACCGGCAACTCCCGCAACTGCGGTTATTCTCTCGGAGTGTTCTATTCAGTTTATAAGGGTAGTGCCAATACTTGGAGTTTCGGCGGAGAGTATCTCCAGACCTACAAGCCATACGGCGCGAAAGGTCGTATCCCGGTGGCGCAGTTTACAGGCGAGGTCGGTTACAATCTCCATCTGCTGAGTGACTACTCGCAGACCTTCCACCTCTACGGCGGCGTGTCGGCTCTCGGTGGTTACGAAACAGTGAATTGGGGCAAGCATATACTTTCCGACGGCTCGACGCTCCATGACGGCGACAACTTTATCTATGGCGGTGCGCTCACGCTCTCTGCGGATTTCTACCTGTCAGACAAAATTGCTCTTACCGCAAATGTCAAGGAACGATTCACATTCGGTAGCGATGTGCAGATTTTTCACACCCAGTATGGTGTCGGTGTCAAATTCATAATAGAATAAACCTATGGGATTGATTGTAATAGACCTCGATATAAATAATCTTCCATTGGAGGATTTTATGAAGGCGATCGGCTATGAGCCGATAAAAAAGACGGCAACCGCCTGATATACAACGCCCCGTATTCTGTTGGTGGCAACGCTACTATGGTGGTGGACACCGAAAAGAATGGCTGGTATGACAGCAAAGAACCCGAAAAATACTATGGCGGCATTTATGATCTCGCTTACGAGCTGACCGGGAGCTGCAACCGCTCCGAGTTGAACCTCTATATCGCCACACAGATGAAGGATTTTAAGGAGTTCAAGACTTACGAAGTGACCGTCAACGGCGATGAAGCCGAGGGTGATGTGACGGCTACGCCCATCAGCAGACCGGAACAGCCTAAGCAACAGCCGCCCAAACCCAAACGCAAAATGCGGTTTTAGCCTATGGATATAGATGCTATCAAGGGAATATCCCTTGTGGATTTTCTGCACCACTTCGGATACGAGCCGACGGGGCGCGACAGCAAAGGTCTGTGGTTTTATGCCCCGTACCGCAACGAGAGAAAGCCATCGTTTCATGTCAATCCTCGGAAAAATGTATGGTTCGATTTTGGCAGCGGTGCCGGAGGCGACATCTTCACCCTTGCCGGAGAACTATGCGACTCGACCGACTTCATCAGACAGGCGGAGTACATTGCCGAAAAGATGCGGATGCCGGTATCACAGCCTTACAAGCCGGAGCCATTCATTGAGCAGCCGACCTTTGAGAACGTGAAAATCTCCAAATTGGTATCGCCGGCTTTGCTGAAATATCTCGCAAACCGTGGCATACCTGCCGACATAGCACAACGATATTGTGTGCAGGTGGATTACCAGTTGCATGGCAAGTCATATTATGCTATCGGTTTTGAGAACAGCGCACATGGCTTTGAGTTGCGAAGCAGCTTCTTCAAAGGAAGTTATCCACCAAAGCATATCACCCATGTCGCCAACGGCAACGCCCGGTGTAATGTATTCGAGGGCTTCATCGACTTTCTTTCGGTGGAACGCCTCGGATTGAATGACGGCAATGACAGTGTTGTGCTTAACTCCGTGGCGAATGTCGGCAAAGCAATCCAGACTTTGGCGGAATACCCGCTGATATTGTGCTATCTCGACAACGACACCGCCGGGCGTGCCGCAGTCGCCAGACTGCGCCGCGAGTTCGGCGACAGGGTGAGCGACAAATCCGCACTCTATCCCGACCACAAGGATTTGAACGATTACCTACAATCGCTCAAACCCAAGAAATCAACAAAACTAAAATTCTAAACAGACACAAAAATGAAAAAGACAAATAAAAATTCATTGGGCATTATCGCCATTCTCTCCCTTGTAATCGCTGCCGTATGCAGCCTCACAGCCTGCTCCGACGACCTCGATGTGCAGCAGTCCTATCCTTTCACAGTGGAGGTGATGCCATACGCTGACAAGATCGCCAAAGGGCAGACCGTCGAACTGCGCTTCGAGATAAAGCCCGAAGGCAACTATGCCAACACCCTCTATAC
>CAJTXL010000057.1 GCA_910583525.1 uncultured Muribaculaceae bacterium | reverse complement strand
GTCGACGGCACCATCAAGCCCGACGACTGCGTGATTTTCTTCAACTACCGCAACGACCGCGCCAAAGAACTTACCGAAGTGCTCACCCAGCACGACATGCCCGAAGAAGGCATGCACACCATACCCGGACTGCAATATTACTGCATGACGCCCTACGACTCGTCGTTCAAAGGCGTGCACATCATCTTCAACAAAGAAGACGTAAAGAACACTCTCGCCGAGTACCTTTCGGCTCAGGACAAGAAACAGCTCCACATAGCCGAGACCGAAAAATATGCTCATGTGACCTTCTTCCTCAACGGTGGCCGCGAAGCAGCCTTCGCCGGCGAAGACCGCATACTCGTGCCCTCGCCAAAAGTAGCCACCTACGACCTGCAGCCCGAAATGAGCGCTCCCGAAGTCAAAGACAAGCTCGTTGCCGCCATCGACACCGAAAAATACGACTTCATAGTGGTGAACTACGCCAACGGCGACATGGTGGGCCACACAGGCATCTACCCGGCAATCCAGAAAGCCGTCGAGACCCTCGACAATTGTCTGCACGATACCGTCGAAGCAGCCAAAACGCACGGCTACGAAGTGATAATCATCGCCGACCACGGCAATGCCGACAACGCCGAGAACCCCGACGGTACGCCCAACACGGCGCACTCCCTCAACCCCGTGCCTTTCGTCTATGTCACCGACGACAAGAACGCCAAAGTTGAAAACGGCATCCTCGCCGACGTCGCGCCCTCAATCCTGCACATCATGGGTCTTGAAAAGCCCTCCGAAATGACCGGCGCAGACCTGATTGAAGACTGATAAGACTGATTGAACGCACATATGCCGGTCCGCAAAAAGCGTGCCGGCATATTTTTTTGAAATCGGCGCCATAAAAACTTGCACAAAGCAAAAAAAATCGCTAATTTTGTACGCTGATTTTCCGCAATAGGCACACAAAAGATAGGTCGGCGACATTAGCAGCCTACGCCTCAGCGGGTTAACTTTTAAAGTTTTTATAAATGTACGTTATCGTAGAAATCCAGGGCCAGCAGTTCAAAGCCGAAAAAGACCGCTTTCTCTATGTGCACTACCTGGGTGAAAAAGTGAACGAAGGCGACACTGTAGAGTTCGACCGCGTTCTCCTTGCCGACATCGACGGCACTGTCAAAGTAGGCGCACCTCTCGTCGAAGGGGCAAAAGTTGTCTGCGAAGTAGAGAAATCTCTCGTAAAAGGCGATAAAGTGATTGTCTTCAAAAAGAAACGCCGCAAAGGCTATCGCCGCAAAAACGGACATCGCCAGTACTTCACCAAAGTCGTCATCAAAGACATCCAAGCTTAAACATCTGTCTCACTAAAAACAAAAGGAACACACTATGGCACATAAAAAAGGCGTCGGTAGTTCTAAGAACGGCCGTGAGTCAGAAAGCAAACGACTCGGTGTAAAAATTTTCGGCGGACAATTCGCCAAAGCCGGCAACATCATCAAACGTCAGCGCGGCACTGTCCACCACCCCGGCCTGAACGTAGGCATCGGCAAAGACCACACTCTTTATGCTCTGGTGAGCGGAACCGTGCAGTTCTCTGAAGGACGCAACGGTCGCAAGTTCATCAACGTGCTCCCCGTAGCCGAAGCATAAACAGAACGCAAACCAAAACGGAAACAGCGAGCAAAGCCCCGGCGACGGAGCATTGTCCGCTGTTTCTGCAATATATCCACACAATACACGCCAAACACCACCATGAAAAAAGCAATTGCACTGCTGTCGCTGACGCTTACGGCGCTATCGGCATTGGCTTGGAGCCAAAAAGGACACGATACGGTTGCATACATCGCCGAGCGCAACCTCACCAAAGCCACGGCAGACTCTGTCGCAGCGATACTCGACGGGCGCTCGCCCGTATATTGGGCCAACTGGCTCGACAACGCAAGCCACACACCATCATTTGCCTACACAAAGACTTGGCACTACAAGAACATCGACGAAGGCATAGAATACGAAAACGCGCCCATCAATCCCGACGGCGACGTCGTTACGGCCACACGGCAGCAGATTGCACTGCTGGCCGACCCCAAATCGACAAAAGGACAGAAAGAACTTGCCATGAAGATACTCATACATCTCGTCGGCGACATGCACCAGCCTATGCACATGGGGCATTTCTCCGACCGTGGCGGTAACAAAGTACAACTACGCTTCTTCGACCGAGGCACCAATCTACACTCAATATGGGATAGCTCCCTGCCCAATGCCGCACACAACTGGACATACACCGAATGGCAGCAGCAGCTCGACCGCCTCACGCCCGAAGAAGCCGCCAAAGTAACACAAGGCAACATCGACGACTGGGCAAAGCAGACGCATCAGATTGCAACGCGTGTCTACGACTACTTCCCGACCGGCACAAAAGTATCATATAACCACATCGCCGCATGGACGCCCGTAATTGAAGAACAACTCCTTCGCGGTGGACTGAGGCTTGCCCGGATACTCAACACCATATACGACCCGAAGCCGGAAGAATCGCCGGACTCCTTTTAACCACAAGCTTATTAGATACTTTCGCTCGGCAAATTGCAAATAAATTTGCATTTGCGCTCGACTTATTCGTATC
>CAJTXL010000056.1 GCA_910583525.1 uncultured Muribaculaceae bacterium | reverse complement strand
ACCCTCAACGAAGCGGGCCGCCACCTCCGCCGCCAAAAGCCAAAACGGTGACAAAAACAACCAGCGAACATTGACATACTGCCCACGCATCAGCCCAAGACAGCATAAGAGCTGAGACTGAGACACCGACCCTAACGACCTTAGAGACCTTAAAAACCTTAAAGTCCTTAAAGCGTCAAAAAAGAGTTCTCCTGTCAAAAAATAAAAACCTTTTGTTCTTATGTCTTACAAGGAAAGGGCCACCGCCGTGCAGCCGGACCAAGAGCCGGCCCGACAATGCGTACACACAACCAGGGAGAGAAAACGGCCGCGCCGGGCGCCGTTTCCTCTCCCTGTTTTCATTATGCCATATCAAGGCTCATGGCACATCTTTTCAGGCTCACCCGGATACCACCAGCCGTAGCCGCGGTCGGAGTATGTGCCCACATCAAGCCGGTACTCATAGCGTGCGTCATGCTCGAAGTCAATCAGACGTTCCGTGAACCAGTCGGGAATTTCTCCACCTATATAGTTGCCTGCGCACCATAGGTGCAACAGATACGTCATAGAAGTGATGTCGGCCTTGCGCAGACCGTTGTGCGAACAATCGAGCCTGACGAATATATGCGTGTCGAGAGGCGTGAAATCCAATTCCTCGATTTTATTGTAGCTGCAATACAGCCAGCCCAAATCGCGGCATCCCCTCATGTCGATTTCGCTTATGTCATTGTCCGAGCAATGCAGTTCGTGAAGTTTGGGGCAATCCCTAATGTCGATAGCCTTGAGATTGTTCGTGTAGCAGTAAATCTGCAAGATACTCTCTTTGCTGTCGCTGAAATCGAGTTCCGTGAGCCTGTTGTCATAGCAGAACAATCCCGAAAGCCTTATGCACCCCGACAGGTTGAGGTTTTCAAGCTCGTTCTCGCCGCAGTTGAACATGCCAAGCCATGGCGTATTGCTCACGTCGAGATGCCGAAGCTCATTAGAATAGCACCACAGCGAACGCAGCCTGTCGCGGTGCGGAATATCAAGTTCGCGCAAACGGTTGTTATGGCACGAGAATCGTTGCAGCGACACGCATCGCGACAGGTCAATGCTGTTTAGGCCGCAGTATTCCACATATAAGTCGCAGAGGGTCGTAGACCATCCGATGTCAATGCCGTCCAATTGGTTGTAGCCTGCATACAGCGACTGCAACGAATAGCATTCCGACACGTCGAGTTTCTTTATCAGATTGTTTGTGCAATCGACCAACGTGAGCAGCGGACAGCCCGAAACATCGACTTCTGTCAGCTGGTTCTTGGCACATCTGAGCACGACAAGATTTCCACACCCCGAAAGGTCGAGCTTGCCTTTCATTTCATGTTCATTTAGAAACAGTTCGATACGGCCATTTTTATAGTTTACCTGCGTCCATTGGTTCAGCGGTTTGTCCATGCTCCACTTCAGTTTGAGGCCGGTCTCATCCAATACGCGCAGCAGACGGGCCTTCAGCTCATCTTCTGTCAGCATATTATTCACCATATAGACATCCTGCACGATTTTGAAAGTAGCCGACGCACGCCCTGCCGTGACCTTAAAATAGAGAATACGCGAAACGTTCGTGTTCGCAAAAGCCGTGAACACCGCCTCGCTCTCCCCTGCCTCACCCTTTTCATTCTGGAGAACACCGTTTCTGAAAGGGTCGGTATTATTGTCGTAGGATATCACCCAATCCTTGTTGCTCTTGATTTTGACCACCACATCGCCGCCCTCGGGGGCGACAGTGAACGAATCGGCATCAAGCTCCACAAAATCGGCTTCGGGCACCGGCGGTTCATCCTCTTTATCCGGCGTACAGGCGCAACATAGCA
The DNA here is from genome assembly GCA_910583525.1 of uncultured Muribaculaceae bacterium. Classification (GTDB taxonomy): domain Bacteria; phylum Bacteroidota; class Bacteroidia; order Bacteroidales; family Muribaculaceae; genus CAG-873. The sequence continues at coordinate 978 of CAJTXL010000056.1, read as the reverse complement.
CCAGTACAAGTAGCAGAAACAGGAAATAGCGCTTATTCATCGTCTGTCTTAGTGAAGTATCCCTCGCAGGCATCGAGCATTATGTTCCAATTATCACCGACTTCTTTCTTGGCCTTCTTGTTGGTCTTGAAATAAGTTTCGATGTGCTTTAACAACTCCGGATTTTTCTTTTTCAGCCAATGCTTCATTACCGAGATGTTGAAATTACCGTTGTCATAGTAATAGAACGGATAAGCCACCGAATCGCCTTCAAACTTAATGCACGGCAGCGCCCTCAAATCCCATGCAGAATATGTCACATGCCTCACATTCACCCATATATTGGTTACCACAATTTTGGCATGCTCCGATTTTCTCGCCTCGCCGGCAAGCCATTGCTTGGTCGCGTTGCGGTTTCCCAATGAAGGAAATGCTATGGTGTGCACGCGGTAAGTCTTCATCTTATCGTCGCCGCGCAAAGGAAAGTATATCGAGTCGACATCGGCGGCATTAAGCTTCAGTTCACGGCCGTCGTCGGTCTTCACCGTAAAGGCTCGGTTGAAATCCTTGCTCTTGAACTTGAAGCCGCCCCACGATTTTGTGACGACACCCTTCTCGACCGTACCGTCGAGCATCGTTACAGACACCACATCGTCATTCTTGTCTTTCTTATCCTTAGCCGAGGCATCGGCAAAAACCAAGAGGCCGAAGACGACAAACAACAGAATAAACAGTTTTTTCATAGGACATTGAGAGTTTTGTTGGTTTATTGTGCCACAAAAATATCTAAATAAAACCACAAAGTCCTCAACAAATGTTTAGACACCTCTATTTTTCCTCACATTTTTAAGCAATATTTTGCTCCACCATAAATCCGCCACAAAAAAAGTCCTAAAAAATTTGTACGTTTAGAAAAAACTAAGTAACTTTGCACCGCAATTAAGGAAAAGACTCCGTAGCTCAGTTGGTAGAGCAACTGACTCTTAATCAGTGGGTCGA
>CAJTXL010000055.1 GCA_910583525.1 uncultured Muribaculaceae bacterium | reverse complement strand
ATCCGTTTGGTTTGCAACATAGGAGGAGTACAGGAGGAACGGGAGTTTTTTATGTAGGCAAGGAGTTTAAGGTCGCTAAGGTGTTTAAGGAATAATATTGAGGGACAAAAAAACTCCGGGGCAAGCAGAGTTGCCTCGGAGTTTTTTGTTATGTGGTGTCTGTTTAGTTGACGCGGAAGCGGTCGGTGCCGTCGCGGAAGAATGCGACAATCTGGTCGGCGGCTGCGAGGCCTGCGTTTAGGTTTGCTTCGGCGGTCTGTGCGCCGCTTTTCTTCGGTGTGAAGAATATGCGGTCGCCGAAACGGTCGCTGAGTTCGTCGGCATTGCCGGGTTTCACGTCGGCGAAGTATTTGATGTCGGGACGTGCTTCGAGCACTTCGGCGAGTTCGGCTTCGTTGATAACTTCTTTACGTGCCGTGTTGATAAGGACGGCGCCTTTGGGCAGACGGCTTATAAGGTCACGGCCGATTGAGCCGACGGTCTGCGGCGTGGCCGGTATGTGAATTGACACGATGTCGTTGCCGGCATACAGCTCTTCGAGCGAGGTTGCAACTTTGACGCCTTGTGCTTCAATGGCTTCGGCAGGGCAGAAGGGGTCGATGGCGGTGATGTCCATGCCAAATCCTTTGGCAATGGCTGCCACATGTCGGCTGACTTGGCCGAATGCCTGCAGGCCGAGGCGTTTTCCGCTGATTTCAAAGCCCGTGGTGCCGCAGTATTTGTTGCGTGCCGCCATTATTGCCATGCCTATGACGAGTTCGGCTACGGCGTTGGCATTCTGTCCCGGAGTGTTTTCTACGATTGCTCCGGCTGCGGTTGCCGCTTTGAGGTCGATGTTGTCGTAACCGGCTCCGGCACGCACCACGATTTTGAGTTTGGGTGCAGCGGCGAAGATGGCTTCGTCGACAATGTCGCTTCTTACGATAAGTGCGTCGGCATCGGCGGCAGCTGCGCGCAGTTCGTCGGCCGATTTGTATTTTTCAAGCAGGGCGAATGTGTGTCCGGCTTCTTCGATGCGGTGTCGTATGCCTTCTACGGCTTTTGCGGAGAAAGGTTTTTCGGTAGCTACGAGTACTTTCATGGCCGGCTTAATGTGTCGTTTCAAAATCGTGCATTGCCTCTACGAGTACTTTTACGCTTTCGAGGGGCAGTGCGTTGTAGAGCGATGCGCGGAATCCGCCAACAGAGCGGTGGCCTTTGATGCCTACGATGCCGCGTGCCGAGCAGAAATCGACGAATGCGCTTTCGAGTTCTTTGTATTCGGGCGTCATGACGAAGCAGACGTTCATTATCGAGCGGTCGGCCGGGTCGGCTACGGTGCCGGTGAACATCTTGCTGCTGTCGATGGCTTCGTAAAGCACGGCAGCCTTTTCGAGGTCGCGGCGTTCGAGTTCGCGTATGCCACCGAGCTGTTTGTAGTAGCGAAGGGTCTGTAGTGCCGAGAAAATAGGCAGAACGGGCGGCGTGTTGAACATCGAACCTTTCTTGATGTGCGTGCGGTAGTCAAGCATCGTGGGGATGGCACGGTCTACATGGCCGAGTGCGTCTTCGCGGACGATGACGAGTGTCACGCCTGCCGGGGCGAGATTTTTCTGTGCACCGGCGTAGATGGCGTCGTAGCCTGAGAAGTCGATAGGACGCGAGAATATGTCAGAACTCATGTCGGCAACCATGCGGCAGGGCACTTTGGGGTCGACACGTATTTCAGTTCCGTATATGGTATTGTTCGATGTGTAGTGGAAGTAATCGGCATCGGCCGGTACTTCAAAGCCTTTGGGGATGAAGTTGTAGCCGGCTTCTTTCGACGAAGCCACCACATCGACGTCGCCGAACAGTTTTGCCTCTTTTATCGCATTCGACGCCCATGTGCCGGTGTCGAGGTATGCGGCCTTGGTCTTGAGGAGGTTGTAGGGTATCATGCAGAACTGCATCGAGGCGCCGCCTCCGAGCCACAGAACGTGGAAACCTTCGGGGATGTCGAGGATTTCTTTGACCAAAGCGGTCGCTTCGTCGATTACCGCTTGGAATTCTTTGCTGCGGTGCGATACTTCGAGCACCGACAGTCCGGTGTCGGCAAAGTTTAAGATGGCATCGGCTGTGTTCTGAATGGTGTATTCACTCAGGATTGACGGGCCGGCATAGAAGTTATGTTTCTTCATAATTTTGGTTTTTGTAGTTTAGAACCTCCTCTGTGGGGTCTATGGCGCAAATTTAAGCAAACCTTTTTGTATGGGCAAACCTTTTGTTACGATTTTTCAGACCGCAGATATAGAAATTTTACGGCGCTTAGTTATTTCATCTGTCAGCAGATGGATTGTCGATGACGGATTGGTGTATGCCTCTTTGGATTTTGCTCGTTTGGCGGCATCTTCAATCGCGTCTATCAAGACCTTTTTCATTGCCGTGGAGAATATTCCTTTCTGATAATTCGCGTCTATGCTTTTCAGCAATGCAAGACACTCGGCAGATGACAACTCCTTGCTGATGTCCTTATAATGCAGCACAAACCAGTATTCGATGCAGGGATTGGAGAGCAGCAACACGGCGTCTTTGATTTTTCGTAAATGCCCCAGCATCCCCGGCACATCAAGGTCAAACATCAAAAATGTCTTATCCTCCGATGTTGTAAACCTGTCGCGCTTACACCTGTCAATGTATGGCTGTGATATGTTGGAGTCGCTTACCCTCGCTATAATTTCCACCGGCACGCGAAAACTGCGACGCAGCAGGTCAACGTATGCCGCCTCCGTCTTACCCTCGCAGAACACGAAGAATGTCGGGTTCATCTTCTTGCCTCTCGGTTGCTTTGCTTTTCGTGCCATAGTCAGATGTTCTCAAATTCGTTGATATACGGCACGGCATCGAAACGCCCCTGAAGGTAGGCTTTCTCCAAATCCATCTTTTCACGGAAATCCTTGTAGTCGAACAATGAATACAGATCAGAAGAACCGTCGTCGCGCTTGTTGACAAAGAAAATCTGATCTTTGCGGAAGCGCGTCATGTCAAGCAGGTGTGTGTTGTGGGT
>CAJTXL010000054.1 GCA_910583525.1 uncultured Muribaculaceae bacterium | reverse complement strand
TCGAACTGAACAAGTATCTTGAGATGGTACGCTCAAAATTGTGTGACATCCACAATATGCTTATCCGAGAAAACAAGTTCATCAATCCTGCCATTCTCAAATCACTGTTCTTAGGCAACGGGGAGAAACAAAAAATGATGGTGGAAGTGTTCCGCGAGGCCAATGAAAAACGCAAAGAGGAACTTGACCGTGGCGACATAGTCAAGCCAACCTACCAGCGTTGGACTCGTTGTGCCGACTATCTGGAGGAGTTTTTCCGCCTCAACCACAACACACCCGATATTCCAATAAAGGATGTGACATCGGGAATACTCGATGATTTCCAGCACTTTCTTCGCATGAAGAAAAACTGCGCCAACAATGCCGCAGTCCGCTATCTGCGTTGCGTAAAAAATGTGATGCAGTATGCGTTGGCACACAAGTGGATAACTCACGACCCGTTTATAGGCAAGAAGTATCAGCGTACCTATAATGAACGTCAGTTCTTATCCGAAGCGGAGCTACGAGCCGTCATGAACCTTGACCTGAAAGAGATACCCCGGCTTGAACTGGTCCGCGATACGTTTGTGTTCTGCTGTTTCACCGGGCTTGCCTTCTGCGATGTAAAGACCCTCCTTCGGTCTGATATATCCACCGATGCAAATGGCGCAGTATGGATACGCAAAGCCCGTGCAAAAACGGGAGAGTTGTGTGTAATCCCAATGCTGGATATTCCAATGCAACTTGCTGACAAATATGCGGATAATCCGGTGGTAAAGGCAACAGGGGTTGTACTTCCGGTAATTACCAACCAGAAGATGAACGCTTACCTTAAAGAGATTGCGGATCTGGCGAAAATCAAAAAACTACTGACGACCCATGTGGCGCGCCACACATTTGCCACAACCTCCCTGTGCAACAACGTATCAATAGAAGTAATCCGCAAAATGTTGGGTCACACCGACATAAAGACGACGCAAATCTACGCCAAAATGCAGGATCAGGCCGTATATAATGGAATGGAAGCCATGCGCAACAAGTTCAACGGAATATCAATCAACTAAAATTCTGCCTTCAAATGCAAGAGCGGCCATCGGTTTTATCCGGTGGTCGCTCTAACATTTAGAATTTGGGGCGATAAGATGCTTTCAAGAAATCATCAACATCATCTTCCGAATAGAGAATTTTTCCGTCAAGGCGGTAATACGAGATAATACCTCTGTCGCGGTAATCCTGTAATGCTCTTTTTGTTATGTTCAACTTTTCGGCAAGCTGGGTATCGGTAAGAAACCGTTTGCCGCATAAAGCCGGTTTGCACTCCTGCTTCAGATATTCCGCAATTTCAAGTATGACAAGAGTATCATCATAGAACGCCTTTATGTCCTCGTCATTGTTGTTGACAATTCTTCCCATTGGCGTTACTTGGTATATGCTCTAACAGCCCGAAAGTATCACCGGCATGAAAACGCAGTGTCTTACCGCATTTTATATAGCCAATTCGCCCATGTCTTTTAAGTGAACGTACTTTTGACGGCGAGATGTTCAGGGCATTACAAAGTTGCTCGACAGTAAGCCAGTCTTCCAAACCTTTGCTCCTTAGCTGTTCATACACTTGGACAAAGAGTTTTCGGAGATAGGCGGCACGGTCTATGAGGTCTTTGAAAACATCCTCTTCAATTTGGATAAGTGCCATAAAATTATAGTGGATTAAGTGGTGGTTTGGGATAAGAGTTGTAAAAAGGCAGCGGGTATCCCTCCCGCTGCCTCACCACTAAATCCACAATCAAAATAAAATTATGACTGCGATTCAGTGGCAAAGTTAGCGATTTTTATCGGATTATATGCTATGGATCAGCATCTATTTTTCCGTTTCCGCAGGAATAACGGAGGTCTGGTTGCCGGGGGAGGTTTCTTCGGGCACATATCTGAGCATATCGCCGATAGTTTCCGTTATCCAGTCCTCGAAGGCCGAGATCACCTCACGCCCTTTGGCATGACCCAGAAGGATTGCGTTGGGGTTAAGCTCCGGACTACGGAGGTCATACAACAGATTGTAAGGCTCCGTGTCTGTCACGAGGCGTCTTCCCTCCGGGGTGAGGGTTATGCCGTCACTGTCCATGTTGATGAACCCTTTGAGCATCAGCCCTTCAAATGCTGTGCCCCATTCGTGGTCGTGGCTTGAATACGGCATATGTATATCGCCGTAGATGTCAATCCGTTTCAGTCTGTTGCCTAAATTATACATCACGGTGGAGAAGTCCAGAGGCAACGGGGTTTCGGTCATGCACACGATTACCTCCGGCTCGCCTATGACTGTTTCCTGTTCCGTAGTGCCGACATATTCCGGCTTTGGCTCCGGTATGCGCCATGTGCGTGAGAACCTGACTCCCGCTATTTCCACCGTGTAAGTGGCTGTCTGATGTGTTTCAGACTGTATAGTGGTGGCCTCAATGCGCCCCGCTATCATATCGGACATGGCACGTTCAGCCTGCGACGAGAAACGCGGGAGCGGTCGCAGCGGCATTATGCCCATTTCGGGGTTGTGGGTGTACGGCGATGTTATTATGCCTCGCTCGTACAGGCGGTTGGCTACGGCTATCGTTTTTGACGGGAGAAATCCGAGGTTGTCATAGGCATCCATCTGGAGTGTCGGCATGGTGGGAGCCGACAATGCCGGATCGGTTGTTTCCTCAACCGACATTTCCGCTACGGCCGTTGCCCCCTGCTTTATCGCATTGAGTATATGGGCACATTCGGCCTCGCTTTTCCATGATTTTTCCGATGTCAGGCTCAATCCGTTGCAGTTGACTGACACTCGGTATTCCGGTGCGCCATTCATGAGCCTTTCGTTCTCTTTGAATATCTCGCCGAGAAAGGATATGACGGCTGCTTCATGACGGGTGAGCGATTTCCCGTCGTAATACCAGCGGTCGAGGATACGGCCGAAATTATAGCCGAACAGAAGTTCCATGCCGTTGGCTGCAAGACCGGTCTGTGCGAGGTCATGGAGAACGCGCCCTTTCTCGCGGTTGGAATATATGACCTTTATAGCGTTGTCGTCAAGCTGTGTAAGCCACATGCGGCTTGTGGGCTGCCCCACTCGGAAGTGGCGGCAGAGATTGAAGAAGCGCGCCTGCGCCTCCGCGCCCTCGCCTGATGCGAACACCACCTCCCCGGCGTCGCGGAACAGGCGTCTTAGCCTTCGGTCGGTCACTTTGTCGGTGACATTCATTCTGTATCTTGCCGTCACGAAGGGCACTTTGCCGTCCGCCATTTCCGACAGTGGCGTGAGCGTTATGAAGTCCTTTCTTACGAAGGCTACTGTGATTTCCTCGCAGGAGTAAATCCCGTAATGGATTACTTCGGTCGCCTTCAGAGCTTTGGCGACAGCTTTGGCTATGCGGTATTTCTCGCATATAATCAGTTTTGTCATAATCTGTGGGTTTAGTTGGTGATTTTTTGAAAACACGGGGAGGTCGCGCGTACCTCCCCGTGTCATGGAGATACTTTATTGGATATGACCGATTTGCCGGAGGCGGGATACTTGCGGATTGATTGCGGATTCAGTGGTCGGAATTGCAGCTAAATTCCGGCAATCGTGTCAGCTTATCGCAGTCAGTTCTGACTGTGGACTGTAAAATTGTGTGGTGAGAGGCGGTTACGGCTTGGGAGTGCGGGGTTTTCGCTGGGCTTTCTGCTGGGCCTCGTTCTTAGGCTCCGTCTGCCCCCGCTGGAGTGGATCCTGCACGTTCTTTGTCGCCTCGTTGGTCTTGCCGTCGTTGTTGACGGCAACCTGCGTCTTGCTTTCCTCGGCTATGCCTACAACCTTGTCGCGGTCGGGATATACACGCGTAGTTTCGGGCTTGCGCTCTTTGGGGTCGTACTGGAGATAGGCGGAATAGAGGTTTCCGCGGGTGTCTTTAAGCTCGCCGACATATACCTTCTCGCCTGCGAGATAGGCATCCTGCTTCGCCTTGTCCAGAGGTATGCCGAACCATTTGTGGAGGCGTTTGGGGTTGCCGTTCTCGTCGTGCCAGTTGTCACGTTGGGCACGTTCCGGCTGAAGCTGCTCGTTCAGCTCCTTATACAGATTTGAATTGACGAAGGCTACATCGCGCTTCGAGGCGTTGTACTGGAGGTCGGCATAGAATTTCTGCCCGTTGGGTAGCTCGACGTATTGTTTGGGTATGAGCGCGCCTGTCTTGAGATGGTTGATGTCGTTCATAGTGAGATTGATGTTGGTTACCTTCGGTTTTATGAACGCATCCTTGACCTGTATGCTCTCGATTTCGTTAGTGAGCTTATCGACGCTCACGAGGCATTTCTGCACTTCCCCGGTTTTGGGGTCGGCAAGTTCCACGACTTTGCCGAGATTGCCTGTCTTTGCGAGTGCCTCTTTATCTTCTTCGGTGAAGGTATAGCCCATGTAAGGCTGGTCGAGCTGCGGTTTGTCCTTCACGAAATGCGGTGTGAGCGAATATGTGCCGTCATCGTTGGTGCGGAACGACAGGCGAGCCTTCATCTCGTCGCCGCTGCCATCTGTGTTGTTCTTGATTGTGAAAAGTTGCGGCGATTTGTGGTTGTAGATCATCTGCTGGAGCGCGCCCGACTGCTCCAGTTCCTCGCGTTTGACGCCCCATTGTTTTTCTATCGCCGCCCAGTCTATCTTCTCCGGGTCGATAGGCGGCACTTTTGCGGCTTTCGCCTCCACGCGGTATTTCTCCAGCATCGCCTTGTTGGTTTCGGGGTCGTTGAGCATTTCCGCCATAGGCTGTCCCAGAGCTTCGTAGTCCTCTGCCGACATTTTGAATGTAAGCCATCGGAGAAGTACGTATTGCCAGGCGTTGAATTGAGATATAATT
>CAJTXL010000053.1 GCA_910583525.1 uncultured Muribaculaceae bacterium | reverse complement strand
GTCTATACATAATGAACCCCAAAAGTTTTGTGTCTAACTTTTGGGGTGCAGTTCACAAGACGTAGCCCGGATGATTTTTGTTATGCGCGTTCGTTATTCGGTAACGGTTATTTCGGCGCGGCGGTCTTGGGCGTCGTTCCCAAAAGCGTGTGTGGGTCCCATTCCTTTTACCGATATTTTTGAGGCCGGAACGCCGTGGGCTATAAGATAGTCGCCTATTGCTTTTGCCCTGCGTTCGCTGAGCCGCTGGTTGTAGGCCGGTCGGCCGCTTTCATCGGTATAGGCGCGGACGTCGAGGGTGAGCGATTGCTTTTTGGCTTGTTCGGCTATTGCTGTCAGTTCTGCCGTTTCGGGGACTTCGGCCGATGCGTATTCAAACAGGTAGATGACGGGGCTGGCGGTCGATGCGACTGCTATTATTTCGTGTATCTGAGGTGCTTCGCCGAGTTGCTTGGCGTCTTTGGCAGAGGTTGAAACGTCGTTTGCATCCGACATGTACGGTGCATCGCTTGCCGTGTATTCGGCAGTGGGTGTTTGCTCAAAGGTTGGCTCGAACGGCGATACGAAGGGGTCGGGGATGACTCCGGATAGCGATGGGTCGTCGTAAGTTCCGGCTTGTGTAAAATAGGCTTCGGTCGGGGCTATGCGTACGGCGCTGTGTGAAGTTCCCTTGTCATACGATGGAATGCCACCGTCGACCCATACGTAGCATCCGACGCCGAATGCGAGGCCGAGGAGTACGGCGGCTCCGTATTTTATAAATCCGGGAGTTTCGTCGATATCGGCTGTTACTGCCGGGACTATGGTGTCGTCATCGGGCTTGTGTGCTTCAAGACGTTCAGCTTCGGGATGTGCTTCGAGACGTTCGGGCTCTCTGTGGCTACCCAAGCTTTTCGTTGTGTCGTTCATGCCGGTTTTGCCGGTGTCTTTGTCGTCGCTTGTCATAATATGTGAGGAGTTTAGTTGTAAACGTCGTTAATTTCATTGATTAACAAGCGGCTATATGCCCGAGTTTGTTAACGACCGTTAATTTGAGGCCGGAACTTTATTACGCCGAGCTTGTTGATATTTCATAGAACAAATAATTGTATTTTTATGAAAAAAACAGGGATATTTTATGGTTCCACAACGGGAACTACGGCCGATGTAGCCCATCGCATCGGCAAATTGCTTGGCGTGGCCGATGCCGACATCCATGATGTGGCAGATACAAAGCTCGACAAACTTGGGGACTACGACATGCTGGTGCTCGGCTCCTCGACCTGGGGCGACGGCGAACTACAGGATGACTGGTATGATTTTATCGACGGGGCAGCTTCGTTGGATTTGTCCGGCAAAACGGCGGCGATTTTCGGCTGCGGCGATGAAACCATGTCAGATACCTTTTGCAATGCCATCGGAATTATCTACGAAAAGATGCGAGGCACAGGCCTCGATTTTGTGGGTAAATTCCCGGCTTCGTGCTATACTTTCGACAGTTCAAAGGCATTGACGGGCGACACCATGCTCGGGCTCGCTCTCGACGAAGTCAATCATCCCGACCTTACGGACGGGCGTATTGCCGAATGGACTGACATTCTTAAGAAATCTTAAAACACGCTCCGGGGCTACCGTATAATCGGCATGCCTTGGGGCAAAATTCGTACCTTTGTCGGATAATTTACAAAGATGATATCCCGACAAATCGACGAATCTTCAATAATTAAAGCCAAAAGCCTGATAGAGCGCTCCGAGCGTATTGTTGCCGTGTGCCACGCAAGTCCCGACGGCGATGCCGTAGGCTCGTGCCTTGCCGCTACCCATGTGTTCGGCGCTATCGGCAAAGACATACGCACGGTTATCCCCGACCAGTGCCTTGCCAATCTGCGTTCGCTTCCGGGGGCCAAAGAGATGGTTGATGCAGCCAAGTATCCGGAGTTTGCCGCGCAGTTGATTGGCGATGCCGACCTTGTGCTGTGCCTCGATTTCAACGAATACAGTCGGGCCGGTCGTGTGGCCGGAGCGTTAGAGGCAACCAAAGCCCATAAGATATTCGTCGACCATCATTTAAACCCTACGGCTGATGCCGATGTGGTAATTTCGCATCCTGAGATGCCGGCCACTTCGTATCTCCTTTTCCGCTTTTTCTGTCGGCTTGAGCTGTTTAATTTCATCGACCGTCGTGCCGCCGAGTGTCTTTTGGCAGGCATGATGACCGATACCGGCAATTTCAGCTACAATTGCGCTGACCCGGAATTGTTTATAGTTACTGCAGAACTTATCCGAAAAGGCGCCGATAAAGAGAAACTCTATCGTCAGCTTTTCAACACATTTTCGGCCAATTGCCTGCGGCTCAACTCATATGCTTTGCTGAATAAGATGGAAGTTTTCGCCGATGATGCGGCTGCACTCATCACTCTGTCGCGCGACGAGCTGAACCGTTTCCATTACACCAAAGGCGATACCGAAGGCCTTGTAAACCGTCCATTGTCAATCCCGGGCATTGTCTACAGCTGTTTTATGCGTCAGGAAGCCGACTGCATCCGTGTCTCGATGCGGAGTGTCGGCGACTTCCCCGTAAATGCTGTCTGCCAGGAGCATTTCGGCGGCGGCGGCCATCTAAATGCCGCCGGTGGCGAATTTCACGGTACGCTCGACGAGGCCGCTTCGCTTTTCCGTTCCATACTTAAAGATAATAAGAAAAAATACATAAAATGAAAATCAGCTATTATATAGCCATTATGGTGACGGCGATGGCCGCTATGGTTTCATGTGACGACGGTAAGTCGTATGCCGAACTCCTCAATGAGCAAGATATGTATGTGAACAACTTCCTTGCCGACCACAAAGTGGAACTGTCGATTCCTGCCGACACCGTGTTCATTTGCGGAGAGGATGCGCCTTACTATAGGCTTGACGAAGACGGTGACATGTACATGCAGGTGCTCAACCCCGGCACAAAGGGCAACAAGGTTCAATCGAACGAGCAGGTCTATTTCCGCTATACCCGATATGCGCTTTCCGACTACAAAGATGGCCGTCTGCCCGAAGGCCAAGGCAACAACCTCACCCTGAATCCATGTTGGTTCAGATATAACAACTATCAGATTCAGGCGTCGTACACATGGGGCTACGGGGTTCAGTATCCTTTGTCGCTCTTGCCTTTGGATGCCGAAGTGAACATCGTCATCAAATCGCAGATGGGACCGACTGACGAACAGTCGAATGTGCAGCCATATCTTTGGAGCCTCACTTACCAACGCAGGCAATAGAACAGGGCGCTAAAGCCAAAATCAACGTAGAACACATTAATAATATAACAGATGGCATTGATAAAATCAATATCAGGCATCCGCGGTACTATCGGCGGCGTGCCCGGCGAAGGTCTGACGCCGCTTGATGTAGTCAAGTTCACCGCAGCTTTTGCCACATTCATCGCTAAGAACACCACAAAGACAAGCCGTACAATCGTTGTAGGGCGCGATGCCCGTCTTTCGGGCGGCATGGTCAGAGACCTCGTAGTCGGCACGCTTACCGGCATGGGCTTCGATGTCGTAGACATAGATTTGGCATCGACCCCGACCACAGAACTTGCCGTGACGGGCGAAGGAGCCTGCGGCGGTCTGATACTCACGGCATCGCATAACCCCATACAATGGAACGCACTTAAACTGCTCAACGAGCGTGGCGAGTTCCTTGATGCCGAAGAAGGCGCAGAAGTGTTGAAGATAGCGGCCGAAGAAGATTTCGATTTTGCCGGCGTGCATGAACTCGGCCATGTGTACGTGAACACCACATATGTGCGTCGCCATATAGAGCAGGTGCTCGCATTGCCCTTGGTCGATGTCGAGGCAATCCGCCGCGCCGATTTCATCGTGGCCGTCGATGCCGTAAACTCGGTGGGCGGTGTTATAGTTCCTCAGCTTCTCAAAGCGCTTGGCGTAAACAAGATTGTAGAGTTGAACTGCGAACCGACAGGCCATTTCGCGCATACACCCGAACCCATCCCCGAAAACCTGACATCGATAGCCGATGTAGTGCGTGAAAGCCGCGCCGATGTCGGGTTTGTAGTAGACCCCGATGTCGACCGTCTGGCGATAATCAGCGACGGTGGCGCATTCTTCGGTGAAGAGTACACCCTCGTTTCTGTTGCCGACTATGTGCTGCAACACACGCCCGGCAACACCGTCAGCAATCTGAGCTCTTCGCGTGCGCTCCGCGATGTTACCGTGGCCCACGGTGGGTGCTACAATGCCGCCGCCGTAGGCGAAGTCAACGTAACCACCAAGATGAAAGAGACCGGTGCTGTCATCGGCGGCGAAGGCAACGGCGGTGTAATCTATCCGGCTCTTCACTATGGCCGCGATGCCATGGTGGGCATAGCACTGTTCCTCACACTGCTGGCAAAATCGGGCAAGACGGTAAGCGAACTCCGCAAACAATATCCGGCCTACGAGATATATAAGACAAAAATAGAGCTGACGCCCGATATCGACGTCGACGCTATTCTTGCCGCCGTAAAAGATAAATTCGCATCGGAGAAGATAACCGATATCGACGGCGTCAAAATCGATTTTGCCGAAGCATGGGTGCATCTCCGCAAATCGAACACCGAACCCATAATCCGCATCTACGCCGAGGCACATACGCTCGACGAGGCCAAGACGCTTGCCGCCAAAATAAAGGCCGTAATCGACTCTATGGTCAAATAATTCCGCCCTTAAAGTTTGCGGATGCCAAAAAAAGCGTATATTTGCACTTACAAACACTAACACAAATCCGTATAATTTCTAAACAGACCAAACTATGGCTTACGTAATCACCGACAAATGTGTCGCTTGCGGCACTTGCCTCCCCGAATGCCCCGTAGGAGCTATTTCTGAAGGCGAAATCTATCACATTGACCCGGATACCTGCATCGACTGCGGTACATGCGCTTCTGTATGCCCCAGCGAAGCAATCATCCCCGGCGAATAATCTGCCGCAGAGAACAATAAATACAACCCCACCACGTGTGCGCCCCGTAGTTTTGCGTGGCGGCAGCGTGGCGGGGTCGTTTTCGACACATACACATATAAAATCAGATGATTACACAAGAACAATTAAAAGAGACTTTTGAGCGTATGCTTGCGCTGAGGAGGTATCTTTGACATCGACGGGAAGAAAATAGC
>CAJTXL010000052.1 GCA_910583525.1 uncultured Muribaculaceae bacterium | reverse complement strand
TTGTACTACTCTTAGTCTATTGTAATCGTTTCAATGTCCTCTTGTCGCTTGCCGGCGAACCATCGTTCCCGAAAGCGAGTGCAAAGTTATGCCCTTTTTCCGGAACCGCCAAATGTTTTCGCAAAAAAGTGTGTCTTAGAGCATGATTTTAACGTTTGTTTGCAGTCGGACGCGGAAAAGGGGCGGATACGGCGCCCGGCACGGCCGTTTCCGCCCCTTTCCAGAGGGTACGCATTGCCGGGCCGGCTCTTGGTCCGGCTGCACAACATGGCCCTACAATCATCGGCGTTGTGCCCGTGATTTTTCAATTTTGACACATTGGGCTTATTTGTATTCTTCCATTTCGCCGGGGCGGAAGACTATTGAGGCTTCGGCCAGCGACGCGGCGAGAAAGTAGCCGAGGCAGTAATCGCCGGTAAACATCCGAGGGCCGTTGCTGTCGGACTGTATTGCCATCAAGTAATCGAACATGGCACGAGAAACGGGTGCAATGCAAGCTCTGACGACGTCGCCGTCGCGGAGAGCGGTAGCGTCGTCTTCTTTGTCGGGGTCTTTGCGTGATGTCATTATGGCATCGTTGACGGTGCCGCCGATACTGTAGCTTCCGTCGACGACGCTCCACATATAGGGCTCACCGTTGCGGTAAAGGCGAACCCAATAGCACTCATCGGGAACGCCTTGTGCCGTGAACGAGACTTGCAGGACGGCGACGTGGTCGTATGGCATTTTTATCCATTTGAACTCAAGTTCAGGCTCAGTCACGGCCGCGCGCATGACACACGAAGAAGCATATGTGTGGCCGTTCCGCTCAACCGAAAGGCGGTACTCGTGCCCTACTTCACCCGGAGTGGCGTCGGCATAAACTCCGTCGTCGCCGACGACAAGGTGCCGACAGTCTCCTATGGCAAGGTCGGTGATGCTGACGGCAGCATCAGTAATTTTTATAGTATTTATCGGCTCCGACATGGGGGTGGTTTCTGTCAACGAGACCCGCGCGCCGTCCGAAGTCAAGGCGGCTTCGATTACAAGCTGAGGTTCGACGTCATGGTACTTAAAATCGAGTTCTTTCTCGCACGACACAAGCAAGAGCGACAATATCAAGATATAAATGTACTTTTTCATGCCGGTCAGAATTTAATGGTATAGGACACCGACGGCATTGCGCCGAACAGGGATTTCTGCACTGCACGCGTGCCGGAAGGCTTCGACAAATCGTCCTCGAAATAGACCACAAAGGGGCTGTAATGGCAATAAGCATTGAATACGCCAAACGACACTTCCGACGTTACGCGGCGGCCGATGCGCGTATATGTGGCCGAAACGTCGAGGCGATGCGACGGCGGTGTCTTGTAGCCGTTACGTTCGGAATAATAGTAGCATACCTCGCCGCCGATTTCGTATTTCGCATCGGGAGCGGTCAGCGGTCTGCCTGAGGAGAAAGTCCAGGTCGCCGACAGTTTCCATCGCGGCGTGAGGTCGTAGATAGCGACTACGGCGACATCGTGTCGATGGTCATTCGAGGCATCGTACCACTTTCCACCATTTATTCCGGCGATTTTTGTCTCGGTCTTTGATAGCGTATATGATAGCCAGCCGTTCAGGCGTCCCGAGTTTTTACGTAGCATAAGCTCAACACCGTAGCTTCGGCCTCGGCCACCAGATATGATGCTTTCAAGACCTATACGCGAAAACATGCCCATACCGTCGCGATAATCGTAGACATTATCCATAGTCTTGAAATAAAGCTCGCCCGACCAGTCCCAAGAGCCGTCGGAGCGCATGCCGGCGTAGCCAGCGGAGTACTGCACCGTACGTTCGGGCTTTACACCGGCGGAAGTCAGAGCATAGCGGTCGAAGGGGAATGTTGTGGACGTAGAACGTATGCCACGCACATTCTGGGTAGAAACGGCAACACCGGCCTTTATGTTGTTGCACTCGTCGATATTCAGTTTTACGCTTCCTCGCGGTTCAAGAGCGAAATATGTCTTGCCCGAAAAATCGGGTTCAGCTTCGTTGACGGCCTCAAAAGCATGGAAACGAGCGGCCGACAATGCTGAAAAAGAAGACAGGCGACATCCGAGCGAAAGCGAAAACTTTCGCGACAAAGTGCCTTCATAGCCCACCCAAAGGGCATTCTGCCAGCCTGAGCGAAGTTCTCGCTGACGCAATGCGTTTACAGCCATGTCGCCCGACTTTACCATCAGAAGTTCGGAGCGGAAGCCGAATTCCAGGCCATGACTGTCGGAAATGGAAAAGACGGCACGCTCATTAAGCGAGTAATTACGGATATACTCTGTCAGCGTCTGACTGTCGTCCATTATATCGCGACCCATGTCGGTAGTGTAGTGTGTAAGCGCGGCGGTTGTGACAAAGCGCCAACGAGTGCCCCGGCGCGCCGTCCAATTGACAGAAGCCGCCAGATTGCCCCACTTCATAACCATCAAATCGCTTACGGCAAGATTGTCACGCGCGGCAAAGAAAGACACATCGACAGTGTTCGAGCCGTCGGGGACATAGCGCAGTTTGGCATTCACATCATAGAAATTCATCACCGTATGCCTATACTGCGGAATGAGTTTCAGAAAAACATCGAAATAAGAGCGCCTCGCCGCCACGGCAAACGACAACTTGTCTTTTACGACAGGGCCTTCGGTCGCAACTTTGGCATTGAGAATGCCTATAGTACCCGAAAACCGGTAAGCGGACATGTCGCCATGCTTCATAGCTGTTTCGAGGGCCGATGAGGACGCACCGCCGAATTGGACTGGGAGCGGCCCTTTGTGAAGCGTTGCACCCGATATGGCATCGTCGTTGAAAGTCGAGAATACCCCCATGAGATGCGACGGATTGTAGAGCGTGGCACCGTCGAGCATCACAAGGTTCTGATATGAGTTTCCGCCCCTCACCTCAAAGCCGCCGATACCCGATGCCTCGGCATGCACACCCGGCAAGAGGGTGATTGACTTGATGATGTCGGCCTCGCCGAACAATTGCGGCACGGCACCGAGCTTTGCCATTTCGAGCCGTTCGCTACCGAGGCGTCCCATCGTTACGCGCTGGCGTGCCGAAGAGCCTGTCACCACTATCTCGTGAAGATTTTGGCGAGATGTGCTGTCGACGAGCGCATCTGCGCGGCACTCCATTGCACACGCAACGGATGCGGCTACACAAATTATTTGAAAAGCGCGTTTCAACCTATTGTAATGCCGGAGAAACCCATAAATGCCATCGCCAGAATGCCTGCCGTAAGAAGCGCCACGGGCACACCTCGCATCGAAGCCGGAACATCGGACAATTCAAGCTGTGTGCGTATGCCTGCGAACAATGCAAGGGCAAGCGCAAAGCCCAATGCTGTGGCAAGCGCATATACGACAGAATACAAAAAGTCGAAGTTCTTCTGCGCAACGATGATAGCCACACCGAGGACGGCGCAATTAGTAGTTATCAGCGGCAGGAAGACACCGAGCGCCGCATAAAGACCCGGAGAGCTTTTCTTCATGACGATTTCGAGCATCTGCACAAGCACCGCAATGACGAGTATAAACGCAATGGTCTGTATGTATCCTACACCAAGCGGCAAGAGTACATAATGCTGCAACAGCCACGTTACGGCAGTGGCGACAACCATGACAAAAGTTACAGCCATGCCCATGCCGAAGGCCGAATCGAGGTTCTTGGAAACCCCTATAAAAGGGCATATGCCGAGAAACTGCGCAAATACTATATTGTTTACCAATATGGCGCTGAATATGATTGCCAGATAAGAAAGCATGGCTTACTTTTTGATGATTAGACGGTTAAACAATGCGAGCAACAGGCCGAGCACGATAAAAGCCCCCGGAGCAAGGACAAAAAGGAGCGCTCCGAAATCGGCACTATAGAGCTGACAGCCGAAAACGGCGCCCGTGCCCAACAATTCCCTGACAATGCCTATGGCAGTCAGAGCGCATGTAAAGCCGAGGCCGATGCCTATGCCGTCGCAGACAGACAGCCCGACGGGGTTCTTAGAGGCAAACGCCTCGGCACGGCCAAGCAGTATGCAGTTCACCACAATAAGGGGTATGAAGATACCCAAAGCCGAGTAAAGCGAGGGAAACCACGCCTGCATGACCATCTGCACTATTGTGACAAACGATGCTATAACGACGATGAAAGCCGGGATGCGTACTTTGTCGGGAATGAAATTCTTTAGCATAGATATTGCGGCATTTGAGCAAACCAGCACCAACAAGGTCGCGAGACCCATCGACAGGCCGGTTATGGCCGTAGAGGTTGTGCCAAGTGTGGGACACATGCCGAGAATAAGGACAAATGTTGGGTTGCGCTTTATAAGCCCGTCGTAAATTACACCAAGCCCTTTCATCGTTTCGTATTCTTATAATTACTATATTCAGCACCCGCTTTGTTTACCGCTTCAAGAAAAGCACGCGAAGTGATTGTGGCGCCTGTGATTGCATCGACGTCGCCGCCGTCTTGTCGGACAGCCAAAGCATCCGAACGGCCTTTTATATCATGAGGCTCTACATCGAACCAATCGGCAGCCTTTGCGCCCAGTCCGGGCGTCTCGCTATGCGCAAGGACTCGGTAGCCCGTGATGACTCCGTCAGCACCGAAGCCGACCAACACATTTATACGACCTGAGAAACCGTTGTCGGAGAACGTTTCTACGGCTGCCCCGACGTCCTGTGCGCCAAGTTTGGCCGGATATACGACAGAACCGTCGGCACATTCGACCGCCGCCGAAATGATATCATTGTCAAACGTAGGCAGAACGGCTTCAAGAGCCTCGGAGCGCGCACGCTTTGAGGCCTTCTCTATCGGTTCGGCCGTCAAAATATTTACTACGCCGAGAGCGGTACCGGCAAGTGCCGTCAGCGCTGTCAGCGAAAGCATCATATTTGCGAGCGTAGATTTCATTTCACGGCCTCCTTTCTGCGCGGCGAGAACAGCGCCGGACGCATATATCGGTTGATAAGCGGAGTAAAACCGTTCATAATAAGAATGGCAAACGACACTCCTTCGGGATAAGCGCCCCAATGTCGTATCGAAGCCGTGATAACGCCGATAAAGAAACCATAGAGCAGCATGCCGCCCCGAGTCATGGGCGATGTCACATAGTCGGTGGCCATGAATACGGCGCCGAGCAACAAGCCTCCCGACAGTATGTCGAGCCACAAGGGAAATCCGGCGCAGAGGTCGACAAAAGCCAATCCGGCGACCACAGCGACGGGTATGTGCCATTTGATGACCCTTACAAACAAAAGATACACGAAGCCCAGCAATATCGCGGCGGCGCAGACTTCGCCCATCGAACCGCCCATGTCACCGATGAACATATCGTAGCGGTCAAGAACGCCCGGTGCGCCGTTTTCGAGCATCGACAGTACGGTCGCGCCGGTGGCACCATCGGCATTACCGAATTTCAGCATCGACAATATTGTGGCGCCGGTAGCACCGTCGGCATCACCGAAACCGGCATCGGGAAGCGGCCATGTGGTCATCGCCACAGGGAAAGAAATGAGCAGAAAGACGCGACCGACGAGAGCCGGGTTGAATATGTTGCATCCCAAACCGCCGAATGCCATCTTGGCAATGCCGATTGCCATCACGGCGCCGACAGCCACCATCCAAAGAGGGAGATTGGCCGGCAGATTTAGCGCCAGCAACACGCCCGTAAGCAAAGCCGAACAGTCGGAGATTGTCGACGGGCGGCGCAACATGTATTTCGTAACAGCCCACTCCGTAGCCACACATGCGGCAACAGACACCAACAGCACCGTCAGAGCCGGAAGGCCGAAGTAGTACAGGGCACAGGCTATTGCCGGGAGCAGTGCTATAAAGACATGCTTCATAGCGCCCGTAGTGGTACGTCGGGTATGGATATGCGGCGAAGGAGAAAATATCAAAACGGGTTCACTCATTTTCGTATTCTCTGTTTAGCAATTCTTATATAATCGAGCAATGGCCGTGCCGAGGGGCACGAGTAACTGCATGCTCCGCATTCGAGACAATCGGCCACATGGGCGGCACGGGCATCGTCGAACATACGCAGGCGGCCGTATGTCGAAAGCAGATACGGCTCCAGCCCCATAGGGCAGGCGTCGACACAGACTCCGCAACGCACACAGGCCTGAACGGGGCGCCGACTCTTTCCTGAAAGTACCGTGATGCCGGATGTGCCTTTCAGGACAGGCGCATCAAGCCTCACAGCCGTCCGACCCATCATCGGACCGCCGACTACAATACGGGCTTCCGGCGGCATCGTGAAAGCAAATTCGGATAAAGGCGTGCCGATAGCCGACATATAGTTGCGGCGCTGATTTTCAGGAATGTCGCCTGAGACTGTCACGACACGCTCTATGAGCGGCATGCCTGCCACGACCGCCTGCCACGCGGCAAATGCCGTAGCTATATTATGGACAACGACGCCTACCGACAGCGGCAGTGCACCCGACGCAATCCTACGGCCCGTGACAGCTTCAACAAGCTGTTTCTCGCCACCTTGCGGATACTTGGTTTTAAGAATCCGCAAAGACACGTCGGTGCGGCCGCCTATGGCTTCGGCAAGAGCCTTGGCTGCCTGCGGTTTGTTGTCTTCTATCGCGACGAATACATGTGAGGCTCCGGCGGCTTCCTTCATGAGCCGGGCGCCATCGATTATACACGAGGGATAAGCGCTCATGAGGGCATCGTCGCACATCAGGTAAGGTTCGCATTCGCAACCGTTTATTATCAAGGCCTCGGGCCTCTGCTCGGACTTTACCGAAAGTTTGACATGCGAAGGGAATGCGGCGCCTCCGAGGCCTACAATCCCTGCCCCCGAAATAATGCGGCGTATATCTTCAACCGGCGGAAAATCGCGCAAGCCGGCACGAGCCAGTCCCGGGACGGTATTCTGCCAATATTCGGCACGAGCAAGCGAGTCGGCTTCGTGCTCGGCATCTGTGGCTTTGAGCACGACAGACATTACAGACAAGCCGGAAGGCAGCACGGCCGGGGCTATCGACGCAACCGTTCCTGTAATGGGCGCATGAAGGCATGCCGACACAAACGAAGCGCTTTCGGCCAAGAGTTGGCCACGCTCCACATGTTGGCCGCATTCCACGATAGGGCGTGCCGGTGCGCCTATGTGCTGCGACAGCGGCAAGACCGCATACTTTGGCAAAGGCTGCAATTCGATGCTCCTTGAGGCTTCTTTATGCTATGGCGGATGCACTCCGCCTTTTTTGAATGTCTTTATCATTGCTCCGCGACTTTTTTCATAGGAATGTCAAAACTCGAAAGTATGGCGCCCGTGGGACATTCGGGAACGCATTTTCCGCAGGTTTTGCATGTTTCGGGATTGATATACGCCAGGTTGTCAGCCACCTCTATAGCACCGAACGGGCACGCCTTGGCGCATTTACCGCAGCCTATACATGCGGCTGTGCACAACTTTCGGGCAATGGCGCCTTTGTCTCGGCTCGAGCAGGCCACCCACACACGGCGGTCTTTGCGACCCACGGGACGAAGTTCGATGAGTTTGCGCGGACACTCCGACACACACGCGCCACATGCCGTACAAAGTGAGGTGTCGACCACCGGCAGCCCCGTAGCCTTGTCGATGCTCAGAGCGCCGAAAGCGCATACGTCCGCACAATCTCCGCAACCAAGGCACCCGAAAGCGCATCCGCTTGTGCCTACCGCCACCGACGCCATAACGGCGCACGACTGCGCTCCGTCGTACACATATTTCAACGGACGGGCAGCGCACGAACCATTGCAGCGCAACACGGCCACTTGCCGCGATTGGTCGGGAGATGCCTCGATGCCAAGGACTTCAGCGATTTTCGCCATCCCGTCAGCCCCCGAAACGGGGCAATAAAGCCCGTCGAGCGAACCTTGCGAGACACACCGCACAGCAAAATCGCGGCAACCTTTCAGTCCGCATCCTCCACAATTGGCTCCGGCCAAGAGCGATGCTATGCGGTCGACACGCGGGTCTTCTTCGACATGGAAGCGACGCGCCGTAAAATAGAGGAACAAGGCACCAAAAAAGCCGAGGCCTCCCAACAGCAATATGGAAAACAAAAGCAAGTGCATATATCTTACAGGGCAACCGCATCGGAATAAACAAGAATTAAGTCAGAATTAATCATTTTTCAG
>CAJTXL010000051.1 GCA_910583525.1 uncultured Muribaculaceae bacterium | reverse complement strand
CGTCCTTCCGGCGCCCCACTGCGCCGTCATCGCCAAAGTCTCCACCTCCGCCCCCGTCTATCTCCCCGTCGTAGGCCGCGACGCCTACCTCTATCCGGCTCCCGACATACCGCAGCCCACCCTATACGTCCTCACCGAGGTGCCGCCGCCCCGGCCGCCTGTAGGGACATGCCTTTGGCATGTAGACCCCCGAAAAACGCAACCCGGCACCGCAAGCTCCCATCCACCCTCAACGAAGCGGGCCGCCACCTCCGCCGCCAAAAGCGAAAACGGTGACAAACCCCAACAGCGAACATTGACATACTGCCCACGCATCAGCCCAAGACAAAAGGCCCGAGAACCGACCCTAACGACCTTAGCGACCTTAAAAACCTTAAAGTCCTTACAGCGTCAAAAAAGAGTTCTCCTGTACTCCTGTCCAAAAAAACTTCTGTCAAACAAGGAAAGGGCCAAACCGTGCAGCCGGACCAAGAGCCGGCCCGACAATGCGTACCCACACAAGCAGGGAGAGAAAACGGCCGCGCCGGGCGCCGTTTCCTCTCCCTGTTTCTTTTAGCTATTGCGGCTCTGCCCTCGCAGGACGGGATTTTAACACTAAAAATTTGCTATAGTTGAAACTTTTTCACTAATTTTGACGCATTTTAGCCCAAAACCGGAAATATTACCATAACACATAACCCAAACATAATGAAATTCAGACTGTTTTTACTGCTTTTGGTGGCGACCGTATGGCCGGCGCTGACAAGCTCTGCCGCCACCCTTACGGGCGTGGTGGTCAACGGCAATTCGGGCAGCCCCGTGAGCGGCGCCACCGTATTGCTGCGTGACCATAATGTGCAGGCCCTGACAAACTTCAACGGACAGTTCAACATGACTGTTCCCGACGGTATCGACGCTTACCTCGTTGTAAGCTGCGACGGATACACGACCGTCACCCTCGACGTTCCCGTAGGCCGCGCCACAGTGAACGCCGGAGAAATCAGACTCTTCTCCGAAACATCTGACGAAGACACTTTCGGGAACCTCGACGACCTCGTGTTCGACGAGACGGCCCTCGAAAACGACGAAGGCACCTCGCAGAGCGTTTCGGCGCTTACGGGAGCCAACGACAACATCTTCCACAGCACGGCATCGTATAACTTCGGTCCGATGTACTACCGTTTCCGCGGCCTCGACAACCAGTACCAGAGCGTGTATATCAACGGTCTGCGCATGAATGACCTCGTACGCGGCTCGTTCAGCTTCTCTACCCTGCTGGGCATGACAAGCCGTGCGTTCCGCAACAAGACAACTACCATAGGCCTCGACGCCGCCAACTACGGTTTCGGCGACCTCGGCGGAAGCGTAAACTACAACACCACCACCGACCTCTACGCCCCCGGCTTCAACGGCTCTGTGGCATTCACCAACTCGAACTACATGCTCCGTGCCATGGCCACATACTCGACCGGCCTGAACAAGCAGGGATGGGCCTTCACGGTAAGCGCCATCGGCCGCTATGCCAAAGAGGGCATCATGAAGGGCACGTTCTACAACTCGGCAGGACTCTTCCTCTCTGTTGAAAAGAAAATCAACGCAGAGAACTCGCTCACTCTCACGGCGTTCGGCGGCCCCACGCAGCGCGCCACAGGCCGCCCGACCGTCCAGGAAGCCTACGACCTCGCCGGCACAAACCTCTACAACCCCGACTGGGGCTATCAGAACGGCAAAAAGCGTTCGTCGCGCATCACCGAGACCTTCGACCCGACCGTCATTCTCAACTGGCTCTTCAAGAAGAACAACACCACGCTGAACACCTCGGCCGCATTCCGCTCGGTGTACTACAACCGCACGGCGCTCAACTACTTCAACGCCGTCGACCCCAACCCCTCGTACTACAAATATCTGCCGTCGTACTGGGCCGGCCGCGGCGATGATGCAGCCGCCGAACTCTACACCGAACTGTGGGAGAACGACGAGGCTTTCCGCCAAATCAAATGGGACGAGCTCTACGAAGTGAACCGCCTCAACAACGTGCAGAACGAGACTCTTGCCGACAGCAAGAAGATAGGTTCGAGCTACATCATGGAAAACCGCATCAACCATCAGCTCGTGGGCATGTTCAGCACATATGTCAACACCCGTCTGAACTCGTTCATGAGCCTCCAGGCCGGTCTGTCGTTCAACTACACCAAAAGCTCGAACTACAAGACCATCCGCGATCTGCTCGGCGGCGAGTTCTGGGTTGACATCGACCCCTTCAGCAACCGCGAGGCATCGGCACGCCCCGGCAACCTGCAGAACGACCTCGACAACCCCAACCGCCGCGTCGGCGAGGGCGACCGCTTCGGCTATGACTACGACATCCACGCGCTCCGCGCCGAAGGATGGCTGCAGAACGTCATCAACCTGCCGAAATGGGACGTAAACTACGGCCTGCAGATGAGCTACACACAATATCAGCGCGACGGCCACATGCGCAACGGCCGCGCTCCGCACAACTCGCTCGGCAAGAGCGACATGCTCCGCTTCGACAACGTTGTCACCAAAGCGGGCGCAACATATAAGCTCGACGGCCGTAACCTCTTTGCCGCACACATCGAATACGGCACACGCGCTCCGCTGTTCGACCAGGTATTCATCTCGCCGCGTATCGGCAACACCATCGTCGACGGCGTAGGCAACGAACGCGACTTCTCGGCCGACCTGGGCTATATATGGAACTACCGCCGCTTCCGCGGTTCGGTGACGGGCTTCTACACCAATGTCGACAATGCCATCGAACGCAACGGTTTCTATGACGACGACTACCAGACATACGCAAACTACATCCTCACGGGCGTAAAACGCGTATACAAAGGCGTAGAGGTCGGCATGGCATATAAAATCACGCCGTCTATCACCGCCACTTTCGCCGGCATGTACTCGCGCTACCAGTACAAGAACAACCCCCAGGGCACGCGCTCGTTTGAAAACGGCATGTACCCCGACACCACACAGACCGTATATCTGAAGAACTACTACGTGGGCTCGACTCCGCAGTACTGCGCCAACATCGGCGTAGACTATGCAGCGCCAAAAAACTGGTTCTTCAACGTGAACTTCACATGGCAGGGCGACGCCTACGTGAACCTCGCACCCCGCTACCACGAAGCCATGCCCTCGCTCTACCAGTACTTCGGCAACTCAGTCGAAGAGCTTGAAGCCAAAATCAAAGACCTCTCGACACAAGAGAAAATCAAGAACGCCTACTCGCTCAACGCCTCTATCGGCAAGGTCATCTACATCAACCGCAAGCTGAGCCTGAACATCAACCTCAACCTCAACAACATAACCAACAACAAAAACGTCGTTACATACGCCTACCAGCAGGGACGTCTCCGCACCGGCGACCCCTCGTCGAACTCCTCGGCATGGAACCGCAACGCCTACCCGACGCGCTTCAACTATGCACAGGGCTTCCGTATGTATCTCAACGTAGGCATCCGCTTCTAAACACCACAATACGAAAACGATGAAAAAAACATCTATATACTTGGCAGCCGGTGCGATAGCACTGACATCGGCACTTACTGCCTGCGACAACGACTTCGCAACGCCCCCGGCCATACTGCCGCCGGCCTACGAAATAGAGGGCAACACACCGCTGCTCGACATCAAGACAGACAACTGGCAGTATCTCGGCGGACACTACGAGATGCCCTATGGCGAAACCGGCGACACCATCATATTCACAGGCCGTGTATGCTCGTCGGACGCAAGCGGCAACATGACGCGTTCGCTCATCGTTCAGAGCAAGGACAAAGACGGCAACCAAATAGCCATCAACTTCTCGATACAGGACTACACGCTGTCGAACATCTTCCCCTACGGCCAGGAAGTAGCCGTCTATGCCTCGGGCATGACAATCGGCGGCTACCACAATCTGCTGCAGTTCGGAACTTGGGACGCCACCAAAGGTGAGATGACGTTCATGTCGCTCGACGATGCAAAAAAACACATCGTCCGTAACCATGTGGGACTTCCCGAGCCTTCGAAGGTCGACACCACCGCCACTACGCTTACCGAAATCATAGCCGCCAAAGCCGACCAGACCCAACTGATGCTCTGGCAGAGCCGACTCGTCCGCGTGGAAGGCGTAAGCTTTGAAGACGCGGGACTTCCGTTTGCCGAAGGCGGATATACCGAACGCTATATAACAGACGGCAACGGAAACCGTCTGAATGTGCGCAACAACAACCGCGCTTCGTTCGCCAATGACATAATCCCCGGCGGAACGGGCAGCGTAACGGGTATCCTGAGCTATTATAACAGCGATTGGCAGCTGATGCTCCTTGATGTCGACGGACTGAAAGGCTTCACTCCCGTAGAACCGATAGCGCCTGCCGAACCAAGCGGCGACGGCACTCTCGAAAGCCCCTATAACGTGGCCAAGGCGCTCGAAATCATCCAATCGGGCAGCATGACAGAAGATAATGTCTACGTAAAAGGCATCATCCGAAGCATAAAGGAAATCGACACCTCAAACTACGGCAACGCAACATACGACATCACCGACAACGGCTCAAACACATTCACCATCTACCGCGGCAAGTGGCTCGACAATGAGAAATTCACCAAACCCGACCAGCTCGCCGTTGGTGCCGAAGTCGTAGTATTGGGCAAACTCATCAAATACAACTCCACGCCCGAAATGGCGCAAGGCAACTACATCATCAGCTACGACGGCACCACCGGCGGCGGCGACACACCTACGCCTCCGGAACCGTCGGGCGATATGGTAGTGTGCGAAAAAGCGACATCCATTACCTCGGGCGACAGCTACGTGCTCGTTGTCGACAACCAGTACGGCGCCGTAATCGACGAACTATACAACGGCAAGCCCAACACTTTCGGACGCCTGTCGCTCAAAGACTTCACTCTTGCCGACGGCAAATTTGAGGTGGGCGCGGCCAACGCCATCGTCATCACCGAAGTATCGGATAAGGGCTACACGCTCGTCGACTCCTTCGGCCGCTATCTGTCGATGGACGACCCCTCGCTCAACCACCTCACAAGCTTCCAGCTCTACACCGAGCCGCAGGACGGCAGCTATTGGACTGCCGCCTTCGAGGACGGAAAGGTGAAATTCACAAACTGCCTCAGCACGTCGTGCTTCGTGGCCGTGAGCCAAGGCTCAGAGGGCACATATTTCTCGAACATCGCCCCGGCAAACTCGCCGGCGGTATTCAAACTCCCCGAGCTCTACAAAGCCACTCCTAAACAGTAAAAACTTACAACGATGAAATCATTTAAGACATATATCTTAGGCTTTGCAGCCTTGGCGGCAGCCGCAGTCGGCCTCTCTGCCTGCCAGGACGACATCGACGCCCCGGTGCTGGATGTCCCCAAAAGCGACCTCACTCCGACCATGAGCATCATGGAACTCAAAGAGATGTTCTGGAACGACGCCACAAACTACGCAAAGAAAATCGAAGACCCGAACGACCCCGAACGGCGCTTCATAATCCACGGACGCGTCATCACATCCGACGAGGCCGGCAACGTCTTCAAGAGCATTGTGATACAGGACGAGACCGCCGCACTCGCCTTCTCGGTAGACACATATAACCTCTACCTTAAGTACCGTATCGGCCAAGACGTCGTGCTCGACCTCACCGGCATGGACATAGGCAAATATGCCGGTCTGATGCAAATCGGCCGCAAAGACTACTACGAAGCCCAGCACACCGACCAGGTTTCGTTCATGTCGCCCGAATATTTCGAAGAGCATCTGCAGCTCAACGGCAACCCCGAACCGCAGGAGGTGGACACCATCGAGGTGAACTCGTTCTCTGAACTGACACAGACCCCCGAAGGCCTCCGCTACTGGCAGAGCCGCGTGGTGCGCTTCAAAAAAGTGCACTTCGAAGAAGGGGGCAAGCGTCCGTTCTCCTACTACCACACAAAAGAGAAGTCGGAGATGGAGACCCAGCTCATCGACCAGACCGGGCAGAACATCACCGTCCGCACCTCGGGCTACTGCGACTTCTACAACAACACTCTGCCCGTGGGCACCATCGACCTGGTGGCATACCTCGGCTACTTCAACTCGGCATGGCAGCTCCTTGTGATGGATGCCGAGGGCGTAATGCCGGCCAACGAAAAAGGCTCGAAAGAAAAACCCTACACCGTAGAAGAAGCCATCGACCTGCAGAAAGCCGGCGTATCGGCCGACGCATGGGTCAAAGGCTACATTGTGGGCACTGCCGCTCCTGAGGTCGACAACATCACCGACAACAGCGGCATCACATGGCAGCCCCCGTTCGTGCTCGACAACACTCTGGTGATAGCACCCTCGAAAGAAACCGCCGACTACTCGCAGTGCATCGTAGTAGTGCTGCCCTCGGGTTCGCTCTTCCAACGCGTGGGTAACCTCGCCGACAACGAAGGTCTGCTCGGCCATGAGATACTCGTAAAAGGCAACTTCGCCAAATTCCTGGGCACATACGGCCTAACAGGCAACTCAGGCAACGCCGACAGCTTCGAAATCGAGGGCGTCGACATCTCGGGGCAAGACGGTCCGGCAGCCACCATCAACGCTTCGCAGCTCGATATAACGGGCACGGCAAACATCGACGGATACGACATCACCATCAGCAAGGCCGCAGGATATACACCGCCGGCATTCCACGACGGTTCTCAGGCAGTGCGCCTCTACGCCGACAACACCATCACATTCAAGGGTCAGACGATGAAGACAATCACGTTCACCCTCGCGCCTGATGCAAGTTTCAAATACTGCGACGTAAAATGCTCAACCGGCGAAATCTCACCGGCCCAGGCTATCGGCGACACCCAATTCACATGGGTAGGCTCGGCAAGCGAAGTCACATTTACTGTAGGCGCGCTCGCCAACCTTGCCACCAACGAAAGCGACCGCGGCGGCAAAGGCCAGTTGCGCTTCACCAAAGTCGAAATCAACGGCGGAAACGGCGGTGGCGGCGACACCCCGGTAGAACCCGGCACGCCCACCTACACCAAGGCGACATCGCTTGTCGACGGCAACGGCTATGTGCTTGTAGCTTCGGGCAAATACAGCGCCTTGTTCTCCAAGAACTACGGATATATGGCCACTGCCGACATCGTTGGCGGCACTGCCGACTCTTTCGAAGCACCTGCCAACGCGGCCCTCACTTTCACAGCCGTAGGCGGCGGATATAACATATCGACGAGCGAAAGCAAATACCTCGGAGCCAAACCCGACTTCAATACTTTCGACACGACGTCCGAGAGCTCGCAGAACCGCGTATGGAGCGTGACCGTCAACGCCGACGGAACGGCAACCATAACGAACCTCGCCACAGGCAAGACAATCTACCAGGACCCCGAGTTCGGTTCGTTCGGATGCTATGCCACGGCTGATGTCAAAGACACCTACGTGCTCCCCACCCTCTACACCTTGGGCAAAGGCACCGAAGGCGGCGGCGACACTCCCGTCGACCCCAATCCTCCGACACCACCGTCGGGCGAGGGCATCACAGTCGACGCATCGGCATTCACCATAGACGGCCAAAACGGCACTGCTACCGACGGCGGATATACGCTCTCCGTTGCCAAAAACAATGGCACAAGCAATCCGGCCCTGAAGGAATACAACGGCGAAACGACCCTGCGCATCTACGCCAAAGGCTCGCTGACCATTAGCGGCCCTGAAATCGCAAAAATCGTCTTCACCATAAACGACGCCACCAACGCGAAACGCTACGCCGAATTCACCCCGAGCACAGGCAAATTCGAGCCGGCACAGACAGCAGGCGACAAAACCGCCACTTGGGTAGGCAACGCGAGCGAAGTCACCTTCACTGTAGCTGACCTCGGCACACTCGGCACAGAGGCCGACAAACCCGGCCAAATCCACATACGCACCATTCAGATAATACCGGCAAAATAAAGCGCCCGACTCCATAGGATGTAGGGACGTGCCTTCGGCACGTAGATGCGTACACATCTATCAACCAGCGACATGCCGAAGGCATGTCCCTACATTCACAAAAAAAAGAGCCGAAAGCCGAACGTGCATTTGCAAATACGCAAAAAAAGCCTTACCTTTGCACCGCAAACCATGGAGAGATGGCAGAGTGGTCGATTGCGGCGGTCTTGAAAACCGTTGAGGGTAACACCTCCGGGGGTTCGAATCCCTCTCTCTCCGCTGATAACAATGCAAACCCCTTGTAAACCAGCGTTTACAAGGGGTTTGCATTTGAGGGCTATGCCGGAAAATGCACCCGAAATTTTACTATGCCCCCACAAACACCGAGAAGACTAAAAAAAAAACAAAAAGAAACCTCTACGATGGAGATCTCTTTCTTAATTTCTGTGGGCGCTGACGGATTCGAACCGCCGACCCTCTGCTTGTAAGGCAGACGCTCTGAACCAGCTGAGCTAAGCGCCC
>CAJTXL010000050.1 GCA_910583525.1 uncultured Muribaculaceae bacterium | reverse complement strand
CCAAGATTAAGAAAAGTTTCGGACGCCTGACCCCTGAAGATGACAGCGGACAAAAAATAATTCTCGATGACGGAACCACACCGACAATATCGCTGCTGTTTCAGTTCAAAGACGGATTATTCAACAGGTTCTGGGCAGATTACGATGAAATTCTCAGGCACGGAAACCGCTCCGTCGAAGTTTCGGCGGTTCTCTCTAAACCCGACCTTCTGGGTCTTGACCTGCTTACCCCGGTAAGGATGGGCAATATCCGCTGCCTTATAGACACGGCCACGTACTCTCTGCCGTCGGGGCGTAACGTTTCTGTCGACCTCAAGCTCCGAACAATACAGACGCACGGCGACTATGACATCAAAAAAGAACAGAACGTGCCCGATTTCGCGGCTGCGGCAAGGCATCTTGAATGGCGGCTGAAGTCAGAGACTTATGGCAACGTGGCCGAGACTTATGAAGCAAAAAAAGCCGCCGCCGCAAAATATTGTGAAGTTTCGGGCTACGAAAGCCATGGAAAGGAGGGCGACTTCTACGATGTCGATTTCCGCGGCATGGTTTTCAAGTCGATGGTGCGCAATTTCCCGGTTTGGCAGGCCGACACCACACTGCCCAGACCGACCGCTGCCGGCACGCGCTGCCGCAGAAAATACGGTGCATCCGTCTCTTATACGGTGTTTGAGGTACACGACATGTCGATGCAGGGCGAGCCTGCCGATTTTGAGCTTTCAGAAGAGCCTTTGGGCGAAGTCACCATCACTATCGAATACAATGTCGTACTCGTCGCCCGGTGGGTCAACGATTAGTCCTTTAAAATTCCAAAAACGAATGCCACCTTTGCACACATGGACAGCAACAATATAATAACGGCACCACAGATAAAGTCTGTCGAAAAAATATACCGATTGTGGAGAACCGGGCATACCGGGTCTCTCCGCCGTTTCTATGCGTTCATGACCTCGCCTACGGCAGAACGCGATCGTTTCGTAGCTGAGTGCGGAAGCGAGGCGGACTTTGACAACGGCATACTTTCCATAATCCTGAAAGAAAACAGACAATGATTTGCAACTATATAACAAGCGGATTCGCGTTTGCCGGAAACCCCGTCGTACTGCATTCCGATTTCGACGGCGCGAGCTTTGACAGCGGTGGCGGCAGTCTGACGCTGTCTGTCGGAGGCATTGAAATATACACGGCCCGCTTCTCTCCGCCACTGGACATCGACATTTCAGAAATTGTCGCCGCGCATATCGGTGACGGCAATTACGAAGTGCCCGAAGACATCCGAGACCCTATTGTGGATGTTCTTGACCCGGGCACGCTCAACGAGTGGAAGGTCGATGTTGAGGCCGTATATAGCGGACACATTGATGAATATTCCTTCATCGCCCTGCCCGGCGGAGTATCGAAACAGAACCTGTGTCGATTCGCGGCAATGGGCAAAGACGCATTCGATGCACGTTTCGCCAACTATAAAGGCAATTTCTTTCTGACGACACGCACCGCCGGATGGCAACTGTCAATAAGGGAAACAGAACTCGAACCGCTGTATTTCTTGATGAACAGAAGCGGATTGAGGCTCGAGTTTGCTGAGCCGTTTTCAGGTAAACGATATTCTTTAAGTTTCGACAATAAGCCGGAGAGCGTCTACGCCCTCGACATCGATGCCCTGCGGCTGTGTTTTGTCGAGCTTCACGGCGTTCTCCCGAATATGTTCGACGTATATGCCGACGATTCTTTTTGCTGCCGTATAGTGGTGGAAATGGCTTTGCCGGTGAAAGAACGCCATAGGCTCAGGTTCATCAACTCGCTCGGAGTGTTCGAGACATTTGAACTCACTGGGCCGCTCTCAGTTTATGCCCAAAATGGCAACGAAGACGAAAACGGCATATTCCAACGTTACGACCGAACTGTCGGCGATTTCCGTACTGAGCGTGAACGCATAGGACAAAAGCTCACAATCACGACAGAAACAGGCGTAAAGCGCCCCGACGAAATCCGCTTCATGATGGACATGCTGTCGAGCCAAGATGTCAGGCTGCTCGATTTCGCACCATATCCGATAAAAGTAATTCCCTCAGTCGAATCACTCGAATACAATCCCAGGTCTGAAACTCCACAAAGTTTTTCAATCAAACTGGAAGTGGCGGAAACGGAAACCTATATAATGCAGGACATCATGACCGGAAACGAAAACCTGAGACCCCGCATATTCTCAAATCAATTCAGCAAACAATTCAATTGATTATGGCAGAAGACACTCAAAATTTTATCGACGGCATCATACAGGATATTGAGAACGCCGAAAGCCCAGAAAGCGTTACAAACGGAATGGTCGCCGCCGTGCTGGAACATCACAACGCTCTTGTAAAGAAGCATGGTAACGCCGTTGCAGATATAAATAGGCAGGCGCAGGCCAATGCCAAGGCGCTTGCCGACATCAAACCCATCTCGGACTTCGACATCGACCGGACGCTGCTCGGCCTTGTGATGCTTGACGACCCGGACGTGGATTTCATGGAGCTTGTGGCGCATGGCTGGAAGCTCACCGGCTATGGCAAGGTGTACAGTGTGGGCGACGAGCTGCCGCCGTCGCCGCTTATCGACGGCACGGTGACGTTCGCCGATGATTTCTCGTTCGGGATGTCGGAGGCCTCGGGGTCGATATACGACGGCAGCACCGGCTATGAACGGCTCGAGCTGTCGGGCACGGAGACGTTCGGGCTGTACCGCAGTGAGGATGACGGGGTGCTCTACGTTTCGTTCGGGGGCGGAGCGTTCCCCCTGGTGCGCAACAGCCCCGGTGACCGCGACGAAATATACCGTGTCGAGGCTCTCGACGCCGCTTCGTTGGTGATGTCGCGCCCGACGGCAGACTTCGACAAGACCGAGGTGCTGAGCTTTACGACCTCTGATGTACAACCCACAAATACGCAGCAGCAATGAACATTGTTACTTTTGACGGCCTCAGGCGTATCGCAGGCCATTTCCGTTTTCTGAAGAGGCGTGTCGCCCGGCTTGAAGACCTACAGGAGGGCGACCGCGAAGATTTGAACGACCTTAAAAACTACAGGGACGGCATCGAGGCGTCGCCGGACTTCTCGCATGATGCCGACACGGACGCCCTTGTGCTGTCGGCTTCGGCACGGCGCGCGTGCCTTATCGCGCGTGCGGAGGCTGCCGGGGCTGTCTACAATGCCGAAACGGGCTTCTTCGAGCTGAACGGTCTTATCGACCTGACGGACGCGGACATGCTGAAGACACTCGAAGCCGGACGCCTCAATCCTTACTATCCGAACGGACGGTTCCGGGGCTATGACATACGCACCGACCTTCCGGGTTTCGACCTCGGTTCGATAGGCTGCGGCGCGAATGTGTACTACGGCAGCCGCGTCGAGGTGGCCGCTCCGGGCCCGGGCTTCGGTGGCGGAGCCATAGCCTACGGCATGTGCTCGAAGCTGCACACCATCAATCCGGGCGGTGTCGTGCGCATCGCCGTCGACGCCACGAACATGTTCACGGGATGTGTGGCGCTGCGCAACGCCAATTTCCAGATATACGGCAACTGCAACCTCAATATCGCCGACTCGCCGCTGATAACGTGCGCTTCGCTCAAATATGCCGTAGACAATTCTAAGCACACCGCTCCTATAACGATAACGGTGCATCCCGACGTCTACGCCAAGATTGAAGCGGCGCAGAACGGCGAGGTGGCTCGTGCCGACTGGGCGGAGCTGGTGCGTGCGGCCAATGCCAAGAACATATCATTCGTAACGGTAACACAATAGCGACCATGGAGATTACAGAGAAAGGACTATACACGGAGATTGCGGCTGCGCCGGGCATGCTCGTGCGTCTGCGTGCCGGCGGCGCGGCGTTTTCGTGCGGCATGATGCTGCCGGGCATGACAGCCGCCGACTATGAAGAAATATCTGCCGACGCCGTGTCGGCCGAGGCTGCGGCCACGGAGCTGCGGCGCCGCTACAGCGAACGGGTCGAGGCGCTCGTGGCGGAGCGCTACAGCGTGCAGGCCGAGCTTGCGCTGCTGCGTCAGCGACAGGCCAAGGCCGGGGAGTTCGCCGAGTACGATGCTTTCGTCGAACGGTGCAAGGCTCAAGCGCGCGCCGAACTCGGCATAAACGACTAAGACTGCGACTATGGAACAGGACATTCATTTCTTACGTGATTTCGAGGCGGTGCTCATGCCCGTGGGTCTTGAGGGCGAAGCCATGGACTGGCCGGACTTCGACTTTGTGGCGCGTTTCTACACGCGAAAGGCAGGGCGTTTCTACACGGCGTCGTGCATCGGGGGCGTGGAGCGCAACTGCTATCGCCGCGAGGACGGCAAGCTCGTTGTGGTGTTCGACCGCCACGGGCTGTCGTGCGGACGTCTCGAGGTGCTGATGATGGCGCTGCTGCCCAACAGCCGCATGCCTGATGGCGTGGAGCAGGTGCCGCTGCGCGTGGCCACGGGCATAAGGCTCGTGCCGGTGGTGGCCGACCTGCCTGCCGAGATTTCGATGGCGGTGCAGCTGCCGGTTTACATCCGCAACTTCGAGAAAGACATGGCCGGGCTTGCGGAGTTCAAGGAACTTATCGGGGGCACTTTCGACGAGATAAACCGCGGCCTCGAGGCCATACTCGGACGCGAGCCTGCCGCGCCGGAAGAACCCGACGAACCCATAAAGCCCGTCAAGGCACGGCAGGCGTCGCCCACGGCTCCGCGCTTCCTGCAACGGGGAGTGATACCGCTGCATGCGCAGCCGGGCGTGCTCTACCGAAACAAGGGCATAATATC
This sequence comes from uncultured Muribaculaceae bacterium, assembly GCA_910583525.1. Lineage (GTDB taxonomy): Bacteria > Bacteroidota > Bacteroidia > Bacteroidales > Muribaculaceae > CAG-873. Next base: position 4,951 of record CAJTXL010000050.1, on the reverse strand, counting down.
TTTAAGGGGCGTCGACATTGCCGAGGGCGTCGAGACGGTGTTCGACATCTCGGCTGTGCCGCAGGAGTGGCGTGCTGAGATATATGTCAGCCTTATCGGCGGCTATTATAATGCTCTATTTCACGGAGCGTTCGACTGCGCCATTGAAGGAAACACTCTGACCGTTTTCGGTCGCAAGCCAAACAACACATTCGGCCTTGCGTCGTTGTGCATCGTGCTCCCCGAAAGTTATAGGTCCGGTTACATTGAAAAGGGTGCTGACGGAATATTCAGGGTATACACCGGCCCCATGAATGTGACAGAACCGGGTCTTGACCCCTTGCATGCTTTAAAAAGCGGCACGGTAAGCTGCGGCGACCGCATCTGTGACATGATAGCCGAAATTGTCGGCTATAAGGGAAGCGGCTGCAATCTTGAAATACAGTACCGGCAGAAAAGACGGTTCGGCGGCCGGAGAGACGGCTGTTGGTATAGCGGGACTTCGGACGGTTACCGAACGAAATGGAGACGTTACAGACATGCCTACGTTGGAGGCCTGGAAGGATGTTCGTATTCGGAGTATCTGCGCCGCCGCGTGCTCAGGGTACGGCAAAAAAACAGCAAAGGAAGGGTCAGTCCTTGGCTGTATCTCTTCCTGACACCGTCACCTTTCGAGAGCGAAATAAAATATATAAGGCTATAAAAAAAGCCCACAGGCGCGGTCAGGCTGCAGAGCAATCGCATAGCTTATCCTAAGTCGCATGTGGGCATGCACAAAATTAGCGAATAATCTCGTAACAGCAAAACAAATACGCAAAAAATGGCAGAAACTTTTCTTGAAAAGGTGCAGCGGACGATGGCGCTCATCGACGCCATCGGAAAGAGCCTTGCCGACATCGAGAAGCGGCTGACGGCGCTCGACGGAAAACAGGACAGGCTCACCGCAGGGCTCGGGCTGCGGCTGCTGACGTCGGGCAAGATAGAAATCGTCCCGACAGACCATAACCTCGGCGCACAGCTTGCCAAGAACGAGAAGCTTGTCGAGGGGCTGTCGGGCAGGCTCGGCGCGGCTCTCGACGGCATCGAGCTCTTCTGGTTCAACTCCGGCCACTCCATCGGCCTGCGCGACGCTTCGGGCAAGCAGGTGGCTAAGGTGTCGAACGTGGCGCGGTTTTCCGACATAGAGGCTACGCATGCCGACATCAAGGCAACTGCGGCGTCGCTTCTGAAGCTGATGCTCGCGGCCAATCCCGGCAGCATTGAAGCGGTACGCGACGTCTTCACCGTGGCGCAGATAGCCGAGTTGCTCACGCCCGAAGAAATAGCGCGCTTCATGCCCGATGTCGTTGCCCTGTGCGAACCCGACGAGTGCTGGTTCACGCTGTCCACGGCCATCAACAACAACGTCAACGCCAGCCGCGCGGTGAAATCGGAGCGCGGAATGCTTCTGCGCAGCCATCTGCCGCAGGGCATGACTACCTTGAACATATGCAGCGCCGACAAGGTGCACTACCTCGACCTCAAAGGCTTCCGTAAATTCAGCGCCCGAAGGGACATCTATGTGCTCGACAGGGCCGCGCTCATTGCCGACGGTCTGCCCTCCGGCGGCCTGCCCCCGGCCAACGGCGCTTTTGCCGACCCGTCGGCATTCCGCGAAGTGTCGGAGATACGCGGCTGCGTGAACATGGCGGACTTGACACATATGAATTTCCCGTTCAAGATAATAGACCGCGACACTCCGCTGGCAATATACGGCGACTGGTCTTCGGCACGGAATGTGGGCAGCTATATGGGTCTGTTCGGCGACTGGGGCGACTGCGGCAAGCTCGTCCATGTGCCCGACAGGATGTCGACCGAGGGGGCTGCAACCTTTTACATGTTCTCCGGCACCTACGGTGTGGAGCGCTATCCCGAAATCGACTGCGGCAAGCTCACGGGCGAGGCCGGGTCGCTGTTCTTCGACAGCTGCGGCAAGTTCTATCCCGGCACTGTCTACGCCCGTGTGCGCGGCATAGGGCGCGAACCTATGAACGACGACCGTTTCCAAAGCTTCCGGCTGCTCAAGAACTGGGACTACGATGACATGAAGTACACCCTGATAACGGCCTCTGTGTACAACCCCGACAAGGCCACGCGCGTGCAGCTGCACCCCGACACAAAGAAAAAGCTCACTCAGGCCGACCTCGCGGCCATCGTGGCGAAGAACCTTACGATATTCACCAACATAGTATAGGAAAACGACATGAAACAGACCGAAGTGCTTGTCCGCACCCTCGAACCCGAAGACGGCTGTGTGCTGACGCAGGCGGACGAAAACATCCCCGTGACGGGGCGCATCCTCGCGACCGAGATAACCCTCGGCATAGGCGACAGCCCCGACAACTGGCGCGAAATATCCGCCGAAGAGGCCGAACAAATCCGCGCCGAGCAGGAGCAGGCACGCAAAGAACTCGAAGAACGCCAAAGGCAGGCGGAAGAAATGCAGCGCAACAGAGACCCAACGAATTAGGCCGACCTACATACAGGAGGCTATTCTGTGAGGAATTTGACATGTGGAGGCCCCGGCCTCCACTTTTTTTTGCGCTTTTTATGAAAAAAATCGCACTGAAATTTTGTTATATATAGAAATATTACTACCTTTGTTTTGTCAAACGATAACAATATCAAAAATGAAACGCTACAAAGTAAGGGAAGTAATCAAGATGCTCGAAGCCGACGGATGGTATCTCGCGGTGACAAAAGGCGACCACCGGCAGTTCAAGCATCCGACAAAGAAAGGGCGCGTGACTGTGAACAAGAAACCGTCCGACACGCTTGAACAGGAAATTTTAAACAGCATTTTCAAACAGGCCGGGTGGCGATAAGCCGCCTGCCTTTAACAAAAAAGAATATGGCACATATCGTAAAAGTCGAGATTTCGTGGTCAGAAAAGAATTATTGCTGCGGATGGGGATTTGAAGGCATCGGCGCCATCCTATGCACCAATAAGACCATCGAAGGCATTAAACAGGACTTTGAAGAATCACTCCGCTTTCATGTCGAAGCCATGATTGAAGACGGCGATGTAGTCCCCGAATGGCTTGCCGTAGGCGACTACGAAATCGAATACACCCTTTCGCCTGCCGCCATGCTTCGTGAGGCCGAACGGTTCACCACCATGGCCGCCATCAGCCGAGTTACAGGCATAAACCAAAAACTCCTCAGCCACTACGCCAACGCGCTTAAAATTCCGCGCCAAGCACAGCGGCAGCGCATCGTCGACGGTCTTCACGCCATCGGCCGACAATTTCTTGCGGTTCAATAGTTATCGTTTGACACACTTGCTTTGACCGCCCCCTGCCTTCAATCGGCAGGGGATTTTTTTGCGCTTTTTCTGAAAATTTTTGTCCGAAAATTTTATGTGTGACGAAATAAAAACTACCTGATATAGTCGGCGAACGAGGTGGATGACAGCCAACGGCACAACTATATTTATATCTTGTCGTAGATGATGCACGGCTTCGAGAGGCACGAGAGACAACACAGACCCCACAGAACAGCCCGATATATGACACTATATACCTCCCTGAATACGTCAGTTCTTGGGCGTGTTTTCAGAGCATGTCGTCAAAAGCCGACACCCCAGCGACCCTACTATCTTTCATTATGTGGGCGTATACCATGGTAGTTTCGACAGAAGTGTGGCCGAGCAGCTTCGAGAGCGTGCCCAAATCACCGCCGTTCTTCTTGTAATACAGGGTGGCAAAAGTGTGACGGGCAGCTTTGGCGCTGACCGCCTTTCTTATGCCTGCCCGGGCGCATACGCGCTTTATTACGCGGTTGAATGCCTGGTCGGTCGGCAGACGCCTGAAGAGCGGCCCGCGGAAGCGCCCGTCGCTGTAATAGGCCACGAGCATCGCCGCCGGACGCGACAGGGGCATATCGACCCTCGTGTGCGTCTTGATGCGGCGGTAATGTATTTCGCCGTCCGTTATCTGCTCTATCTGCAAATTTCGGGCATCTGTTATGTGCATGCCTGTAAATGTCATGAACAGAAAGAAGCGGAGCACGTCCTGCTCGTTTTCCGGCAGCGTGTCCGAATGGAACAGAGCCACGAGCATGCCCAGCTCGTCCTCCGACAGGAAGACAACCGACGGGTCGGCAGCCGGTAGCCTGTAGACCTCGAACGGGTTTGCCTTGACCTTGCCAGCCCGCATGGCCGCGTAGTAGTGCATGCGTATCACGCACATGTTCTTGCGTATGGTGCCGGGGTTGTTGCCGTGTCTGTCGCGCAGATAGGCGGCATACACACGCAGCCATTCGGGCGTTATGTCGGCGAGCTGTAGGCGCGGCTCATACTTTTCGAGCTTGCGCAGCGCCGCCGTGTGGTGGCGTATGGTTTCGGGCTGCATGGCCGAGTTCAGGGCTTCGAGATGGCGGAACGCATATTCGATGAAGTTGAGCGTCTCACCCGGACGGCGGTACAGCGCGAGGAAACTGTCCCTGGTGAGTTTTTCGCCTGTCAGGCGGGCACGCACCAATATATCGGAGATTTTCGCTTTAGTGTTCGATATGATAAGGTTCTTGTCCTTGACCTCCTGCGTGCGGCCTTTAATGCGTTCTGATGCCCCGTCCCATTCCGCCGAAGTCACGGCAATGTCAAGAGGAAGGCGGATTTTTATCCGCTCGATGTTAAGGACGGCATACAGAGCCGCCCGGCCGTCGGCGCGTTCGCTTTCGTTACGCCGTTTGATTGTTACTTTCGCCATTGTGGAGTGCCAACTTTTGAGCCGACATTTTTCGTAACACGCTGATTGTCAAAACCGCTGTGCCTACAATTGTGCCGACGGATTAAATAAAGATTGACTACTGACGGGCGTAAGTAAAACGTTAGTAATCTGTTGTTTACGAACAAGCCCCGACATTCGTCGAGGCCTTCTGTGGTGCCACCAGCAATATAAAAGTTAAATTATTATCAATCGGCTTAAATTAC
>CAJTXL010000049.1 GCA_910583525.1 uncultured Muribaculaceae bacterium | reverse complement strand
ACACCAACTACCAATACCAGCGCCGCATCAACGCCGTCGTCGCCGGCACCGTCCTGCCGGCTCCCCACTGCGCCGTCATCGCCAAAATCTCCACCGCCGGCTCCGTCTACCTCCCCGTCGTAGGCCGCGACGCCTACCTCTATCCGGCCCCCGACATACCGCAACCCATATTATATACCTTAACCGAGGTGCCCCCTCCCCGGCCGCCTGTAGGGACATGCCTTTGGCATGTAGCCCCCCGAAAAACGCAACCCGGCACCGCAAGCTCCCATCCACCCTCTACCGGGCGGGCCGCCACCTCCGCCGCCAAAAGCCAAAACGGTGACAAAAACAAACCGCGAACATTGACATACTGCCCACGCATCACAGAAAAGGGGATGCCGCGCCGAATCGGCACCGCCGCTCGACCCAACCGACCTTAGAGACCTTAAAAACATTAAAGACTTTATCGTCCGACAACGTTTTTTGTTCCTTCACCCCTTTTGTTTTTCTGTTGTTGTGCAGCCGGACCAAGAGCCGGCCCGACAATGCGTACCCACCCGAAAAGGGACGAAAACGGCCGCGCCGGGCGCCGTTTCCGTCCCTTTTTTCTATATGTTTGAAACTCTTATTTCGTTATCTCGCAAATTCTTTCTATTTTTGTAAAAATTACTACCGAAACCATTTTCCACACTATGAAATTCGCAGAAAAAAGTTATAAAATATTCGAGCAGTCAGTAGCCGACTATCACATAGACGACAACGTAGACGCCCCCACTCGCCAACCCTACGGCCAAGACTCAATCGAAGGCGTGCTATATGCAAAAAACCGCATAGACGCAGTGCAATGGCACCTCGAAGACATCATACGAGACCCCGAAATCGACCCCGTCGCTGCACTCGCCCTAAAACGGCGCATCGACAGCTCCAACCAGGAACGCACCGACATGGTCGAAGAACTCGACAGCTACTTCCGCAACGTCTACAAAGACGTCAAAGTCGCCCCCGACGCCACCATAAACACCGAAAGCCCGGCGTGGGCGCTCGACCGCCTCTCAATACTCGCCCTCAAGATATACCACATGGCGGCAGAAGCTTCGCGCACCGACGCATCTGAAGAGCACCGCACACGTTGCGCCGCAAAACTCGCCGTGCTCAAAGAACAGCGCTCCGACCTAATAAGCGCCATCGACGCACTGCTCGACGACATCGCCGCCGGACGGAAATACATGAAAGTATACCGGCAGATGAAAATGTACAACGACGCCGACACCAACCCGGTGCTATATGCCGCAAAATAACCCCGAAGGAAACAGCAAAGGCATACGCACGGCTCTGCTCACACGCTTCTCCGCACTCGGCGACGTGGCTATGACCGTGCCCGTCGTGTATAGTGCATGCCGATGCTACCCGGCTGTTAAATTCGTGCTCGTCACAAGACCGTCGATGACATCCATCTTCGTCGACGCTCCCGAGAACCTCATCCTCGTCGGCGCAGACGTCAAAAACGAATACGCAGGCATCGACGGCATCAGGCGCCTCGCCGACACACTCGTGGAGCAATACAGCCCCGACATACTCATCGACCTGCACAACGTGCTCCGCACAAACATACTCGCGGCATTTCTCAAACTCAAAGGCATCCCCTCGGTGCGTATATTCAAGCCTCGGGCAAAACGACGCGCTCTCACACGCAAGCACAACAAAGTCATGTTGCCCCTGACATCGCAACGCGCCCGATACCGCGAAGCATTCTACAAAGCCGGACTCGGCATCTCAGACCGCTTCGACGGTCTGTTCGGTGTCGATGGGGCGCCCGACGAACTATACGCCGCCATAACCGCGCCCAAACCGTCCGATGAACGATGGCTCGGCATCGCCCCTTTCGCCGCTCACCCGGGCAAAGTATATCCGCCCGAACTGATGGAAAAAGTAGTCGCGCATTTTCAGGCCGACGCCGACAAAGGTGAAAAACTGCGCATATTCCTCTTCGGAGGCGGTGCCGACGAACAGGCAATACTCGACCGTTGGGCCGATACATACCCCATTGCGACATCATTGGCCGGAAAACGCTACGGCTTCAAGGCCGAGCTTGCACTGCTCAACCGGCTTGACGTCATGCTCAGCATGGACTCCGCGAACATGCACCTCAGTGCAATCGCGGGAACGCCTACCGTAAGCCTATGGGGCGCAACACACCCATACTGCGGCTTCAAAGGATGGCGGCAGAGCGACGCCGACACCGTACAGCTCCCCCTGCCGTGCCGACCATGCTCGGTGTTCGGCGACAAACCGTGCTTCCGCGGCGACAGATTATGCCTCACCGCCATCCGGCCCGACACTGTCTACGCAAAACTTCGCGAAAAACTCTGAACAATGGACTCTGAAGACTTCGACATACGCCGACAGGCATCTCCCAACTCCGACGCCGACTTCGAAAAAGCACTCCGGCCCGGTCGGTTCGAATCGTTCAACGGACAGGAAAAAATAATCGACAACCTCCGCGTATTCGTAGAGGCCGCGAAAATACGCTCCGAAGCGCTCGACCATCTGCTCCTCTTCGGCCCCCCAGGACTCGGAAAGACAACACTCGCAGGCATAATCGCCAACGAGCTCGGCGTAGGCTTCAAAATAACATCAGGACCTGTCCTTGACAAACCGGGCGACCTCGCCGGAATACTCACCGCACTCGAACCCAACGACGTACTCTTCATCGACGAAATACACCGCCTCAGCCCCATTGTCGAAGAGTACCTCTACTCGGCGATGGAAGACTACCGCATCGACATAATGATTGACAAAGGACCGGGGGCAAGAAGCGTACAACTCTCGCTAAACCCCTTTACCCTCGTAGGGGCCACCACCCGTTCCGGCCTGCTCACATCGCCCCTGCGTGCCCGTTTCGGCATCAAATGCCATCTCGAATACTACGACCACAACGTGCTCGAACGCATAATCCTGCGCTCCGCCGCCCTTCTACGCGTACCTTGTACCTCAGAAGCCGCAGCCGAAATAGCGCTCCGAAGCCGAGGCACGCCACGAATTGCAAACGCACTCCTGCGACGCGTGCGCGACTTCGCCCAGGTCAGAGGCTCAGGCGAAATAGAACTCGACATTGCACGCTACGCACTCGAAGCGCTGAACATCGACCGATACGGCCTCGACGAAATCGACAACAAAATCTTAGGGACAATCATACGCAAATTCAAAGGCGGACCCGTAGGCCTCTCCACCATAGCTACGGCATTGGGCGAAGACCCCGGAACAATCGAAGAGGTCTACGAACCATATCTGATAAAAGAAGGATTTATAAAACGCACGCCACGCGGACGCGAAGTAACCGCACTCGCCTACGAGCACCTCGGCGAAAACCGAGTCGACGACTTCGGCCTGTTCGGATAACCGCCACACTGAATAGGACAGACACTTACGCCGTGCGCGCCTTGAATGCCGCCGCATAGGCGCGCATCTGCTTGAGCATTGCCAGCAGACCGTTGCTGCGCGTAGGCGACAGATGTTCGGCGAGCCCTATTTCATTGATGAAACGCAAATCCGCGCCGAGTATCTCGTCGGGAGTATGACCCGACAGGACTTCCACAAGCATCGATATGATACCCTTCACGATGATGGCATCCGAATCCGCTCGGAAATCCACATTCCCGGCCTCGTCAAGCGTCGCATCGAGCCACACGCGGCTTTGGCAACCCTCTATCAGCCGATCCGGGGTCTTGAGGTTTTCAGGCAACGGCTCAAGCGCATTGCCCATGTCTATTATATAAGCATAGCGGTCCATCCAGTCGTCGATGTCGGCAAACTGGTCAATGATATCCTGTTGGCTCTCCTCTATAGTCATAATCTTAATTTGCGAAAGTTCAATAAGGCTTCTCCTTATATACCACATTCAGCACAGTCTCTCCCACGGCCTGGAGCACCGAACGGTCGATGTTCGCAAGATTGTCATTGTGCGTATGCCATGTTGCCGGGAAAGATGTCGTCTCAGAATTGCTGATGTCTATTATGTCGGTAGTAGGTATGCCGGCACGAGTAAGAACTATATGGTCGTCAGTGGCGGCTCCGCCCACCGAACGGGGAAACAAGTCGGCATAGCCGAGCCTCTCGGCTTCGCTCCATACCTTGATGGTAGGAGTCGTGGCCTCCCTTGCCGAAAAATCCTCATAATGGAACTTGGCGTTGCGACCGCCCACCATATCAAGCAAGATGCCGTAAACCGGAAGGTTATCCGCCTTATAAGGCACCATGTTCTGCGCCCAGTATTGCGACCCCAGGCACCACGTATCGGCATTCATGCCAAAGCCGTCACTGTTGCCGTAATCCTCGGCATCGATAAAAAACAAATCGACGCCCACCGACGGACGCTTGGCCGCAAAATTACGGGCAATCTCCAAAAGTACGCCTACACCGCTGCCGCCGTCGTTGGCTCCCTCGATAGGCCGTTGCCGCAAAGTCTCCGAAGTCTCCATGTCGGCCCACGGACGAGTATCCCAATGTGCCGCAAGCAATATGCGCTTGGCCGACTGCAGGTTGAAACCGGCTATTATGTTCGATATCGGCAACCTGTCGCCGTTATAGGCTTCTACTGTCGCCTGCTGCACAATAATCGAATCGGCACCGTGGCGACGCAAAGTCTCAACAATGTAATCGCGGCAGGCCCGGTGCCCGTCGCTCCCCGGAACTCGCGGCCCGAAAGACACCTGTCCGGCAATATAATTATATGCGCTGTCAGCGCTGAAAGCTCCAAGCCGCACTCCCGGCTTTTCAGCAGAAGCACGCTCCCGGCCATCAGTCTTGGGGGTTCCCTTGCATCCCGTAGAAAGGATGAGCATCAAAACGGCCGTAATAGCCGCTACCGTACTGTTTGCCATGGCTTTAATGTGGTTTATCATGGCAAAGTTACAAAAAAGCTACAAACCGGCAAAGCATTTAACACAAAATCAGCCTCATATTTCCACAACTGTCCGCATCCCATGCTATTTAACATTAAATAATTGCGAAAATGCAGTCTGTTCGGCTTGTATTTAGTAATTTTGCCCCAATATGGAAGTGAAACTCACCATCGACCGCGGAAACACGGCCATTAAAGCCGCTCTGTGGGATGTCGACGGCGCGATTATTCGTGCCGCCAAAGGTGATGCAAGCCTTCCGGCAGGCGATTTGGCAATGCAGTTGTGCCATGAAGCCGGATTGACCCGGAGGCAGCTCGCCGCCATCGCATATTGCTCGGTGGTGGCATCAGACAGAGCCGACGACCTCGCTTCGCTGTCCGACCTGACTCCAAGGCTCGTCGACCTGAACGCAACCACTCCCATGCCTCTTACAATCGCCTACCGCACCCCGTCGACACTCGGAGCCGACCGCATTGCTGCCGCATTGGGCGCCCTGCACATTGCCGGAGATGACAGGCCTTTGCTCGTTTCTGACATCGGCACGGCGGTGACTTACGACTACATAGCGCCCGGCCGCATATATGTGGGCGGCAACATCGCTCCGGGTATAGACCTCAGACTGCGCGCCTTGGCGGCATTCACCGACACTCTGCCTGCAGTAAGCGCCGAAGGCGACATTCCACAATGGGGCGCTACCACAGCCGAAGCTATGCGCAGCGGTGCCGTCAGAGGCCTCGCCGCCGAACTCGAGACATACCACCATGCCGCAGGCGAGCACACGTTGGCTGTACTGACAGGCGGCTCGGCCCAACTCCTAATCGACAGAAAAATTATCACATTCGACTACATACACGCCCCATATCTTGTGCATCAGGGGCTTTTCAGCATTATAAAAAAATGAAAATCAAAAAGTTTATCGCTACGACCGCGCTATTCATCACAGCCATCAGCGCAATCTATGCCCAAAACGGAACCATGACCCCATATTCGGCTTATGGCTACGGCATGCTCCGCGACCATGCCACTTCGGCTCAGCGCTCGATGGGCGGCATTGGCTATGCCATGAACTCGGGTCGACAGATAAACGTAATGAACCCGGCCTCATATGCCATGATTGACTCGCTCACATTCCTGTTCGACATGGGCATCGACGTCACGGCATTGTGGCAGACCGAAATACAGGACGGCAAAAGCGTCAGCGACAAAAACTTCGGCGGAGGCCTCGACTACGCCACTATGCAGTTCCCATTAGGCAAATACATGGGCGCTTCGGTAGGCGTGCTCCCATATTCATCGACAGGCTATGCCTTCGGAAGCAAGATAGACAACGGCGTCGACAGCAGACAAGGCAACGGAAGCCTTAACGAACTATATCTCGGCGTAGCCGGACGCCCGTTCAAAGGCTTTAGCATCGGGTTCAACATATCGTATCTGTTCGGCACAATAATAAACGAGACATACGCGCAGCTAAGCTCAGCCCAAAGCTCACTCTTCCAGACACAGATGGTGGTGCGCGACTTCCACCTGAACTTCGGCGCCCAATACAGCCTGTCGCTGAACAAAGGCGACCGTATTACAGCCGGCCTCACATACAGCCCGGCAAAGACACTGCTGGGAACGGCGCGACAGGTGAACTACGACACCTCGATGGACAACGAACCGCAGTTCTCCGACGAACATACCCTGCGCGACAACTATTCAATCCCCGAAACATGGGGTGCCGGCCTTAATTACAACTGGCAGCGACGACTGATGGTGGAGTTCGACTACACATTCCAACCTTGGACAAAAGCCAAGTTTCGCGGCTTTGAAGGTGTAGAGACCAGAGCATTCTCATTTGCCGACCGCTCGAAATATGCCATAGGACTGCAATACACTCCCGACATGCGCGGCAGCTATCTAAAGCGTGTAAGCTACCGCTTGGGCGGATACTGGTGCGACGACTATCTTAAACTGCAGGGCAACCAACTGCACGAATACAGCATCTCGGCAGGCTTCGGCTTCCCCGTCCCGTCATTCAAAACCACCGTCAACCTCGGTTTCGAATGGGTGCACCGCCAGGCAAAACCCAATCCGCTAATCAAAGAGAACTACCTGAACATCACACTCGGCATCAACTTCAACGAGATGTGGTTCTGGCAACGTAAAATCAACTAAGGTTCCGCACGGGCATGGCAAGACATCGTCTGTCGCGTACGCAGACAATGCGGCTACTGCTTGCCGCAGTGGCCGTCGCCGCCATTGTGTTGTGGTTGCTTCTCCCGAAAAAAGAGGAAGTCAAACGCTACGTGCCCAATGCGTCCGACGGCGAGACGACACCGACGATGGCGACAACCGATGTCTCGACACTGATAAGCGATTCGGGATATACAAAATACCACGTCACCGCACCCCTGTGGCAGATGTTTGAAGACGCCGAAGAACCATTCTGGAAATTTCCGCTCGGCATGGAACTTGAGCAGTACGACCCGGAGATGCGCCCCGAATCGACCGTAATATGCGACTCGGCCATATATTTCTCGCGCAAACGCCTGTGGCGTCTCGACGGTAACGTAGTCATGGTAAACACCCAGGCAGACAGCTTCCTGACACAGCAGCTGTTTTGGGACCAGAGCGCGCGAAAAATCTACAGCGACTCCTTTATCCACATAGTGCGCACCGACCGCACCATCGAAGGATTCGGCTTCGAGTCGGACCAAAGCATGCTTTACTACACAGTGCACAGGCCCACCGCCATTCTTCCGGCAGACAGACGTCCCGGAAGGAAAAGCGCCAACACCGATACCGCCAACGCCGCCTCAACAGACGTGCAACCCGACACAAATACTGTAGCACGTAGGCGTAAACCGGCGCCGGAACGCAAACATCCTCAGATGCACATCAAAGAAGAGGCCAAAGCAATGCCGGTACGGCCCGGCGAAAACAGCTCCGGCCGTAAAGACAGCCCGAAAAATTCTTTCACACGACAAATACCCAACAAAAAGATATGACCGTCTGGATTGTCATAACATTAGTATCGCTTATGTTCTCGGCCCTGTTCTCAGGTGTCGAAATGGCATATGTGACCTCCGACCGCGTGCGCGTCGAACTCGACGTATCACGTGGAGGCGTACTCAGCCGCATCATAAAACGCTTCTACACTAACTCAGAACTGTTCATCTCGACAATCCTGGTGGGCAACAACGTGATGCTCGTAATATACGGCATGGGAGCCGCAGCACTCATAGAGCCGGTGCTGGCACGCATTTGTGCAAACGAATTCTTCATCCTGATTTCACAGACACTCATATCCACACTTGTCATACTCCTTACAGGCGAGTTCCTTCCAAAAACGGTGTTCGGCATCAACCCCAACAGCTCGCTAAAGATATTCGCACTGCCGGTCTATCTGTTCTACATCATTCTGTACCCCATTTCGGCATTCACGTCGTGGCTGTCGCGCATACTCATGCGCCTCGTCGGCATCAAGGACCCCGACAAAAAACTGAGGCTCATTTCAATCGGCGACCTGAACGACTATATCGAAGAGACCATCGACGATATGGAAGAAAAGAAACAGGAAGTTGACAATGAAGTGAAAATCTTCCGCAACGCCCTCGATTTCTCGTCGACCCACGTGCGCGACTGCATGATTCCGCGCAACGAGATTGTGGCCGTGAACATCGACACCATAACGCGTGACGAACTATCCGACATATTCACAGGCACAGGCCGCTCAAAAGTGATTGTCTACCGCGACGACATCGACAACATCCTCGGATATATACACGTAAGCGAACTGTTCGACCCGTCGAACGACTGGAAAGAACAAATCAAGCCCGTGCTTTACACCCCTGAAAATCTTCTTGCTAATATAATGATGCGGCGTCTCTTGTCGCAGAAACGTTCCATAGCAATCGTAATAGACGAATTTGGCGGAACGGCCGGAATGCTCACCCTCGAAGACCTTATGGAAGAAATATGCGGCAACATAGAAGACGAGCACGACAATTCGGGGCTTACCGCACGACAAATCGAGCCGGACGTATACGAGTTCTCAGGCCGCTGCGAAATAACCGACATAAACGAACGCTTCGACCTCGACATACCCGAAGATGACAGTTATCAGACGCTCGCCGGTTATATTTTGCACACCACAGGCTCAATCCCAGCTCAAGGCTCTACAATCAGCATCTCCCCCTACAGCTTCAACATCGTGAAGAAATCGGCCAACCGCCTCGAACTCATCCGCGTCATTAAGTCCGTAACAGAAGAGTAAGCAAAGCCATATAATTATCTGATACGTTACTCAAAGAGTGGCGTATTATTCCGTCATGCGTCAGTTCTACGAACACTTTTTTGTAGCAATCCGTTAATACAATAACAACAATTGATATGGATACTACAGTACTCAACAAACTCACTTACGGACTTTATATAGTCGGGGCATTCAAAGACGGACGACCGGCAGGATGCGTAATCAATACCTGCTTTCAGGTTACGAGCGACAATCCACTGTTGGCAATTTCGCTCAATAAGAACAATTACACGCTTGAAGCTATCCGCGAGTTCAAGCGGTTCTCTCTTTCAATCTTGGCCGAAGACAGCAATCCCGAGCTGATTGGGTGTTTCGGTTTTTCATGCAGCCGGGATAGGGACAAGTATGCCGATTTCGGCTACGAAGTAATAGCAGGAACTCCTTGTGTGATGGGGAAGTTCGCCGGACGGCTGGTGCTTGAAGCTGAGCAATTCATCGACTGCGGAAGCCATGTGCTCGTTCTCGGGCGTCTCGTCGATACAGAAACCGGTTCGGGCACACCGATGACATATGCCTATTACCATGATGTAATCAAGGGTAAAGCACCTAAGAGCGCTCCTACCTATCAGGAAGAGAAGGCGGATGCCACAAAGCCGCAAGGTCTGCGCCGATATGAGTGCGAGGTGTGCGGTTATGTTGCCGAGGTCGAGGGCGAGCTGCCTGAAGATTATACGTGCCCTATCTGCGGCGTAGACCGCAGTTTTTTTCATGAGATAGGATAACCGGTCGGACATGTCTGACCAGTCTGACAAGTCGGACGGGTCGGATTTCTTTATACAAAAAAAGCCCCGGAGGCGTTGCCTTCGGGGCTTCAGAGGGGGCGGTTACCTACTTTTCC
>CAJTXL010000048.1 GCA_910583525.1 uncultured Muribaculaceae bacterium | reverse complement strand
AATCCTTAAAATCCAGATTATTGGCCAAAAACCAGTCTTCCGACCACTAAAACCGGCAGGGGGGGTGTCCGCCGGCAGGCTGCTCACGTATAGTCCGGTTTCGGATGTATGCTCACCCGACGACTTCCTGACTGTATCAGAGCGAAATTCTATGATTGTCATGTTTCCGCCCCACTTTTCTTTGTCGGCTATGATATCCAGGCCGTCATATATGCGGTATGTGCTGGTCTCTATCCTCCCATGTCCGAGTTCCGGGCCTTCCGTGTACGAATACAGGGGTCTGTGCATCTTGAGCCGGTCCTCGACCCCATACCGTAGAGCACGCTGGTTGGCCTTGAGTTCAATCAGGAAATCGCCGCCTTTCCCCCTGATTTTATCGATGATGGCCTTCTGCATTGACATCGCGTCGGCAGTGACTATCTTACCTGCGACATTGATTTTGTCAAGAAGTATCGGGATGGCCTTTATCTCATTGCTCTTTTCCTGACACGCTTCGGTGGCAAGTATGAGGCCGGTGTTGAACGAGTAGGCTGACACAATATCCGGATTACGGCCGTTTGCCTGTATGGTCCCACGTTCCGCCTTGCCATCTACGCAGATTATCTCCCTGTCGGTTCCTGTATTGACCAGTTCCGCGTGAAAGGCCTCGGCAAACTCCTGCATCCTTTCGGCCATGGCAATGTCGTCGATGCTGTTTTCCACACGGCAAAGGGTGGCCTCGGAAGGAACACCATTATAAAGCATTCCCAATTTGCGGAATTTATTGAGGTTATGCCTGCCAAAGGCAATAATCTCCGCACGACCCACATATCCCGAGGCTCGACCCATGACCATCAGCATGATGATGTCATCGAGCCTGTGACGTATATTGCCTTTGTTTAATCTGCGGAAATCGGGCACGGATGAGGCAAAAGCTTGCAATTCTGCCAGGATGCTTCTTCTGTCAAATTTATTAGTTACTTTTGCGGTATGATTAGGCATGCATGACCCAATCGAACGGACTTGGCCGAGTGGCTTGATTTTATTCATAACTTTTTGATTGTCAACTATAAAGTTACGAAAATTCTGCCACTTGGCCAAATTTGCAAAGCATTTATTTTATTGAAAATCAGAGATTAAGGGGTGTCCTCACAGTATTGAGCCACTATAAAATAACACAATTCCTGAGAACTCAACGCTATTTTAAATGAAAGAGCCGTGGATTTCACTTAAAAACATGCGGCTTTTAGGCAAAAAATAGCGATTTTTTGCTTATCTTTGCACAAGTGCTAAATATCCGCCCCATAATGACCGACGACAAATACCAAGATAATCCTACCGACGACCTGCAGGACGAGACAATCGACAGCGACATCTCAGAAGCCGACGCCGAACGTAGACGACCTTACACCGCCCCCGAAGACGTGGTGAGACATCATCTGCGCGGAATGTATCAGACATGGTTTCTCGAATATGCCTCATACGTAATACTCGAACGCGCCGTACCACATATCGACGACGGCCTCAAACCGGTGCAACGTCGCATCCTTCATGCAATGAAGACCATCGACGACGAACGGTTCAACAAGGTAGCAAACATCGTCGGTACGACAATGCAGTACCATCCGCACGGCGACGCGTCTATAAAGGATGCCCTCGTGCAGTTAGGCCAAAAAGAGCTTCTGATAGAAACGCAGGGTAACTGGGGCAACATACTTACAGGCACGGCAGCGGCGGCGGCACGTTATATCGAGGCGCGTCTGTCGCCGTTCGCATCAGAAGTGCTCTTCAACCCGAAGGTCACCGAATGGACGATGAGCTACGACGGGCGCAAACGCGAGCCCGTTACCCTGCCCACAAAGTTTCCCCTGTTGCTGGCACAAGGCGCCGAAGGTATCGCCGTAGGCCTTTCATCGAAAATATTGCCGCATAATTTCAACGAAATACTCGATGCGGCAATAGCATGTGTGCGTGGCGAAGATTTCACGCTATACCCCGACTTCATTACAGGCGGCATGGTAGACATAGGCCGATACAACGACGGCCGCCGCGGGGGAGCCGTGAAAGTCAGGGCTAAAATCGAAAAAATAGACTCGCGTACACTCAATATCACCGAACTGCCGTTCGGAAAGACTTCTGAAGCTCTTATAGAATCTATCCTCAAAGCTTTCGAGCGCGGACAAATAAAAATACGCAAAGTCGAGAACAACACCGCCGCCGAAGCCTCTATACTCATACATCTCATTCCGGGCACATCGAGCGACAAGACCATCGACGCCCTCTACGCTTTCACCGACTGCGAGGTGAACATATCGCCCAACTGCTGTGTGATACACGACAAAAAGCCTTGCTTCTTGGGCGTAAGCGACGTGCTCCGACACAGCGTCGACACCACACGCAAAATCATCACCGCAGAAATCGAGGTGGTATTGGGCGAAGACCGAGAGAAACTGCTCTACGCCACCCTCGAAAAAATCTTCATCGAAAACCGCATATACAAAGACCGCGAATACGAAGAAGCGGCAAATCTCGATATCGCCGTCAGCCACATCGACAAGCGGCTCGAACCGTTCAAGCCGTCGTTCATACGCGAAGTCACACGCGACGACATACTTCGGCTGCTCGAAATAAAGATGAAACGGATACTGCGCTTCAACTCCGACGAGGCCGACGAGGCCATCGCGGCACTGCGCAAGCGCATTTCCGACAATCTCGACAGGCTCGAACACATCGACGACGTAACCGTCGAATGGTACGAATACCTGAAAAAGAAATACGGCGCCGCCTATCCGCGAAAGACCCAGATAAGGGGCTTCGACAACATACAGGCAGCCACTGTCGCAGAAGCCAACGAAAAGCTCTACATCAACCGCGAGGAAGGCTTTATAGGCACCGGCCTGAAAAAAGACGAGCTGGTGTGCAACTGCTCCTCGCTCGACGACATCATAATCTTCTACCGCGACGGCCACTACAAAATCGTGCGCGTACAGGACAAGCTTTTTGTCGGCAAGAACATAATCTATCTGAACGTGTACAAGCGCAACGACAGCCGCACAATCTACAACGTCATATATCAGAACGGACGCGGAGGAGTGTACTATATGAAGCGCTTCGCAGCAACCGGCATGACACGCGACAAAGACTACTCGCTCACCAACAACCTCTTGCCCGGCTCGCGTATAGCATGGTTCACCGCCAACCCCAATGGCGAGGCCGAAGTGGTGAAAGTGACGCTCAAACCGAAGCTGAGGCTCAAGAACCTTAGTTTCGATGTCGATTTCTCCAAGCTCGCAATCAAAGGGCGAGCGGCCCAAGGCAATCTCGTAACCAAAAACGACGTGGCACGCTTCTCGCTCAAAGAACGCGGACAGTCTACCCTCGGAGGACGCAACGTGTGGTTCGACTTCGACGTGATGCGTCTCAACTATGATGGCCGAGGCACTTTCCTCGGAGAGTTCGGAGGCGAAGACCGCATATTGGTCATACTTCCGAGCGGAGAGTACTACACGACCGGCTTCGAGCTAACCAACCACTACGACGAAGCGGTGCTCCGCATAGAGAAATTCAGGCCAAAGACCGTATGGACGGCCGTGCTCGACGATGCAGAACAAGGCTACCCGTATATCAAACGCTTCACGTTCGAGGACTCCCCTCGCCGGCAACGTTTTGTCGGCGACGACGACCGCTCGAAACTGCTACTGCTCAGCGACCACCCGTCGCCGCTGTTCGAACTTCGGTTCACCGACGGAAACCGTATACCGATGCAACTCGATGCGGCTGATTATATAGGGGTAAAGTCCTTCAAAGCCCGAGGCAAACGTCTTACAACATACCCCTTGGCCGAAGTCGTCGACATAAGCCCCATAATAGAGCCTGAAAGCGACGAAGAAGCCGTCGAGCCTGCCGTTTTAGATGATTTGGATGCCGGAAACGATGAGACGGCAAGCGACAACGGCGCCACGGCAGCAGACGCCCCTACCCTGTTCGACAACGATGAGAGCGCTCAGTAAAGCAATAGGCACCGCAATAATCATGGTGGCCGCCTCTGTTTCGGCCATGGCACAGACTGCCGTCGAACGGCCGGTGCTGTCGGCATATACCATCGAGGCCGGCTCGGCACATATAGCCGAAACATACCTCTCGCCGTTGAAATACAAGGGCTGGAGCACAGCCTTGAACTACGAGCGCATGCAGGCCATGCGTTTTTCGCCCGAGCGCTGGGTGATGCGGCTAAGAGGACGCCTCAACCTCTCCCGAACGCAAAATCCGGCAAGAAACGCATCGATGTGGGACCTCGGCCTCGACCTCGGATGGGGCATGATGCACCGCTGGCGTTTCGGGCAGGGATGGACTGTCATGGCCGGAGGCTCGACCGACATCGACGGCGGCGTGCTCTATAACGCACGCAACGGCAACAATCCGGCCGCCGCAAAAATATCGTGGACAGTCAACGCCTCGGCGGCACTTGTCTACAACGGCCACATGGGACGCCTGCCTTTCTGCGCGCGCTATCAGGCCGAAATGCCGCTGACCGGCATATTCTTTTCACCGGAATACGGCGAGCTGTACTACGAAATATACCTCGGCAACCATAAGGGACTTGTGCGAGGAGCATGGCCCGGCAATTTCTTCCGCCTCGACAATCTTGCCACCGTCGACCTGCGCTTCGGCCGCACCATCCTCAGGCTCGGCTACCGCTGCGGCATCTTTTCAGGCAAGGCTTCGCACATAGTGACTCGCAAAATATCGCACTCGGCAGTCGTAGGCATTGCCTCTGAATGGCTCTCGCTTTCAGCCAAACCCTCACAGAACATGCGAGAAGCAAAAATCATAAGCGCCCTATATTGACAATGAAAGCCCTACGCCATATACTCACCGTCGCCGCAGCAGCACTGCCCTTGTCGCTCGGCATCTCGGCATGTCACTCTATCGACGAGTGGGACAATAATTTCTACGGCAATTTCGATGCACTGTGGACAATACTCGACGAGCACTACTGCTTCTTCGACAGCAAAGACATCGACTGGAACGAAGTCGGGGCACGCTACCGCGCCGGCATAAATCCGCAATGGGACGACGCCGCATTCTTCGCACACTGCGCCGCCATGCTCGACGAGCTTAAAGACGGACACACGAACCTGGTGTCGTGGTTCGACATAAGCTATTACCGAAAATGGTGGAGCGACTATCCGCAGAACTTCGACTTACGGCTCATACAGGAACATTATCTTGATTTCGACTACCATTCGGGCAACGGCATCATATACAAACTCCTGACCGAGCGCAATGTGGGCTATATGCGCTACGCGAGCTTCGCCTCTATGCCGTCGCACGACTTCATCGACCAGATGATGCTGTCGATGAAAGACTCCGACGGGCTTATAATAGACGTCCGCGACAACGGTGGCGGCGACATCTCCAACGTCGAGCGTCTTGTAAGCCACTTCATCGACGAAACCACATTGGCCGGATACATATGCCACAAGACAGGGCCGGGGCACAATGACTTCTCCGAGCCTTATGCCATAGAGTTCGAGCCGGTCGAAAAACATGTGCGTTGGTTTAAACCCGTCATCGTACTGACAAACCGCAGCACTTTCAGCGCCGCCAACAACTTCGTCTCCGTAATGAAATATCTGCCCCAGGTAGCCATCATTGGCGACACCACCGGCGGTGGCTCGGGTATGCCCTTCTCGTCGGAGCTGCCATCGGGCTGGGCCGTGCGTTTCTCCGCATCGCCCGTCTACGACTGTAAGATGAAACTCACCGAGCATGGCGTTGCCCCTACTCCGGGCGGTGAAATCGACCTCGACCCCGAAGCCGCCCTAAACGGCATCGACACGATACTTGAGTTCGCAATTGAAGTGCTCAACCGTTTGGCCGAGGAACAAAAGCCCGACAAACAGAAGTCACCGACCCTCTTACTGGCAAAACAACAGAAAAACATTGGCACAGAAATATAAAAACCCGGGACGCTACCGGTTGGATTTCATAAAAGAAAACACGTTCAACCGCATATGGAGCCTGCGCATGACACGAACACGCGTGGCACTCGTAAGTGCCATCGTAATCTTGGGCGGCGCGGCGCTTCTGTGGGTAGTGATGGCCTATACACCCTTGCGGCAACTGCTTCCGCCATCACTCAGCGGAGAACTGCGGGGACAATATCTTGAGACCGCCATGCGGCTCGACTCCCTCGAGCAGAAAGCGAAACTCGGCGAAGCATACATAGCCAACATCGTTGCCATAATGAACGACGACCTGCCCGAAGATTCGGCCATGGCTCTTGCTGCGGCACAGGTTATGCTGTCCGACTCGCTTTTGGCGGCAACAGAAGCCGAACGGCGCTTCGTCAGACAATACGAAGAAGACGCCCGTTTCAACCTATCGGTCCTTACCCCCATCGCGGCTGAAGGTATGGTCTTCAGCGCTCCCGTAGGAGCAACCGTCGAAGTGTCAGACCTTCCGCCAGGCAACAAAGGCCTAAGGCTGTCGTCCGAAAAATCGGCGGCCGTGACAGCTGTCTACCGGGGCTCGGTATTGGGCGTATACACTCGTCCCGACGGCACATCGGCACTGACGGTACAACACCCCAACGACTTTGTGAGCATATACGACGGCCTCGGCGAAGTTTTCGTCGACAAAGGCACAAAAGTCGTTGCCGGGCAGCGCATAGGCCACACTCCGGCCGGAAAAGCGGCGACATTCGAACTTTGGCACAAGGGCAACGAACTCGCGCCCCGCGACTACATATCATTCTGATGGGAATGCCGACCATACGACGCTTCATATTGCAATGGTGGCCAACGATGCTCGTGCTTGCGGTCATAGCATATGCCACGCTCGACAGCGACCCCGTCGGTGCCGACAACCTACCCCCTATTCCACACATCGACAAACTCATCCATGCCATAATGTTCGGCGGCCTGTTCTCGGCACTCGCCTTCGACCACTATCGGGCCGGCAAAGAGATGACACACCGCATTCTGTTCATCTTCGCCATAGGCTCGCTTATTGTCGGCGCGGCCGACGAATGGGCACAGTCGGCGCTAAACACCGGCCGTTCGGGCGACGTGCTCGACCTCGCCGCCGATGCCATAGGCATCGCCGTGGCATATTTCACAGCACCACCGGCAATACGCATGGTCCTCCGCCGCAGAAACTAAGCAAACTTTAAAGCAAAAACTGAAAGGACAATTAGAGCCGGCTTTATTCCGGCGGAAACAATTGCTCAATTAGTTTTATTTTATCGATGGCAGAAAGTTTGAAAATATCAAGTTGGCCAAGTTCTGCATATAACGGCATGTTTCGTCTTATGAAACGTTTTCGACGCTTACTTTCAATATTAGCCGAGATTTCATAATAACCTTTACGGTTTACTGAAACCGACATGTCGCTGACAGTCCTTCCGTATCTGTCTTTATGAAACTCCTCTACCTCTACTTTGTGTTCTCCGTAGCCAAAAGCGGAGAGATTGTCACACAAGGTCTTTTGGATTATGCTTCTCCATGGCTGACCGACTCCGCAGCCGGCAGCACAATCATCAAAACGGCTGATGGCGTCGGCGACATTATCAATGATTGCACGCGCATTCCTTATGTCGTTCTGCCTTGCAAAGTCAAGAAGGTCCGACATAGTAATTTCAGAAACTTTGCCGCATATGCTCAATCTACGCTCAATATTCGGACCGGTACCGTTTGTGTTGAATATGTATGTAACGTCATAGGCCGGAGCAAGATGCCATTTGCCCCCCTTTTCAAAAAGGAATGAGAAGTTTTTATTATGGTCATCCGTGTTGTTTGCCATGACATTGAAAACCATACGGCAAAACAGCTGTTTAATCTCAGTTTCTGAAATCGACAGTTCACGGCACGTCGCCACAAGGTCTTCATAACTGCGTGCTTCAGGATTGATTGCCGCCAATGTCTGCACATAGATTTTTTCGCCGTTCTTTCTGTCGAAACGCTTGGTAAGAAAATGACATACACCATCGACGGGAAACAGACGGCATTCTTCCATATCAATGCCGGCACGTTTCGCCATGTTATAATATGCGAACTCGATTTCAGATACCGGCATGGATGCGTCACCGAATTTCAGAATATAATATTCAAAGCCGACAAGTCCGTCAGTCTGACCCGAACGTATCTCTCCCGTCTCGCCATTAATGGCTATGATTGCTTTCATCTGACGGCCACCGGCAGAAGTGCCAACAGCAAGCAAGGCCTGCAATGTCAGTTCTTCGTTTGCCGTCAGTGTCATACTGTCCCTGCTTTCAAGAACTTTCAGAGATATGTCGTATAACGATTTTATATCGATTTTCCGTCCGTGCAAAAGGTCAGATGCGAATGGCTCATATTCCAATGCGCCCATACCCCTTGTGCCTATGAACATCAATTTATAAAGAGGTGAGACTTTATTGCGCGGCACCTTGTTATCCTTAAGCCATTTATCGAACAAAGTATTGCCCCAGGAATCGGGCAACGAATCGGCAATGAATGGCGGCAATCCGTAATACATAGGCCTTTCGTCGCCATATATCGGCAATAAGATGTTCCTATTTGCAATGGGCGACAACAACGGGGCAATATCCGGAATATCAATTTTTCTATCTGGATTATACATGAAATATGTCCGTCTCATATCTGCGTTCCATACGAGCCGTCCGATTTCATTGCCCCACAAGTTGACTTTCAGATATTTCATGCCATAACTATTTTTTTGAGCAATGTCTTACACGTTGCACTTTATTTTCATCATCATACATATATGGCGACTCGGGCAGTTCCGGAAGCAACGTATCCCAAGTATCACACAAGCCGACAACTTTCAATAGCCTCAAAAGTACACTGAACGAAATGTCTGCCATATTCCCGGATTCGAATTTATAGAGAGTGGTCATGCCGACCGAAGCGGCTTCCGAGACATCTTTACGGGTCATCCTCAGTCGCAGGCGGTAATCTCGAAACCGCACTCCAAGATTTCGGACTACATCAGAAGTCGGCAACGACTTGTTTGTAAATATCATTATATTGATAATTATATATTAAATACATATTTAACACTCCGAAAAATGATATTTACAAAATTAGGTATAGTTTTTATTCTCTCCAAATTTTTTCAGAAAAAAAATATTAGGGACAAGGATAAAATAAAGAGTCCGACAAATACCGGACTCTTTAAAATAATCAAATAACGGACAACCTTTTTGGGGTCGATATGCTTTTATTACTCGCCTTTCATCAGTTCGTAAATCTGTCGGGTATCTGCGGCTGTGAGTCGGTAGTATCCGCCTATGGTTTCGCCTTTGTTGATGTGCAGGCGCGTAACCATCGTGTCGATGTCGGGGTTCTCTATGCCAAGTTCTTTGAACGTCAGCGGCATGCGCAGGGCCACGCTGTAAAATGCCCTTAGAGAAGCTACGGTCTCGATGGCAGCCGAACGGTCGTCTTTGACGTCAACATCAAAGATACGGCGCCCGAGCTGCGCGACCTTTGACGGCTTATGGTGGGCCATGAACGCCATCCAGGCCGGGAAGACCACCGCAAGACCGGCTCCATGCGCCACGTTGGGGTATAGGGCGCTGATTTCATGTTCCATAGCGTGCGAAGTCCAGTCCTCGCGCCGTCCGCAGCCGACGATGCCATTGTGTGCAAGCGTTCCGGCCCATTCCACGTTGGCGCGTGCCTGGTAGTCCGTCGGGTCGGCAAGCGCTTTCGGCCCCTCGGCGATAAGCGACATCAGCAGCCCCTCTGCAAGACGGTCGGATACCTCTACCCTCGTAGTGTTCGAGAAATAGCGCTCCATAATATGCGACATCATGTCGACTATGCCGACTGCCGTCTGATAGCCCGACAAGGTAAATGTCATCTCCGGGTTCATTACGGCAAAGCGCGGCTTCAGTATGCTGTCGGTGCGCAGACTGATTTTCGCCACCACACCTTCTTCGTCGGTATGCGAAATAACGCTGTTTCCCGACCCTTCGCTGCCGGCACCGGGAACGGTGAGAACCACGCCGACAGGCAGCGCCTCTTCTATAGGCGTCTTCCCGGTATAAAAATCCCAAAAATCACCCTTATAGCCTATGCCTGCGGCGATGGCCTTGGCCGTGTCTATCACCGAGCCTCCGCCGATGGCAAGAAGACCGTCGATATGGGCGGCACGTCCACGCTTGATGCCTTCATACACCAATGCCGCTTCGGGGTTTGGCTTAACTCCGCCAAGCTCAACAAAATCTATGCCGATGGTACGCAGCGAATTTGCCACACGGTCTACAAGGCCGCTTGTCTTGGCATATTTCTGCCCGTAGACTATCATAACCTTTGTGGCGCCGGTAAGAAAAGTGAGCATTCCTGTTTTCTCTTCGGCTCCACGGCCAAACTCATAAAGTGTCGGGGAGTAATAGGTGAAATTTTCCATTGGGAGATTTATTCTATGATGAATTTTAATTGATAACGTATTGACGGGGCGTGTTGTTCATTCGTCGAAAACACCTATTCCCTGTCTTATAAGCTGAGGCGCAACGCTGTCGGTGATATCGACAACCGTACTCGGTTCTTGCGGCACATCGCCGCTCTCGACATATATGGCAAGTTCGCTTTCGGGCAAAGCCTCCGGGGCTGAAGACGTCATTACAGGATGCCCCAATTCCTCGGCCAAAGCCCTTGCGAAATCGTTCGACGGAATTCTGATGCCGACCGTCTTACGGCCTTTGAACACTTTGGGCAAGGTTGTTGCCGCCGGCAGCACAAATGTGAACGGGCCGGGGAGATGGCGCTTTAGAATGCGGAACGCCAGATTGTCGACACGCACATATTCGGCAGCCTGCGACAAGCCTGAGCACACAATCGACAGCGTAGTCTTGTCAGGGTTGAGGCCCTTTATGCGACATAGGCGCTCAACGGCACGGTTGCTCAAAGCGTCGCAACCGAGCGCATAAAGCGTATCGGTAGGATAGACCACTATCTCTCCATTGCGGATAGCCGCTACGGCTTCATCGAGAGCACGGCGGTCGACACCGCCACCACGGTTGACTACGGTTTTCATTTTTGCTGCTTACATCAGTTTATAGATGCAAATATACGGATAAGTCGAGTATAAAGCCAAATTTATTTGAGCTTTATCGAGCGTGAGTATATTGGACGCAGTCAAAGGTACGAATAAACGAAAACCGGGCAAGCGTTTTTTTGAACTGCACCCCAAAAGTTAGACACAAAACTTTTGGGGTTCATTATGTATAGA
>CAJTXL010000047.1 GCA_910583525.1 uncultured Muribaculaceae bacterium | reverse complement strand
ACACACAGGACAACCTCAGCCTGAGAAAGAGGCTCAGGTGCGCCGCCTGGAATCCTCAATATTTGATAACACTTCTAAAAAATTATGGATTCTGATGCGGTTGCCCTGGAACTATCGCCCCACTTATTGCATTTCAAAATATAATTCGTACCTTTGCACCGTCTTAGGTTCTGTCTGTGCCGCCATGCGGCGCAACAGATTAAAAGGGAATCAGGTGAAAATCCTGAACAGACCCGCTACTGTAAATCCGAAAAAGATTTCCGTAGAGCATAGCCACTGACTCGATTGAACGGTCGGGAAGGCTTACGGAGACAGGACAAGTCAGGAGACCTGCCAAGACCATTGTATCATTAATCCCGAGGATTGGATTTCATGGTAACGAAAACAGACATACTGAACATCTACAGTCCATCATTCGTATTTGGATGCCGACACGATTATTGCCTTGGCGAGGAGACAAAGACCTTGCCGAATGGAACGTGTGCGTTGACATATTTTTCCAATAAACGGAGAATGATACAAGAAAAACTGATTGTTTAACCTTATCATCATTCATTCGTACAAAATGGAATTTGATGTAGTCGGGATTTTTTTACCGTCATCAGAAGTGCTTGAGGCCCGACAGAAACACAAACTAAACCAAATTTCGGACTCTCAACTAAGAAAAATCGAAGACGACGCCATAGTCGACATCGTTGAAAAACAAATAAGCCTCGGTCTGAAAAACGTTACATCGGGCGGTATCAGATGGAAATATTGGGACAAAGATTTCTTCTTCGGCCTCGACGGCATCGTTAAAGAACGGTTCGAGAGCGGACATGTCTACTCCAACGAAGATGCCCTGACCGACCTCATGCGTTTTGTCAGTCCGATAGCCTACAATCCCGGTCATCCGTATTTCGATGATTTCAGTTTCATGGCTGATGCAGTAGCCCGACGTGCCATATGCCGCCAAATCATACCGTCGCCGGCAGAACTGTTCATCAATATTCTTCTGACGGCAGAAGAACAGCCTAGGCGTATCTGTGCCGACCCCAATGACTTCCTGTCCGACATATCGGAAACATACCGCAAAACCATACAAAGATTGTACGGACTCGGATGCCACAGCATTGTTTTCGATGACACGGTGTGCGGACAACTATGTGGCGACAGCTTCACGAAAAGGCTACTTTTGGGCGGCATCGATGTCGTTGACCTGCACGACAAAATAATCAATGTTATAAACGGCTCTTTATCGGGCGCACCGTCTGACCTCGAAACCGCAATATACCTTTCAGGAGGCGATACGCCCGTGCCTGAATGGGAACTCGTCAAATATGCGGACAACATAATGCCACGCGTACTGTCGGAAGTCGCCGTCGATAAATTTTTCATGCCGTTCAATGCCGGCGATGAAGATACGGCAGGCATTCTCCAATACATTCCCGACAACAAAAAAGTCGTTCTCGGACTGTGCGACGCCCATTCGCCATTCCCCGACAAAGAAGAATCTATCAAACATTTTGTCCTCGCTGCCATGCGATACATTGACAGTGCACGCCTTGCCATAAGCCCTAAAACAGGATTCAACATATCGAGTTTTGCCCCACGCGGCCTCGACTACAAAGACCAATGGCAAAAAATCCGTTCGCTTGCAGGCATGGCGGCCAAAATCAAAAACGACATCGTTTTTCATAACTCATAATATCCAAAAGAAGTCTCTATCGTAAAAACGTGTGGGGTGTTGCAGTAGCACTCCACACGTTTCTTACGATAGCAGGTATTCGATAAATTCATTGCCAATCCGCAAATAGGCGTCTTCATGTTTGTTACTTTGCCGACAAATTCAAAACAACATGATTACACCTATGGCAATATGGATTTTGACCGTGGCTGCAGTAGCCACAGTTTTCATGTGGCGACTATTGGCCGCCATCACCGGGCACCACAAAGACAAGACAAGCCATCCGTTTTTTGAAATCGGAAGTGAAAGAGCCGAGGTATGGGTTCCGGGCGACCGCAGCATCACAGACAATGGCGACTATGACTACGACGATTTCGAATAGCTGTAAGCAGCCTCTCGACGAAGCCGGACGATTTCTATCCGATTACGCCGCGTTGCTGCTGACCAGCGGAGCGACATGCGCAAGATTGGAGGAAAATGTACGGCGAATAGCTAAAACATGGGGGCTTCATGCCGAAATAACTATAATGCCAAGACATATAAGCTTTTCGGTCGTGTCAGAAGACGGCGAACCACGCATATTCATGACAGGCACCGGCAAGAGCAATATAAGCTTCGACATCGTTTCACGCCTTAGCCGCATCAGTTGGGAAATAGCAGACAACAAGTGGGACGTTGACCGTGCCGAGAAAGCCCTCCAATCGGTCAAAGAGACCAAACCGGCAAACAGATGGTGGATTCTGTTTGCCGTATCTTGTGCCAACGGTGCCTTCTGCCGCCTTTTCTCAGGCGACGCCGTCGCAGCCGCTGTCGTTTTCGTAGCCACAATGTGCGGCTACTATCTCAAACAACTGCTGATAGAGAAAAAAGTAGACATCCGGATTGTTTTTGCGGCATGTGCTTTTGTCTCATCGGTGCTTGCATGTGCCGACAAACTATTCTCGCTCGGAACAACACCCGACATCGCCATTGGCACAAGCGTTCTATATCTTGTTCCAGGCATACCGCTCCTTAATGCTTTCAGCGACATGCTCGACCGGCATTACATATGCTTTTTCAGCCGGATGACCGATGCGTTGGTTCTGATATGCTGCCTCTCGATAGGCCTATGCGCCGGAATGTGGGCAATGGGGATAGGCATGTTCTGAAAAAATTTTGCAAGCCATGATTGAAAATTTTTTAAGCGACGCCTTTTTTGCGGCAATTGCCGCTATCGGATTTTCGGCAATCAGCAACCCGCCTCGCAAAGCTTATATCTTCTGTGCCTTGATTGCCGCTACGGGCCACTCCATACGCTTTCTGCTGATGTCGCCCGAACTTGGACAGATGAGCATCGTACCGGCATCGGCAATAGCGTCATCTGTCATAGGGCTATTGGCCGTATTGCTGTCTCCTTTCGCAAAAATACCCGCTGAGACGTTTATGTTCCCGTCGCTGCTGCCCATGATTCCGGGCATATATGCCTATAAATCTGTCGGAGCTTTGGCGATGTGCCTGTTGCATACCGACGAAACCGGCTTTCTCCATTACTTCTATCTGTTTTCCACCAATGGCCTTGTGTGTCTGTTCATCATCATCGGGATGGTAATAGGTGGAACACTGCCGGTCTTTCTCCTCAAAAAGATAGCCTACAGGGCCACACGGAAATCATAAAATTGAGTAATTTTGCAATCTAAACATAAAGCAATGGAATTACGACAACTACGCTCATTCGTCAAATTGGCTGAAGTTCTGAATTTCTCTGAAGCATCCAAAGAACTTTGCCAGACCCAAAGCACACTATCCCAACAAATCAAGACGCTTGAGCAGGAATTCGGAATGCCTCTTTTTATACGCAACAGCCACTCGGTCATGCTCACCGAAGCCGGAAGTGAACTATTGCCGTTTGCACGTAAGGCTATAGGAAATGCAGATGAGTGCCGACAACGGATGCTTGATTTGCAGGAAGTTCTTGTCGGCAATCTAAATATAGGAGTCACATACTCTTTCAGCCCGTTGTTGACAGAGACAATCTTCGCCTTCACAAAAAAATATAAAGGTGTGAAACTTAACGTGTGCTACAAACCTATGGCCGAACTGATGGAAATGCTACGGCGCAGAGAGGTCGATTTCGTGCTGGCGTTCAAGCCTACCGCAACGATGCCCGACATCGAGTCGCACACATTGTTCCAAAACTATCTTGCCGCCATAGTCAGCAAAGCTCATCCTCTCGCAAAAAGAGACGGCATCGACATGGCTGAACTTGCCCGATACAGCCTCGCACTACCGTCGAAAGGACTGCAGGCGCGCAATGCTTTGGAAAAGATCCTCGAACGGCATCCGTGCAGGCTCGATGTCCGTATAGAGCTGAACGACCCCAACATTCTACTTGAGCTAATCCACAACAGTAACTTTGTGTCGGTTCTTGCCGAAGCGTCGGTACACAACCAATCCGGTGTAGCCGCCGTGCCATTGCTTATTCCGGAAAATGAAATGACGGGATGCGTGCACACGCTCTCCGGCTCATACCACAAGAAATCAACTTGCGAATTTGTCAAACTACTCAGCGAGTCGATAGCCGTAAAAGAACGGGCCAACGCATGGCTTTGAATACTCACGCTCGGCAAAACCAAATAAATTTGTTTTGCACTCGACTTATCCGTATTTTTGCACACTGAAACCAATAACCACTGCACAGTGTCACGCAAGAAAAAAGACCATCCCGTCCTTGAAGATGTAGAGATATGCGATGTCGCCGCCGAAGGAAACGCCTTGGCACGAGTCGATGACATGGTCGTATTCGTACCTTTCGGTGCTCCTGGCGACCGTGTCGACATAAAAATAGAAAAGAAAAAGAAATCTTACGCCCAAGGGCGCATCGTTGCCATGCGACAGCCGAGCGAAATACGCGTCACGCCGCCATGCGAGCACTTCACCGTGTGCGGCGGATGCCGATGGCAGCATCTGCCCTACGACTTCCAACTAAAATGCAAACGCCAACAAGTGGTCGACGCACTTGAACGCATAGCCAAAGTCGCCCTGCCCGAAATCCCTGCCGCACTCGGCAGCTCCGATATATGGGAATACCGCAACAAAATGGAATACACTTTTTCCAACCGTTGCTGGCTTACTTTCGAGCAACTTGAAAGCGGAGAGGAGTTCACTGACCGCAACGCTGCCGGATTTCACATCCCGGGAGCTTTCGACAAAGTGCTTGACATTGGCCGATGCCATCTGCAAGACGACATCTCGAACCGCATGCGCCGTTTTGTCAAAGACTACGGAAAGGCAAACGGCCTGCCGTTCTACGACCTGAAAGCCCAGTCGGGTTTTCTGCGCACCATGATGGTGCGTATTACATCCGCACGCGAGATTATGGTAGTGCTCGTTGTCGGCGAAGACCGTCCCGACGACCTTTCGGCTCTTCTTAAAGCTTTCGGCGAGGCATTCCCCGAAGTGACATCGCTGATGTATGTCGTAAACACCAAAGTAAACGACACTTTCAACGACCTGCCCGTGCATCTTTTTGCCGGAAAGGAATATATCGAAGAAGAAATGGAAGGTCTGCGTTTCCGCATCGGCCCGAAATCATTCTACCAGACCAACTCCCGGCAAGCCTACGAATTATATAAGGTAGTGCGCGAGTTTGCCAGGCTGAAAGGCGACGAACTCGTCTACGACCTGTATACGGGCACGGGCACCATTGCCAACTTCGTCAGCGCACGGGCACGCAAAGTTATAGGGGTGGAATATGTGCCCGAGGCTATCGAAGATGCGAAAATCAACTCGGAGGTAAACGGCATAGACAACACCGTTTTCTATGCCGGAGACATGAAAGACATCCTCACCGACAGCTTCATCGCTGAGCACGGACGCCCCGACGTGATAATCGCCGACCCCCCACGTGCCGGAATGCACACCGATGTAATCGACACCATAATGCGTGCAGAGCCGCCTATAATAATATATGTGAGCTGCAACCCTGCGACACAGGCCCGAGACCTTGCACTGCTCGACAGTAAATATGCAGTCGAGGCCGTGCAGCCTGTCGACATGTTCCCCCACACCCAGCATGTCGAGAATGTGGTGCGTCTGGTAAAACGCCCTCAAGAGGCCAACGAAGAGTTGTAGTATTCAGGCAGACCCGTCACTTCACGTCCGATAAACGGAGCCTTGGCGAAAACGGCATCTTCGGCCGGAAGTTCTATTTCGGCCACAACAAGACCCTGATGGCGCCCGTGGAACTCATCGACCTCCCATATCAAGCCGTTTCCGGCCTCGACAATATAACGGGTCTTTTCGATGATGCGGCAGCCGCAACACGACTCAAGCATCTCACGGGCATCGGCAACGGGCACTGAATATTCCCATTCGCCACGCACGGCGCCATAGTTGCGGCTCTTTACGGTCAGCCATGCGGCATCGTCCGAAATGCGCACACGCACCGTGGCGTCGGCGTCGGTCGACAGATAGCCCTGCGCTATTTCGATTTTCCTGACGGCGGCAGCCTTATAGCTGTCGTTGAGAACCAAAAATTTACGTTCTATTTCTTTTGCCATAGTCCATTCTGATTATCACCCTGCAAATTTAACGATTTTATTTGAAGCACCACGCACTAAGATTTATCGCCGTCCTGACCGCCATGGCCGCATGGTGGTGCGCCGCATTCGCAGACTCCGCAAGTCAACGATATGTGCGCGGCATAGTGCGCGACAGCATCACCGCCCAGGGGCTGCCATACGCTTCAATATCCATAAACCCGTCTGGCAAGAAAACCGTAACAGACGACAGGGGCATATTCGAAATCATGCTTCCCGACAAGTCGACAGGCATTACGGCCGGATGCCAAGGCTATTCGTCGAAGACTGTCCCGGTAAAACATTCGACAATAAACCTCTACGACATATACCTTACGCCCGAAGCTACCGAACTGCGCGAAATGGTCGTCAAAAAGCAACGCTATTCCAAACACGACAATCCTGCCGTAGAGTTCGCCAAACGCATACGCCGCCTCAAAGACCTCACCGACCCACACCGAAACGAATTCTATTCCTACGACCGATACGACCGTACGTCTTTGTCGCTTAACGACTTCGACACTACCGCACGCAACCGTCTTATGCGCAGCATGCCTTTTTTGGCAGAACATGTCGACAGCTCGGAAATCGACGGCCATCCCATACTGAACGTGTCGCTGAAACAAAGCGCTTCGACAATAATGTGGAGCCGCGACGGGAAAAAAGAGAAAAAAGTCGTCCGCGGCATCAGCAGCGAGGGTGTCGACGAGTTTCTCGACAAAGACAATGTGATGACCGTGCTCGACGACCTCTTCGACGAAGTCGATCTCTACGAAGGCGAGATAAAGCTGCTGCGCAACAACTTTGTAAGTCCGCTATCGGCAGTAGCGCCCGACTTCTACCGCTTCTATTTGGTCGACAGCGCCGCAATAATACCCGGGAAAAAAGAACCGCACATAGCATTGGCATTCTATCCGCGCAACAAGTCGTTCTTCGGCTTCTCGGGCCATCTGTATGTTCCGGCAGGCGACACCACCATGTTCATAAGCCGCATCGACATGCACGCGCCGAAAGAAATAAACCTGAACTTCATCAAAGACCTGTCAATCGCACAGACTTTCGACCGTGCGCACGACGGCTCAAGACTGAAAACTGCCGACAATATGCTCATGGTGTTCAGTGTTCTGCCCGACATGCCTCAGCTGTATGTGTCGCGCAAAATCAGCTACCGCAACCACCGTTTCGACCGTCCGCAGGGAGCCGACAGCATTTTCGGCAATCTCGGCGCAACCATCGTGATGCCTGGCGCCGATACTCGCGATTCTTCATTTTGGAGGCAGGAACAGACCGTACGCCCTCCCGACGCCGAAACGCGCGTGGCCGAACTCGTCGAGAAACTACGCAAAAAGCCCCTGTTCTATTGGGGCGAAAAAATATTGGGCATAATGTTCTCGGGCTATGTGGCAACAGGCAAAAACAGCAAATTCGACTATGGGCCTGTCAACGCCACTGCGAGCTACAACTCACTCGAAGGACTAAGACTGAGGGCCGGGGGCATGACAACGGCAAACTTGTCTAAGAACTGGTTCGGCAGAGGCTATGTAGCCTACGGCTTCCGTGACCGCAGATGGAAATACAGCGCCGAAGCCGAATATTCGTTTAATGAAAAGAAGTACCATTCGCGTGAGTTCCCCATGCACTCGCTGAGACTGACACACCGATACGACATAGACCGCCTCGGCTCCCACTATCTCAGCACAAGCCCCGACAACTTCGTTCTGTCGCTCGCACGCATGTCAGACAATCGTTTCACATATCTACGTGAGACAAAATTAGAGCACACCCTCGAACTGGCAAACCATTTCTCCGTAGTGACATCCGCCAAAATCTCGCAGCAAAACGCCACCCGTTTCGTGCCCTTCGTCACGGCGTCGGGCAACGCCGTCAGCCACTACAACAATACCGTTTTCGGCATAACGCTCCGCTTCGCGCCCGGCGAAAAAATCTATCAGGCAAAGTCATACCGCCGCAACATCAACGAGTCGGCCCTTATCATGACACTCTCACACCACGTGGCGACAAAAGGCTTTGCCGGTTCGGCATACTCATTCAACAGAACTGAGATGGCCGTGTCGAAATCTTTCGCACTCTCAATGCTCGGACGTCTCGACCTCAACCTTAACGGCGGCCACATCTGGTCTTCGGCTCCGTTCCCCGAACTGCTTATCCCCAACGCGAATCTGTCCTACACCATACAGCCGCAAAGCTTCGCACTGATGAACCCCATGGAATTCATCAACTCAAGCTATGTATCGCTCCATGCCGCATGGCAACTGCGCGGCGCCCTATTCAACCTCATTCCCGGCGTCCGACGCCTCGGTCTGCGCGAAGTATTGAGCTTCAGCGGACTCTACGGACACCTTTCGGAACGCAACCGTCCCACCGCAGACAACAATCTGCTCTTGTTCCCCGACGGTGCCGCCATAACCACTATGCACGGCAAGCCCTACATGGAAATCTCCGCCGGCATCGACAACATCTTCCGCCTTTTCCGCGTAGACTACGTGTGGCGTCTGAGCTATCTCGACGTGCCCTACTCTATCGACCGTCACGGCCTTCGCGTAGCCATGCACCTGACATTCTGAAACATTTTCCTTATTTTTGACGGTAAATTATCTGCCAATAATTTGGTTTTGCATCAAAAGCACCATATCTTTGCAGAGAAACAACAAAAAATCTGAAAACATGAAAAAGATTTTCGTAATTTTTGCGCTGATTGCCGCTATCGCACTGCCTTCGCATGCCCAAGACTACACCAGGGAGCGCATAATTGCCTTATGCGACAAGGTGCTGAACACGCCATATGGCTCAAAAGATTACAAAGATACAAAAGCCGCATATACGACCTTGATAAGGTGGGCGGCAGAAACCGATGAAATAAAAATCGAAATTGGGCCTTGGATTCCGCTTGAAGGCCTCGGCAACGAAGATGGCGCTGCCATTTTAGGCGCCTACCTGGCCGCAGAAATCAAATATCTGCTCGTGCATAAGCAGAAAGACTCTTCACTCGAAAGCGCACAGGCAACTTTACGCGAAACTCTTGGTTACTACCGTAGCGCAAACGGAAACATCAAAGCAAGCAAATTGCTCAAAGACCTTGACAAAATGAGCGAAGATGAACTGAACAGCTACGTTGCCCAAAAATTTAATGCAAATCGGTCTGACGACGAACAATGAAGATAGCGCCGTTCAAGACAGCCGTTTTTCTACTTGCCGCCATATGCGCATCGAGCCTATACGCTCTCGAATGCCCGAAAAGGGAATTCAGGGGTGCTTGGATGCACACGGTCTTTCAGGAGCAGTACCGCCGCAACAGCACCGGCCAAAACAAGGCGTACATCAGGGAGCAGCTCGACAGTCTTGCCGCAGTCGGCGTAAACGCTGTCTTCTTTCAGGTAAGGCCACAAGCCGACGCTTTCTATGACAGCCGTATCGAGCCTTGGAGCTGCTATCTGACCGACGGCGGAAAAGCCCCAGTGCCATATTGGGACCCTCTCGAATTCATTGTCGAAGAAGCACATGCCCGAGGAATGGAACTGCACGCATGGCTCAACCCATACCGCGTGACTTCAAACACACGTCAGATTGCGAATCTTCCTAAGAACCACATATACCGCAAGCATCCCGAACGCTTCGTGAAATACGGCGGAAAGCTGTATTTCGACCCGGCATTGCCCGAAAACCGCGAACACATAGGCAGGGTCGTAGATGACATCGTGGCTCGTTATGACATCGACGGCATCCATTTCGACGATTATTTTTACCCCTACCCCATTGCCGGAAAGGAGTTTGGCGACGCGACATCGTATGCCCGCTACGGCAAGGGTATGAAGCGCGACGACTGGCGAAGGCTCAATGTAGACCTGCTGATAGAAGACATCCATTCACGCATAGCAAAAGCCAAACCATGGGTACGCTTCGGAATAAGCCCTTTCGGGATATACCGCAACAAAAAGACAGACCCTCGCGGCAGCGACACCAACGGACTGCAGAACTACGACGCGCTGTATGCCGACGTACTTCTTTGGGAAGAAAAAGGATGGATCGACTACCTCATACCTCAGTTATATTGGGAACTTGAACACAAAGCGGCGTCCTATCTCGTACTGGTCGACTGGTGGAACCGTTCGGCAGGCTCGAAACGGCATGTATATATCGGTCAGGATGTGACAAAAACGATGTCAAAACCCGACTTGGCGCCATCGCACGAGCGTTCACAGCTACGACGCAAAATCGAGCTTACGCGCACCGCCGACAATATAAAGGGCGTCTGCTGGTGGCCGGCATATGCCATCACACGAAACGAAAAAGGCATTGCCGACTCCCTCGCCACAAAATACCATGCCTCGCCGGCCTTAGCTCCTTCATATCCTTGGCTATCTGACATCCGGCCGAAAGCACCGTCGGGCTTCCGGCCCGGAGCCGGCATGTCGGTAAGCTGGAAAACCGATACCCCCAACGGAAAGACCGGCGATGTGGTGAAATATGCCATATACCGCTTTGACAGCAGAGATGAAATCGACATCGACAAACCCGGTGCACTTGTGGCAATAACGGGCAAACCGTCGTTCCGGGCGAAAGAAGAAGGCGTCTACGTAATCACAGCAATCGACCGCGTCAACAACGAATCAGAGCCGTCGTTGCCGATATATCTGAAATGAGTATGGCAAAGCCCAAAATATCTGTTATAGTACCGACATACAACGCCGAAGATTATCTTGCCGAATGTGTCGAGAGCATCAAAGCCCAGACATTCGACGATTGGGAATTAATACTGATTGACGATGGTTCGACCGACCGCAGTGCCGCACTATGCCTCGAATATGCCGATGCAATGCCGCATAAAATACGTACGGCCAGGGTTGAGCGCCTCGGACTTTCAGGCGCACGCAACACAGGCATCAGAATGGCCTCGGGCGACTACATAACATTTGTCGATGCCGACGACAAGCTTTTTCCCCACACCCTCGAAAGGTTGTCGGCAATAATGGATGCCGAGCAAGGATGCGGCATTGCCATATCGCAATACACCCAAACGGAACATGCGCCATTTAACAAAACGGCACACATAGGCATATACACGCCCGAAGAGGCAATCCTGCGTACACTATACCAGGAAAAGACATTCCTGTCATCGGCATGGGCAAAACTCTATCGCCGCGACATCTTCGACAACAACCTGTTTTCTGACGGACGATACTACGAAGACCTCGAATTCTTTCCACGCGCATACCTCAGAGCCGGTAAAATCGTAATAAGCGACGAAGTCCTATATTACTACAGGCCCAACCCGGCAAGTTTCATAAACACATGGAGCGAGCGACGTACCGACGCCTTATGGGCCGTCGAAAGCGTAATGGCGATGCCCGTCGCACAAGGCGGAGCGATAAAAAAAGCCGCCCTGTCGCGAGCCTTCAGTGCCTATTTCAACATATTCCTGCTCGCCACAAAAGTAAACAGAAAGGCCTTGGCCGACAGTTGCTGGAAATTCATCGTCAGCAACCGTAGTGCCATACTGGCCGACCGCAGAGTGAGGCTTAAAAACAAACTCGGTGCAATCATCTCTTACCTCGGGCGCGACTTGACAGAAAAAATCGCAAATAAGTGTTAAACAATTCCACCATATAACCGTTTATGATACAGAAGGGCTTATAATGCCACTTCATCAAACAATATAATCATGAAAATATCATCAATCTCTTTTTGCGCCTCGGCCTTTGTAGCCCTGCTCGCAATAACAGTATCTTGCTCAGGCGGCACACAATTTGCCGGAGCATGGCAAGGAAATCCCGAACGCATCAACGTAGAAGGCGCATCTGACGCCTCGGCAACCGTTACCGTCGACTTCTCGCCAAACAGCGACTCAAAAAACGCCGGTATCCTAAATCTCAGTGCCGTAATCGAAGTCGAACAGCCCGTAACGGGAGGCGCTGTCGACCGGGCATATCAATCAAGCATAGCGGCGACAGCATCAATAACCGGACGCTATGTCACAGAAGACGATGACGACGATGACCTCGTAGTATCTTTCGACCCATCGACGATGGTCGTCAACGTAGATCCGTCGGGGGTGACCTTCTCCCAAAACATACTTTCGGGTATGCAACAGCCTATGCTTGACTCCCTCACAAGCGTCACTGCAGAACATTGGCGCGTTGCCCTTACGCCGCACATTCGCGACCTTTTCAACCGCTACCACTCCATAGAAGACATCAAAGTACACCACCAAGACATAATGTCGTGTGAAATCGCCGACCGCGACTATACATTCCGACGCGTCGGCGTACCCGATTAAAAAAAATATGTTAAAATCACGCAAGGGCATTGCCGAAACACAAAAAGGTAGTACCTTTGCAGCCGGGTAAGTCCTACACGGCCAGCTCCCCGAGAATTCCCCCAGGTCTTGACCGAAGCAAGGGTATCGGGTCGTAGCGGCGCGATGTAGTAAGCTTACCCTTTTTTCATATACATACGGCATGCAGCCAACTATCGACAAATACATATCGCAACTTCTCGCCAATGGCGCTTTTACAGCGGTGCCGATAGCTCCGCAGGCAATCGTCACAGCTTCATGGACAATAATGAAATGCCGCTACGGCTGCAACCGATACGGACACAACCGCAGCTGTCCGCCATTCGCGCCGGACTATAAAGAGACAAGAGAAATCCTCGACTGCTACCGAAGGGCCATTCTATTCGGAGTACGCACAATGGCCGAAGGAACTCCCCTCGCCATAGAATGTCTCCGTTCTATGACCGCCGACGGATTGTATAAAGCCATAGCATTCGGCACAGGCCCATGCACCTTGTGCAGCGACTGCAAGCCCGGAGATTGTCCGCGCCCACACGAAACCGCTCCTTCGATGGAAGCATGTGGCATTGATGTTGTCGCCACCGTCAGAAATGCCGGGCTAAGCATCAACACCCCACCACGAAAAGACTCACCGCTAAGCTGTTACGGCCTCATCTTGGTCGACTGAGCAAGTTTTTTCTCAAAAAAAAAGCCATAAAAGTTGCACAAGAAATAAATTCGTCGTAAATTTGCAGCGCAAAAGCCCGGAGGGGCTTGAAAAAGTTGCTTCAATAGCTCAGTCGGTTAGAGCATCTGACTGTTAATCAGAGGGTCGTT
>CAJTXL010000046.1 GCA_910583525.1 uncultured Muribaculaceae bacterium | reverse complement strand
CACAATATTTGATAACACTTCTAAAAAATTATGGATTCTGATGCGGTTGCCCTGTATATCTTAGAGTATGTTTGGATTTAACGAAACGAAAGATTTAGAGAGAATGTCAGAAACTATAGACATATCCAAAGATGGAGTTATGGGGTTCCATAATGACAGATTTTGGAGATGGCTATAGGCCTGACAGACTCCTAAATCTAAAGTTTTGTTAAGTTCAAACATACTCTTATCAACTATTCTTCTCTTTCGACAAGTCTCCAGGCCGGTTTGCGTGCGCCCCTGCTGCGTGATATGCAAAAATAGGCCAAGGCCGAAGCGCCCAAAGCCAATATTCCTGTCAAACCGGCTTCCATGGCGAAATAAGTGCCTAAGGAAACTGCCACAAGGAATACGGCGAGCGGCAGCAGAAGCAGCTCTACGGTTGCGCGTCGCGTAGTGCCGGGGAGCATTTCGATGTGAACCTCTTTTCCGATGAAAGCATGAGGGTCAGAGTCTTCGGGAACGGACACTTCAACCGTGACATTGCCCACTGCACCGCTTTTGCATGCAAACGACATGGCGCAAGAATGG
Source organism: uncultured Muribaculaceae bacterium (assembly GCA_910583525.1). Taxonomy (GTDB): domain Bacteria; phylum Bacteroidota; class Bacteroidia; order Bacteroidales; family Muribaculaceae; genus CAG-873. The sequence continues at coordinate 12,991 of CAJTXL010000046.1, read as the reverse complement.
CATTGCCGACTGTCAGAGACAGACAACAATTTAACATATAATTGGTTAGTGCCGACATCTACCACCAGACCGGCATGTGACACAAGGTCTTTTTCCATCAAGTTAAGAAACAAATCCGGCCTAAATACGTCAAACCGGCCTAAATACGCCGCAAAAGTAGCGAATTTATGCCGATAAAAAAATTATTAGGGCAATAAATGCAGAAATTTTTCTTTAATTGGGACGGACGGGGTCGTCAACCCTTTATCGAAGCCTCAATAGCTTCGATATCAGCGGCAAGCTTGCGCTCTGTCGAAAGGCGGTCTTCAATACTGTTGCAAGCATAGATGACCGTGGCATGCGTGCGGTCGATTTTATGGCCGATTGTCGTGAGCGGCATATTGGCGAGTTTCTTGGCAAGATACATCACCACCTGACGGGCGTCTGACACCTCGCGCTTACGGCTCTTGGTGAACAGGAGGTCGGGCGACAGATTGTAGTGCGAAGCCACCGCATCGGCTATCATTTCGAAATTGACCTGCTTGCGGTTTATTTTGACGGCATTTGCCATTACACGGCGTGCGAGGTCGAGCGATATGTCGCGGTTCAGAACCGTGGCGTGCGCCATGAGCGAAACCACTATTCCTTCGAGTTCGCGGACACTGTTGGTGACGTTCTCCACAAGATATTCGGCCACGTCCCCGGGCAGCGAAATGCCATCCTGCTCGGCCTTGAGCTTGAGGACATCCCTGCGCAATTCGAGGTCAGGGCGTTCAAGTTCGACCTGCATGCCCCATTTGAAACGGCTGAGAAGCCGTTCTTCAAATCCTTCCATCTCGGCAGGCGAACGGTCGGACGACATGATTATCTGTTTGTCGTGCTGCCTGAGATGATTGAATATATGGAAGAATGTGTTCTGCGTGCCGGGCATATTCTGGAGATCCTGAATATCGTCGACAATAAGGGTGTCTATGCTCTGATAGAAATGGAAGAAGCTGTTTATGTTCTTGGCTGCCGCTGCGGTATATTGGCTCTGGAACAGACGTGCCGTAACATAAAGGACACGCGCATGCGGATTACGTTCTTTGACGCGTATGCCTATAGCCTGTATGAGGTGCGTCTTGCCCACACCGGCAGGGCCGAACACAAACAAGGGGTTGAAGGTCTTCAGCGACGGATTGTTGGCTATGGCCTCACCGATAGAACGTGCTATTTTATTGCTGTCGCTCTGACAGTAATTCTCAAAGGTATAGCGCGGATTTAGCTGAGGGTCAAAATCTTCGCGGCTATCGTTACGGAACGGATTTGCCGCCTGCGCCTTGCTCTGCGCCATGATTGTGGGCGACGGAGCCACACTCTTCTGCACATTTGTCGTGGTAGGGTCGTTTCCGACGGTACGGTAGCAGTAGAAAATCTGCACGCCCTCGCCGAACACCTTTTTTACGGCGGCACGAAGCACCGGCAGGAAGCGTTCCTCGAGCTGGTCGACAAAAAACGACGACTGAACCTTCAGCACAAGTTTACGGGTCGCGTCATCAAAACTCTCGGAGGTGATGTCGCGGAACCACGTGTCGTACTGAAGCGGCGAAATGTTGTCCTTTATAAATTGACAGCACTGCGCCCATAATTCCTGATGCGGATTGGTCATCGTGTTGTTGTGCGGAAGGTTGTTTTAGCGACTACAAAATTCCAATTATTTTTCTGAAAAAACAAACACGAAAAAATTTGGAAACTAAAGTTATTTCACAAGTTCGTTGTTGACAAGAGTTTAGCGAAAGTTTTAGCCGCAGCTGTAGGGTCGCTTAAACTTTGCAAACGTTAACATTTGTTTCCCAGGGGTTTATCATGGAATTTAAACTTTACCGCCTACAACATGATTTATTTCAAGTATCGCTTTAGACGTCTAATCACGGCGATATTGCATTAAAAAACAGCCGCCGCAATTATTTATAATAATTTTAAATAGACAATCAGCAGTACTTCTATCAGATAGAACGGCTCTATAATATTTTTAGTGCCTTTTAAATAATTTTTCACTTTAGCATAATATGAACATCCGCGCTTTTTTGTTAATTTTGGGCATTGAAGTGGTTGTATGCTACATCCATGTTCCGGTTTATTCCAAGATGATACACTATGGACGAAAAATTTTTCAAAGATGACGAATTGCCTCGTTTAAGGCGGCTTTACCGCCGTCTGCTTTCATCACTCGACGGGCAGTTCTCGTCCGGCGACATAAGCGGACTGCGCACACAGATAAGCGAGGCGGCACTCAAAGGCACACTCGCACGCGACCGCTTCGGTTTCAACCCGATACTTTCGGCCATGACTACGGCATCAGCGCTATGCCAAAGCGTCGACCCTGACAAGAACATGGTGCTGGCGGTACTGCTGTCGGCGGCAAGCCGTTCGGGGTACTTTCCTGAAGGCGCAATAGCCCGGCATTGGGGCGACGATGTGGCCGGGCTTGTCAGAGGCATCGACAAAGTGGCGTCGCTGTACTCACGCAACGCATCGGTTGAAAACGAGAACTTCCGCAAACTGCTGCTCACATTTGCCGAAGACATACGCGTGATAATAATCATGATTGTAGACAGGCTCGCCCTGATGCGCTCGATAAACCACCACCCTTCGGAAAACCTCGTTCGCGAAGCGGCATACGAGGTCAACTACCTCTATGCTCCGCTCGCGCACAGGCTCGGCCTATATGCCATAAAGAGCGAGCTTGAAGACATGTCGCTGAAATACAGCAACCGCGACATGTACACTCGCATAGCGCACAGCCTCAACGAAACCAAGGCCAAACGCGACCAGTACATAGCCGAATTCATCGCCCCCGTAAAGGCAAAACTCGAAGCCGAAGGACTGAAGTTTGAAATCAAGGGCCGCACCAAGTCGATTTATTCGATTTGGAACAAGATGAAGAAGCAGCACAACACTGTCGAGGACATCTACGACCTCTTCGCAATCCGCATAGTGCTCGACTGCCCTCCCGAAAGGGAAAAGCCCGAGTGCTGGCTGGCCTATTCTATTGTCACCGACATGTACAGGCCCAACCCCGGGCGCCTGAAAGACTGGCTGAGCATACCAAAGAGCAATGGCTACGAGAGCCTTCACATAACGGTCTACGGACCTGAAGAGCGGTGGGTTGAGGTGCAGATACGCACACGCCGCATGGACGCCATCGCCGAGAAAGGACTCGCGGCACACTGGAAATACAAGGGTATAAAGAGCGAGAACAACCTCGACGCATGGATGGCGAACGTACGCGACATCCTCGAAGCCGCCCACAACGGGCCTATGGAGCTGATGCGCAACTTCAAGATGGACGTATATGCCCACGAGGTGTTCGTCTTCACCCCGAAAGGCGACCTGTACAAGCTGCCGATGGGCGCCACCCTGCTCGACTTCGCATTCAACATACACACGAAAGTGGGCACGCAGTGCGTCGGCGGACGTGTGAACGGCCGCAACCGCAAGCTCAACTACAGGCTCGCAAGCGGCGACACGGTAGAAATACTCACATCGCCACAGCAAGAGCCGAACCGCGACTGGCTGTCGATAGTCGTGACGTCGAAAGCGCGCAACAAGATACGTGCCGTGCTGAAAGAAAACGAGAACCGCTCGGCCGAAATAGGCAAAGAGCTGCTGCAGCGCCGATTCAAAAACCGCAAGATGGACTATGACGAAGCCATGATGTCGCGCACGGTGACGCGTATGGGCTACAAAGACGCGATAGCATTCTTCAGCGCCCTCGGATGCGGCGAAATAGAAGTCAACGACGTCGTAGACAGCTATATAGAATGCGGCGCGAAAATTGCCGGACAAGCCGACAACGCCGACCGTATATCGGCCGCGTCGTACACTCTGCAGCCGTCGGAAGACAGCCCGGCGACCGATGCCGGGAACTCCGATGTGCTTGTCATCGGCGACAACATCAAGGGCATAAGCTACAAACTCGCCAAATGCTGCAACCCGATATACGGTGACGATGTTTTCGGGTTCGTGTCGTCGGAAGGCGTAATCAAGATACACCGTTCCGACTGCCCCAATGCCGCACACATAAGGCATAAATATCCCTACAGGCTCATCCGCACACGCTGGAGCGGAAATACAGGCACAGAGTTTGCCGCAACGCTACGTGTGGTCGGGAAAGACGACATAGGCATAGTTACGAACATCACCTCTATAATAAATAAAGAAAAATCCGTATCTTTGCGGAGCATATCGATTGATTCGAACGACGGGCTGTTTCAGGGTTCGATAGTAATCGGCATATCCGACACGTCGGCGCTGAACCAGCTCATAAAGAAAATAGCAACCGTCAAAGGCGTAAAAAATGTTCAACGCAATAAATAAGACCATAATGGCAGGCGCCATCCTTGCCATTGCCCTGTCAGGGTGCTCCGACAAAGAAAACCTGGGGGCGCAGGAACTGTACTCAAAGTCCGAAGCGGCCATACAGGCCTCAGACTTTTCGGGCGCACTCGTACTGCTCGACACGCTCAACTCGCGATACCCCAAACAGACACAGATACGCAAAGACGCCTTGCGGCTTCGTGCCGAGGCCATGCAGGGCATTGCACTCGACAGCATAGCCTCGGAAAGCACGACACTTGCCGAGGCAACAATCAAGGTCGACGAATGGCGTCCGAAATTCCGCCATGTCGACAGCTCTGTAGGTCTCGAAGGATACTTTATTCCGAAAAACGCGCCTGAAAAGGTAATGACAAGCACCGGCATACAGCCGCGAGTGTCAGAAAAAGGATTCTTCTATATCGTAGCCAATGTAGAGGGGCGCAGCATAGGGCTTCGCTCGCTCGAGTTTATCGACGGGCACGAATCGGTGTCATCCTCGGCAATCAGCCCGGCGCGCATAGTGAAGGTCGAAGGCTCCGAGTCGGCAAGCTTCAACCCCGAAGACCTTGAGGGAATAGGCGAATGGCTGTTGCAGCACCCGAACGCCTCAAAACTGATAATCAAAGGCGCAAAAGGCAATGCCACCGTAAAAATCGACAAAGCCCTGCGCGACCAGCTCACCGACTGCTACCAATATGGCGCGGCGCTCCAGGTGCTCCACCTGGCATCTGTCAAGAGAGAAAAGTACGAGCGTATGCTTGCCACCTCGCGCGACCAGCTGGCCAATCTGCCCGTTCCTGAAAAGCAAAAATGAAAAACGAGACATTTTTAGTGACAGGCGGTGCCGGATTTATAGGCACCAACTTCGTCAAGATGCTCACGAAAGAGCATCCGCAAACACGTATCGTAGTTCTCGACAGCCTGACTTACTGCGGCAATATAAAATCGCTTGCCTCTGAAATCGAGGCCGGAGCCATCGACTTCGTCAAAGGCGACATCGGCGACAGGGAACTCGCAGGGCGTCTTCTCGACGAATACCGGCCACAATATATAATCAACTTCGCCGCCGAGTCGCATGTCGACCGCAGCCTCGAAGATTCGCGTCCGTTCATCCGCACGAACGTAGAAGGAACTCTAAATCTCCTCGACTGCGCCCTTTCGCAGAGACGCAGACAGCTCGCCGCCGGAGAAACACCTTCACTGCGCAAATTCGTGCAGATAAGCACCGACGAGGTCTACGGACAGCTCCCGATTGACATTCCCGAAGGCGCACCCCTGCCGAAACAGGCCATCGAAAAGCTCGGCAGGCAAGACGACGGCATTACATACGGCAGTTCGTCTTTCAACGAGACGTCTCCGTTGAACCCTTCCTCGCCATACTCGGCATCGAAAACATCGGCCGACCTTCTTGTGCTGTCCTACAACCATTCTTTCGGACTGCCGGTGACAATAACAAGATGCAGCAACAACTACGGCCCGTACCAATACCCCGAAAAACTCATTCCGTTGATGCTCAACAATATCCTGGCACGGCGTCCGCTCCCCGTATACGGGCAAGGGCTGAACGTGCGCGACTGGATTCACGTCGACGACCATGCCAGGGGAATACTCACTGCGGCCATAAACGGCCGCGACGGCGAGATATACAACTTCGGAGGATACAATGAACGAACGAATATCGACATCGTAAGAACGCTGATAAAACTTGTAACTGCCGAAGTGACCGACAACGACGGTATGGACGAAAGCCTTATCGAATATGTAGGCGACCGCCTCGGGCACGACACCCGCTATGCCATCGATGCGGCCAAAAGCATGGACGAACTCGGTTGGCGCCCACATGTACCGTTTGAAGAAGGAGTGCGCGACACCGTGCGCTGGTATCTTGCAAACCGCAAGTGGCTCGACGATATAGTGTCGGGCGACTATCTGGATTATTACGACAGAATGTACGCAAACCGTTGAACATGAAAGGCATCATACTCGCAGGGGGCACCGGCACCCGTCTCCACCCCATCACCTTGGCAATGTCGAAACAGCTTGTGCCTGTCTACGACAAGCCGATGATATACTATCCGCTGTCGGTGCTGATGCTTGCCGGAATACGTGACATTCTGCTCATATCCACCCCAGGCGACCTTCCGCAATTCCGACGCCTGTTTGGCGACGGCTCGCAAATAGGCATAAGCATTTCATACGCCGAACAGCCCCGGCCCGAAGGCCTCGCTCAGGCTCTTACAATAGGCCGCGACTTTATCGGCGACGACGCCGTGTGCCTCGTTTTGGGCGACAATATTTTCTACGGCCAAGGCTTCAGCGGCATGCTCGCACAGGCTGTCAAAGATGCTGACAAGGGCTATGCGACAATTTTCGGCTACCCTGTAAACGACCCTTCGCGCTACGGCGTCGTGACCCTCGACGGCGACGGCATCCCGGTCGGCATAGTCGAAAAGCCCACAGAGCCGAAAAGCGACCTTGCAGTAGTCGGCCTGTACTTCTACCCTGCCGGAGCCGCCGAAGTCGCCGCTGCCGTAAAACCCTCGGCACGCGGCGAACTCGAAATAACATCTGTCAACGAAGCCTACCTCAGCAGGAACAAACTCCGGGTGCAGTGTTTCGGCCGCGGCTTCGCCTGGCTCGACACCGGCACCATCGATTCCCTTATGGAAGCGTCGGCTTTCATCGAAGCCATCGAAAAGCGCCAGGGCCTGTTGGTGGCGTCGCTCGAAGAAATAGCCTTCCGCAAAGGCTACATCGACGCCTTAAAACTCGCAGAACTTGCCGAACCGCTGTGCTCGACACACTACGGGCAATACCTAAAAAAACTCGCAAATGGCAACATCCGCTAAACCGCATATAATAGACCTTCCGCGAATATACGACCCGAGGGGCAACCTCTCGTTTATTCAGAACGGAGACAAAGAACTCCCGTTCGACATAGAACGTGTATATTGGATATACGACGTTCCGGCAGGCGAAGAACGGGGTGCACACTCACACATCCATGCCAAGTCGCTTATCGTGGCTAATTCCGGCAGCTTCAATGTAAATCTGTTCGACGGGCATGAATGGTATCGGTTCACATTGAACCGTCCTTATCAGGGGCTTTACGTACCTAACGGATATTGGCGCACACTCGACAATTTCGCGTCGGGTTCGGTGTGCATGGTACTCACCTCAACAACATACTCGGAAGACGATTACATCCGTGATTTCGACGAGTTCATGAAGCAGACTCAAACCGATGAATAAGCGATACCCATTTCTCGACCTCGGCACTGTCAATGCAGAATATGCCGACGCCCTCAAAGCCGCCGCATGCCGGGTGATAGACTCGGGGCGCTATGTCGGCGGCCACGAAAACGAAGCTTTTGAAAAAGAACTCGCCGATGTCACCGGAACGGCCTTCGCCATCGGGGTCAGCAACGGGCTGGATGCTCTTAGGCTTATTTTCAAGGCATATATCGCACTCGGACGCCTTAACCCTGGCGACGAAGTACTCGTGCCGGCCAACACGTACATAGCATCGGTACTTGCCGTCACAGACAGCGGCCTGTCGCCGGTTTTCGTAGAGCCGGACCCAACGACGCTCAATCTCGACACATCATTGATAGAACAAGCCATCACGCCACAGACACGTGCCATCCTTACGGTGCATCTTTATGGCCGCGCATGCTACGACCAAGCCATGGCTGAAGCCGCACGTAGGCACGAGCTGCTGATAGTCGAAGACAATGCCCAGGCGATAGGCGCCGATGCCGAACACCGTTCGCCGCAAGGGACGACGCGGACCGGCGCGCTCGGCGATGCCGCCGCATTCAGCTTCTACCCGACAAAAAACATAGGCGCACTCGGCGACGCCGGAGCGGTGACGACGTCCGACCCCGACCTTGCATCGGCAGTACGCGCCTTGGCGAACTACGGCTCGACAAGCCGCTACCACAACGTATACGAAGGATACAACTGCCGTCTCGACCCTATACAGGCGGCTTTTCTGCGTGCCAAACTGCCTTATATCGAAAAAGAATGTTCGCGCCGCCGGCGTCTCGCACATATCTATGACACGAAAATCGACAATCCGGCAGTAGTAAAGCCGCTGATGACGGCTCCCGACCGGTGCGTATGGCACCAATATGTAGTCAGAACGGCCAAGCGCGGACAATTCATGGATTATCTGGCCGAGAACGGCGTCGGGACAGACATACACTATGCCGTACCGCCACACCGTCAGCCATGCTACAGCCGCTATGCCGGTCTCGAGCTGCCAGTGACCGAACGTCTGGCCTCAGAAATAGTGAGTCTCCCGATTTCAGCATGCACATCCGAGACCGATGCCGCAGAAATCGCGCATATCATCAACTCATTCAGGCCATGACCGACCAGACCGTATTCCCCAAACCGCTCAAGGCGGCATACCATACGTTCGGGTGCAAGCTCAACTTTGCCGAAACGGCATCGGTGGCCGACGCTTTCGCCCGTAACGGGGTGCTAAACGCCGCCGACGGCGAAACACCCGACATCATTGTGGTGAACTCGTGCAGTGTCACCGCCGAAGCCGACCGCAAGTGCCGAAGCGCGATACGGTCGTTCAACCGGCGCTACCCCGAAGCGCTGATTGTCGTAACAGGCTGCTATGCACAACTGAAGCCCGACGAAGTATCATCGCTGCCCGGTGTCGGCGTTGTCGCCGGCATCAACGACAAGCTGGCCTTGGTAAAGCTTACGCGCGATTATCTGTCGGGGCAGGCGGCACCGGCCGTAAGCGACGCCAAAGAGCTGCGCGACTTCATGCCTTCGTGCTCGCGAGGCGACCGCACGCGCTATTTTCTCAAAGTGCAGGACGGATGCGACTATTGGTGCACATACTGCACCATACCCAAGGCAAGGGGACGTTCGCGTTCTGGCACAATAGACCAGCTTGTGGCGCAGGCCGAAGAAGCCGCGGCCGCAGACGGCAAGGAAATCGTCATTACAGGCGTCAACATCGGCGACTTCGGCCACGGACGCGAAGACACCTTCCTCGACCTGTGTCGCGCTCTTGACCGCGTCGACGGCATAGAGCGCTACCGCATTTCGTCGATAGAGCCTAACCTGCTCACCGACGGTATCATAGATTTCGTCGGCGAATCACAACGCTTCATGCCCCACTTCCACATACCTCTGCAATGCGGCGACGACGAAGTGCTCGCACTGATGCGCCGCCGCTACGACACGGCCTTGTTCGCATCGAAAATAGACCACATACGCAAAGTGCTGCCCGATGCGTTCATCGGCGTGGACTTGATTGTAGGGGCACGTGGGGAAACCGACGAACGCTTCGAGTCGTCGCGGAACTTTGTGGAGAGCCTCGACATTTCGCATCTGCACGTATTCGCCTACTCCGAGAGGCCGGGGACACGCGCACTGCAAATCGGCCACTCGGTGAGCCAAGAGGAAAAACACAGACGCTCGGCCATAATGATGAAAATAAGCGCTGACAAACATGCCGGGTTCGCACGGCGGTTTATAGGCACCGTACGGCCTGTGCTTCTTGAACATTCGCGGCATGGGCATCCGCTCGGAGGCTTCACAGACAACTATCTGCGCGTCGAGACACAGTTAGACCCGTCGTACGACAACACTTTGGCGGCAATGCGGCTCGACACCCTCAAAGACGACGGCGAGACAATAGCCGCATCTCCGGCTCGGCAATGAAGAACTTTGGTTATAACATACTGCTCGGCATCCTTACCGCGTTGGCGTGCCTGCCGCTCGGCGTGCTGTATGTTTTTGCCGACGTGCTCTATTTTATCATATATTATATAGCGCGCTACCGGCGGCGCCTCGTAAGAGAGAACATCGCCAAGTGTTTTCCGGCCAAAAGCGACAGCGAGCGTGCCGAAATCGAGCGGAAGTTCTACCGCAATTTCGCCGACTATATAGTAGAGACCGTAAAACTGCTCCACATATCCAACGCCGAAATGTGCCGACGCATGCAGTTCGACAACATCGAGCTTATCGACAGCCTCGTTGCCGAAGGCCGCAGCGTGGTGGTGTATTTCGCACACTGCGGCAATTGGGAATGGGCGCCGTCGATGACACTCCATGTCGCGCACCGCCCCGGCGCCCCAGTCGACTACTGCCAAGTGTACCGCCCCTTGCGCAACAAGACCTTCGACAAGCTTATGTTACACATACGCAGCCGCTTCGGCTCGACTTCTTTTGCAAAGAAAACGGTGCTGCGCGACCTACTGAACCTGCGCAAAAACGGCATCGTGTCGGTGACAGGCTTCATGAGCGACCAGAAACCGAGCCACGGCGACCCTACAGTGGTAACGGAGTTCCTCAACAGGCCCACGGCATTCATATCCGGCACTGAAACACTTGCAAGACGCCTCGGCATGGCTGCAATATATTGGGACGCTGAAAAGACAAGCCGCGGCCACTACCGCATAACATGCCGACTGCTGCACAAAGAACCCGGCGAACTGCCGCCACAGCAGCTGACACGCATCTACGCCCAAGCGCTGCAAGACACCATAAATCGCAACCCCTCAATATGGTTATGGACACACAACCGATGGAAATACCCGGTAACGCTCCCCGTATAGCCGTCATCATACTGAACTGGAACGGCGAACGGCTCCTAAAAGAGTTCCTGCCTAAAGTCGTGGAGACAACCGACCGCCGCATTTCGCAGATAATAGTGGCCGACAACGGCAGTACCGACGCCTCGCTCGACTATATACGCGACACTTTCGGCACAGAAATCGCCATAATGGCCTTTGACAAGAACTACGGTTTCGCCGAAGGCTATAACCGTGCCATAAAAGCGGCCGAGGGCTATGAATATGTGGTGCTGCTGAACTCCGATGTAGCCACAAGCAATGGTTGGGACACAGCCCTGCTCGACTATATGGATGCCCATCGCGAAACCGGGGCTTGCCAACCGAAAATACTGTCGTACCGGCATCATGACACCTTTGAATATGCCGGAGCCGCAGGCGGATACCTCGACAAAAACGGCTACCCCTACTGCCGTGGACGCATATTCGCCACATGCGAGAAAGACTGCGGACAATATGACAACATTGCCGACATCTTCTGGGCCTCGGGAGCATGCCTGATGGTGAGACGCGCCATTTACCTTGATGCAGGCGGCCTCGACACGGCTTTTTTCGCCCACATGGAAGAAATCGACCTGTGCTGGCGCATAAAGCTCGCAGGGTTCGGCATTGCCGCAGTGCCGCAAGCCAAGGTCTATCACCTCGGCGGAGGTTCGCTGCCGGCCGAAAATCCGCGCAAGACATATCTTAATTTCCGCAACAATCTGCTGATGCTCCACAAAAATCTGCCTGACGGCAGCCGTAGCCACATATTGTTGCGCCGCCGCCTGCTCGACACCGTGGCATGGCTCAGGTTTGTGGCGACTTTCGACTTCAAAAACGCCGCCGCGATATGGCACGCCCACCGCGACTTTGCCAAAATGCGCAAGAACTACCACGACTTCCCCGAAACAGACCTTCTGAGCGACACTCCCGAATGTCGCCGGAACATACTGCTCGACTACTATGTTTCAGGCCGGAAAAAATTCAGCAGCCTGAACTAAGCGCAAAAAGCGCGCCATAAGCACGGGTTAAATATATTTAATCAATTTTAACTCAAATATAAGCCAAACGCACAAAATTAGCCAAAGAGGCACTTCATTTGCCAAAAAACAAGCTTAAATATTTTGATAGTTAAAAACAAGATGCTAATTTTGCGAAACATTAGCACGGAATATTCCGTGCCGAACCTCAAATTGATACCGTAAAAAACACAAGAAAAACAAATCAACATAGCGCAAGAGCCGACGGCACACAAGCCGCAGGCCTTAAACCGTAAACCGACTAAATCAATTTACATCTAATATTAACCAATACATTAATTTTTAGTACATCAACAAAAACTATGGAAGCTCAAAAGCCCAACGCTCAGGCAAAGAAACCGAGCACTAAAAAGAACGCCCCCGGCATCAAGAACGCCGCATGGGTAATCGTGATTTGCGCTCTCATCGCTATCTGCCTCTTCATCTTCTGGTTCGGCAACGACATGCACTTCGACGAAGACGGACATCCCCAAAACCTGTGGGGCACCATCTATAAAGGCGGATTTATCGTGCCTGTCCTTCAGACCCTCTTCCTCACCGTTATCGTTCTTGCAGTAGAACGCGGCATCGCCCTCTCTGCAGCCAAAGGTAAAGGCAACATCGCCAAATTCGTTGCCGAAGTGAAGAAATGCCTCGAAAAAGGCGACATCGCACAGGCCCGCGCACTCTGCGCAAAACAGCAGGGTTCTGTAGCCGCTGTGGTTGACTCGGCTCTCGTTCGCTACGAAGAAATGGACAAAAACACCGTCCTCTCGAAAGAGCAGAAAATCGCCAACCTTCAGAAACAGGTTGAAGAAGCAACCGCTCTCGAAATGCCGACACTCCAGCAGAACCTCCCCATCATCGCTACCATGACAACCCTCGGTACTCTCGTCGGTCTTCTCGGTACTGTAATGGGTATGATCAAGTCGTTCCAGGCTCTCTCGCAGTCCGGCGCTCCTGACTCAACCGAACTCTCGACCGGTATTTCAGAGGCTCTTATCAACACCGCCTTCGGTATCGCAACCGGTGCTTTCGCTGTAATCT
>CAJTXL010000045.1 GCA_910583525.1 uncultured Muribaculaceae bacterium | reverse complement strand
TTTTCTAAGTAACGATTGATCGCCTTATTTTGATCAATTTCTTACCGAACCATTGTTTAAAGTCTGTAAGGTCTTTAGGGTCGGTTCTCAGGCCTTTTGTCTTGGGCTGATGCGTGGGCAGTATGTCAATGTTCGCGGTTGGGGTTTGTCACCGTTTTCGCTTTTGGCGGCGGAGGTGGCGGCCCGCTTGGTAGAGGGTGGATGGGAGCTTGCGGTGCCGGGTTGCGTTTTTCGGGGGGCTACATGCCAAAGGCATGTCCCTACAGGCGGCCGGGGAGGGGGCACCTCGGTTAAGGTATATAATATGGGTTGCGGTATGTCGGGGGCCGGATAGAGGTAGGCGTCGCGGCCTACGACGGGGAGGTAGATGGGGGCGGAGGTGGAGACTTTGGCGATGACGGCGCAGTGGGGCGCCGGAAGGACGGTGCCGGCGACGACGGCGTTGATGCGGCGCTGGTATTGGTAGTTGGTGTCTTCGACGTGCGACATGCGGTCGGCGTCGAGGATGAGGTAGACGCAGATGTCGCGGCCGCGGATGTGGTCGACGACGCGGCCTGAGGTGACGGATGCGTCTTTGGGCATGTGGGCGCGTGCGAGTTCGCGTGCCCGGGCGCGGTTCGGCATTATCAGGGCCGTGGGGAGCTTGGGGTAGATTGCGGTGGCGAGGTAGCGGACGTAGTCGGCGAGGATGACGTTTATTCTGTCGCCGGGGCTGATGATGAGTGTGCGCAGGCCTGTGGGGGTGTGGTGGCGGCGGTATTCGAGGGCTTCGATGAGGCGTGCTTCGAGGCGAGACATCGGCCGTCCGAGCCATCGCCGGAAGCGGGCGACGTAGGGCCGGGGCGGTATGGGGTGGCGTCGTGTGTGCTGTAGGAGTCTCATCGTGGCGCAAAGTTAGCGACACGATGCTTTATGCGGTTGTGGAAATTCCCTTTCTTCGGGAAATTATACAGAAGTACAAAAGGGTCAAAAGTTTATTTTTGGACAGGAGTACAGGAGGAACGGGAGTTTTTTTGGAGTACAGGATTTTTTTGTGGGGAAGGTGTTTAGGGTTGCTAAGGTCTCTAAAGTCTTTAGGGTCGGTAAGGTTGGCAAGGGGTTGCTAAAAGGTTATTTTGAAGCGTGTTATGCTGTCGGGGGCTGTGGCGAGGCTGAATGTGGCACGGTGTCTGCGCAGTATGTCGGCGACGAGCATCAGGCCGAGGCCTCGGTCGTGGTGTTTTGTGGAGAAGAAAGGGGTGAAGATTTTTGATGCGTTTTCGGGGCTTATGCCGGGGCCGTCGTCGCTGATTTCGAGTATTCCCGGCTCTGTGCGCAGAACGATGTTTCCCGATTTGCCGGCGATGCTTTCAACCGCGTTTTTGACGATGTTTGTGATTACACGGTGTAGCTGAGCTTCGTCGGCATTTATATAGATTTTGCCGCCGCTGTAAGGCTCGACGGAAATATTGATTGAATCGCCAGCCATTTTGCGAAGGAATGGCAGCATTCCGTCGATTGTAGAGTTGAGTTCGAGGAGCGTGGGTTCAGGTTCGGGCAGTTTAACTACGTCGGAGTAGCCTTTGACGAAGGATGTGAGTTTTAGGCAGCTTTCGCGGCAGCTTTCGACGGTGGATGATATGTCGGCGTCGTCGGCATGTATGTCGTGCAGTGTTTCAAGGACAGAGACCACGCTCCCGAGGGTATTGTTGACTTCGTGGCCCATTGTGCGGACTATTTTTCCCATCAGATTTTTTTCGGCCTTTACGATTTCTTCGGTGAGCTGTTCGAGCAGAAAGAATGGGCGCCGAAATCCCGAATCCATAAAGAAGTGCCGCGAGCACCGCACTATTTGGCATTGTCCGACTCTGAGTGTGCGGATTTCTCCGTCGGCCATGTCGGCCAGTGCCGTTTCGACTTCAGGCGACAGCAATGTGTCGAAGGCCTTGTTGGCCGATTGTATTTTGCCGTCGAAGTCGCATATGGCAATGCCCATGGGTGATGCCTCTACGAGTTTGCGCAAGAAGTCGTTCTGTTCGAGGTTTTTCAGGCGTTCGTCTTTCATCGCTTTCATAAGCCCGTTGAAGAGCTCGACCACGGCATCGGCGTCGGGCTGACCTACACGCCTAAGGCGGCTGCCGTAGTCCTGCTCGCGCAGGAGATACATGCCGTTGCGCACCGTTGCAAGGGGCTTTGCGACGGCTCTGTAGCCCAAAATTAGAGTCAGGCATGCGACGGCGAACGCCGCTGCGACCCACGGCCAATCGGCATGCCACAAGGCAGCGGCTGCCAACACCGCTACTAAAAGTGCCTGCAATGCGAATAAGATGCGGTATCTCATATTTTTATGCCATATTTTTCGAGGCGCCGATAGAGCGACTGGCGCGTGATGCCAAGCGCTTCGGCCACGCTGCTGAGTTTTCCGTCGTATTGCCTGATGGCTTTTACGATGGCTTCGCGCTCAATGTCGTCGAGGGGCCGCGGACGGTCTTTTTCGATGGCTTCGCGGTAGTGGCTGATGGCTTTGCGTATTTTCGCCATGAAATCGCGGTTGTTCCATGGCTTTGTTATGAAGTCGACAGCTCCGAAGCCCATTCCATCTACCGCCAGGGGTATGGTGCCCCAAGCGGTGATGAGTATCACCGGCACGAGGGGCCGCAGTATTTTTATTTTGCGAAGAAGCTCGATGCCTTGGCGTCCTGTGGTGGAACATGTCAGATTGAGGTCTAAAATGACAAGTTCGATGTTGTCGCGTCGGACGGCGGCGAGTGCATCCGGCTCGTTCGACACGGCTTCGCGGTCGAAGCCGCCCTGTTTCAGCATAAGGCCGAGCGATAGGCGTATGGCTTGGTCATCGTCGACAATCAGTATCATGGCACAAAAATAATGATTTTAATTTAGATTGCACCTTTTACAAGTTTTTCTATGTCGGCGTTGATGTCGTTTTTGTGCTCGTAATCGTAGAGGGTGAGAGAACGTATCTGATACCAGTAGCTCCAGTATTTGTAGAGTTCGTTGATGTACTGGCGGCGCCCGGCGTCTTTGCTCTGACGGGAGTCGTTTAGGTCGAGCGTCGAGATTTTGCCTATGAGATATGTCTCGACGTTGGTGTCGTAGCGTCGGCGTGCTATTTCGTCGGCGCGTGTGGCGATGTCGAGTTGCGACTGCTGGTCGGAAAAGCGTTCTACGAGGATGAAAAGCTGCTGGTTGAAGTCGAGCGTCTCTCGCCGCAGTTGGCTCTCGGCTACACGCCTTTTGCTTTCTGCGACTTTGACGCGACCGCGCCGTTTGCCCCAGTCGAGCAAGGGTACGGCGATGCCGACTTCCGCCACCTGGTTTGCGCGCAGGCGTCGGTATGCGTCGCCCATATTGTCGTCGGCACCGGTATATCCGAGCTGTACGAAGAGGTTGATTTGGCGCATGTCGCCTTTGGCTTTGGCCACTTCGTAGTCGGCTTCGAGCTTGCGGCGCATGATGTTTTTTGCGAATTTGTTGTTGGCGAGAGCACGGTCGAGAGCGTCGGCATAGTGGATTTCGACCGCCGGGACCGCCTGCGGCACTTCGGGCACTATTTCGACGTCGTCCTCGATGTCGAGAAAGGTGCGCAGGCGGAACATGTCGGACTTCAGCGTGCTTTGGCAGTCGGTAAGTTCCGAGCGCGCGTCGAGCAGGTTCAGTTCCATCTGCAGCAGGTCGTTGTTGCTGATTTGTCCCATTTCACGCTTCGCTTTCGCCACGGCATAGAGACGCTCGGCGTTGCTGAGGTTCTGCCGTGCGATTTCGACGTTTTCGCGGCTCATGATAAGGGTGAAGTAGTAGTCGACGGTGGTGCGTGCGACGTCTTCGGTAGCGCTTATGAAAGCCGCTTTGGCTTCGGAATATCGCACAGGCTCAATGCGGCTGTCCCACTTCATTGTGTTGACCCCGAAGACAGGCTGTGTAAGTGTCAGTGCCACCGGGATTGACATGAAGCGGTTGCCTGTGTTGTTATCGAATTGGCGCATGAAGTCGAGCGAAGAGTTCAATGCGATTTTACCGCCGGTGAGGCGTATGTTCTGTGTCACCGACAGCTGCCCTGTGGCCTGCAGGACATTAGTCTTGACGAAGCTGTAGTCGCCTTGGCTGTCCATATACGACGAGTATTGTTTCGAGTAGCCCGGGAGTGTGGCTTTGAGGCTGACTTCGGGCAGTTGGTCGGCGCGGAAGGTGCGCCATTCCCAATAAGCGCTCCGAAGTTCGTCGAGGGCCACTGCGGCATCGACGCTTCTAACACGAGCCATGGCAATGGCGTCGCCGAGGCTGAGTTTGAGCTGTTCTGTTTCTTGTGCGAGGCACAAAAGACAGAGCAGGCAGAACACCAATATTGAAAGCGCGCGTTTCATTGGTCTTTCAAGGCCTCGGCCGGATTGATTTTCATAGCCTTGCGAGCCGGCAGCCATACGCCGGCCGATATTATAAGGGCGAGAAAGGCTAAGGCTACAGCCATGGCGGCGTAAAGCATCCATTCATCTGTTCCGTATCCATTATGGATGACATCCGAACGCAAGAGTGCTATTGCCGCAGCAAATATCAGAGGTGTTGCGGCCGCGAGCAAGAACAAGCCTTCGGACAGGAGACGGCGGAATATGTCGCCGTCGGTTGCGCCGTTGACTTTTCGGATTGCTATTTCGGGCACGCGCTGTTGGGTGCGGAACCAGAACGATCCGAGGAAACCGAGGAATATGGCTACGAGCAGAAACAGGCCGCAAGTGGCGTAGTTGCGTATCATTGTCGTCTGGTCGAGCTGACAGCTTTGCCGTATGGTTTCTACCGATTTCACCTCGGGTATGTAGGTGTTCATGTGCGCCATGTCGCCGGGTTTGAGCGACTCGATGAAGCGCCGGCCCATTCCTGGTTTCACTCTCACAATGAGCTGTTGCCACCAGTTATTGTAGGGGTCTTCCCGCATCACGAGCATGCCACGCCACATGCGTTCGTAGTCGCTGCGCTGTATGCCTTCTACAACAGCGCCTATATGCAGTATCTTGGACGAGTCTCCATTAATGAAGACTTCCCGTCCGAGGAACTTTTCGGGAGACGGCGAATCGGGGTCTATACATGGCGATATAAGTACCTCGCCTTTCTCGACAATTGCGGCAAGTTGTTCAGCAGTCTCACCGCGGGTTCCTTTCAAGCGTAGGATTTTCACCACTTCAGGAGTCATTATACGCCGGTTGCCCATATAATGAAGCGCGGCGGTGTCGCCCGGTATTTCGATTACGCTGCCATAGAAGTTGTAATTGTAAGGGAGTGCATTGTTGCCCATGCCGACTTCTTCGACATAGGGATTGGAGCGTAGCTTTGCTATTATAGGTTCGAGGTCTGTTTTATAGCCGTGATTTTCGTCGTATTGCCGGTATGCCGGCGAATCTTCATAGATGCGTCGGATGTCCCCGACATATACGTCGGTGGTGTCGTAGCCTTTTTCTGAGAACCTGAGGTCGGCCATGGTCCACAGCACGAGCGTGATTACCCACAGCACCACGCCGACAATCAGCAGTTCGGCCAACATCCATATGTTGCTGCGCCACTCGGCGCACATCTGTGTAAATAGTTTGCGTTTCATTGTTACTTGTTGTTAATGGCTTCGACCGGACGTAGGCGAGATGCCTGCCAAGCCGGGACGGCCGCGCTGATAATGTTGAGGATGAAGCAAGCCGCCAAGGCCGCGGCTATGCTGCCTGTGTTTAGGAGCATCGACAGGGCAGGCCTGGTAGCGATGCCGTCGGGGGCGGTGTACAATCCGTCGTAGAAGAGGCCGAAGAGAACACCGAGGGCAAGGCCGAGCATGCCGCCGATGAGTGTCACCATGAAGTTTTCGGCTATTATGTCGATAATGATACGGCTGCGGGTGCATCCGAAAGCGCGGCGTATGCCTATTTCGCTGACGCGACGACGCAGACGGCTGTGTAGCATGCTGCTGAGGTTGATAGCAGGCACGAGGAGCAGTATGACATATATGATGTAGCGCATCTGGCGGCTGTCAGCCACGTTCGGGGTGTTGTTGCTTCCTTGCAGGCATGTCATGGTTTCCTGGTCGAAAGGCGCTTCGTGGTAGACCGTTTTGAAATTTTCAGCTGCCAGCTCGGTGTCTATTTCGGCATAGCGGCGTCGTACCTGGTCGCGTATATGCCCGAAGTCTACGCCTTTTTCGACGAGTATGGCTGCGGCTACGTTGCCCCAGTCACCGTAATCTTCGGTCGGCAGCGGCAGAAACGCTTCGCCGTAGGCATGCGATGCGAGCACCGAGGAGTTTGCCACGACACCGATGACCATAAACGGTTGGTGCGCTTGCTGATAGGTCTGGCCGACGGGGTTGTCAGTGCCGAACAGCCTTCGGGCAGTGCCCTCGGAGAGAACGGCTACGTCAGAGCCCGACTTCACTTCGTCTTCGGTGAAAAAACGTCCGTGCAGAAGCTTGTGGTCGAAAATCTTCCAGAATTCGGCATCGGCATAGCGCACTTTTGTCATGAATGTTTCGCCGAGGGTCCCTTCAACGTCTTCCGCAAAGGTGTATGGCCAGAACAAGGACATGTGCTCGACTCCGTCGAGGTCGTTGTAGAGCTGCTCGGCGCGCTTTTGGCTCAGACCTCCCGACGAATCGTTGTTGCCGGTGTTCTCGATTGACTTTTTGTGGAAGTATATGCCGTAGAGCATTCGGTCGCGGTTGCTTTCGGGTGCAAAAGGCATTACCTGTACCTGTTGCATCATCACAACGGTGATGATGAGGAAAATAGACAATGCGGTGCCTATGACTGTGACCCAGCCGATTACGGGCTGGTGCCGCATGTCGTAGACTATTTGAGCAAATTTACTGTTCATGTCCGTACGGTTTTAAGAAATTACGCGGCCGTCGAAGAAGCGCACAATGCGGTCGGTTTCGCGGGCCTGGGCCTCGTTGTGTGTTACCATTACGATTGTGGTGCCGTCTTCTTTGTTGAGGCGGTGCAGTAGTGCCATTACTTCGGCGCCCATGCGCGAGTCGAGGTTACCGGTGGGTTCGTCGGCAAGCACGATTGACGGGCGCCCGACGATTGCGCGTGCTATGGCAACGCGCTGGCATTGACCTCCTGAGAGCTGTGCCGGCATGTGCTTGATGCGGTGCGACATAGACAGGCGTTCGAGCACGTTTTCGACTTCGGTTTTGCGCTGCGCAGCTGACACTCCTTTGCGGTAGAGCAGAGGCAGCTCTACGTTGGCTGCGACGTTCAACGACGGTATGAGGTGGAAACTTTGGAAGACGAATCCGAGGTTCTCGTTGCGGAAGTGCGCCGTGGCCGTATCGCCGAGGGTGCCGCAGTCTTTGCCGAGGATTGCCACGTTGCCGCCGGTGGGACGGTCGAGCAGGCCTATTATGTTCAGCAGTGTCGATTTGCCGCAGCCTGACGGACCCATTATGCTTATGAATTCGCCTTGGCGTACGGTGAGGTTTACGTTTTCGAGGGCTGTTGTCTCGATTTCTTTTGTGCGGTAGACTTTGCTTATGTCCGTCAGCTCGATGATATTCATTTTTTCAGTTTTAGTTTGTTCGATTTTTGAAATTCTTCCATGTCGGAAACAACCACTCTGTCGCCTTGTGCAAGGCCGTTTAAGACTTCGATGTAGTTGCGGTTGCTGTCGCCGAGGCGCACTTTGCGTTTGCGCAGCATGCCGCCGTCGCCGTCGGCTACGAAGAGGTCGTAGACGCCCGGGCCTTTGAAAAAGGGGCCGGCCGGTATGCGTAGAGCCTTGTCTTTGTAGCCGTAGCTTATGTAAAGCTCGGTGCGCAGCCCTGAGCGGAGCCTCGGGTTTGAAGCGTCGTCGAGGGCTATGCTAATCGGTATTATACCTGCTTTGGACTGGGGCGATATGTTGGTTACGCGTCCTTTGAGTTCTGCAGAACCTATTCTGACGATGACGTCGGCGCCTATGCCTGTGCGGTTGCTACTGCTTTCGGGGACTTCGCCTTCGATTTTGAAATGCGAGAGGTCGCTTACTACGGCCACTTTCTGTCCGGCTGCCACACGGCTTCCGATTTCGTTGCTTATGAACGAAAGAATGCCGCTGTGGGGTGCCGGGATGCGTCCTTCGTCGAGTTTCTGTTTCATGATTGCGAGGTCCTGGTCGAAGTTGGCAAGGGCTTGCCGCTGAATGTCTTCTGAGGCGCGGCAGCGCAGGCGTTCGTTTGCGAGGCTCGCGCGGAGCTGTTCGAGTTCGAGCACGCCGGTGCTGTAGGCTGTCTCGGTCTGGCGTACGCGTTCGCCGGTGCCCGAGCCGAGGCTGTCGAGGCGGCGTTCGTTGTCGACTTCGATGGCGAGGCGGTTCACGTCCATCTCCTTGACTTTGATTTGCATAGCCAGCTCGCTCTGCCTTGTGCTGTTGGCGAGCTGCAGCTGTGTAATCTCGTTCTGCTTTATTCTTCGTTCGCCGAGCAGTTTCGAGTAATCGGCTTCTGCGGTTTTGAGGTCGAGCAGGAGGAGAGGTGTGCCGGCTTTGACGCTGTCGCCCGGCTGTGCGTAGACCGCCACTATGCGCGTGTCGACGGGCGAGTTTATGATTTCTTCGAATGCCGGCACGACACGTCCTGTGGCCGCGACTGTGGTTTCGAGCGGCCCTATGTCGGCGATGCCGAAGCTGAGGTCGCGTTCGTAGACCGATTTTCCTGAAAGCAGCGACAGCGACAGTATGGCAGCTGCCGTGCATGCGACTGCGATGCCGATTTTGGCATAACGCAGCCTTGCCTCTTTGCGGATTTGTTTTTTGTCGATTTTCCTATCCATGCCGCAAATTTGCGAAAAATATGCAATGTTTGTCAACGGGTGTTGAAAGTCAGGGTGTTATGTGTGTGCCGGCGTCCGTTTTCGGACAAGGCGGCTATTTAGGGACTTTAAGGTCTTTAAGGTCATTAAACAACCTCTAAGGACTTTTGCAGTGTTTTCCTGTGCGAGATGTGGGAATATCGAAATATTTCCGTAATTTTGCATCGCCGCGTCGCAACGACGGCGGCTCTATACCAACAACTCTCAACCAATCGTTTGTGATGGAGAAAACAAATGTCAAGACTCTCGAAAAGGTCGTAGTGCGCTTTTCGGGTGACTCAGGCGACGGAATGCAGCTTGCCGGCAACATTTTCACCAATGTATCGGCCGGGCTGGGCAACCAGGTGTCGACATTCCCCGACTATCCGGCGGAAATACGTGCTCCGCAGGGTTCGCTCAGCGGTGTGTCGGGCTTTCAGGTGAGCGTGGGCACGGGTGTGCATACGCCCGGCGATGCCTGCGACGTGCTTATTGCCATGAATGCCGCCGCACTGAAAACAAACCACCGCTTTCTCAAACCGGGAGGCGTAATAATAGTGGATATCGATTCTTTCAAGGAAAGTGACCTCAAGAAGGCTCAATATATTACCGACAACCCTATTGCCGAGTTGGGCATCAAGGCTCAGGTGGTGGACGTGCCTGTGACATCGATGACCAAGGCCGCTTTGGCCGACAGCGGTCTCGACAACAAGAGCATACTGAAGTGCCGCAATATCTTTGCGCTCGGACTGGTGTGCTGGCTGTTCGACCGTCCGCTCGAGAGCGCTCTGCGCCATCTGAGAAACAAATTCGCAAAGAAGCCTGCGGTATATGAGGCCAACGCCAAGGTGCTGCAGGCCGGATACGACTACGGCCATAACATACATGCTTCGGTGGCTACATACCGTATCGAGACAGACGAGCCTCTACCGGGAGTGTATACCGACATCAACGGCAACACCGCCACCGCATGGGGTCTTATAATGGCATCGGAAAAATGCGGACGGCCTCTGTTTCTCGGTTCGTATCCCATCACTCCGGCCACCGACATCCTGCATGAGCTTGCCAAACGCAAGGACCTCGGGGTCAAGGCCTGTCAGATGGAGGATGAAATCGCAGGTGTCTGCTCGGCCATCGGCGCGGCTTTTGCCGGCAATCTGGCTGTTACGTCGACGTCGGGCCCGGGTCTCGCGCTTAAAAGCGAGGGCATAGGCCTGGCTGTGATGGCCGAGCTGCCTTTGGTTGTCATTGACGTGCAGCGAGGCGGCCCGTCGACAGGTCTGCCTACCAAAACCGAGCAGACCGACCTTATGCAGGCTCTGTATGGCCGCAACGGCGAGTCGCCGGTAGCCGTTGTCGCCCCGGCGTCGCCTACCGATTGCTTCACAATGGCTTTTGAGGCATGCCGTATTGCTGTAGAGCACATGACCCCTGTTATTCTGCTTAGCGACGCGTTCATAGGCAACGGGGCCTCGGCGTGGCGTGTGCCGTCGGCCGACGAATATCCCGAAATCAAGACTCCCGAAGTTCCGGCAGAACTGATTGCCGAAGGTTCGTGGCGTCCCTATCTGCGCACCGAAAGCCTCGCCCGTTTCTGGCCAAAGGCCGGCACGGAAGGTGCCCAGCACCGTCTCGGCGGTCTTGAAAAAGACCCTGCAACCGGTGCGATATCGACCGATGCGGTCAACCATGAAAAGATGGTGGGTCTGCGCCGGGAGAAGATAGCCCGTATCGCCACTGACATACCGGGCCTTGAAGTGCTCGGCAACCCGTCGGCAGATACGCTGCTGGTCGGCTGGGGCGGAACGTACGGACATCTGCGCACTGCCGTCGACGAACTGAATGCAGCCGGGCGCCCGGTGGCGTTCACGCATTTCCGATATATCAATCCGCTGCCGGCAAACACGGCCGAAGTTTTTGCGCGCTATCGTCGCATAATCGTGGCAGAACTCAACACCGGCATGTTCGCCGACTATCTGCAAAGCCGTTTCCCCAACATCAATTTCTTGCGTATTAACAAAATCCAAGGTCAGCCTTTCGCGGTGAGCGAGCTTGTGGGCCGTACCGCCAAACTTATGGAGGAATAAGAAGATGGAAAACAAGACATTTGTCCCCGCCGATTTCAAAAGCGACCAGGCTGTGCGTTGGTGTCCCGGCTGCGGCGACCACGCCATCCTCAACACACTCCACAAGGCTATGGCCGCGTTGGGTGTGCCGCCGCATAAGACGGCTGTAATATCGGGTATAGGATGTTCGTCGCGCTTGCCGTACTATATGAACACCTACGGTTTCCATACCATACACGGGCGCGCCGCCGCCGTGGCGACGGGCTTCAAGGTGGCGAACCCCGAGATGACTGTATGGCAGATTTCGGGCGATGGCGACGGTCTCGCCATCGGCGGCAACCATTTCATCCATGCCGTGCGCCGCAATGTTGACATAAACATCATTCTGTTCAACAATAAGATATACGGTCTGACAAAAGGCCAGTATTCGCCCACGAGCGCAAGGGGATTTGTGAGCAAGTCAAGCCCTTATGGCACGGTAGAAGACCCGTTTATCCCTGCTGAACTCGTGTTCGGTGCGCGCGGAAACTTCTTTGCCCGTTCGATAGATGTGGAGCTTGCGACGTCGCAGGAAGTGATGCTCGCCGCTGCAAAGCACCACGGCACGTCGGTGGTCGAGATATTGCAGAATTGCGTCATTTTCAATAACGGCATCCATAACGCGATTACCGACCGCGAAGTCCGTGCCGACCGCACTATAACCCTGCGCCATGGCGAGAAGATGCTTTTCGGCAAGGACATGAACCGCGGCCTTGTGCGTGACGGCTTTTTGCTGAAAGCCGTCACCGTGGGGCAGGACGGGTATACCATCGACGACGTGCTCGTGCACGACGCCCACGAGCCTTCGAACTTCCTGCACCAGCAGCTTGCCATGATGGACGGCCTTGGAGAATTGCCGCTCGCCTTGGGTGTGATACGCGACGTCGACGCGCCTACCTACGACGACGGCGTGTCGATGCAGGTTGAAGAGGTGCGTGCCCGAAAAGGCTTCACATCGCTGCGCGATATGATTCTTGCCGGTGAAACATGGACTGTCGAGTAGGCTTTTTCTCAAAAATATTTACTAATTTTGCGAGAAATTTGTAACTCGAACGAACCTACGATGATAAACAAAATCAACGAAATACGTGCGCAAATCGATGCTGTCACCTCGGCCACACAGGCCGAGGTGGAGGCTCTGCGCATCAAATATCTGAGTAAAAAAGGTGCCGTGAGCGCTCTGATGAACGATTTCCGCACCGTTCCGGCCGAGCAGAAACGTGAGCTGGGACAGAAGCTCAACGAACTCAAGAGCTACGTTACCGAACGTATCAACGCGCTTCGCGACAATGCGTCGTCGGGCGCCGGTGACGCCGACATGCTCGACCTTACGCGAACGGCGGCGCCTGTTCGTCTCGGCACCCGGCATCCTTTGTCGCTGGTGCGCGAGCAAATCATCGACATCTTCCGCCGTCTCGGTTTTACCATTGCCGAGGGTCCCGAGATTGAAGACGACTGGCATGTGTTCGAGTCGCTCAATTTCGCCGCTGACCATCCTGCGCGCGACATGCAGGATACCTTCTTTATATCGCGCAACCCCGACGTTCTGCTGCGTACGCATACGTCGTCGGTGCAGACCCGTGTGATGACATCGCAGAAGCCGCCGATACGCATCATATGCCCGGGTCGCGTTTACCGCAACGAGGCCATCTCGGCCCGTGCGCACTGCTTCTTCCACCAGGTCGAGGCGCTGTATGTCGACCGCCACGTGACTTTCGCCGACCTGCGTCAGACGCTTCTTTATTTCGCACGTGAGATGTTTGGGCCGGATACGCAGATACGTCTTCGTCCGAGCTATTTCCCGTTCACCGAGCCTTCGGCCGAGATGGACATCAGCTGCAATCTTTGCGGCGGCAAAGGGTGTTCGTTCTGCAAGGGTACCGGGTGGGTAGAAATTCTCGGCTGCGGCATGGTTGACCCGGCCGTTCTTGAAGCCTGCGGCATCGACTCGAAAGAATATTCTGGCTTTGCGCTCGGCATGGGCATAGAACGCATAACCAATCTGAAATATCAGGTCAAAGACCTGCGAATGTTCTCCGAGAACGACATCCGCTTCCTCGAAGAATTTACAGCAGCGCACTGATTCTCTGACTGTGACACGGGAGCAACGTTACAAGGCGGCCGTAGAGCGCTTCGAGGCTAATATGCCTGCGCCGAAGACTGAACTGCACTACCGCGACCCTTTCCAGTTGCTGGTGGCGGTAATCCTGTCGGCGCAGTGCACCGACAAACGTGTCAATCTTATCACTCCGGCTTTGTTCGAGGTGTTCCCCGACGCCGCCTCTATGGCTGTGGCTTCGCCGGAACGGGTATATGAGCTGATAAAGTCGTGTTCCTACCCCAACAACAAGGCCAAGGCGCTTGTAGGCATGGCCCGTGGCCTTATAGAGAACTTTGGCGGGATGGTGCCTGATGACATAGACAGCCTTATGAGCCTGCCGGGTGTGGGGCGGAAGACGGCGAATGTGATTCTGTCGGTGGTCTTTGACCGTCCGGCAATGGCCGTTGACACGCACGTGTTCCGTGTCGCCGAGCGCATAGGGCTTACCACGCGCAGCCGTTCTCCGCTCGACACCGAAAAGGCACTCACGTCCATGCTGCCCGAAGACACGATAGCCAAGGCTCACCATTGGCTGATTTTGCACGGGCGCTATGTGTGCAAGGCGCGCAAGCCGCAGTGCGGCGAGTGTTTCCTTACTGATGTGTGCCGCCACTACGGCAACAGGCTCAAGGCTGAAGAGCGTGCTCTCGAACGCATAAAAAAGACGGCAAAGGCCGGTGAATGATGAGCGAGGACAATCTGTTCATATTCGTTATCGAGGTTCTCGGCACCATCGCTTTCGCCATTTCGGGCATACGCCTCGCCGCCGCGAAAAGTTTCGACTGGTTCGGGGCGTATATCGTGGGGCTTGTAACTGCCATCGGCGGCGGTACGCTGCGCGACCTTCTGCTTGGCATCCCTGTGTTCTGGATGCAGTCGTGGATGTATCTTGCCGTCACTTTTTTGTCGCTTGTCACCGTCATAGTGTTCCGTAAGGCTCTCGTAAAGGGTATGCGGACGCTTTTTATTTTCGATGCTATCGGTTTGGCGCTGTTTGTGGTGGTGGGAATAGAGAAAAGTTTTGTCGCCGGTTTTCCGGCATGGGTCGCCATCGCCATGGGCATCATCACGGGTTCGTTCGGCGGCGTTACGCGCGACATACTCATAAACGAAGAACCTCTGTTTTTCCGAAAGGATATTTATGCCACGGCTTGCCTTGCCGGAGGGCTTGTATATTGGCTTATGATGCTTATTCCTGATGCTTCGCCCCTTGTGCCGCAGATATGCTGTGCCGTGACCGTGGTCGGGCTGCGTGTGCTTGCGGTGCACTACAACTGGTCGCTGCCATTGCTTAAAGTAGACCCTAAAGATTTGCCTGAACAATGATTATCGATACTGACAACCCGAAGATGGAAAAGATTGTGCAGTTTGTAAAGTATTGCCTTGTGGGTGTGCTCAATACTCTCGTGACATTCGGGGTGATTTATCTGTGCAAGTCGTTTTTAGGCTTGAACCTTTATGTCAGCAACGCCTTGGGCTACATTTGCGGCGTGATAAATTCTTTTCTGTGCAACAAATCGTGGGTCTTTCAGTCGAAAGGGGGCTACGGGCGTGAGGCCGCAAAATTTCTGTTGGGATTTTTTCTGTGCTATGCCTTGCAGCTGTGGGTGGTGTGGATGCTCACCGAAAGCCCCTTCGGCAAGTTCGAGTTCCTTATCGCCGGTATTGTCGTGTCGGGATACGGTATCGCGACCGTCTTCGGCAACGTTATCTACACTCTCGCAAACTTCATCTACAACAGGCTTGTGACCTTCAAATAGACCTCAGACCGGGTGGCGTTGACAAATTTGTGCATTTTTCTGCCCGAAAAATTTGGAAAATTGAACTTGCCGAGTTAACTTTGCGTTATAAAACCAAAGGCAAGAGAGCCTGAAACGAATACCACATCAAAGTAGATTGGGAAACTCGTCAATTATACGTGAAATACCGAGACAAGCTTAGCCGACCGATGGCGGGCCTCGACGGCGACATCTGTCGCCGGTGCCTTTGAGCCGGAGGATTACAAAGGGCGGCGAGCACTCAAATCCTGTCTTTTCGGAGTTTCATCGCATCCTTTGATGTGGCTCTTATAAAAACGCGCCGAAGCTTTTTGACCGGGCTTCTCGGCGCGTTTTTCTGCGCAACAGCTTATCTCTGCCGTTTTTTCAGACAGAAAAACGGCAGATTTTAGACAGTTCGTATGTTTGCAGTGGTGTAACTGCGAACAAAAAACTTTCG
>CAJTXL010000044.1 GCA_910583525.1 uncultured Muribaculaceae bacterium | reverse complement strand
TACGACCTTTGGGTTATGAGCCCAACGAGCTACCACTGCTCCACCCCGCGGTGTTTCGATGGTGCAAAGGTAGGCACTTTTTTTGGTTCTGTCAAGCCTATGGACCGTGTTTAACGTAATTTTAACACTTTACCGTATGGCGATGACCTCGATTTCTACGAGTACGCCTTTGGGCAGCTCGCGCACGGCAACGGCCGAACGGGCAGGGTAGGGTTCGGTGAAGACTTTGCCGTAGACTTCGTTCATGGCTCCGAAGTTTGCCATATCGGAAAGGAAAACTGTTGTCTTGATAACGTTTGCCACCGTAAGGCCGGCGGCGTCGAGGATTGCACAGACATTTGCGAGCGACTGTGCCGTCTGGGCTTCGATACCTTCGGGTATTTCGCCGGTGACGGGGTCGAGGGGTATTTGGCCTGAAGCGTAAACGAAAGAGCCGGTGTCGATGGCCTGGCTGTAGGGGCCTATGGCGCCGGGTGCCGATGTGGTTGCGATTACTTTTTTCATAGTGTGTATTATGTTGTTGGTTTGTCTGTCAGTTCAGATATTTTAAGGTCGGATATCAGCATCGATGATGCTACCGACGAAAAATTGTCTTCCAGGATTTTTACGCACTTTTCCACGTCGGGGAAATTTTTGCTGAAACCCGGAATGAAACCCGATGTTCCGAGCGTGTACAGGCGTTCGGTGAGCGATTTCACGGTGAATGTCGACGGGTCGATGGCGAGCTGGAAGCCGTAGACTTCTTTCTGTTCGGGCATGAGCACGCGGTTGAAGATGCCGGCGGCTACAAGGCGGTCGGTAATGCCGGTGACAAGTCGTGCCGGCAGTTCGTATTCGTTCATGATGTCACGGGCCGTGAGCGGTGTCTGCCGGTCGACGAAGCGCCGTGTCACCACTGCCGTTATGGCGAGTGTAACCATAGCCTGGTAGCGCGACGATATGTTCGACACCTCATGGTCGAGGTTGAAAGCGAAGACATTCTGCGACGAATAGCATATGACGGCTCCGGCCAGACAGATTACCCATGCGAGCTGCATCCACAGCAGCATAAGGGGCAGAAAGGCGAAAGAGCCGTAGATGGCGTTGTAACGTGTGACGTAAAGAGTGCCGGTGACGAAAAGCCATTGCAGCACAAGAAAGCCCGTGCCGGCGATGGTGCCCGATATGAGCGCATTTTTGAATTTGACCTTTGTGTTAGGTATGAGCATGTAGACTGCCGCGAAAAAGAGGAATGTCATTACCCACGAGGCGCCTTCGAGAACAAAGCTTATCAGAGGTGTCATGAACTC
Source organism: uncultured Muribaculaceae bacterium (assembly GCA_910583525.1). Classification (GTDB taxonomy): domain Bacteria; phylum Bacteroidota; class Bacteroidia; order Bacteroidales; family Muribaculaceae; genus CAG-873. Next base: position 17,156 of record CAJTXL010000044.1, on the reverse strand, counting down.
AAACTGGAATATTGCCCTCAGTGTAGAGTTCAGCAGCAGCATTATGCCTCCGGCACAAAGCATCAGCACAGGCAGTATCAGCATTATTGCCGTGTAGTCGCTGATTTTGCGCCATATGCTTCGGCCCGTTTTCTGTCCCCATATAAAATTGAAAGTGTCTTCCACATTGCCCAAGAGCGATATTATGGTCCACAACAGGAACGCTATGCCTACGCCGAGAAAAATGCCTTCGGAAGTCTGCGCGAGGTAAGAGTCGACGAAGCCCATCGCATATTGTATCGCAACTTTCTGTGCCGGAAAAAGCTTGTACAATTCTTCTTGCAGAAGTTCCTGCATGCCGAAACCGCGTCCTATAGCCAGCAGCAGCGCCAGTGCAGGCACTACGGCGAGCAGGGTGCGGTAGGTCATGGCACAGGCCTGTGTTTGAATGTCGCGGTTGAGGAACGAGTTTACCGACAGATTTAGGGTGCGCAGTATATTGAGCCACCAGTTGCGCCTCGGGTCGCTCCATATTCCGGTGGACACAAAGTTCCACATCGACATTATGCGGCTGAATAGTTGTCCCGTTTTCGACGGCTTGGCTGATGAATCTGTATTGCTCATAAAAATTGAAGCGAGGGCTTGTTAAGGCTTGACAAAGGTACAATAAGTAGAATATATAACCAAACTTATTTTGGTTTTGCCGACAGCGAAGCAGCTGAAGATACAACATTCGCAGGGCAAAAAGCGTTCACTTTAGAGAAAATCCTACGAAAAAATTGAACAATATATTTTTTCTAACTAATTTTGCAGAAGAATTGCGCACTATGTCAAACCAGGACAGAAAACAAGTCGGCGGAGGTAAATCCTCGGCAAAGCCTTATAAGCTCGGAATAGCGCTTAGCGGAGGCGGTGCGCGCGGCTTTGCACATGCCGGAGCTCTCATGGCCATAGAAGAGGCCGGGCTGAAGCCCGACATCGTGGCCGGCGTAAGCGCCGGAGCCGTGATTGCGGTGCTGTATGCCGCCGGCATAAAGCCGCTGAGGATGGCCGACATCTTCGCACGGACTTCTTTTACCGATTTCGCCCAGCTGAGCGTAGGGCAGGGCGGTCTGTTCAAGATAGAGAAGTTTGAGAATTTCGTGTTGCGCGCCCTTGGCAACAAGCGGCGTCTCGAAGATTTGCGCATGCCCACATACCTCGGGGTGACAGACCTTGACAACGGCCGCCCGGTGTCGTTTTGCTCGGGCGAAATAGGGCCGCGCATGCTCGCCTCTTGCTCCATCCCTATAATATTCAAACCGATAAACATCGACGGCGTCAACTATGTCGACGGCGGTGTGCTGCGCAATCATCCGGCATGGATTATCCGCGACAAATGCGATACGCTGATAGGCATTAATGTGAGCCCTTTGAAGCGGAACAAAAAGTACCAGTCGATAGCGAGCGTTGCCATGCGTACATATAATCTTATGGCAAAGGCCAACCAGGCCACCGACATGGCAATGTGCGATGTTTCGGTGCAGACGCCCGAATTGGCGGAATATGCCGTTTTCGACCTCAAGAACATAAAAAAGATTTTCATTACAGGCTACGTCCATACCCGGAAAGCCCTTATGGATGCCGGACTGTGGCATCCGCACATAGGCGACGATGCATCGACGGAAGCCTCCGAAAAATAGAGCAATAATATATGACCGCGAAAAAGCCAATCATCTATCAACTTCTGCCCAGGCTGTTTACAAACTATTGCGACACTCCGGTTGTAGGCGGCACGTTGGAGCAGAACGGGTCGGGGAAACTCAACGCAATCACTCCGACAGTACTGAAGGCAATCCGTGGTCTCGGTGCCACACATGTGTGGTATACCGGCGTGATAGAGCATGCCCACGATGCCGACTATACGGCCTACGGCATCGCACGTCATAATCCGCATATAATAAAGGGACATGCCGGAAGCCCGTATGCCATTACTGACTATTATGATATCGACCCCGACCTTGCCGAGGATGTGCCGGCACGCATGGCCGAATTCGAGGCTCTTGTCAGGCGAACGCATCGTGCAGGTCTTAAAGTCATCATCGACTTTGTGCCCAACCACGTAGGCCGGCAGTACCATTCCGACGTGCGGCCTGCCGGCATCCGCGATTTGGGCGACGGCGACAATCATGAGATGTTCTTTTCGCCGTCGAACAATTTCTACTATATTACCCGTCAGCAGTTCGCTCCGCATGTTGACCTCGGTCATGGAAAGGACGCTTATGTGGAATTTCCGGCAAAAGCGTCGGGAAACGACTGCTTCAATGCCTTCCCCGGCGCCAACGACTGGTATGATACGGTGAAACTGAACTACGGCGTCGACTACGGCAACGGTTCGCGCCATTTCTGCCCCGTGCCCGACACGTGGCTCAAGATGCTCCACATATTGCGCTACTGGGCCGCCAAAGGCATCGACGGTTTCCGCTGCGATATGGTGCACATGGTGCCTCTTGAATTTTGGCATTGGGCAATTCCGCAGGTCAAACAGCATTATCCCGAAATTAAATTCATTGCCGAAATCTACGATATCGGCCTATATCGGCCTTTCATAGAATACGGAGGCTTCGATTATCTCTACGATAAAGTCAATCTCTACGACACTTTACGTGCCATCGAGACGCAGGACCACTCTGCGGCTCGTATCACCGGCTGCTGGCAGACCGTCGACGGGATATCCGACAAAATGCTCAACTTCCTGGAGAACCACGACGAGCAACGCTTCGCTTCGTCGTTCTATGCCGGCGACGGCAGCCGTGTCGTGCCCTCGCTTGTCGTGAGCACGCTTATGTCGACTGGGCCGGTGATGATTTACTTCGGACAGGAACTTGGCGAGCCGGGAGCCGATGCCGAAGGTTTCAGCGGACACGACGGACGCACCACCATCTTCGATTATTGGAGCGTGGCATCGGTGCGCCGTTGGCTCAACCGCGGCAAATGCGATGGCCCTCTCACCGAGGCCGAAAGCTCTTTGAGAGATGTGTACAGCCGCGTGCTGCATATAGCCAATGCCGAAAAGGCCGTATGCGAAGGTGATTTCTTCGACCTTATGTATGTAAACCTCGACAATCCGCGACTAAATCCGCACCGCCACTTCGCTTTCATCAGGCATAGCGGCGACACGGTGCTGCTTGTCGTGGCCAACTTCGGCGACAGCGACGACACGGTGGCCGTCAACATACCGTACCATGCTTTTGAGAGCCTCGACATTGCCGAAGGCACCGACCGTAAGGCCGTAGAGCTGCTCAGCGGCACATGTGAGCCGAAGACGTTCTCGGCAACAGAGCCTTTCACGGCAGAAGTGCCTGCTCATGGCGCAGTTATCTGGAAACTAAAACTTAAAAAGAAAACACGAACCAAATCCACCAATATATAAACCAATATCCCAATGGATTCATTTCTTCCACCTTTCAAGGTTTTCTCGGGCGACAAATCGCGCTATATGGCCGAGGAAATCTGCAAAGAACTCGGAGTCGAGCTTGGCTCGATGAAAATCGAACATTTTGCCGATGGCGAATTTGAAGTGTGCTTCGAGGAGTCGGTGCGCGGATGCGAGGTCTACCTCGTGCAGAGCACTTTCCCCAACTGCGACAACCTCATGGAGCTGCTTCTGATGATTGATGCGGCCAAGCGTGCTTCGGCAAAGTCGGTCATTGCCGTGATGCCCTATTTCGGCTGGGCGCGTCAGGACCGCAAGGACAAGCCTCGCGTGTCGATTGCCGCCAAACTCGTTTCTGACATGCTTGTAACGGCCGGCGTCGACCGTGTGATAACCATGGACCTGCATGCCGACCAAATCCAGGGATTTTTCAATGTGCCGGTCGACCACCTCTACGCATCGTCGGTATTCATCCCTTATATACAGAGCCTGAAACTCGACGATATGGTCATCGCCACTCCCGACGTAGGCGGTGCGAAGCGTGCCAACAGCTATGCCAAATATCTCGACGTACCCTTGGTTCTATGCCACAAGCAGCGCGCCAAGGCTAATGTGGTCGCCAAGATGACCGTCATCGGCGATGTCCAGGATAAGAACGTAATCCTGGTCGACGATATGGTCGACACGGCCGGAACAATCACAAAGGCCGCAAACCTTATGATGGAAAACGGCGCCAAGTCGGTCCGTGCCCTCTGCACACATGCCATCATGAGCGACCCGGCCACACAGCGTGTCGAAGACAGCGCCCTCACCGAGATGATTTTCACCAACTCCATTCCGTATAAAAAAGAGAGCAGCAAGTGCACCATCATTTCTGTGGCACGTCTGTTTGCCGACACAATCCGTCGCGTCCATTCCTACCAGTCAATATCGTCGCAGTACCTTATCAAATAAGGTATACCGATAAATTACAATAGAAAGCAGAGCGCCCCACGGCAATTGGCCGTGGGGCGCTCTGCTTGTGTTTTTGTCCTTAGACGCTTGTATAGGCCATTTTGGCAATAGACAAAGCAATGGACAATCGACAAGGCGTGTTAATAAATATTAAAAATGGGGGGGGTATTTATGATACGTTAACAAATTTGTTTGCTGTGGCAAATGCAATATTCTACTTTTGCAATAGAATGACACAATTACTTTTTTAGTTTAGCTTAGCAAGAGTAATAGAATTGTTATCTGTAAAATATCGAAATCTTTATAAAATTAACCTGAACGCTTAGGCTGTTCGTAAAAAATCAAATAATACATAACGTGTTTTTTCGCCCCTTTTGCTATATGTTGACGGCAGTTCTTCTGAGCTGCCTGTTCGCATTGTGGCCGATATCTGTCTATGCTGCGGAAGCGGAGATTTGCAGAAAGGAGGCACGGATTATTTTTGCCGTCAATAGATATGACATCGATGCCGGATTGGAGGGTAACGCCGCGGCACTTGACACGATATGCAGCTTTCTTGAGTTGGCACGTGCCGATTCGTTGGTAACGATAACGGGGATTTCATATTCGGGATTTGCTTCGCCCGAAGGCCGTTTGGCGCTGAATATGGACTATGCACGTAAACGTATGGCTGCCATCGAAAGCTTCGTAGATGCTACCGGCAACTCTCCGTCACTTGACAGCGTTACACGGACATGCGAGGTAATAGGCTTGCCTATGCTTGAAGAACTTATTGAAAAATCGGGCATAGAGCATCGTGAAAAGATTCTTGGACTATTACGCGATGATACATTGCCGGCTTCGATGCGCATTCAGAGACTCCGCAGCATGTATGGCGGCGGCGTATGGCGCGAAATAGTTCCGCTTCTTAAGGAGTTGCGCTATGCGTCGGTCTCGTTCAGCTACCTTAAAAGAATGCCACGGGAAACACCCCTGAAAGAAGCGGAAGCCCCGATAGAGTCTGAGCGAGACGCCGAATGCTCAATGCCTATAGATAGTGCCACGCTTGCCATTGAAGACAGTGCTGTCACGGCATCCGTTTCAGAGCCTGTGCGCAAGCCGTTTTATATGGCTCTTAAAACCAATATGCTGTACGACGCCTTGCTGATACCTGGCGGCGGAGCTGAATTTTGGTTGGGCAAAAAGTTCAGCGTCAGCGCATATTGGTCGTATGCCTGGTGGAGCAAAAACCGACGCCACAACTATTGGCGCTATTATGGCGGCGATATTGCCCTCAGGCGCTGGTTTGGCCGAAAAGCTGCCGAAAAACCGCTGACAGGACATCATGTCGGCATATATGCCCAAATCATGACCTACGACTTCGAGCTTGGGGGCAAAGGATACATGGGCAATAAATTCAATTATGGCGGTGGCGTGGAGTATGGTTTCGCATTGCCCGTGGCCCGACGGCTCAATATCGATTTCACTTTGGGCGTCGGCTATCTTGGCGGCAAATATTATGAATATACTCCGATTGACGGGCACTATGTATGGCAGGCAACCAAGCGCCGCAGATGGTTCGGTCCCACAAAGGCCGAGGTATCGCTTGTGTGGCTTATAGGATATGGTAACCATAACAGGCCGAAGGGAGGCGGTGCCGGGCTATGATTCATATCCAACATTGCCTGTTATGCATCATCGCCATGACGGCATTGACTGCGTGTGAGCATAAGGACTTGTGCTTCAACCATCCCGAGCATGCAGCCCGTTATGAAACGCGTATCGTGGCGGAATATGACCTTACGTGGGAGATGCCCGGGCCCGACGGCAAAGATTGGCAGGCGGAGTGGCCTGGCACATTCGGCATGAGCTACGCGTCGCTCAATCCTGCCGTACCCGAGGGTTTATGCGTGAATTCATATGGTTCCGACGGAGTTAAACTTACCCGTCACCTTCCGGCATCGGGCGGCAAGGTTGAGATGTCGCCGGGCATCAATTCGGTGCTTATGTATAACGATGACACCGAATATATCATTTTCGACGACCTCAACAGTTCGGTATCGGCCAAAGCAAGTACGCGTTCACGTTCGCGGGCCGGATATTCGGGCAATAGCTTAGACCCTGTCGATGAACCTGAAAAGACCATCACTCCGCCGGACTTCCTGTTCGGGCACTATATAAGGGAATACGACCAGAAACATTCGGAAATAATACCGTCGGTCGAAGCCATGCTCAGGCCGCTGGTGTTCTCCTATCTGGTCAGATATGAATTTTCGCGAGGTATCGAATATGTCGGTATTGCCCGTGGTGCGCTGAGCGGTATGGCCGAATCGGTTTTTCTGCACGACGGACACACCGGCAAAGAACGGGCCACCATACTATATGACTGCACCGTGCACGATTGGGGCATCGAAGCCGTGGTGAACTCGTTCGGCGTGCCCGATTATCCCAATTCGAGTTATTCACGCACTGACGGCTTCTTCGGGCTTAACCTTGAACTCAGGCTGAAAAACGGCAAGCTACTCACTTTCGACCATGACGTCACTGCTCAGGTGGCTTTACAGCCGCACGGAGGCGTAATTGTTGTGAAAGGTCTCGAGGTCAGCGACGAAGACGGTAAAGAATCCGGCTCGGGATTCGATGTCACCGTTGACGGTTGGGGCGACTATGAAGATGTGATAATTAACATGTAAAACCACAAATAATTAATATTGAAGTGATTTAAACTTTTTATTCGTTAAGCTTTCGGATGTATTTCCGAGTGGATTTTGAGGTGCAAAGAGGGAGTGTGGCTGTGCCACATGACCGATGCAGCAGCTCAAAAGACGCCGGAAAGACGCCGAAAGATTGACGCAAGCTATAAATCACTTTAAAATTTAACATTAATAAATAAATTTAAATTACTTCATTAACCAATCAAAAAAAAAGAAACATGAAAAAATCTCTGTTTTTATCAGCTGTAGCAGCTGCATTGGTACTGTCGTCGTGCTCCAACGACGAGATTCTGAGCAGCCAGCCTCAGTCGCCTATCGGCTTTGACAGCTTTGTAGGCAAGACTACGCGTGCCACCGATGCCGACAAGACTAATCTGATGCGGATGACCGTATATGGTTACATTGGCGACGCCACTCCTGTAAAGAACTTCGACGGAACAATCGTGTCGCGCACAAGCGCAACGGCCGACTGGACTTATTCTCCCTTGCAGTATTGGACTGCCGGCAAAGATTACTTCTTTACGGCGCTTTCATCGCCTGTAAGCGAAGGCAATAACCACTATAGTTACACTTGGGCAGAGACGCTTACGACAGACATCGCAGCATTCAACGGCTCAGGCACAATTTCGTTCAACAACGGAGCGGCTGCCGGCAATGAAGATTTGGTGTATGCTTTCGCGACTAAGACGACTCCTGCGGCAATCACAACAAGCCCCGGTATGGTAGAGTTTGCTTTCAAGCATGCCCTGTCGCGCGTCAAATTCTCCTTTGTCAATGCCATGGAGAGCGACGCATACTCTGTTAAAGTGTATGGCCTGTCAATCGACAACGCCGTGGCTACCGGCGACCTTGTCCTTGGCGACGCCGAACCTGAATGGTCGAATCTTGCCGAAAATGTCAAACTCACGTTGCGCGACAATCTCTACACTCCCACAACGCAAGTTGCTGCAAATACAGCAAAAGTTGTCAGCGGCACCAAATTCATCATTCCCGGCAAAGATATTCTTAAAATATCGTTCTCTGTTGACTTGATGGTGAACGGTTCGAAAATTGCAACCTATGTGCATGCCGGTCAAGCACTGCCCGAAACTGCATTTAAGAACGGTCACAGCTATAATTTCGTTGCGACCTTGACTCCGAATAATATCGACCCCGATAACGATATGTTCCCCATAGAGTTCGATGTCATCTCTGTTGACGAATGGACAGAAGAAGCTGATATCCCTGTAGAACTTCCCGAAAACTCCGACCCGACTCCGGGTGCATAAGAAAAGTATATAAGAATCTCTAAAGAAATCCGTGCCGGCCGGTCGTTGGCATGGCCGGCACGGAACTCTACCTTATAGCTATAATTATACAATGAAATTATATCAGGCATTGTCACTGCTGCTGTTTGTCGGTGCATCATGTACCGACGCACCACGTTCTATAGACCTCGATGGCCGCGAAGAAATTTCTTTCGGTCTGATTGAGCCGTCTGACGGCTCTCGTGCTTTAGAGCTTGCAGTCGTGTCGCCTGATGAAATGACGCTTAAAGACGGTTGTGGAGATATTGCTCCTGTAAAGGCATATGTCACCGTAGCCGATATGCCCACGTCTGCAATAGCCGGGAGTGCCGCTCCGATACACGGCATAGAAGACCTCGAAAGCTTTGGCATATACTCTTTTTTCTATGCCTCAGATTCGGATGTCGCTAAACCATTCTTTGAAAACGAGATGGCCAATGGCGATGCCGGCTATTGGACGACTTCGACACCTTATTATTGGCCTACCGTTCCCGGCTCGACATTGACATTCTGGGCTATGGCCGGACTCGATGCTCTCGGCGTTTCCGTGGCCGAGGCTACCGATAGCCCCGGACAGATGGAAATCAGGTATACCGTGCCTCAACGGGCCAATGAACAGCATGATTTGATGCTTGCCACTACAGGCCGCATAAACACACCCGGAGAGCGCGTACCGCTGAAATTCAGCCATCTGTGTGCGGCTGCACGGTTTGTGACGGGGAAAGAAATGCAGCCCGGAATAATCAAACGTATTGTTCTTTCTGGCATAAAGTCGCAGGGTGTGTACACCACGATATGGAGCAATCTTGCCGGCAACACCTCGTTTACTGTCGATGTAAACAAAACGATGAATGAGAGTCAGACAGCCGGGACTGCAATAACTCCGGACGACAATATGCTGATGATGCTCCCGCAGACGCTTGGCGACGATGCTGTGATGACCGTCGTTTTCCAGGACAAAGTCACCGGCAACGAGCGCGAGCTTACAGCCTCGCTCAAAGGGCAGACCTGGAAACAGGGTACTACCACGACCTATCACATCGGCATAACTCCCGAATATGAAATTGAGTTTACGCAGCCCGTAGATATCCAAGATGCCACTTATGTAATCTGCAACAGCGCAATTCGCGTGAGCGGAGTTCCCGACGGCAAGACTTGGACGCTGACCGTCGGTGCCTCGGACGGCTCTGACCCGAGCGTTCAGCTCACTGCCGACGTAAACGAATATGTGAAACAGGGTTTTTGGACAGATAAAGAGATGCGGAACGGCTCGACGGTGACAAATATATCGGCTCGTGGGTCTAAAACAGTCAAAGGTTCAGGCTCGGGTGAATTTCCTTTGACCGTTTTTCTGCCCGAAAACGTTTCTGCAACCGACCGCACGGTGACATTGTCGCTAAGCGTCGACGGTGCACCGGCCCGATATACTGCGACGCAAGAAATCACTCAACTGCCGCCGTCGTGGAACGGCAATATGGGCTGGGAGCAAATCGACGATAAAAATACGGGTGTATATGGCTTTGACTATGAGGCTCGGCATGTGTACGTGTATAATAATTCCCATTCCATTGTTCCGGCCAATAATGTCGTGACACAAGTACAGAGACTTATCGAACAATACGAGGCTTCCGGTTATGCGTCTGTCGTCAGATACAATGTAAGCTTGGTGTCTTATAGAAATTACGTAGATATAAACTATCGAAAGCTGAACACATTGGACGGAAAGGCGGTATCAACCATTGACGGACAATTAAATACACGTCAGCTTTTTAGTTTTGGCGGAACGGCATTGTCAAACAATTTTGAAAAAGCATTGCTTGAAATGACGCGAGTTGGTGACAGCAGTTCAAAGGCTTATAGAAAAGTGGATGGGGATAAAGATGTTCCACAATGGGTCGACGGCACACTCATCAACGAAAGTCAGATGCTTGTGGATGTGTTGAAGAAAAACAAATATTATCTGAATACATCTGTCGTCGGAGATTTGACTACGACCACACCATTGATAAGAGCCGAAGACATCGTGTGGTATATCCCTGCGAGCGGACAGTTTGCCGGTGCACCTGCATGGTACGGCGGCGCGCCTATGAACAACGGCGATTTCTGGTCATCGACAGCCGGAGACGCCGGCTATGCCTATTCCGGCAGCGGCGTAAGCACGCCCCGCACCGCGACGAAAAGCGTCCGCGTGGCGCGCAACCGTTGACGTACTTTGATCTCAAACCGAAATTACGGCGCATAAGAAAGTCGGTGTCGCTGCTATCCAATTATTCCGGCATAAGCATTGCCCCATTTGGGGCAAACGCCACGGAGTGGCGTAAACAACAATAGGCCCTGGCAAGCGCCCCATCGGCGGCGCGCAGCCCGGGTAAACAGTTACACAAGCCAAAAGCGCTACAGCGTAGCGCGATAGTGGCGTGGAACGGAAAATGCACCGACTTTTCGGCTTGCCACATACTTTGTGCATTTATGAATACAAAAAACGCCGACAATCAGATGATTGTCGGCGCTTTAAGATTTTGAGCGGTAAACGAGGCTCGAACTCGCGACCCTCAGCTTGGGAAGCTGATGCTCTACCAACTGAGCTATTACCGCATTTGAGTGTACAAAAGTACTAAAAGTTTTTGAAAGGTCGATTAAAAATGTTCGAGTTTTTTCAATTGCCCGTGCTGAGGTCGTGCACACGTTTTGCTTCGACGGGCGCACCCATGAATATCTGTGCGAGGTTTGAGAATTTGTCGGCCTCTTCGGTGGTGATATATTCGGTGTTGCCGCCTTGTGTTATAAGTTCCTGTATTTCGGGGTGTCGGTGCAGATAGTCTGTCAGTGATTTTGCCACGATTTCGCCTTGGGGCACTACATTGACAGATGGTGGTGCGAATTGCCGTATTTTGTCGAGAAGGAGAGGGTAGTGGGTGCATCCGAGTATTATGGTGTCGATAGCCGGCGATTGCGACATAAGCGCGTCGAGGTCGTATTTGACGAAGTAGTCGGCTCCGGGCTTGTCGTATTCGAGGTTTTCGACCAACGGCACCCACATCGGGCATGCGTGGGTGTATAGTTTGACTGACGGGTGCAGTTTTGCCAGCTCGATGTCGTATGATTTCGATGCCGCGGTGCCCGGAGTGGCTACCAGTCCTACGGACTCGCTGTGAGTTATCTCGCCTACGGCTTCGGCCGTGGGGCGGATGACGCCGAGTACGCGCCTTTCGGGTGCGAGCGTCGGAAGGTCGAGCTGCTGTATGGAGCGGAGCGCCTTTGCCGAGGCCGTGTTGCAGGCTAAGATGATGAGCTGGCATCCGCGTGCAAACAGGTATTTTACGGCTTCGAGTGTAAAGTGGTATACGAGGTCGAAGGAGCGGTTTCCGTATGGCGCTCTTGCATTGTCGCCGAGGTACATGAAGTCGGCATCGGGCAGGGCTTTGCGGAGCGAGCGCAGCACCGAAAGGCCGCCGTAGCCGGAGTCGAACACCCCGATAGGTCCGGGGTGTCCGGCTGTGGCTGCTATTTGTGCGGCTATAATGTTGTCGCTCTTAGAGTTTGGCACGTATTGCTTCGGTTTCTTTTTCGTAGCCCGGTTTTTCGAGCAATGCGAACATGTTGCGTTTGTAGGCCTCGACCCCCGGTTGGTTGAAGGGGTTTACGCCGAGCAGATATCCGCTTATGCCGCATGCCGCTTCGAAGAAGTAGATGAGCTGGCCGAGAGAGTATGCCGAAAGTTCGGGGATGGTGACGTGGATGTTGGGTACGCCGCCGTCGATGTGCGCTATACGTGTGCCCAGCTCGGCCATTTTGTTGACTTCGTCGACGCGTTTGCCGGCGATATAGTTGAGGCCGTCGAGGTTTGCGTCGTCAGAGGGGATGCGGAGCTCGCGTTCGGGTTTGGCTACCGATATCACCGTTTCGAATATCGAGCGTTCGCCTTCCTGTATCCACTGGCCCATGGAGTGCAGGTCGGTGGTGTTGTCGACGGCTGCAGGGAATATGCCTTTGTGGTCTTTGCCCTCGCTTTCGCCGTAGAGCTGTTTCCACCATTCGCCGAAAAAGTGGAGCTTCGGGCTGTAGTTGACAAGGATTTCGATTTTTTTGCCCGAACGGTAGAGGGCGTTGCGTGTCATGGCATAAGTCATGGCGGCGTTGCATTTGCCGTCGAGGGTGGCGGTGGCGATGTCGGCAGCGCCTTTGACGAGAGCCTTGATGTCGAAGCCTGCGACGGCAATCGGCAGAAGGCCTACGGGGGTGAGCACCGAGAAGCGGCCGCCCACGTTGTCTTCAATCACATATGTCTTGTAGCCTTCTGTATCGGCGAGTGTGCGAAGCGCGCCGCGTTTGGCGTCGGTGACAGCCACAATACGTTTGTTGGCTTCTTCGCGTCCGAGCTGCGCTTCGAGCTGCTCTTTGAGTATGCGGAATGCTATTGCAGGTTCTGTCGTGGTGCCCGATTTCGAAATGACGATGATGCCGAATTTCTTGTCGGCGAGATAGTCTTTAAGCTCGGCGAGATAGTCTTCGCCGATGTTCTGACCGGCGAAAAGCACTTTTGTGCCGGTGTTTTTATATGCGGCGAAAGAGTCGCTGAGAGCTTCGATGACGGCTTTTGCTCCGAGGTATGAGCCTCCGATACCGATTGCGACAACGACGTCGCACAGTTGGCGCAGACGGGCGGCGGTGGCGTCAATGTCGTCAAGGAGAGCTTCGGGAGTGTCTTGCGGAAGTTTGACCCATCCGAGGAAGTCGTTGCCGGCCCCTGTGCCGTCGGTAAGTTTAGCCAAAGATATTTTTCCTTCTGTTTCGAGGGCTTTGATGTCGTCGAGGCTGACCGAGCCAAGGACACCTTTGTTTTCTACCTGAATCATTTTTGTGTCTTATGTTGTAAATAATGGTGCAAAATTAGCGATTTGGACGGGAAGAAGCAAGAAAAATAAATTTTTTGAGGCTTAATTAAAGATTTTTTTGTCGATAAAAGATTTTTTTCGTATGTTTGCCGAAGATTTGACGCGTCAGACGCCGTCATTCGCTATTTTAGTAACAAAAACGTCAATATTTTTTTCGGAAATGCCTCGCGATAAAGAAGATTTGCAACACTGCACCCTGTTGGGAAATACAGGGGTCGTATATCCGTCTTCTTATGCCCCGGAAATGCTTGAGACTTTCAAGAACAAGCATCCCGAGAACGAATACCTCGTGACTTTCGACTGCCCCGAGTTCACGGCATTGTGCCCGAAGACAGGTCAGCCCGATTTCGGACATATCATTATCAACTATATACCGGCCGAAGACATGGTGGAGAGCAAGAGCCTGAAGCTCTATCTCTTCAGTTTTCGCAACCACGGAGACTTCCATGAAGATTGTGTCAACATAATCATGAAAGACCTCGTCAGGCTTATGAAGCCGCGCTATATTGAAGTGAGGGGAATATTCATGCCCAGGGGCGGAATTTCCATAGTCCCCTTTGCCAATTACGGTGACGCCGACCATCAGGATATGGTGCGGCAGCGCTTGTTGTCGGCATTTCCGCTTAACAATATCAGATAACAATGGGTATCCATCAGAAAAACGCATTAATGGTGCTGTCGGGAGGAATGGACTCCGTGACAATGCTCCACGAATACGCATCGGAGATTGAACTCGCCGTGAATTTCTCTTACGGCTCCAACCACAATGCCCGTGAACTTGAGTGTGCGCGCCGCCATTGCAAAGAGCTTGGCATTGAGCTTGTCGAAATGGATTTGTCGTTTATCGGTAAGAACTTCCATAGCTCTCTGCTTGAAGGCCCCGACGCCATACCCGAAGGCGAATACGATTTCGACAACATGAAATCGACGGTGGTGCCTTTCCGTAACGGCATCATGCTTGCCGCCGCTGCCGGGCTTGCCGAAAGCAATGGCCTTAGCGTGCTGATGATTGCCAACCATGCCGGCGACCATGCCCTGTATCCCGATTGCCGGATAGGCTTTATCGAGGCCATGTCGAAAGCGATAGAGGAGGGCACCTACGAAGGCATAAAAGTGAAAGCGCCGTATACTCTTCTGTCGAAAGCCGACATCGCACTCCGCGGCAAACGCCTCGGCCTCGACTATTCGACCACATACTCGTGCTATCGCGGCCTTGAAAAGCATTGCGGCCGATGCGGCACCTGTCGCGAACGCCGTGCCGCCCTTGCCGCCGCAGGAATTGTCGATACTACAGAGTATGAGGACGATTAGTCGTCCCTGCACCATATAAGAAACAGTGAATTATTAACCATATTTTCAACTTAAAACTCAAGTCCATGGAATCTTTACTTAACTCCATCCAGGCTGCATATGAGGCATTCCGTGCCGATGCAGCACTCCAGAACGAAAAGAACAACAAAGCAGCCGGTACGCGTGCACGCAAAGCTTCGCTCGAACTCGAAAAACTCATGAAAGAGTTCCGCAAAGTTTCGCTGGAGCAGGCAAAAAAATAAGCCAAAAGCTTCTTATTTAGCACCGACCGGTAAGGGCTGTTGGCCATTTGCCGGTCGGCGCTGCATACACCCCAATCCACCTCATGAAAAAACGCATAAGTTGGAGCCGTCGTTATCTTACGCTCGACAGGTTCCTGTCGGCCGGTTTTGTTTATATGTTCGGACTGACGATGATTTCGGCAGTCCTTATGTTCGGCCTTTTGTATCTGTTGTCGCGCACAATCAGCAACTGGTCGCTTGGCGAAGCATTCCTTCAGCTCACCAATGCCGGCGCCCGCAGTACCGATATCAAGAGCGAAGATTGGGGGCCGATAGTGGTGATGAACATCTTTGGGCTGTTCATTGTCAACGGCGTTCTTGTAACCTTGTTGGTGAATTGGATTTCAAACCGCAAAGAGCGCCATTTGAAAGGTTTGGCACGCTACGACAATATTGCAAAAAACGGATTTTCGGTCATAATAGGCGGTCACAGGATGGCTCCGCGCCTCGCGCGCCAGCTACTCGAAGACCCGACGAACGAATACGTCCTTATTCAGACACAGCGCAACCCCGACATGCTTCGCCGAGAAATCCTTGCAGAGGTCGAAGACAAACGCAAGGCACGCAATATAATAATATACTCCGGCGACCGCACCTCGTGGCATGAACTGTCGGAACTCAATCTCGGCAGTGCAAATAAGATATTCATACTCGGCGAACAGTTCCATATCGACGGTTCAAGCCACGATGCCCTGAACATGCAGTGCTGGCAGTTGATAAACACACATGTACGCTCGGCCGGAAAAACTCTGATACCATGCCATATAATGTTCGAGTACCAGTCGACATTCAGCGCATTCCAGATTACCGACATCACGGCAGGGCAGAGCGCCACATTCCGGTTCATTCCGTTCAGTATCTACGAGACATGGGCACAGCAGGTCCTTGTACCTTTCAACAAACGTTATATACCGCTTGACGGCCATGACGGCTTGCCGTACACATCCGACAAACGTGTGCATCTTATTGTCATAGGCATGTCTAAAATGGGCGTGGCGATGGGTCTTGAAGCTGCACACCTGGCCCATTATCCCAATTTCAACAATCCTGAAGTCGGAAACCCTCGTACGCTCATAACATTCGTCGACCGAAACGCAAAACGGGAAATGCTGTTCATGATGGGGCGTTTCAGAGAGCTCTTCAAACTTGCGCGATGGCGTTACGTCGATGCCCCCGAAGACGTAATTCCGACAAGCGACGGCTCATGGAAAATTTACGATACCGTCCGTGATACCGCAGGCCGGACAAACGGTATCTATAAATGGAACGACCCCATGGCCGACGAGACATACAAATCGCCATATTTCGGCGCTTATCTCGGCGACAACCTCATAGATACCGACTTCGAATTTATCGAAGGAGACGTCGCACGCCCTTCCATACAAAAATACATAGCCGACGCGTGCGCCGACCCGAAATCAAAAACGACCATTGCCGTATGCCTGCCCATAGCATCCGAAGCAATGTCGGTATCGCTCTATTTCACGGCGTCGGTCTACGACGATGCCCAACAGATACTCGTGCAGCAACCCGAAAGCGGTGCGCTTGTCGACGCCGTCAGCCGGGGTGCGACTGCTCACGACAAAAGGCGTTTTGGCGCGCTCAAACCGTTCGGAATGATTGACAGCTGCGATTATCTTGCAAGTGTCGACAACATCCTTCCGCGGCTTGTGGCATATGCCTACAAATGTATGGCCGACGGCACCACATTGGCCGAACGATACGGCAAAGCAGAATCCGAAGACGCTTTCATGGCCGAAGTTGACCGATGCTGGCTCGACATATCCGACAGCAAAGGCAAAAGCGCCATATCGAAGCGGTGGTCCAATATCTATTGTGCCAATACATTTGCATGCAAAATACGTTCGGTCGACAACGACGCGCTCTCAGAAGAAGACATCAGGCATCTTGCCGAAGTCGAGCACAACCGCTGGGTGCTCGAACAGCTCCTGTTGGGCGTAAAGCCCGTCGACCCGGGTTACGCCGACAAGTTGCCTGTAGAAGACGATGCCCTGCGCACACAGCTTAAAAGCCGCAACATCCATCCCGACATCATTTCCAACTCTAAACTCGGCATTACGAAAGAGTACGACCAAGGCATTGCAGAGGCGATACCGCTTGCACTGAAGATTGCCGCAAAATATTTCCGGCAAACTTGATTATGCGCTATGAGCTGTGCTATAGAATGTTAACCGACCCTTGCGAAAATAATTGCAAAAATCCTCTGAAAAAATTTGGCAGAACCAAAAAAAACGCCTAACTTTGCAACGCAAAAAGGGAAACACCCCATGGTGCCATAGCTCAGTTGGTAGAGCAAAGGACTGAAAATCCTTGTGTCCCCG
>CAJTXL010000043.1 GCA_910583525.1 uncultured Muribaculaceae bacterium | reverse complement strand
CCACAATATTTGATAACACTTCTAAAAAATTATGGATTCTGATGCGGTTGCCCTGGGGCTGCTGACAATTTTTTGCACAATAGCAAAATAAAACGTATCTTTGCTGCGCAGACCGCACCGCAGGAGCCCACGGTCGTGGGCCAAGAGGGCGGGAGGCAAGACATATGAAAAAGCGTTTATCCGCGCTGATTCTTGACGGTTCCGAAATTCTCGCAAAATTTCATGTCTATGTCAAGGCTCAAGCAACGGTAGATGCCCGTGGATATGTAATATTCTGCCTTTGGCACGGTGTTTCGAGAGAAATATTGCCAAAGCGCGTTGATTGCATATACAAGCGTGGGCTTCTGCGTTGCCGTCCGACATAGACAGGGCAATGCGAGAAGCCTCGGAACGTAGGACGGCAACAGATACAGACTCCTACGCTTTTTTTGTATCTATCCAAGAGCCAATGAGGGGAGACCGGCGGCAACGGAAATCCTGTGCGTAAAATCCATTTCTTCAATAAGCATGGGCTGCGGCGTAATTGTCGTAGCGAGCGATTATGTAAGCTCATTGGCCGAAGTCATGATGCTTCAGCCCGACTTGCGTGTAGCGGCTTGGACAATGGCATCGGCTCTCTTGCTTCGGTTCTTTATATAGTGCAGGCCGACCGGCATAAAGCCAACGCAATACTCCATTAGGGAGATGATATACTTTTCTTTTTGTTTACTGACCGGGCTTGTGGAGCGTTCTTAACCCCACAAGCCCATATTTTTAATTTGCCAGGCACGTCACTGCCGGCTTTAGTCTTCGAGGTAGTAGGTTATGTATGTGACTATACGCACCGTTTTGATGTTGGGCGTATACTGGTCGCGGTCGGAGATGGAGAACTGACCCTGCGAAGCCGTCTTTATCTTACCGAGCTTGCTGTGGCTGTCGTTGGCGAATTTGTCGGCAGCCTCGCGTGCGTTGGCCGTAGCTTCGGCAATCATCTCGGGCTTGATGGTGTTGAGGTCGGTATACTCGTAGCTGATTTGGTAGTTGTAGTCACCGGCTACTACGGCTATGCCCTGCCGCAGCAACTCCGTCTGCTTGTTGATAAGTTCGCGAACCTGAGCGACTTTCGACGATGTAACGACTACGACGTTGGTCACCTGATAGCGGAATTTGATGTCATTGTTGTTGTAGCGGTCGGCATATTGGTCGTAGACCTGCGGCGGATTGACCGATATCTCGTTGTCTTCAAGGCCGTTTGATTTGAGGAACGACACTATTGCGCTGTTGTTGGCCTGTATCTTTGCATAGATAGAGCCAAGGTCGTTGCCCATTTCCTTTGTGACGATAGGCCACGTCACTTTGTTGGCGTCGACTTCTTTTTCGCAAAGTCCGCGGACTGTTACGGCGCGGTCGCGGTCAGAGAAATGGTTGATGCCGCTTCGTAGCGCGAAGCCCAGGATTACTATTGCCACGGCTACCAAGGCCGAGGAAATGACGAGTGATTTCGATTTCATGTCAGAGGTTTATTAAAATAGTTCAACTTACCATACGCCGCCGTTGCGGCGATTGTTCGACAAATATAACAATAGTTTACCACTCCGGCAATGTTTTATTTTTTGTTTTGTAGGTTCCATTCCAAAGTATCTGTTTTGAACATTGATGCCACGATGAATGTTTCCATAATGCAAGCCGCCCCCTCTCTCTCCGCAAAACGGGACCCGGGGCACTGAAGCGACCGCCGGAGGGCGAATACGTTTCAATGCTATATTTTAAACAATTTATGTTAAATTATTTGCGGTTCGGGCATTGCTTGATATCTTTGCAACCCCGAATTGCGGCAAACATCAACCGTTTTTTATGAAGAAGACACTCATCGCAGCCACAGCAGTAGCGGCAATCGGCGCTATATCGGCTACGGCTCAAGTAGTTGAGCAACCAAAATTCTCCGACAACTGGTCGATAGGCATCGAAGGCGGTGTCACCACTCCGATGCACAACAACGCATTCTTCGGTGCCATGCGCCCTATCATGGGTATCCATCTTGGCAAACAGCTTACCCCGGTGTTCGGTTTGGGCATCGAAGCGACAACTGCCATCAACACTTCAAGCTGGCACGGACGCATACATAGCAGCACGGCGTTCGACCAATCGTATGTAGGTCTCTACGGAACGGCCGACCTGTTCAACCTCTTCGGCGGATACCAATGCCGCGTTCGGCCCTTTACAATTGAGGCCGTGCTCGGCGCAGGCTGGGGACACGACTACTTCGCCAACGATGTCGACGGAACTGACGACTGGAACTATTTTGTCACCAAGGCGGGCCTTAATTTCAACTTTAACGTGACCGACAACTTCACTATCGCCGTCAGGCCTTATGTTGCCTGGGACATGGGCGGACACTTTGCCCAAAGCAATACCGGCTACAACATCAACAACGCCACATTCAACATCATGGCAGGCGTAAACTACCGCTTCGGCAAAGGCTTCCGCTGCGTGCGCCCGTATAACGCCGCCGAGGTCGACGCTCTCAACGGCGAGGTCAACGCACTCCGTGCCGCACTCGACGAATCTGCTGCCACAAGCGCCGTGCTCGCCGCACAGACTGCAGCCCTCGCGGCACAGCTCGATTCATGCCAGAACCGCAAACCTCAGGTAGTGAAAGAAGTTACCAACCAGTATAATTCTGTACGCTTCGTGTTCTTCCGCGTCGGGTCGCACAAAATCACTGCCGACCAGATGCCGAACGTAGAAATGATTGCCGACTACATGAAACACCACCCCAAGGCAAAAGTGGTAATCAAAGGCTACGCATCGCCCGAGGGCAACTATGACTTCAATGTCAAACTCGCCCAGAACCGTGCCGAAGCAGTCCGTAACGCACTTGTCGCCAAATACCGCATCGCTGCCGACCGCATAAGCGCACAAGGCGAAGGCATCGGACACATGTTCGACGAAGACTCCTGGAACCGCGTGAGCATCTGCACACTCGAATCAGAATGACGAAATTGCATAGACACATTACATAACCAACATAAAACAGGCGATGCCCCTGTGCCGACGATGGCACGGGTGCATCGCCCGTTTTTACCGTAAAAACAAAAAAACATCAACTATTATGCACCCGACCTTACTTGCCGTAATAGGCTACACCGCAAGCTTGTGCATGGTGCTGGGATATCTTCCCCAGGCCATAGCCACAATACGTACACGAAACACCGACGGCATTGCCATGCCCACCTTCTGTATGCTCGGCCTCGGCTCGATTTTCTTTGTCATACAAGGTCTTGTTCTCAAAAACTGGCCTTTGGTAATAACCAACGTCATCACCACAATCTGTTCCGTAATAATATTCGGCATAAAACTCTATAACGACTCTCGCAAAAAGCGTTAAGAGCCGGCATCACAAAAGCCATCTGTTGTAGTCTCCGCAGATATCACCGCCCGGTGATGTCTGCGGAGACTCTTTTTTCTGCACAAATTCAGAAGGTGTTGTGTGTTTCGCGATTTGTGCCTATATTTGTACGAATTATAATCAAAATTCTGCATTTTCAAACCGATAGAAATCATATGATGAAGAAAACTATTGCAATCCTTGCCTTTGCGCTGCTTGCGTCTGCTGCGGCGTCGGCCGAGCGGACCGGACCTGCACGTTCGGCTTCGCTCGACAATCTGCGAATCAAAGGCGTAATGATGTACGACAACGACAAAAGCGTTGAAAACATAGGTCTGTACTCCTACACGGTGACTTCGCCCGTCGCCCGCCGGATACTGCTTCCCATGCCTCGGATATATGTCAACGGCGGAAGCGTTGCCGTAGGCGGCAAACTATACACCTACAGCTATGACATAAAATATGGCTATGTCAATTCTGCCAAATATTATGTCTACGACCTCACTTCAGGCGAACAGCTCGGCAGCACGTCTATGGGCTATGACCTCGCCACGGCATACAGCCATGCGGCTATGTCGAGTGCCGTCGACCCTGTCAGCGGAACAGTGTATTCATCAGGATATGAATACAATGAAACCGACAAGACACTTTCTGTAAAATTGAAGACATGGAATTTGGCCGAGAACACAAAGACGGTTGTCGGCGACATGATTGCGCCGCTTATAGTAATGGCATTCGACAAGGAAGGACGGCTGTGGGGCATCACGGCAAGTTCATCTGAGACATCGGTCGACGGCGGATTTCTTGTGAAAGTCGATAAGGCGACGGGCGCACAGACCGTCGTGGGCGATACCGGCGTACGCCCCTATTACGACCAATCGGCGGTAATCGACCCGTCAAGCGGTACATTCTACTGGCTTGCCAACACACAGAGCGAGGAATCGTATCTTTACACCGTCGACCTCGAAAACGGCAATGCCACTGCCATTGGTGCTTTGCCCAACGGCGACGAAGTCGTGGCGGCCACAATCAATCCGAACGAATATAGCGATGCTTCCCCATCGCCGGTAAGCAATCTCACACTCACTCCGTCGGCTCCCTATAATGTGGAATTAGCCTTCGACATGCCGGCAACAAGCTATGACGGGACTCCTCTGACCGGCACCTGTACATGGGTTGCTACAATCAAAGGCAATTCGACCGTCACTCGCGAGGGCACAGCCGAGGCAGGGGCACATGTGACCGAAACGGTGGAACTTGACGCTTCACAGCAGGCTGACGTTACCGTCACTGTGGCACGCGACGGTGTCTTTGGTCCCGAGGCGCAAGCCCCGGTCTATATAGGCTATGAAAAAATGAACGCTGTCGCCGACCTCACCCTTAAATATACCGACAACACAAACACCCTTACATGGACGGCCCCGACCACCGGGCATTTCAACGGCCTGCAGTCGGCCGAAGGGTTCCGCTACATCATCAAGCGCATGCCCGAAGGGGTCTCCGTAGCCGAAGCGCACAACGGCACCACATTTGCCGAGGCTGTCACAGACGACAATCTCCGCAGCACATACTACACAGTGGCGACCGTCAACGGAGACGTGACAGGCGACGAAGCCCAGTCTAACGCCGTAATTACAGGCTCGGCAATCACTCCGCCATACAGCCAGGATTTCGACCTCTCCAATGCGTTCGACCTCTTCACCGTGGTCGATGCCAACAAAGACAATAACACATGGTACTACTCTGTCAAATCGGCAAAATACCGCCAATCAACATCGAATAGTGCCGATGACTATCTCTTCATGCCGGCCTTCAATCTCAAGGCCGGAAACAGCTATGAGTTGAGTTTCGACGGCTACGGGACCAATACCCGATATACCAATCTGCTCGACGTAGTGCTTGCGTCAGCCCCCGATGCCGAGCTTGCCGAAGCTATTACCGCCGAACCTGTCTCGTTCGCCAACGACAGCCGCTCTGTAATCAATCATAAAGTAACTGTGACTCCGGCGGCCGACGGAAAATACTATATCGGCTTCCATCTTGTAAGCACAAAATCGCAAGGCACATTCACTATCGACAATGTAACTCTCTCCGAGGGCAAATCTACGTCCGTTCCGGCATCGGCATCTGAATTTACTGCCACTCCGGGCGAACGCGGCGCTCTCACGGCAAGCCTGACAGTTACCGCCCCCACCGTTTCGGCAGCAGGCATGCCTCTCGGTGCAGAAGAACAGCTTTCGCTTAAAGTCACCAGAGGAGATGCTGAGGTATACTCCTGCACAATGCTTCCGGGCGCGACAGAGAAGTTTGACGATGAGAACATCGATAACGCCGGCAAGTATAGCTACACCGCTTGCTTCGCCAACGCTGTGGGCGAAGGCGAGATTGCCGTTGCCGAAGTTTTCGTCGGCATCGACACTCCCGTAGCTCCGGCAGAGGTTACTCTCTCCGACAACAACGACGGGACAGGCATCGTAACATGGTCGCCGTCGGCCGAAGGAACCAACGGCGGATATGTCGACGTCGACAATGTTATATATACCGTTTCGGGGCCTGACGGAATACTGAATCCCGGCGTCAAAGGCACTTCTGCGCAAATATCTGTTCCGGCAGAAGGTGCGCAGGCCAAATTCTCGGTAAAAGTCGCCGCGGCATACACCGGCAACGCCACAGCGCCGTCAACAGCCTCCAACGAAATACTGTCGGGCATGCCTTATTCCCTCCCGTACGCCGAGTCCTTTGCAGGCGCAGCGCCTTCGACATCTCCGTGGGAAAAACAGGTCGTGTCCGGAAAGAGCAGCGACACTTCGTGGGCCGCACGTGCCGACCAGACACAGGACAATGACGGCGGCGCCGCCGACATGACAGCCTATAGCGCAGCATCAAGCCGTTGGGCCGGTCCGAAAATCGACATTTCGACAGCCGCACTTCCCGAGCTAAGCGCATATGTCTATCTCCCCGACGGAAACACTCGTCTCACTTTACAGCTGCAGAAAGACAACGGTGAATGGACTGACCTTACGAGCGTAGACAGCGCTCCCGACGGCTGGGTACTGATGACGGCCTCCCTGACCGACTATAAGAGCAAAAACGTACGCCTCGGCCTGCTCGGAGAATGCTTCGGCGGTATGCACTTCGTCTATGTCGATAACATCACCATCAAAGACAAAACGAGCGGCGTCGAAGACGTGGCTACAGCTGCCGTAGCCGAAATCTCGGCTCATGACGGAGCAATTGTCATAATGTCGGAACTTGAGCTCCCGATAGCCGTATATACCGTCGACGGCCGTTGCATTGCAAATCTCACGGCCAAATACGCCGAAATCCCGGTCGAATCAGGAGCATATATTGTCAAAGCAGGTTCACGTACAGTAAAAATCATGCTCTGATATAGTATTTTCATAACACACGAAGAGGGGTATTGCCGATAGCCGCAATATCCCTCTTTTTAGCTAAAGCAAGAACAGCGGCGGCATATTTTTTGTTAATTTTTTGCGGCATTTACTCCTTATTAAATGATTTTGACTAATTTTGCCGCTTGAAACAGCAGGAACCATTATGAGCACGCCAAAAAATCTTGTGATTGTGGAGTCGCCGGCCAAGGCCAAGACCATCGAAAAGTTCCTCGGCAGCGACTACCGCGTCATGTCGAGCTACGGCCATATACGCGACTTAAAGAAGAAGAATTTCAGCATCGACATCGAAAACGGCTTCGAGCCGATTTACGAAATCCCCGACGACAAGACACAGCTTGTGGCTGAGCTCAAAAAGGCGGCCGCGAAGGCCGAGACAGTATGGCTCGCTTCCGATGAAGACCGCGAGGGTGAGGCGATAGCGTGGCATCTCTACGAGGTGCTGGAGCTGAAGCCCGAAAACACGCGCCGCATAGTTTTTCATGAAATAACCAAGAAGGCGATACTGAAAGCCATCGCCGAACCGCGCGAAATCGACCTTGCGCGCGTCGATGCCCAGCAGGCGCGGCGTGTGCTCGACCGTATCGTGGGCTTCGAGCTGTCGCCCGTGCTTTGGAAACGCCTCAAACCGGCCTTGTCGGCCGGACGCGTGCAGTCGGTAGCTGTGCGCCTGATAGTGGAGCGCGAACTCGAAATCAAAAATTTCGTGAGCGAGCCCTATTTTCGTCTCACAGCCATATTCAAGCCCGAAGGCGAAGAGCATGGTGTGCGTGCCGAGCTGCAGCAGCGTCTCGACTCCGAAGCGCAGGCCCGTGCTTTTCTGCTCAGCTGCAAAGATGCGGCATTCTCTGTTGGCGACATCACCGTCAAGCCCCTCAAGAAGTCGCCTGCGCCTCCTTTCACCACCTCGACCCTACAGCAGGAGGCCGCGCGCAAGCTCGGCTTCTCTGTGTCGCAGACCATGATGGTGGCACAGCATCTCTACGAGAACGGACACATAACATATATGCGAACCGACTCGCTCAATCTGTCCGACGAGGCAGTGTCTGCAATCTCGGCGCAAATCAAAGATACCATCGGGCCGGAATATCTGCATGTGCGAAAATACCACACGTCTTCGAAGGGTGCGCAGGAGGCTCACGAGGCCATCCGCCCGACATATGTCGACAAGGTCGAACTCGACGACGCCACGCCGCAGGAGCAGAAGCTGTATACCTTGATACGTCGGCGTGCGATAGCGTCGCAGATGGCCGACGCGCAAATCAAGAAGACCACGGTCGATATATGCGCTTCGGGAGTGCCCTATCCTTTCGTGGCAACGGGCGAGGTGCTGGAGTTCGACGGCTTTCTGCGTGTATATGCCGAAGGGCACGACGACGATACTGCCGAAGAGGGCGAACTGCCCACACTGCCGCAGCTTGCGCAAGGAAAGGCCATGGCGCTCGAAAGTGCTGAGGCAACGGAGCGTTTCTCACAGCAGCCGCCTCGCTATACCGAGGCATCGCTCGTCAAAAAGATGGAAGAGCTCGGCATCGGCCGCCCGTCGACATATGCCCCGACCATCTCCACCATACAACAGCGCGGATACGTGGAGCGCGGCGAGCGCGAAGGCGTGCGGCGCGACTATCGCGTGCTTACCCTCGACGCCAAAGGCGACATCGAGGCCGACACGCGTTCGCAGGTCACAGGCTCCGACAAAGGCAAGCTTGTACCTACCGACATAGGCATGATTGTAAACGAGTTCCTGACGGAGTACTTCCCCGACATTCTCGACTATAACTTCACCGCCAACATCGAAGCCAAATTCGACGAGATAGCCCATGGCACATTGCCTTGGAACAAAGAAATAGGCCAGTTCTACGCCTTGTTCCACCCTGCCGTCGACAGCGCCCTCACCATAAAGCAAGGCCCGAAATTCGGCGAACGCCATCTCGGCACCGACCCTGAAAGCGGACAGCCGGTCAGCGTCAAAATCGGCCGTTTCGGCCCCATCGTGCAAATCGGCGACAGCGAATCGGCCGAAAAACCCCGTTTCGCATCGCTGCTCAAAGGCCAGTCGATGGCTACCATCACGCTAAAGGAAGCGCTGAAGCTGTTCGAGTTTCCGCGTGAGCTTGGCGAATACGAGGGTCTGCCCGTGAGCGTCGGCGCCGGCCGTTTCGGCCCGTATGTGCACCACGACGGCAAATATGTGTCGCTGCCCAAGGGCACCGTCCCGACAGAGGTCGGGCTTGAACAAGCCATAGAACTTATCGAAGCGAAGCGTCAGGCCGATGCCAACAAAACTCTGCGCACGTTCGACAACGACCCCGACATGCTCATACTCAACGGCCGCTTCGGCCCCTACATTTCATACAAGAAAAAGAATTATAAGCTGCCGCGTAGCCTCGAACACCCCGAGCAGCTGAGCTACGACGAGGCGCTCAAAATCGTAAACGAGACCCCCGACAGCCCGTCAAAGACTCGTCGTACCGCCTCCAAACGCAAAAAATAGAAATACATGCCCCGACCAAAGCGACTCGCCTCCAAGCCAGGAACACAGGCACACGTGTTCCGCCCTGACAACATAATCTCTTTCACAGCCGCAGAGGGCAAGCCCGGCACATTGCTCGATTTCCTTTTCGACGCCATGCCCGAGGCCAGACGTACCACAGTGAAAGACTATCTCAAGCACCGTCAGGTGATGCTCGGCGCTTATGTGACAACCCGTTTCGATGCTCCTGTAGCACCGGGCGACGAAGTAAGGGTAAACACAACTCGCGAATTCCAGGTTTTCAGCCATCCGCGTATGCGTCTTGTCTACGAAGACGATGACATAATCATTGTCGACAAAGGCTACGGTCTGCTGTCGATGGGTACCGACAAAATAAAGGACGGCACGGCATATTCTATATTACGCGATTACCTCAAACGCAAAGACCCTCGCAACAAACTCTTCATAGTTCACCGGCTCGACCGTGACACTTCTGGGCTGATGATGTTCGCCAAGAATCAGAAAGCCAAAGATACCATGCAGCACAACTGGAACAACATGGTTCTCGAACGCCGTTATGTGGCCGTGGTAGAAGGCGACCTGGAGCCTGCAAAAGGCGAAAT
This sequence comes from uncultured Muribaculaceae bacterium, assembly GCA_910583525.1. Taxonomy (GTDB): domain Bacteria; phylum Bacteroidota; class Bacteroidia; order Bacteroidales; family Muribaculaceae; genus CAG-873. Next base: position 9,142 of record CAJTXL010000043.1, on the reverse strand, counting down.
CCGCAGCTATCTGACCGAGAATTCCGCCCATGAGGTATATTCGACCGAAAATCCCGGCGAAGGCCAGCTTGCGGTGACATATTACAACACACTCCGTTCGCGCCGACCCTACTCGCTGGTAGAGCTGAGCCTTGCCACAGGACGCAAGAACCAGATACGTGTACACATGAAAGAGGCCGGACATCCCATCGTGGGCGACCGCCGCTACGGAGCTACGTCCTCTCCCATACACCGCCTGTGCCTGCATGCGCAGACACTGCGCTTTGTGCATCCGACCTCGCGCAAGGACATGAACTTCACTTCGCCACTGCCTTCGGGCTTCACACGGCTGGTGTAGCTATCGAGAACGAGAAGCTTTAGACCGTTCGGCAAGGATGACCTTGACAAACGACTCGGGCAGACGGACATTGTACATGTCGAGTGCGCGGTCGAACAGCGGAGCTATCTGCTCGTCGGTAAATCCGGCGATGCCGCATCCGATACGTGTCACGTAGAAAGTGTTCTCATCCCATTCGTAGGCAAGGTCAAGAAAATCGTCGACGTATGGTCTGATTTCAGCCACGCTCCCGAACATTGTCGGTATGGCGTAGGCTCGTCCTTGTATTCCGACTCCTTGCCCGGGGATGGCTCCGAAACGTTCGAGGGCGACGCGTGCCGCGCCTCCGCAGTGATTGCCGGCAAGATTGCTGCCAAAGACAAATATATCGTCCTTGTCCAGGGTGGTGATGTTTTCCGGGGTGTATTTAAGTCCTGACATAATAATGTGTCTTAAAAGGTGTGTTGTAAAAACGAAGTTAATGCAATATTTGTTTTTGTCAAAAACGTCGACAGATTATGGAGTATGAAAAACTTTTTATAGATTTGTATTGTAATTAAGAAAAAAGATTATGAAGTGATTTAAACTTTTTATTCGTTAAGCTTTTGGATGTATTTCCGAGTGGATTTTGAGGTGCAAAGAGGGAGTGTGGCTGTGCCACATGACCGATGCAGCAGCTCAAAAGACGCCGGAAAGACGCCGAAAGATTGACGCAAGCTATAAATCACTTTAAATTTAACATTAATAAATAAGTTTAAACCACTTCTATGACACAGCTAATAGTTTCCATCGAAGACATCTCTGTTTTGGCCGACATAAAGAAAGCCATAAAACTACTGAGGGGTGTTTCCTCTGTAAAGGTGTGTAAAAGCGGAACGCGTCCAAATGCAGCCACAATAAAGGCTATAGAGGATGCGGCAAACGGCCGGACTATCAAATGCGGTGACTTCAGCGGATATCTAAAACTTGTCGAAAATGTATGAAATTGAGGTTACCAATCGATTTCTTAAAGATTTAAAACTCGCAAGAAGACGCAATCTTGATGAGACTAAATTGAACGAAATCATCGCACGTTTGGCAAACGGAGAGTAACTGCCCGATAAAAATCACGACCATCCCCTTGCAGGAGATTATAAGGGCTGTCGTGAATGCCATATTTCCCCTGATTGGTTACTTATATATTCTGTAGAAGATGTCGTTAAAATCATAACACTTATTCGCACAGGCTCACATTCAGACTTGTTTTGATTTTCCAACGCACACATTAAGCACATCCCCCAAGCCGAAAAGTCACTTGCGACAAGTCGGTTGGGGGATATTCTTATATCAGAGCCGTTATATCACGGCCGTCGTGAAATACGAATTTTTGTGCCGGAACGGTCATTGCCTGCTACGCTCTGTGGCGAGGATTTCGGCAAGCTCCGCGACTACGTCGGGATATTTCGAAGCCACGTCTTCAAGCTCTCCGCTATGTGTCATGTCATAAAGTTGCGGATGAGGGCGATATCCGGTCTCGATTTTCGGCCCCCACGGAATCATCTCGGGTCCGCGGCTCGGCTCTATGTACTTCCATTTGGGAGTTCGCACCGACAGAGATTTGTTGTTGGCCTGTTCAAGCACATAGGGGCGCTGAGTAGCCATATCTCCGCTCAACAGGGTCGTCAGAGCTTCGGCACGGCTGTCAAGGGCATGTCCGCGAGGGATTCGCTGCCCGGTAAGGCTTGCCATTGCGGCAAGCCAGTCGACCTGCGACACCAAGGCTTCGCTCACAATTCCTTTAGGCACATTTCCTGCCGGCCAACGTACAATCACCGGCACACGTGTGCCGCCTTCAAAGGCGCTGTATTTTCCTCCGCGCAGTCCTCCTGTGGGGCTGTGTCCGTTGAGAAGCTCCTCGGCCATGTCGGCGTATCCGTCATCGACAACGGGCCCGTTGTCACTCGACAATATCACTAAAGTGTTGTCGGAAAGCCCGAGCGAATCGAGTGCATGGAGTATCTTGCCGACGCTCCAGTCGAATTGTGCTATGGCGTCGCCTCTCAGTCCCATGGGATTTTTACCACGGAACCGGTCGTGCGGAAAGCGCGGCACATGGACATCGTTTGTCGCGAAATACATGAAGAAGGGTTCATCGGCATGCTTGCTGATGAAACTGAGCGCATGGCTTGTGATGGAGTCGGCTATATTCTCGTCTTTCCAAAGCGCCTTGCCTCCGCCGCGCATATATCCTATGCGGCTTATGCCGTTCACTATCGACTGGTTGTGCCCGTGGCTCGGCTTCAGTTTTGTGAGCAGTTCGGGATTGTCGCGCCCCGTAGGTTCTCCGGGGAAATTTTTGTGGTAGTCCACCTCGATGGGAGCGGTAGGGTCATAGTCGGCGACATGGCCGTTTTCGATAAAGACACATGGCACACGGTCGGCTGTGGCTGCCATTATGTAGCTATAGTCAAAGCCCAGGTCGCCGAGCGCGGCCGGGAGCTGGGCGTTCCAGTCCTGAGTGGCAGTGGAATCGCCGAGTCCGAGATGCCATTTGCCGAAGGCGCCGGTGGCATAGCCTGCCCCTTTGAAGACATCGGCCATGGTGAATTGTTCGGGGCGTATTATCATGCCGGCGTTTCCCGGTGCCACGTCAGTGCCTTCGCGGCGCCAAGCATATTGTCCGGTCAGCATTGTATAGCGCGAGGGAGTGCTTGTCGCCGCCGACGCATATCCGTTGGTAAATCGGATGCCTTCGTCGGCAAGCCGGTTGGCATTCGGTGTGGCCACATTTTTTGCTCCGTAACATTCAAGGTCTCCGAAACCGAGGTCATCGGCATAAATCAACACTACATTGGGTTTCCGGGGTTGTGAATCTGTTGCGGCGCAATGTGCGGCCGGAACAAGCAGGGCGGCAAGCGGCAAACAATAGCTTTTGGTCATGTCAGGTCAATTTGGTATGGTATTATTTATTTTAGAGGGTGTTTAATAATATCTGTTAAACGACAGGCCGAAAAGTTTTAGATGGATTGCGTTCTGCGATGAAGGAGCATAGCGTGCTATGTGACTGAAGAGCAGGGCGCAAGACACTAAAAATTTTCGGAGGCGTTGCATTTTTCTTTTTCTCGAAAGCATAGTTTCTATAATTTCAATCGGGTGTTTTTAATATTAGTTCAGCCTTGGTGTCTTTTTGTTAACTTGCCCATTGCTCGTCGGTCGCATGGGTACCGCCATGCTCGCTCCTCGCAATGTGCAATTTAAGCAAAAATACACCAACCTGTCGTTTAACATATATTATTAAACACCCTCTTAAGGTTGCAGATGTGTGTGAAAACGCCCTGAGACGAACCATACAAGGTCGCCCTCAGGGCGTATTGCGTATGCTTATTCCTCGTCTTCTTCGCGCATGTTGTGGAAGACGTTCTGCACGTCTTCGTCGTCTTCGAGTTTTTCGAGAAGCTTGTTGATGCTTTCGCGCTGTTCGGGTGTTACGTCTTTGAGGTCGTTGGGTATGCGTTCAAACTCCGAGCTGATGATTTCGAAGCCGTTGTCTTCGAGATACTTCTGGATTTGTGAGTAGGACTCGAAAGCGCCGTAGAGCACAACCTGTTCGTTGCCTTCTTCGTCTTCGTCATGGCCGAGTTCGTCAACGCCATAATCGATAAGTTCCAGTTCGAGGTCGTCGAGGCTGACGCCGTCTTTCGGTTTGATTTTGAACACGCATTTATGGTCGAAGAGGAACGTCAGCGAACCCTGTGTGCCGAGGCTGCCGCCGTGTTTGTTGAAATACGAACGCACGTTCGCCACGGTGCGTGTGTTGTTGTCGGTGGCGGCTTCTACGAAGATTGCGATGCCGAAGGGGCCGTAGCCTTCGTAGGAGATTTCCTTGTAGTCGCCGGCATCTTTTTCGGTCGCTTTCTTGATGGCGCGTTCTACGGTGTCTTTGGGCATGTTCGCGGCCTTTGCGTTCTGCATAAGTGCACGCAGGCGCGGATTGGTGTCGGGGTCGGGACCGCCGGCCTTTGCGGCGATGGTGATTTCTTTGCCTATGCGCGTGAACGTGCGAGACATGTTGCCCCAACGTTTCAGCTTACGGGCTTTGCGGTATTCAAATGCTCTTCCCATGGGAGTCGTGTGATATTTAGAGGATGTTTTTGATTATCTGAGTTCTGCACCGAGCTTTTGGCGGAGCGTTTCGATGATTTTCGCCATTACGCGGTCGATGTATTTGTCCTGAAGTGTCTTCTCGGGGTCTTGAAGCGTTATCGAAATCGCATACGACTTTTTGCCTGCCGGGAGCTTGTCGCCCTCGTATACGTCGAACAGCTCCACTTTGCCGAGGATGCGGCGTTCGGCTTCGCGCACGGCTGCCACGACATCGGCCATGCTCACTTTGTTGTCGAGCAGCAGCGAGAGGTCGCGTTTCACAGGGTGTGTCTTTGCCAAGGGGCTGTAGAGCACATTGCGGCGTGCGCCGAGGCGCGTCAGGGCATCCCAGTCGAGTTCGGCGTAGCTGACGGGCACTTTTATGTCGCAACGGCGGCAGAGAGCCGGAGCAACGATGCCCATGCTGCCGAGTTTTGCGCCGTTTACGCTTTCAATATCCAAAGCCTGGCTGAAAATGCCGTTTTGGGTTGTGTCGGTCGGTTTGAGCACTACCGTGGCGGCATCGAGACCTATGCGCACAAACACGTTTGCGACCGCTGCCTTGAGGTCGAAGAAGCCTGCATCTTCGCTTTGGCGAAGCCAGTTGGCCTGACGGGTAGAGCCTGCGAGCCACATGCCCAGGCGCATGCCCTCGCGGTAGGGCGCCAAGGATGCTTCGGCGGTCGATACTTTCTCGGGATTGCGGAAATATACCTTGCCGAACTCATAGAATGCCGTGTCGGGCAGGCGGCGGTTGATGTTGTGGGCTATAGATTCGAGACCTCCGAAAAGAAGTGTCTGGCGCATTACACTCAAATCCTGGCTCAACGGGTTGAGAAGCCGCACGCAATGTTCCTGCGGATAGCCGGAAAGCTCGGTATAGTAGCCCTCGGCGGTCAGCGAGTTGTTGAGTATTTCGTTCCAGCCTGCACCGCTGAGCTGTTCGGCGATTGTGCGTCTGAGGTCGTCGGCCGCATCGACAGGCGTCTTGAACGACAGGCACGAATGCAGCTCTTCGCTCATGGCAATCTCGTTGTAGCCGTATATGCGCAGCACGTCCTCAATCACGTCGCAGGGGCGCTGCACGTCAACGCGGTATGTAGGCACGTCAAGAGCGAGTTTGCCGTCTTCTTTGTGGCTTATGCCTATCTCAAGAGCCTTGAGGATGGTATCTATGGTTTCGTGCTTGAACTCTGTGCCTATCAGGCGGTCGAAGTCGGCGTAGGCCATCTCCACACGGTAGGGCGCCACGACGGTGGGGTAGTAGTCCACAATCTCGCCCACGGTCTTGGCACCGGCAAGCTCTGCAATAAGTTTGGCTGCAAGTTTGAGCGCATACATGCATCCGTTGGGGTCGACGCCGCGCTCGAAGCGGAACGACGAATCGGTGCTTATGCCGTGGCGGCGTGCCGTACGGCGCACAGAAGTGGCGTTGAAGCACGCGCTTTCAAGGAATACCGTCGTGGTCTTCTCCGTAGTGCCCGAATCGAGGCCGCCGAACACGCCGGCTATGCACTTCGGGTCTTTGCTGTCGCATATCATAAGGTCGGCGCCGTCGAGTGTGTGCTCGACGCCGTCGAGTGTCACGAATTTGCTGCCGTGGTCGGCGCGTCGCACCACAATTTGGCGTCCGTTGAGCGTATCGGCATCAAAGGCATGCAGGGGCTGACCCACGGCATGGAGCACGTAGTTCGTTATGTCAACCACATTGTTGATGGGGTGCAGACCGATGGTCTTCAGGTGCTTGGCGAGCCATTCGGGCGATGGTCCCACTTTCACGCCTTCTAGAGTGATGCCGCAGTAGCGCACCACGCCGTCGGCGGCTTCGACGCTCACCTTGACACCCTCTTTCGAAGGCTCGTCGACGGTGATGTCGGCTTCAGGCTTATGCGCAGTTACAGCCGAGATGCCACGGCCCGTAAGAGCTGCGGCCACGTCGCGTGCCACACCGTAGTGCGAGGCCGCGTCGATGCGGTTGGGCGTAAGGTCCACCTCGAGCACATAATCGTCCTCGATGCCGAAATATTCGGCTGCCGGACGTCCAACCATGGCTTCGGCGGCTGCCGGAAGCACTATGATGCCGTCGTGCGACGTTCCCACGCCGATTTCGTCCTGTGCACAAATCATGCCGAACGACTCAACGCCGCGGATTTTCGATTTCTTGATTTTGAAAGCCTCGCCTTCGGGGCTGTAGAGCGTCGTGCCCACGGTGGCGACCACTACGGTCTGTCCGGCGTCGACATTCGGGGCGCCGCACACAATCTGCACGGGAGTGCCTGTGCCGTCGAGGTCGACGGTGGTGATGTGCAGATGGTCGCTGTCGGGATGAGCCTCGCATGTCAGCACCTTGCCGATGACTATGCCGGCAAGGCCGCCGCGGATGCTCTCGACGCGCTCAACCGTACCCACTTCGAGACCTATCGAGGTAAGCAGTGCCGACAGTTCGTCGGGCGTAAGCTCGATGTCTACGTATTCTTTAAGCCATTTATATGATATGTTCATCGCTGCTTGTTTGTTTCAATCTGCAAATTTAGTGAAAATTTGCGAGCTTTCACGCCGACGAGATAACGAAATCTTTTTTCTTTATAGGAAAGACTTGCAGAACCTATAAAAGAAATAAATTTATTCCCCTTTCTTTGATTTGCCGTTAATTTCCGCCTTAATTCTTTTATTGAAATCTACATCCTCTCCACGTAGCAGTTTTACTAATCTATATACCCACGTTGAAGGATTATGTTCGGCAAATCTGTTATGCCCGAACGAAAGGGCTTGTTGTTCCGCTAATTTTATTGCTTGGGCTTCGTTGCCGAAATCAGACAAGTAACTATGCATATTAGGGTCATTCTTTTGATATTCATAGCCGCTTTTGTGTTTTCGAATATATGTTGTTATAGCCTTTTGGTAATCTTGGCGCGACATGGGTGTAACCCTGTTGGCAAAATGGTAAATATACCATAACTCAAACGCTTCGTTGCTCCATGCACAATTTATGCCATTGCTTTGGGCCTTTTGTATTGCGGCGTTAAAATTGGCGGGAGTGAAGCTGTCTTTGTCAAATACAGCCCAAATGCTGTCGTAAGGGAGATTGGCATTTATTGCGTCATTTTTTAGATCAATGGCTTTGTTGACAACTTGTAGCGTGCTTATTCTTCCACCTTCACACTTTATTTGATAGACTACGCCACCTCTGTTCATTCGGTTAAACGATTTGAAATAATTTGGCTCGGTCTTTTCTCCTTCGCAGACTATCAGTATACGGCAAATTACATCAACCGGTTGATGTAGCGAACTGCCCATCTTAAAAGATGAGACAGATATGGCGCCTATCGCTTTTTTCTTAGCCATTATTTTTTACAAGCCCCTGAATGTCAATCAAAGATATTGTTTATAAAAGGTATTGCCCCATATCGCCCGTTTATATAGTTCTTTTCAATATTGCCATCGCCTCTTGGTCTTGTTCCGTCGGGTAGAACGATATCCGAAAGCCTGTATAAATCGGTGGATTCAAATCGGTCTTTTTCAGAAAACCATATTTGGTCCCTTCGCATTAATTTAGCGGAAAGCAGGTTCGTGTCATGCGTGGTAAATAATAGTTGCGCATGTAATGGATTTGTATCTTCGCTTGTAAATAAGCGTACTATCTGCTGTGATATTAAAGGGTGCATTTTTGCATCCAGTTCATCAATCACTAATATGGAGCCTCTGCTCAATGTGTCAAATATTGGTCCTGCCAATTCGAATATTTTTCTTGTGCCGCTGGATTCATGCTCTCCGAAATGGAATTTATGAAGACCCGATATGGTGCCATCGGGATTATAGATGTTGTGCGATGAATACACTTCAAGCTTTGTCGGCTGTTTTTTAGGGCGTATTTCTGATGGCATACGGCTTATATCAACTTCTTGTTCTTCAATGTCAATCTGTGTGAAACCAAGTTGAAGTCGTTTGAAGAACGACATCGCATTCTCAGATATTTTGTCATGTGACTTAAACTGACGTTTTGTATAATCCGCGTACCCTCGAGTATCTAAACCTGATAGTACATTGCAGTCGGAATGAAAAAAAGAAAGTATCGACTTGCTGAATTCACCTCCGACTTGTGCAACCAACGACAGAAATAATCTATTGTCATTAGTCATTTCCTCTCTGTCAATTCCCTCCGGGAAAAGTTCTCCATTGACAGCTATGCCGTCATCTTCACGTATGAACAAAAATTTTTCTTCCTTGGAGTGTTCTTTTACAAAAAGCCATTCTTTGACAATGGTATGGGAATTGTTTTCAAATCCATATCTGATACGTTGTTGGCCTTCTGTCAAATAAACGATTTCAAAATGCATCGGTTTATTGACATCGGTTGAAGCGTAAAGCATAAAAGGGTCGTATGTCAACTCATCGTCGTCGTTCAGGCGTACAGACTGCTCAACAATATACCCCATTGTTGCTATTGCATAAGTAAGATTGCTTTTACCGCTTGAGTTGGCGCCGTATATGGCTGAAATTGTGGAAATTTTTTGTTTTCCGATACACGCAACACTACCTTTGGGTTCGTCTTGGATTTGTTTCGGAACAAACGTAAATGTTCGTTCATCTTTGAATGAACGGAAATTCCCTACGGAAAATTGGATTAATTTCGCCATAATATAATATTTAAAATGCAAAGTTACTACAAAAAAGTGAAATGCGGAAAGATATAGTGATAGAATT
>CAJTXL010000042.1 GCA_910583525.1 uncultured Muribaculaceae bacterium | reverse complement strand
ACTCTTTCTCAAAACGGTTAATGTTTAACTCGTCCAACTTTTTGGGGTCACTTCATTTTCGCTTGCCCGGCATTTTTATGATATATCTTAAAACGATTAGTAGCTCGTGTTGTTCGTATTGGGAGTATCGACAACCGTATCAGGCTTCGGCGAATTGATATAGTTGTAGATTGCATTGATAGCGGTGTGCTCGCCCTGGTTGCCCGAAAGCACAGTGCTTTCGGCAATGGTATTGCCGGTTATGTTTACGGAGTTCACCCAACCGAATGCGCCTACAAGCCCTGCGACATATTGCTTTTGTGGTTTCGTGCCCTCTGTGACGGCTGTTATTTTGCCGCTGTTGGTGCAACCTGTAAGTTCGGTGTCGTCATAAGAAGTAGAACCTATGATACCGCCGGCATAAAGACCTTTTTCATATGCGGCAGTTGTCGCAGCAACACTTACTGCTTTGACAGTTACATTGCCGCTGTTTTCACAAGCCGTAAAAGTTTTTTTGCCGGTTCCCCAGCCGCTGCCGCCATAGATGCCGCCTGCAATGCCTATGGCATCCGCATTTGACAATGTAAGTGTGACATCGCCCTCATTTGTAGAACCCGTTACTGTAAGGGCTCCGTTAAACCATCCCACAATACCGGCTGCGGCACCGGTTTTACTTGTTGTGACTTCAATAGTTCCGTAGTTGTGGCAATTTTCAATAGTGGTTTCTGCGGCAGGCATGCCGATGAAACCGGCGGCTTTGCCTTCAGAATAACGTGTAGAGCTTACTTTGCCATAGTTTGTGGAGTTCTTTATCACAACAGGACATGCGGTTCGGCCGACCAGACCGCCGCCGCAGTAAGCGTTGTCGGCGATTTCAGCGTTGTTGCGACAGTTGTCAATTGTAAGCGTACCCGTAGCGGCATACGACACAAGACCCGAACAGCCGTATTTAGACAAGGATGAAGATTTGGACACTTGGCCGTTGACGATGACACCAGAAATAGCCACATTGCCGTCGGTCTTAATTGCAAGTGCGCTATAAGTGCTTTCAACTTCGAGTTCGACGTTCTTGATTTCCGCGCCTTCGCCCACATGGCCGAACAGTGCCGACGTCAGGCCGACAACCTTATGGTTTTGGCCGTCGAAGATTCCGTTGAATTTGTTTGAAGACGTACCGATAGAGTTCCATTTCTGACCCGATAGAGTGATGTCGTCGGTGAGTTTCACTGTTTTGCCGCTGAGGTCAGCGCCTTCACTTACCATCTGCAGCAGTCCTGCAAGCTCTTCGGGTTTCTTGATTGAGTAGTTACCGTTTCTGTCAGGCGTCGGCTCGACGACAGTCTTACCATCCCAAGGTTCGAGTGCCGGAGTCTTAAATCCGGGATTGATAGTTACGTTGAACACGGCCGGGTTGGTAAGCAAAGAACCGTAGATGTTGGTGCGGTAGTTACGACGTACGGGCACTGCAGTGAAAAGCATGTCGGAATTTGAAGCATTGTCGCTTATGAAATGTACGTCGACGGTCGTCTTGTCTGCACTTACAAGGATGTAGTTCATCGACAAGTATTTGTAGGTGTCTTTGTCGACCGGGAACTCTTCACCTTCGGGGAGTGCTGCCATGGTGAACGAAGCAAGGGCTTCGTCGCTTACCTCACCGGTGTACAGGTTAAGACGCGTAGGAATGTCGGCTATAGACAATCCTGCCTGAGAGATGCTTATGCCGGCTTCTTTGGCAGCTTCATAGTCGTTTGTTCCGACATTAATCTGTGCAAAGGGACGTGTGAGGGTAACGTTGCGAGTGACTGCGCCGGTCACCGAGAGGTTCTTTAAGGTATAGAAGAATGCGTCACGAGACTCGTCATTTGCAGCACCGTCATATGTCACGGTCACTGTCTGCGAAGCGGCGTCGTAGCTGTAAGGAGCATCTGTAGCGTCTTTGCCATAGGAATCGGCCCAAAAGACGATGTCGTATTTTTTGCCCGTACCCAACGACAGATTGACGGTGGCTTTGAGACCTTCAAATGTGGCGGTTCCTTCGATAAGAGCCGATTTGGTGTCGCCTGTAGCCTCGGCATCATAAACATAGTAACTGAGTTGTGTCGCAGTGGAGCCATCGGCGAATGCGCGCGAGCCTATTTCAGGAAGGCTGGCGGTGAGGATTACGTTGCCATCGGCTTCGGGCGAAGTGATGCCGTCTTCCGATGCGCAAGATGCGAACATCATTGCGGCAAGAGCCGCGGTGGCATAAATTACCTTTTTCATAGAGTTGCTTTTTATAGTTAGTTAATTGGTTTATATTGTATTGTATGATTTTTATCAGTGTATGAATATGTCGAAACTGCCGTCGAAGCCGGGGTCAACTCCGACGCTACCCGAAGCACGCGTTGTCAGGAACTCGCCCCTTACAACCGTCTCCATGGAGCGTTTGAGAGGCACGTCGAACGCCGGAACGCCGGCAAGAAGTGCACCGTCAGAGTCATATACTTCCACGCCGACAGTGACAGCCGTCTGCGAGCCGTTTACAAACACATAGTCGAAAGCCAGCTCTGCTTCGGTAGCACTCACCGGGTGTATCTCAGAAATATAGTCGATGCCGGTCCATGAGTCGGCCGGACGGTCGGTGAACATATTGTAGGAGCATGGCATATAACGCGTATACACCATACGGATAATGTAGCGGTCAAGTCCGTCGGAACGTCGATTTTCGACAGCGCCCATAAATCGCGCCAAGTCGGTGGAGATGAAGCGATAGCGCGCCATCGGACGTGCCATTCGTACCGTAGCCTCGCTGACGGGAGTCAAAACCGTGCTTCCGTCGTCGGCACGGCTCTCGACAGTTGTCTCTACACGGCCGCTGAAGGCATCGCGCCACGGGTTAGACCCGGTATGCCCATATGAACGCTTCTGAAGCATGATTTCGCCGAAATCGTCGGTAGCGTAATATTTGTCGTCAAAACTGCCGGCATCGACATGGTCGGCCCATACCATAAGGCAGTGGTCGCCGGGCGGAAGCTCAAGCTCGAAAGTGGCGTCGTACCCCTCTGAATACGGCCTTGTGAAAACATATGTGGTATCGGCCGAGCGCGATATGCCGCCACGTCCGGTGCTGTAGGCACGAATCGTATAACGTATGTCGTGAGGCCGGTCTGCATCGTCTGATGCGGCACGGCCACGCGCATGTCCGTCGCCATAGTCATGCTCGCCCAATAGGGGCATAGAGCAGTCGAACTCCAGACGCAATATGAAAGCGCGCTCCGACGGCGGTTCTACCGGCGGAACGGGCGGCTTTGGCTCCTGGTGTATGCAGCAGCCCGTCATAAGCAGCAATATATAGAAGCTACCCAAGAGCGTCCTAATCATACGCCAAGAGGTTAGGCAGTTCACCATGGCACCACCCCTCCTTTCTTCTTCAAGTCGAGAGAATAACCAAAGCTTACTCCTAAATTATCGACGCAAAAAATAGTGCGGTTACGGTAAGCCTTAAGAACACCGGTGGTGTTGTCGATTCTGTCATAACGCGCCTTATAGGCTCCGACGCCGAGCGACAGTTCGAACTTCCAATGGCCAGAACGGCCCAAAGGCATGCGCCAACCGGCTTCTATACCTCCTCCAAGCGCCGGCGTGTGGCCTCCGTGGTCCTGTATACGGTCTATACCGCCCATGGCAACATTATACCAGGCCATGCCGAAGTGCACGCCGGCAAAAAAGCCGGTATGGCCTACGACACGGTCGGGCGAGAACCAAAACCGCAACGAAGGGCGCATGGCAAAAGTGCGGAATTTTACCCTATGCGAAAAATAGTCGAGATTTGAATAGTAGACAGGAAGCTGCACCGACCAACGGCGCCATTCAAGTTCGAACGAAGCGTTAGTGACGGCAAGTGCTGCCGCAACAGCATTGACTTTGAATGTAAGGGCGTTTAAACGGCTACGGCCATAATACCAGTCAGCCATGCACAAATGCGCAGGAGCGGCAAGTTCGGTATCGAAGCCCAAACCGGCCTCGCCGGGATATTTCTCGGGTTCTAATGCCCGGACATAAGAATCCCCCCCCCCACGTTAACGCGATGATTATCAGAGATTTAACAAAACCTCTGACAAAAATACGCGTAAAAAAACCGGACCGGGCATTCATTGATTGCTTGCTTATTGTGTTTTTCCGGCGCAAAGATAATACACTGAAAACCAATAAAGCAAGTCCTCAATTTCTTTTTAACATTTTTTACGCATCTCTTTTGCCTCATACATGACAAAAGCGTAAAAACCAATCAAAGCTTTTTCAAAAGCGCTTCAAGGCAAAGCCCGTCAAAACTGTCGATAACCGCATCGGCCTTGTCAACGAGAGTTCTGTAGGGATTGGTCGTTGCAAGTGCCACGACCTTGGCGCCGGCGCTCCGCCCGGCCTGCAGACCCGAAAAAGAATCTTCAAACACTATACATTCTTCCGGTTTGACGCCGAGCCTCGCGGCGGCTTTCAGATATCCTTCGGGGTGCGGTTTCGAGTGTGTGACGTCGGCATCTGTAAGCACCGCCCCGAAACGCTCCCTGAACCCCGGCAGAGAGCCGAAAAGGCGCTCCATCTTTGCGACACCGCTGCTCGTCACTATCGCGGCAGGCACTCCGTGGGTCCTGAGCTCATCCAAAAAGGCTTCCACTCCGGCAAATATGCGGTATTCCATCGCTTCCTCGCGTTCTTTGAGCATACGGCAAATGTCGGTCTGAACCTCAGGCGCCGGAAAATAAGTTTCGAGGATACGCGGCAAGGTATTTCCTTTTATTTTAAGGGCGAAATTATCTATGCCTGTCGGATAATGACTTTCGATGTCACGCCATATACGCGTATATTCGGTCTCGGTGTCTACAAGAACACCGTCGAGGTCAAAGAGGGCTGCTGCAGGAAACATATTACTATTTTAGAGGGTTACACCGTCTATATCCGACAGACGGCTTTTAAGAGCTTCGGCATCGTCAAGTTTTACACGTAGGGTCATCGAGCAGATGTTGTCGAACGACTGCCCGACAACCGACACATCGCTGCTTTTGGTAAGCTTCATCACATCATTCATCGCCAAATAAGGAAAGGAAAAGCTTATGTCGGCCATATCGTGACGCTCTTCCACGATGGCTTCGGAAAGCGCCAACCTCGCGGCCTCGCGGTATGCCGCAATCAAACCCGATGTGCCGAGTTTGATGCCGCCGAAGTAACGCACCACTACCACCACGACATCGGTAAGCCCGAAAGAGTTTATCTGCCCGAGAATGGGTTTTCCGGCTGTCCCCGACGGCTCGCCGTTGTCGCTGCTGAGATATTCGGCACGGGCCGACCCGAGCATATACGCCCAACATACATGGCGTGCATCATGGTAGCGCTTCTGGTAGTCGGCGACCACTGCCTTTGCATCCGAAGCCGAGCACACCGGATGGACAAAGGCAAGAAACTTGCTCATCTTCTCGGTGTACTTGGCCTCGGACGGCGACGATATGGTATGGAAGCTACCCACTACTCTATATCAATAAGTGTGCGACTCCGATTTCAGCTCTTTGTCGGTAAGCGGCGTAGCGTTCATCTTGCGCCACACATACCATATATATGCGAGCACGAAAGGTATAAGTACCGACACACAGCTCATAACGCTCAGCGTGAACTCCGAAGAGGAGCTGTTTGCTATGGTCAGCGACGATGCCGCATCGGCTGTCGAAGGCAGATAGGCAGTCGAGCAATAGCCTGCTATAAGGAAAAGCACGACCACGACACCGACAGCACCAAAACCGGCATACCATATGCCCGAACGCCAACGGCTGTCGAATGCCGAACGGAATATGGCGTAAAGAACGGCGACCACACCCGACAGGAACACGACTGCAAGCCACCACATAGACAGCAGATTATGCAGATAAATGTTCGGCTCGCTGACGAAGACGCCGTCGACATAGCGCAGGCCATCGGACACCATAAGAAGAACGGTAAAACCGACGAACAGAACGGCAAAAACCAAGCCGTTCACCAGCACTTTACGGCGCATACGCAAGGTGAAAGCCTCGTCGCCACCTATATTGTTGATGAAATATAGAGCGGCCATGGTACGGGCGAGGAAGAATACGGTGAAGCCCAAAAGCAGATTTTTCCAACATGCTATGGCTTCGAGGCCGTGCAGCGGCCCCCACTGCGAAATGACGGGAGCCGAGCCGTCGAGAATGTTGGACTTGGCAACCGTGAAATCGCCGCCGAAAAACAGCATGCCGACGGCCACGCCGAGAAGAACGCAGCCGAACAGGCCGTTGAACATCAGAAAGCCGTCATATATTTTTGTGCCGTAGATATTTCCACGCTTACGTCTGAACTCATAGCTTACGGCCTGCAGCACAAAGCTGAACAATATCAGCATCCACAGCCAATATGCGCCGCCGAAACTTGTGCTGTAGAACAAGGGGAACGAGGCAAAGAAAGCGCCGCCGAAAACCACAAGGGTCGTGAACGTGAACTCCCACTTGCGACCGAGCGAATTTACCATAAGCTGACGTTCGGCCTCGGTACTGCGGCAATACAGCATCGACTGCCCACCCTGAACGAAAAGCAAAAACACCAAAACCGCACCAAGAACGGCAATAAGCAGCCACCAGTAGGCCTGCAGCATTTCAATAGTTTCCATAGATTAGAGGGTTTAGTGTTGAACTTTCTGAATGTCTGTTTTAGATGCCGACGATATATATCGCAGCATAATGCTTATCTCTGCAACGAGAAGGCCTGTGAAAATAAGAGCAAAAAGCCAAAATGTCAGTTTGACAGAACTCGTCGGAATGCCCGAAATCGCCGCTGTTGTAGGCATAAGGTCCTGTATCACCCATGGCTGTCGCCCTACCTCGGCGAGCACCCAGCCCGATTGGCTGCATACCCAAACGACAACCACCGAAAGCATGCCGAGCCAGCACAGCCAAGGCTTTTCGAGGAACTTCGGACTGCGGTAGCACACAAAGAGCATGAAAATGAACAAGGCCAAAAGGAAGCCACCGGCAATAACCATTATGCGGAACGAATAGAATGTCATGTCGACATTAGGCACGGCGGCTTCGGGCGAAGGCAGATAGCCATAGCCGAAGTAGTCGAAATTCGCCTTTACGGCGGTGGCAGCGGCAGCCATAGCTTCGGTATCGCCTGCGACCTGCGCCTCGCCGTATGCCCTTAGCGCATCCTGCGCTTTCTTTCCGAGCGACATCTTGTCGGCATAGCTCAGCCCGTAGACGGTGTCGCCGTCAGCCGTGATGCTACGGCCGTCTATCAAATCGTCGATACCGGGCACAAAGCCGTCGCCATTGCCATATATAAGATATGAAAGGCCGTAAGGTATGTCGACGCTGAACGCCATCGGCTCTTCGGCCGTGCGCGATGCCTCAGGTTTCAAAAATCCCACACCCACAATGTCTTGACCGACAGAGCCGCGGTACAGGCCTTCCATAGCTGCGAGTTTCATTGGCTGCACTCGCGCAACCTGTACTGCCGAGCCATGGCCCGTCCACAATGTAAGGAGTATGCCTGCAAGCCCCACCCATGTGCCTATTTTCATCGAGCTTACAGCTGCGGGCACATTGCGGCGGCGCCATAGCAGCCAAGAGCTTACTCCGATGACAAACACGCCGGCAAGCGTCCAGCCGCTGAAAACGGCATGGAAAAATTTGTTGACGGCTACCGGGCTGAATGCCACGGCGAAGAAATCGGTCATAACGTTACGCATCTGCGCCGGGTCGAACTCCATGCCGACGGGCGACTGCATCCAAGCATTGGCAACCAAAATCCAGTATGCCGACAGCGACACACCGAGTGCGGTAAGCCACGTCGATGCAAGGTGGAAGCCTCGGCTGACCTTGTTCCAGCCGAAGAACATAACGGCTACGAATGTCGCCTCCATAAAGAATGCGAGTATGCCTTCAACGGCAAGCGGAGCGCCGAAAATGTCGCCCACGAACCAGCTGTAATTCGACCAGTTGGTGCCGAACTCAAACTCAAGTATAAGGCCGGTGGCTACACCGCAGGCGAAATTGATGCCGAAAAGCGTCATCCAGAATTTGGTGATGCCCTTCCATCGTTCTTTGCCGGTGCGAACGTAAACCGTCTCCATAATGGCGACTATCACCGACAGACCTATGGTAAGCGGCACAAAAAGCCAATGGTACATGGCCGTGAGGGCAAACTGCGCCCTCGACCAGTCGACTAAGCCTATCAAATCATTCATAGTAATATTATTAAGGTTTTATTTCACTTGTTAGCGCATGCCTTACGGCTGCGGCACGGTCATTGTCGTTATCATATTCTGTTGCAAGAATGTCCGGGAAAAAGAAAATTTTCAGGACAGCAAAGAAGAGCACCAGTTTGACGATTATCAGCGCCCATAGTTTACGCCCGACGGTCATGTTTCGGAAACCGTCGATATAAAAAGCCAAAGCGCGCCGGAATAAAGAAGCGGTATTCGCCACAGCTCAGATTTTAGGCGGTATATGAGCCGAACCGTCAGACACCGGCTGCGACACTCCGGCATGTTCATGCTGCTGGTCGGGCGATTTCATCTTCACCTTGAGCACATCAAAACCTTTGCCATATACTCCGTTGACATTGCCCTGCGTGGTAAATGCGTCAGGGTCTATCGATTTTATGATACGTGCTATTGTCACCGATTCTATCTTTCGGCACATCACAAGCAGCACTTTGACTTCCTGCTTGGAATACCAGCCCATACCCGTAAGAACCGTGCATCCGCGTTTGGCGTCGTTGTTGATAGCCGTGGCAATCTCCTGCCACTTCTTGGAGAAGATGGTAAACTGCACCGCCTGACGGTTGGTATTGATTACCATATCGGCCACATATGCCGCAAGCACCAGGACTACAAAACCGTAGACCACCCTGTCGAGGTTATGGAACAGGAAGAACGACGACGAGATGATGGTCATGTCGACATAGAGCATCATACGCCCGACGGTCACGTTCGTATATTTCGACACCATTGCGGCCACGATGTCGGTGCCGCCGCTGCTGCCGTTGTGCGTATAGGCCATGCCGACGCCGACACCGGCACATATGCCTCCGATGACGACATTCATAAAAGGCTCGTCGGTAAAACCGTCGGCAAAAAGAGGCTGAAAGATACCTACGAACACCGACATCATCGTGGCGCCGAAAATAGTACCCACCACAAATTGTTTGCCGACAATCTTATAGGCTATCGCAAGCAGTATGAGGTTCATCACATATTGGGTCACGGCCACAGGAATGCCGGTAAGAAAGTAGACAATCGTACCGATACCGGCAAGACCGCCTATCACCACCTTTTCAGGCAGAATAAAACCGCAAAAGCCAAGCGCATAGATGGCCATGCCGAGTGTAATGAAAATATAGTCGCGCGTAGTGCGCCAAATTTTGATTTTATCCATAACGCCGAAAGCGTGTTGAAATTTAGAGGTTGCCAAAACTTTACGATGTCGGTGCAAAAGTAACAAAAATCTTGCTTACACAATACCCTTAGGCTAAAAATCGCTATTTTTGCAGGGTGGAAAATGCAAAGACAAATATAAAACAGACAATCGGGCGCTTTGCTCCGTCGCCTTCGGGGCGCATGCACCTTGGCAACATCTATACGGCCGTGCTGTCGTGGCTGTCGGCGCGCTCCGCCGGCGGACGCTGGCTACTGCGCATCGAAGACCTCGACCCACAACGCTCCAAGCCCGAATATGCACGGCAAATCGAAGACGACCTGCAGTGGCTCGGCCTCGAATGGGACGAAGGCGGCATCGGCAACAAAGGGACCAACGGACCTTACGTCCAAAGCCTGAGAAACGACTTCTACAACGAAGCTCTCGAAAAGCTGAAAGCCACAGGACTGACATATCCTTGCCGATGCCGGAGAGCCGACATCATGGCATCGCAGGCTCCGCATCAGAGCGACGGCCGCATTGTGTATGCCGGCACATGCCGCCCTGCCGCTGCGCCGCCATTTCCGGCTCAGTGCACCGAAATCCGTGGCGCCACACGCCTCTACGTACCCGACGAAGAAATCACTTTCTGCGACAGGGTATTCGGTAAACAGACGGTGAACCTCGCACGGCACTGCGGCGACTTCGTGCTGCGGCGTGCCGACGGCGCATGGGCATATCAGCTCGCGGTAGTGGTCGACGATGCCGCCATGGGCGTAACAGAAGTCGTGCGCGGCTGCGACCTGCTGCTGTCGTCCGTGCAACAGATTTATCTCTACGGCCTGCTCGGAGCCGACGCGCCCGAGTTCGCCCATCTGCCATTGGTATGCAACGAAAACGGCATACGGCTGTCAAAACGCGACAGCGGCGTAGGTATGGCCGAACTGCGCACCCGAAAAAGCCCTCAGCAGATTTTAGGACTTGTCGCAGCCATGGCCGGACTGACCGACAAGCCGTCAGACATATCGCTCGACGAACTGCTCGGCTTGTTCAATTGGGAGAAAATCAAAGCTCAAGAGCAAACGAACATCACTATTTAATAGCAACGGCCATATCAAAAAATACGTTTTATTCGGATTACTCACGGATTTTGAGATTGACATGAACATTTATCCGACTAAAATCATTAATTTTGTAACCATATAAGATTGATTTATATGCGCCTAATCAATGACAACATATCGAAGCTGTTTGACTTGTGCCGAAAGTACAAGGTAAAGAAGCTATATGCATTCGGCTCCATATTAACCCCAAAATTCAATGAACAAAGCGATGTCGACATCCTTGTCAATTTCAATTCTGAAATCGACCACAACACTTATGCTGACAACTATTTCGACTTTTATCATGCCCTAAAAGCATTATTTGGCAGAGACGTTGACTTAGTCGATGAATCTGCAGTCAAAAATCCCTATTTCAAGGAAGAGCTCGAAGAAACAAAGCATCTAATTTATGGATAGAAAACTCAGAAAATATCTGTCAGACATATTATCCTCAATCCTTGAGATAGAATTATTCATGGAAGACAGGCCAAGAGAATATGCCACGTTCTGCAATGATACCTTATTCAGACGAGGGGTTGAAAGAAACATTGAAATCATGGGCGAAGCCATGAACCGGACATTGAAGAGTAATCCTGACATTCCTATCACATCTGCAAGAAAGATTGTAGATACGCGCAATTTTGTAATCCATGCCTACGACTCTCTTAAACCCGATATACTTTGGGGCATAGTCATCAACCACATGCCATTGTTAAAACAAGAAGTTGAAGCCCTTTTGAATGGGGAATAGGCACAAGGACATTTCTACATTTTCATATTACGGCTGAAAATCGTAATTTTGTAGCTGTCAAATAATCCGGCAGGGCTATAGCCTTGCCTCCTCAACATCTATATGGACATACGCAAAACCGCAATATTACTGCTTTTACTCGTTACCGGGATTTTTGCATCGAACTCGGCAGAGCCTTCGGTAAAACCCGTAAAATGGCGTACTATAATCAAAACTACCGGCCCCGACAGCGGCACGGTGACATTCAAGGCCATAATAGCGCCGGGATGGCATCTTTATGCCCTGACCTTGCCAGAAGGAGGCCCGAAGCCCACTTCTTTCGACCTATCTGAAAGCAAAGGGATAAAACTCGGCTCGGCAGTGACGCCGTCGCGTAAGGCCATCGAAACCGACGACCCATTATTCGGCATGAAACTGGCCTGGTGGGACGCTAATGTCGATTTCACTGTTCCTTTTACCATTACCGACCATGTCGCGGCGCATCTGTCGGCCAAGATAACATATATGGCATGCGACGGACAGTCTTGCCGTCCGCCGACAACAGAAAACATCGGGACGCCCATAAAACTCAAAAAGCAATAAGCCTCAATGAATAAAATAATAAGCCTCATAGCCATACTGCTCGCGTCCGTGGCAATAAATGCCCGTGCGGCAGAACCTGTAACATGGAGTGCCACGCTCGATGGCGACACGCTCGTATTCCACGGCACGATAGCCGACGGATGGCACATCTATGGCCTCGAAATGCCCGAAGGCGGAACTGAAGCCGGCATACCCGACCCCACGCACGTCGATATCACGGCAGGCGGCGAAGCCGTCGGCACCCTTTCGTGCGACACTGAGCCAAGCATACACCACGACCCGTCGCTCGGCGTCGAACTGCCATGGCTGTCAGGTGCCATATCACTTCGTCTTCCCGTAAAATTCGACACGTCGGCATCTGCCATCGAAGGCTCGCTGCGCTACATGGCATGCACAGAAGAGGCCTGTACGCCTCCGGCCCGTTTCGATTTCGCGCTAACAGCCGACGGCAGCAACGCGGCCTATGCCCCCACGACAGCGGCAACGGCATCCAAGACCGAACTTTCGGAGTGGTGGGCACCTGTCGAAGTCAAGCATGAAACATCCTCACAATCATACTGGGCCATACTGCTTTTCGGCTTTCTTGGCGGACTTGTGGCTCTGATGACCCCCTGCGTATGGCCGATGATACCGATGACGGTGAGCTTCTTCCTGAAAAAGAGCAAAAGCCGGCGCCGCTCAATCATGAACGCCATAATATACAGCGCAAGCATAATCGTGATATTCCTGACCCTGGGCATTGTCCTGACCTTAATCTTCGGGCCGGGCAAACTCAACGAAATCGCCACAGGAGCAGTGTTCAATATAATCTTTTTCCTGCTCCTTGTCGTATTCGCCATTTCGTTCTTCGGCGCATTCGAAATCACCCTGCCCTCGAAATGGAGCAATGCCGTCGACGCCCGTGCCGAAAGCACAACCGGCATACTTAGCATATTCTTCATGGCCTTCACCCTCGTGCTGGTGTCCTTCTCCTGCACCGGGCCTATAATAGGCACATTGCTTGTCGAGGCATTCTCTCAAAGCAATCTCATGGGGCCTCTGTTGGGAATGGGCGGATTTGCCCTCGGCCTGGCACTGCCCTTCGGCCTCTTCGCGTTCTTCCCTTCGATGCTCAAAGAGCTGCCGCGCTCAGGCTCATGGCTCAACACCGTCAAGGTGGTGCTGGGCTTTGTCGAACTTATACTATCGCTCAAATTCCTGTCGGTTGCCGACCTTGCCTACGGTTGGCGTATACTCGACCGCGAAGTATTCATAGCCATATGGATAGTGCTGTTCGTGCTGCTCGGCATATATCTTCTCGGAAAACTGCGGTTCAGCCACGACGCTCCACAGGAGCATACTTCGGTAGGACGCTTCTTTATGGCCGTTGCATCGCTGTCGTTCGCAGTATACCTTGTACCGGGCCTATGGGGTGCGCCGCTCAAAGCTATCAGCGCCTTCGCTCCGCCGCTGTACACCCAGGATTTCAACCTCTATGGAGGCACATTCGAGGAGTTCCACGACTACGACCAAGGCATGGATTACGCCAAGGCACAGGGCAAGCCCGTGCTGCTCGACTTCTCGGGCTATGCCTGCGTCAACTGCCGAAAAATGGAAGGCGCGATTTTCGACAACCCGACCGTCAGAACCATCATCGAAGACAATTATGTGATAATAAAACTGATGGTCGATGATAAAGCCAAGCTCTCAACGCCTATGACAGTCGAAGAAAACGGCAAAGCAGTCCGGCTTTCGACAGTCGGCGAGAAATGGGCTTTCCTTCAGCGCCATAAATTCGGAATAAACTCGCAACCCTACTATGTCCTTCTCGACAACGAAGGCAAACCGCTGAACACACCTCGCGTCTACGACGAAAACCTTGCCGATTTCGTGGCATGGCTCGAAGACGGAATAGAAATATACAAAAAATGATGCAACACACCAGAAAAGAGCAGCTCGAAGCTCTCAACCGCATACTCGACACACTCGACATATTAAGGGTAAAATGCCCTTGGGACGCCAAGCAGACCAACGAGAGCCTACGCCCCAACACCATTGAGGAAGTTTACGAACTCGCTCAGGCCCTTCTCGACGAAGACGACAACGGCATCAAGAAAGAACTTGGAGACGTATTGCTACACGTGCTCTTCTACGCAAAAATAGGCTCGGAAAAAGACTCGTTCGACATCGCAGACGTCGCCGACGCCCTGAACGAAAAACTCATCTTCCGCCATCCGCACGTATTCGGCACAACGCATGTCGACAACGCCGAGCAGGTGACACAGAACTGGGAACAGCTCAAACTGCGCGAAAAAGACGGCAACCGCTCAGTCCTCGCCGGAGTCCCGGCAGCCCTCCCGGCATTGGTAAAGGCATTCCGCATCCAGGAAAAAGCCGCCAACGTGGGCTTCGACTGGGAAAAGCCCGAACAAGTGTGGCAAAAAGTGCAGGAAGAGACAGCAGAAGTGTCGGAAGCTATCACATCAAGGTGCAAAGAAGACATCGAAGCTGAGTTCGGCGACCTTATGTTCAGCGTCGTCAACGCGGCCAGACTCTACGGCATAAATCCCGAAAACGCGCTCGAACGCACAAACCGCAAATTCATATCACGCTTCAACTACGTAGAAGAGAAAGCCAAGGCATCGGGCCGAAAACTCAAAGACATGCAGCTTTCCGAGATGGACGAGCTGTGGAACGAAGCCAAACGCTCGCTCACCCCCGACAAATGATAGTCTGCATAACAGAGAAACCGTCGGTAGCAAAAGACATTGCCCAAATTTTGGGAGCATCGTCTCGACACGACGGCTACTACGAGGGCAATGGCTACCGCGTGACATGGACGTTCGGGCATCTGTGCTGCCTCTACGAACCGCACGACTACTCGCCGACGTGGAAGCGGTGGGCTTTGAGTGCACTGCCGATGCTGCCGTCAAAATTCGACATAAAACTTATCGATGACGATGGCATAAAAAGGCAGTTCAACGTAATAAAATCGCTGTTCAGCGAAGCCGACGAGATAATAAACTGCGGCGACGCCGGTCAGGAAGGCGAACTGATACAGCGGTGGGTCATGAAAATGGCCGGCACGCACTGCCCGGTAAAACGTCTGTGGATTTCATCGCTCACCGACGAATCAATCCGCGAAGGTTTCAGCACACTGAAGCCACAGGACGATTTCGACCGCCTGTTCTATGCAGGCTTATCAAGAGCTATCGGCGACTGGATACTCGGCATGAACGCCACCAGACTGTATTCGCTCAAATATTCGTCGCCGGGTCAAGTGCTGTCTATCGGACGCGTACAGACCCCTACCCTCGCCCTTATAGTAAAACGCCAACAGGAAATAGCCGAATTCGTTCCCAAGGATTCATGGGAACTGCACACCACATACCGGCAGGCGAACTTCACATATACGGGCGACCGCTTCGAAACCGAAGAGGCCGGGCAAAAGTGTGTCGAAGAAGTTGCCCCCTTGCCACTTACGGTGACATCGGTGGCAAAGAAAAAAGGCCGCGAAGCACCGCCCCGACTTTTCGACCTGACATCGCTACAGGTCGAATGCAACAAAAAATTCTCATGGTCGGCCGACCAGACCCTAAGGCTCATACAGAGCCTCTACGAAAAGAAGCTGACCACATATCCGCGCGTCGACACCACATACCTCTCCGAAGACATCTACCCCAAAATAGCACCCACACTGAGGCAGATGACGCCATACGCCAAGCTCACCACTCCCGTATTGGCGAAGCCGAT
Source organism: uncultured Muribaculaceae bacterium (assembly GCA_910583525.1). Taxonomy (GTDB): domain Bacteria; phylum Bacteroidota; class Bacteroidia; order Bacteroidales; family Muribaculaceae; genus CAG-873. Next base: position 4,095 of record CAJTXL010000042.1, on the reverse strand, counting down.
TACCAAATCAAAGAAAATATTCGACAACGCAAAAGTCACCGACCACCACGCAATCATTCCCACAGGACAGTCTCCGGCCGGAATCGAGGGCGATGAAAAACGCCTCTATCACCTCATTGCAATGCGCTTCATAGCGGCATTCTACCCTGATTGCCTTTTCGAAGCCACTACGGTATTGGCCAAAGCAGGCGACTACGAGTTCAAAGCCACAGGCAAGGTAATCACAGAACCTGGATGGAGAGCGCTCTATGCCGACAAAAACAAAGAGGCGGAAAACGACAAAGAAGGCGACGACACATCGGCCATTCTGCCCGATTTCGTGCATGGCGAAAGCGGACCGCACGAACCTTTCCTTGCAAAAAAGACGTCGCAGCCGCCTAAATACTACACCGAAGGCACGCTCCTGCGCGCCATGGAGACCGCTGGACGAACCGTCGACAACGAGGAACTGCGCGAAGCGATGAAAGACAACGGCATCGGGCGCCCGTCGACCCGTGCAGCAATAATCGAGACCCTCTTCAAGCGCCGCTACATCTACCGCGACCGAAAGAACATAATGGCCTCTCAGGCAGGCATCGACCTTATCGCGACAATAAACGAAGAGCTGCTGAAATCGGCAAAACTCACCGGCATTTGGGAAAACAAACTCAGGCAAATCGAACGCGGAACATATTCACCGGCGACATTTGTCCGAGAAATAAGCGACCTTATACGTAATATTGTGCTGAACGTGCTTTCCGACAACTCAAACCGCCGCATAGTAACTGCCGCCGAAGAGCCGGCAAAAAGGAACACCGGCAAAACCGCCGAAGACAAAGCACCAAAGAAACCGCGCGCGCCAAGAATTACAAAACTCGAACAGATATCATGCCCCGTATGCGGGCAAGGACATGTGGTGAAAGGACGTACCGCATTCGGCTGCAGCATGTACGCATCGGGCTGCCAATTCCGTCTGCCGTTCGAGCAATGTCCGGCCGACACCACCCCGGCACAGCTGAAAAAGAAACTCGAAAACAAATCTGCGAAAAAATGAGCGCCGTCGTCGAATGGGCAATAGTGCTCATAATCATCGCTATTGCCATAGCATTTTTTTTGCAAAAACTCCGCCGACGTAACAATAACTGCTGCGATTGTCCGCTAAACGGCAACTGCCGCAAACAAAACCGCAAAGACAAATAACTATCGGTCGCACAAAAAAAAGAACAAGATACTTGCCGATAGCACAAAAAACATTAAATTTGCAGCCAATAAACTTAATACGACATACATCATGAAACAATGTCCTCGCTGCCAACAATACGTTGACGACTATGCCACGTTCTGCAGCCACTGCGGCTACAGCTTCAACGGTCAGACCAACGGCCAACAGACTCCTCCGCCAATGAACGGAGGCAATTATTCATCCTACCCATCTGACAACGCCTTCGATGCCTGCGGTCCCGAGGGCAAAAGCCGCGGAGTGGCGGCGCTCCTCGCCATTCTGCTCGGCGGATTAGGCATACAGTACTTCTACCTCGGCAAAAGCACCGCCGGCATAATCTCGATTGTGCTGTCCTTGGTGACATGCGGCATATGGTCGGTAATAGCATTGATACAAGGCATCCTTATGTTCTGCATGACCAACGAACAGTTCCGTCAGAAATACATAGTCAACCCGTCTTCATTCCCTCTGTTCTGACGCTCCGAAAGGCTTAAAAAACGTCAACAAACGGTCTACGGGCAAAGTTAATTGAAAAAAAATCACTAACTTTGCCCGTAATTTTATATCAAACCTCAACCCTCCCTCCTGTTCGACCGAGAATGGACGTAAAAAAAGTGCTATACATCTCGCAAGAGATTGACCCCTACCTGCCGGCAACTCCAATGGGCACATTCAGCAGACGCCTCGCCCAAGGGCTGCAAGAAAAAGGCGCAGAAGTGCGCACATTCATGCCAAAATACGGCGCAATAAACGAGCGACGCAACCAGCTCCACGAAGTTATCCGGCTCTCGGGCATGAACATCATAATCGACGACACCGACCATCCGCTCATCATAAAAGTTGCCACACTGCAGCCGACACGCCTGCAGGTATACTTCATCGACAACGACGATTACTTCTACAGGCATGCCCCCGGCAAACTCGAAACACGCGATTGGGCCGACGTAAACGACGAACGGGCGATATTCTTCGTCAAAGGTACGGTAGAAACCGTCAAAAAGCTCCGGTGGGAAGCCGATATAGTGCACTGCATCGGTTGGATTTCAGCGCTTACGCCGCTTTACCTCAAAACCATATACAGCGAAGACCCGTCATTCCGCAACTGCAAGATAGTGTATTCTTTATACGCCGACACCCTTGCAGAGCCTTTCGGCACCGACTTCTTCAAAAAACTTAAAGAACAAGGATTTTCCGATGAGCAGCTCGCCGCCATAAGCAAAGACGGAGACACCGGCATAGACCTGGTGAAACTGAACAAGCTCGCAATCGACGCATCCGACGCCATAATCGAAAGCACCGAAGGCATCGACCCCGAGATAGTCGAATACGCCAAAGCTTCAGGCAAACCCTTCCTTCCCTACTCCGGACAGGAGTCCGCCCCTGCCGACTACCACAAATTCTACCAGTCGCTCTGACAATAATGAGACACTCTTTCATAGCATTGTGCACCGCTGCACTCGCAATCTTTGCCATTGCTTCGTGCAACGACGACACCTCGACAATAGGCTCTTCCTTGTCAGGTCAGAACGTTGAAATCGTCATCGACTCATCGTTCACAGTCAGCGGACACACCGTACGCGTAGCAAGAATCAAGCCCAAAACTACCGAACAGCTCATCGGCCGCATCGACATACCGGCCTATGGTTCGCTCGGAAGCGATGTCGTCACCCAATTCCTGCCCTCGACAGCGCTCGACACCGCAAACTTCGGCCCCGAGAACGTAGATTCGATATACCTCTCGCTGCAATATCTGCGCGGTTCGTTCATAGGCGACTCCGTAGCCCCGATGCAGCTCACCGTATATGCGCTCAACAAACAACTGCCGGCCGACACCATCACAAGCGGATTTAAAGCCGACGGATACTACGACACCAAACCATTGGCTACGAAAATATACAATACATCATCGGCCAACGAAAGCGAAGAAGCTCAAAAACTCAACTACGGCGACATCTCTGTAAAACTACCGACAGAACTCGGTAAAAACCTCTTCAAGGCATTCGTCGATAAACCATCCGACTATGCCAACGGTCAGACGTTCGCACAGAATGTATTCCCCGGCATGTATCTCCGCACGACATTCGGCGGCGGACGCATAACACGCATAGCGCAAAGCACCATGTCTATGTACCTTCGCAAAATCTACACCCCCGAAGGAAGCGAGAAACCCGACACCCTCGACGCCGTGCACACCTACTACATGGTTACGCCCGAAGTCGTAAGCAACAACGACCTCACCTACATAATGTCGGCCACACTCTCCGATATGATTGCCGACGGCCATACCATGATGATAGCACCTTCAGGAGCCGAAGTTGAACTTGAGTTCCCGATTAAAGACATCATTAAAGCCTATTCCGACCACAAACAGAACCTTGCCGTAATAAACGGCCTGGCCATGACCGTTCCCGTCGATACAATCGAGAACGGATTCGGCATAGCACCGCCGCCTTACGCACTCCTGGTGCTCAAAAAAGACCGTGACGCATTCTTCGAGCAGAACAAACTCACAGACAACGTGACATCGTTCTACGCCGCATACAACGAAACGACTCGCTCCTACTCGTTCAACGCCCTGCGCAGCTATCTGACCGATATGCTCGACCGTGAAGAAATAAAGCCCGAAGACTACACATTCTCTTTGGTGCCCGTACAGGTCAACTTCGAGAGTACAGCTTCAAGCGGCTACTACGGTTCATCCTCGCAGGTAGAATCTGAGATACTCCCCTACCTTGTCACACCGGCGATGGCCGACATAAGGCTCGACAAGGCAAAAATTAAATTCACTTACAGTTTGCAAACTCAAAAATAATCGCTAACTTTGCACCGCAATAGCGAAACGCCGCAATAGCTCAGTTGGTAGAGCATTTCATTCGTAACGAAAAGGTCGTGGG
>CAJTXL010000041.1 GCA_910583525.1 uncultured Muribaculaceae bacterium | reverse complement strand
CCGACCCTCTGCTTGTAAGGCAGACGCTCTGAACCAGCTGAGCTAAGCGCCCCTTCCTTGTCAAAAGCGATGCAAAGTTAGATATTTTTTTTCAAACCGCCAAATTTTCTCGCAATTATTTTTCTTCATTTGTTCTTTTGCACCGTCTCCCACCGCAGTACTGCTAAGAGAATTAGGAATTTATCGTTTTACTCCTTTGCCGAATAATTCGGCATGTGAGCCAAGACGAAGAAGCCCAACGACATCAGTGGCTTCATCAATCCATATGAGCAGGAAATCACCTTCGATATGACACTCCATGCAGCCGCTGTAATTTCCCATCAGCATATGCGGCCTGTATGACTGAGGTATAGATTCTTCGTTTTTAAGCAGACAAAGAATTTCACTGAGTTTTTTTAAGCTTGTCGGGGCGATTTGAATAACGTTTTAAATCTTTCTTAAACTGCCCGGTTTGACGCAGGATTTTCATATCCCGGCAGACTTCAACAATGTTTCAACACTTGTAGGGTCAATCGGGTCACCCACATAATTGCCTTTTCGGGCTTCGTTGATTGCGGCGATGGTCTCTTCGTTTGGCCGGTTATAAGCAGCGTCGAGCAGAACACACTCTACATAATTGTTGAGGCTACGGTGTTCACGACGCGCCAACTCTTTTAATCGGTCAATGAGGTCGATGTTCAGACGAAACATAGTCGCTTTTTTATGAGGTATTGCAGCTTCCATAATGATATCATTTTATTTGCAAATACATTGCTTTTATATTGCATCAACAAATTTTTGCCGATAAAAGTTGCAAAACAGATCCCGGGGTCGGATTTTTCCGCGTCCTCGACCACAGAGGACTTACGACATCAGTCCCAAAGAGGCAAGGCGTGAAGCGGTGTCGCCCAATATGTCGATGGCCATGGTGGGCACGATGCGATGTCCTTGGAAATGACTGATGTCTTCGCCTGCCTGCGAAGCTATGTGGCGAAGGTGGTCGTAGAAGCGGCGCATGGCGTCGGATGCACCGAAACGGGGAATATAGACGTGTGCCGTCGCGAGGAAGAGGCCGTATATCTGCCCTGCTATCTGCGAAGGCTGCAGCCCGGCGCTGCCGCCGTCGGCGGCGAGATACTGCGCGGCGAACGCACAAAGGCCTTGCAGGCTCTCAAGCCACAGCGAGCCAAAGTCTTCGGGGTTGACACGGGCATTGAGCACAGTGAGCAGGGTGAGAACGTCGGTGGCAAGGGCTTCGCCGGGCATGCCGACCTGCGCAAGGGCGCTAACATGCGGAAAAGAGATGACGAGCAGCTCTGCGGCGGTATCGGTGCGGTCGCCGGCGGCGCTTTTGGCGAGGCGGTCGTTTGCGGCGGCAAGCTGCTCACCCGTCCAGCGGACGAGTGTTTGGGCGTCGCCGTCCTCGTTCAAGCGGTCGAGTTCGGCATGGAAGCTTTCCAGGCGTCGGCGGCTGTCGGCTGCGCTCATTCTACCTGATGCAGATTGTGCCCCATACGCTCTTTCTTGGTGTGCATGTAGCGCATGTTGTAAGGGTTCGGAGCTATTTCTATAGGCACGTTCTCTACTACTTCGAGGCCATAGCCTTCGAGACCGACGCGCTTGACAGGATTGTTGGTCATCAGGCGCATCTTGTGTATTCCGAGCAGGTTGAGTATCTGCGCTCCGACGCCGTAGTCGCGCTCGTCGGCATCGTGGCCAAGGTGTATGTTCGCCTCAACGGTATCGAGACCCTCTTCCTGAAGTTTATAGGCACGGATTTTATCCATAAGGCCGATTCCGCGACCTTCTTGATTGAGATAGACGATGGCTCCGCGGCCTTCGGCCTCGACCATCTGCATTGCTTTGTGGAGCTGGTCGCCGCAGTCGCACCGTTTGCTGGCGAAGATATCGCCGGTGGCGCACGAAGAATGCACGCGCACAAGAACCGGCTCGCCGTCGGCTACGTCGCCCTTGATTATGGCTATATGTTCGAGTCCGTTGCTTTTCTGACGGAAGGGTATGAGACGGAAGTGGCCGTATTCGGTGGGCATGTCGACTTCTACGCCCTGCTCTACAAGCTGTTCGGAGGCGAGCCTATAGGCAATGAGGTCGCGGATAGACACGAGTTTCATGCCCCACTCGTCGGCCCGGCAGCGCAGTTCGGGAAGTCGAGCCATGCTACCGTCGTCGCTCATGATTTCCATGAGCGCCGCCGCCGGCTGGAGCCCGGCAAGACGGGCGAGGTCGACAGCCGCCTCGGTATGTCCGCTACGGCGCAACACGCCCAAATCCTGCGCATAGAGAGGGTTAATGTGTCCGGGCCTGCCGAAAGTCTCAGGGGTCGACAATGGGTCGGCGAGGGCACGGATGGTGGCGCAACGGTCTTCGATGCTCACCCCCGTTGAGCAGCCTTCGAGCTTATCGACAGTCACGGTAAAGGGCGTGCCGAGCATCGAAGTGTTATTTTCGACCTGATGCGGCAGGCCGAGCTGTTCGCACCGCGATATCGTGAGGGGCACACACAGCACCCCACGGGCGTTCTTGAGCATGAAATTGACCTGCTCGGGCGTTATTTTTTCGGCGGCGACGATGAGGTCGCCTTCGTTCTCGCGGTCTTCGTCGTCGACCACGATGACCATCTTTCCGTGGCGGAAATCGTCGATGGCCTCTTCGATGCTGTCAAGGTGTATCTTCTGTTCCATCTGTATCGTTTTTTTCGGCAACGCGGCCTTCGCCTATGCGGTCGAGCAGCGATTTCGTCGTTGCTATGACAGAGCCGACATTGCGTGCCGTCGGTTTAAAGGGATATTGGTTGAGAAGGTTTAGCGTGTATATGTCGGTGGTGTTCGACAGATAATCGACCAACTGGTTCAGCGGCTGTCTGAGCGAACGGTCGACGCCACCGTCGAACAGGCGTCGCAAAGGAGAGAGCGCCGCGGCACGCCTGCCTTCGGTTTCGGCAAGCCCGAGGAAGTCGGAAAGCATCGAAAGCGCGACGGGCTTTTCGACATCGGCCATATGCACTTCTTTGAGTGTGAGGCTCCGCTCGTTGCCATGCCCTGTAAGGCGGCGGAAAAAGTTGCGGTAGGCATCGACATTGAACACTGCAGAATCGCCGACGGCCTTGTAGGTGAAGAACACGCCCAAAGGAAGCAGCACCATGGAGCTGAGCCATATGCCTTCCCAAACGGGCAACTTACCGTCGCGCGCCATCTTGAAGCCCATGTTGTCGATGATGAAGTAGACTATGAACAGGAGCACCGAAATGACAAGCGGCGTGCCGAGACCGCCTTTCTTGATTATGGCCCCGAGCGGTGCGCCAATGAAGAAAAATATTATGCAGGCGAACGAGAGCGTGAATTTTCGCTGCATCTCAATGTCGTGCCGACGCATCAGCTTGGCCTGCTCGGCAAGCGACATACTTCGGTAGAGATATTCCTGTTTCTGTCGCTTGGCCTTCGACAGCGCCTGTGTGACATAGGTTTTGGCATAGCCTGGGTTAGGGGCCTGAAAGAGCGAATCGAGGTCGAGCGGCCTGTCGAGCCGCACTTCGGGACGAGGATATTCGATAACCCGTCCTTCCTCGACACGCGTCAGCTTCGGACGCAGGCCGAAATATGGGGTGGCAAGCAGCTCGGAGGCATACATGTTGCCGATTGAGTCGACCTGCCGGCCGATTGAGTCGATAGAATGCCGTAGCTGGTTTATGTTCTGCCCTATGTACTGGCTACGCATGCCGCCTTCGTCGATAAGGTTGAGATTGGCATCGAAGGGGAAGTATATCTCTTTCTCGGAGAAATGCTCGCGCCTGAAGGGCAGATAGCGCTGCGACGAAGACGCTCCCATGGTATTGTCGCGCATATTCTCGAACATCTCGCCGGCGTAGAGATGCAGGAACAGACGCGTCTTGTCTTCGGTGAAATTGAACTGTCCCGAATCGGCAAGTATCACACGGGTATTGTCGTAACCGCGTGATATGTCGTATATAATCATGCCGTAGAGCATGCCTGTCTCGGCATTCTTGCGGTCGACATAGAGGTTCATGTTCGGTATCTCGGAGTAGAACGAGCGCTCGGGGATTTCGACTTCGGGCGATTTCTGCCTGACAGAGAAAAGGAGCGTCCACATTTTGGTCTGCGCCACCGGCAGCACATTGTTCTGAAAGAAGAAAGCCCCTATGGCAATCAGCACCATAAGCACGGTCAGGGGCTTCATGATGCGGAAAAGCGAAATGCCCGACGCCTTCATGGCCGTAAGCTCGAATTTCTCGCCGAGGTTACCGAACACCATCAGCGAAGCCAGCAGAACCGCCAGCGGCAATGCCGTAGGCACCATCGTAAGCGCGGCATACATGAACAGTTCGGCAATGACGCCGAACTCAAGCCCTTTGCCGACGAGGTCGTCGATGAAACGCCACAAGAACTGCATCAGCACTATGAACAGGCATATAAAAAACGTCATCAGCAGCAACGGCAGAAACCGTTGGAGCATATAAGTGTACAGACGTTTTATAATCACCATATAAATAGAGAGGCTGTTTCAGACTGCAAAGTTAATGTATAATTTTCACGTGTAAGCAATTTTTTCGTATCTTTGTACCGTTATGGACTTCGGTAAGATATATCTGTTCCCATCGCTTCTGTCGCAAGGCTCTCCGGCCGATGTGCTGCCACAGCGCAACATCGAGCTGATAACCGGCGTGCACTATTTCGTGGTCGAAGAGCTGCGCACGGCACGGCGTTTCCTCAAAGCATGCGACCGCAGCATCGACATCGACGCACTCCACTTCGAGGTACTGAACGAGCACACCGCACCCGAGGCCGTTGAGGCCATGCTTGCCCCTGCGTTGCAGGGCAAGGACATCGGCATCATATCGGAAGCCGGCTGCCCGGCCGTGGCCGACCCGGGCGCCGACCTGGTGGCGTGCGCACAAAGGCACGGGGTTGAGGTGGTTCCCCTCGTAGGTCCGTCGAGCATACTGCTCTCGTTGATGGCATCGGGCTTCAACGGCCAAAGCTTCGCTTTTTTTGGTTATCTGCCTATCGACGCCCAACGGCGCACCGCCGCACTGAAGCAGATGGAGCGCGACATCCGTTCGCGCCGTCAAACGCAGATTTTCATCGAAACTCCTTACCGCAACAACAAGCTTATCGCCGAACTGGCATCGTCGCTGCCGCCGTCGCTGCTGCTTTGCGTTGCGGCCGACATCACGGCGCCGACACAATCTATCACGACAAAGCCATTGAGCTATTGGAAGACCGCAAAATACGACTACAATAAGCGTCCAGCCATTTTCCTGCTCTACTCCGAGAACTGACACTTATGACCCGACGCCGACAAAAACTAAAACAGCAATCATTCTGGGCCTCTCAGCCGGGGCTCTTCGATGCTGCGGCCGATGATGCAGCCGGAGAGCTGGCACCGATGGACGAAGCCGTCCTCGAGCAGCCAGAACGGATGATGTTCATGTCGTTCGGCAGCGGAAGCAGCGGCAACTGCTCTTATATAGGCACGCCGTCGTGCGGCATACTGATAGATGCCGGGGTCGACAACAACTACGTGATGGAGCAGTTGAAGGCAAACAGCATCGACCCTGCGACAATCAAGGGCATACTTTTGACGCACGACCACAGCGACCACGTGCGGTATGCCTATGCGATACTGCGCTACAACAGACACATGCGCCTGTATGCCACACTCAAGGCCTTCAACGGCCTACTACGGCGGCATAGTATGTCACGGCGCATAAAAGACTACCACGTGCCCATCTACAAGGAGTTTCCGTTCGAGCTGGGGCGTTTCACCGTAACGGCTTTCGAGACGAGCCACGACGGAACGGACAACGCCGGTTTCCATATCGAGGGATGCGGCACATCGTTCGTGATAGCTACGGACACAGGTACCGTCACCGCACGTGCCGACCACTACATACGCCGTGCGCGCAACCTGATGATTGAGAGCAACTATGACAGCGCCATGCTGCGCAACGGGCGTTATCCGCAGCACCTCAAAGCGCGCATTGCATCGACAATAGGGCATCTCGACAACGCCGACACGGCACGCTACCTGGCATCGGTAGCCAAAACATGCTCTTTTGGCCACATATTCCTCTGCCATCTCAGTCAGGACAACAACACGCCGCAAATAGCATTGGCGACAGTGCGCCAGGCCCTTGAGGACGCGGAGATAGCAATCGCCTCAGACTACCTCGACACGGAACGGCTACACCTCGCTGTTCTGCCGCGCAAAGAGGCGTCCACGTTAATTACACTCCAATAACATAATAAGAAAGGGCGCACCGTCGGCACGCCCCCGTAAGTTTCTATAAGGACTGTTTATAGTCCGTAGCCCGTGTATGTCGACGGGGTGATTGCACGCAGTTCGGCACGCACGGCATCGGAGATGCCTTCAAGACCGTCGATGAAGTCGGATATTGCAGTGCCGTCGACCACCGAGTTTGTCCGGGTAAGGGCTTTAAGAGCCTCGTAAGGCTTCGGGTAGCCCTCACGGCGCAGTATGGTCTGAATGGCTTCGGCGACGACGCTCCAGCACCCGTCGAGGTCGGCCGCAATAGCGGTTTCGTTGAGTATGAGTTTGCCGAGACCTTTCAAGGTCGATTCTATAGCGATGACGGTATGCGCCAAGGGCACGCCGACATTGCGGAGCACGGTGGAGTCAGTCAAATCGCGCTGGAGCCGCGAAACCGGCAACTTCGAAGCGAGATGCCCCAAGATGGCGTTGGCTACACCGAGGTTGCCTTCGGAGTTTTCAAAATCGATAGGATTGACTTTGTGCGGCATTGCCGAGGAGCCGACTTCGCCGGCCTTGATGCGCTGCTTGAAGTAATTCATCGATATATAGCTCCATATATCGCGGTCGAGGTCGACGATTATCGTGTTGAGCCGACTGATGCCGTCGAACAGGGCCGCGAGGTTATCATAGTTTGAAATCTGCGTGGTGTATTCTTCGCGGCGTATTCCGAGCGAGTTCTCAAGAAAACTCTTACCGAACGAGCGCCAGTCGACTGCCGGGAAGGCCACACGGTGTGCGTTGAAATTACCGGTCGCGCCACCGAATTTGCCCGAAACGGGCACGCATTCGAGGGTCTTGAGCTGCTGTTCGAGGCGGTAGACAAACACCTTCAGTTCTTTGCCGAGCGTCGTGGGCGAGGCCGGCTGGCCATGCGTCTTGGCAAGCATTGGTACGGCGGCAAACTCTTGGGCAAGTCCGTCGAGCTTTTCCACAAGGCTTCGGTAGCCGGGGAGCACGACATCGTGCAGGGCATCGCGCAGCATCATGGGGAACGATGTGTTGTTTATGTCCTGCGAGGTCAGACCGAAATGGATGAACTCCTTGCGCTCTGAAAGCCCGAGACGATCGAAGCAGTCTTTAAGGAAGTACTCAACGGCCTTGACGTCGTGGTTTGTTGTCTGCTCGATTGTCTTGACAGCTTCGGCCGATGCAAGCGTGAAATTTTCGGGCGCATAAATTGCACGGAGCGCCTCCGTCTCGTTTTCGCTCAAGGGCGGCAGCTGCGGCAGTCCAATGTTCGACAAGGCTATGAAATACTCTATTTCGACCTTCACGCGGTAGCGTATGGTGGCATACTCCGAAAAATAATCGGCGAGCCGGACGCTTTTTCCGCGGTAGCGGCCGTCGACCGGCGAAATGGCTGTCAGTGGTGTCAGTTCCATGAATTTATAATATGGTTATGCCGGAAACATCAGCGTATTACCGGCTTGTAAGTATCTATATGGCGGCTCTTCTTTTCTTCGAGTATTTCATCGACGGCAAGGAAGATGCCTGTTTCCTCTACGTCGCCGAACTCGTCGTTAATGGCCGTTCCGAACATTCGCATCGTAGGAGAAAGGCTCATGTAGGCATGCACGAGCGGAGGAATGGTATGTCCGTGCGCACGCACTTCTCTGTTGAGCGTAAGAAAATCGGTGCGGTAATCCCCTCCGGTGAACATTGCCTCAAGCGCGGCGATATCAGGATTTGAGGCAAGCGGCTGTATCGGCCTGACAAGCCCGTCGCGGTCGGGGAAATATTTGTTGAGGAAATACAATATCATATCGCGGCATTCCGACTTGTAGCTCGGATACATAGTCACTTTGCCGAAGAAATATTTTATGTCGGGGTTTATGACTGTCAGCGAACCGAGGCCGTCCCAAAGATTGTCGAGCACATAAAGAGCCTTTGCTCCGGAACGCGACGACTGATATTCAAGCCGTACGAACGAGCGCCCGAGTTCGAGCGTATAAGGCATGTATTCCTTTATAAAGCGCTCAGAGAAATCGAACATGTGTGCCGTGGCGATGACGGGTTTGCCTTCGCCATCGAGTTCAATGTCGCGGCCGCATATGAAACGGTAGCCTCCGAGAATCTGCCTGCTTTCGGGGTCCCATACTATCAATTGGCTGCAAGGGCGCGGCATGGTGTCATAGTGGTCTATGTCACATTCCTTGCCAGTGCCTCCGCCGGCGTTACGAAATGCGATTTCGCGGAGACGACCAATCTCACGCATCACGTTCGGCGCATTGTGGGCTGTGACGACATAAATCTCATTGCCGCCTTTGTTGGCCGTACGCAAGAAACGTTCAGGCGTAAGCTCGGCTTCTATCAACGACGTTTCGACTGGTGGTATAATGGGTTGGTTCATGGTTCGTCACGTTATTTTTTTCGGTAATGCATATACTATTTCCCTAAGTTCGGCCGCCTGTGAAGCTGCCTCAGCGCCACCTCGCAGACACTGCCACGGGATAGGCTTGCCGCATGTAAGGGTGAACACCTTGCCCTCGGCGCGGAACAGTTCTCGCGGAAGCAATATCATCTCGAAATTGAATTTGAGCCCCCAACGTTTGCGTCGGCGCGCCCATCGGTAGAACGAGCGGCTGTTTTCTCCGCCAAAATGCACGGGCACAATGTCGCGGCGGCTTTCTATGGCCTTGGCAACGACAGCCTTGCGCCATTCGAGGTCGCGGATTGCGCCGTCGTCGCCCATACGCGACACCAGCCCTGCCGGATAAAACACCACAGGCCCGTCGGCGGCAAGCACCTCATCGAGAGCCGAGGCGGCACGCCGCGACTGCGCTCCATGCTTGTTTATCGGCACAAAACATTCCCTCAAAGGCTCGACAGCCGTAAGCAGGTCATTGACAACGAAATGCACATTATTTCCATAAAGACGGCTCAGCCATGCTATCATAGCCATGCCGTCGAGGCCGCCCAAAGGATGGTTGCTTACAACGATAAACCGCCCTGAGGCCGGCAGCAAGTCCAGGCCTTCAACTTCAAGGCTTACGCCGAGGTCTGACAGCACACCTTCGCAGAAATCCGCGCCGCGTTTGGGGAAATTGTCGGCAAGCAATTTGTTGAGGCGCTCCTGGCAAATCAGACGCTCAAGACCGCGCACAAGAAATCGCGGCACATAGCGGCTACGACGCCCCAGGCGCTCGGCCAGCACTGCTTCAAGGTTGATTTTTATTGGTTTATCAGAGGACATTGTTCCTTTAGAAAGTGCAAAATTAGGAATTTTCATGCAATTTTTGGCCTTTTCAGTGCATTTTTTGTAATTTTGCCGCAAGTATGAACGTAAGGAATGCACCTTTTGTATATTTCGAGGGCGCCGCATTGGTTGTGGCGTGCATTCTTGCATATTGTTTCCCGGGGGCAGGGCCTCCGAGACTTACTCTTCAGATGCTTGGCATATTGGCAATTGCATTGTTTACCTATCGTAAACTCTGCCACGCCGAGAAAGCCGGGCAAATCGTCCTGCTCACATTTTGGTCGCTTTTGGCAACGGGAATCATACTGAACACATGGTATTTTACCACCTACAGCGGCGGAACAGATACCGCACCCGTACTGCTGAACAACGACGCAGCAGCGGCTTGGAAGCAGATGACGGCCGTACTGAACGGCACCGAATCGACAGTCGAAATCGAACGTCGGGGCTACGGCACTTTTCTGGCTCTGTTGTCGTTCGGAGGAACTCCGACCATATCGTCGGCCCTATGCACCAATATGCTGGCGATACTGCTTGCAATAGTACTCACCGGAGCCGCCACGGCCGCAATGCTCGGCGGTGATGAAAAACAAAAGGCGCGCATCGCCACAGTGGCGATGGTGATGGCCGGAGGGGTCTGCTACTTCCTGCACACGGGCACCATACTGATAAAAGACGCGTCGTGCTGCCTGATAATGGCTTTGACGCTCTACGCCTTATATGCGGCACCGAAAGCCGCCGTCAAGACAGGCCTAATCGTCATAGCGATAGCGGCCTCGGCGCTTATCCGCACCAATATGCTTGCGTTCATCATCCTTGCAATATGCTTGGGAACCCTCACGGCTCCTCGCCGCCAATGGTGGCTTGCGGCATCGCTATGCATACTTGCCGCAGGCACATACATGTACGTGTCGTCGATGAATGTCGTAGCCATACCTATTGACATGACAGACGCACAGACAACATTCCAAACAAACGTAGGAGATGAAAGACGCCTAAGCGCCTACTCTGCCGTAATAGGCGACTACGACTTCTCGTCCAACCTCAAAAAAATCGTTCTGCTGCCGTTCTCTTTGGCGGTGCAATTCCTCACACCACTGCCATGGGCATTCGGGCGAGACGTCGTTTTCGGACCGTCGGAAGCATACGCCCACATATCCTACCCCTGGTATGTACTCGGCGCGCTATTGTTTTTCTATCTGTTCTTCCGCATCCGCCGCTCGCCGCGCACAGCTGCGACTGCATTCATTTTCGGAGTTCTCGCCACCATGGCAACAGCGTTCATGACCGGCGGCACGGTGTCGCGATACTGTCTGCCCTGGCTGCCTTTCCTCGTGCCGGGGGCGGCATGGCTCATCACTTCAGGACAATGGCGATGCAAGGCATTCAGAAGCTGGGTCCTGGTCTACGGAATAACTATGGCGGTGGCTCTCGCTACCTGCTTCATTTGCCTGCATATATACTCCCCCGGCGGTTGGGACGCTGTATGATGAAGATATCTATAGTAAGCATAACGTTCAACGACGGCAAGCTTCTTAAGCGCACCCTCGACAGCATCCACGCCCAAGAGCTGCCGCCGGGCACAGATATAGAGCACATAATTGTCGACGGCGGTTCGTCGGACGAATCGTCACAAATAATCACCGAAGCCGAAAAAGCCGGCTCAATCATATTGCACCGAGAACCGAAAGGGTGCTACAATGCCCTTAACGAAGGCATAGCGGCCACATCCGGCGACATAATAGGCATTCTGCACGGAAACGACCTATACGCCCACAACAAGGTGCTTGCGAACGTTGTCGACACATTTGCGGAGCACAGCCCCGACTTCACCTACGGCGACATTCGATATATACGGCCCGACAACTCTCTCGGACGCATATACTCGGCCCGCGGCTTCAAAGCTTACGAAATCACAAAGGGCTTTGCTCCGCCCCACCCCTCTTTGTTCATGACCCGAGGCACGATGCAAAAAATAGGCCCTTACAAAGAAGACTACCGCGTAGCGGCCGATTTCGAGCTGTTCGTGCGCCTCTTTTTAGGGAAAACGACTTTTTCAAGCCGCTATATCCCCGGCCCGGCCGTGCTTATGCAGACCGGCGGCCTGTCGTCGAAACTGTATAGCCGTCTGGTGACGAACACTCTCGAAAAACGACGGGCTCTTCTCGAAAACGGTTTCAACACAAGCTTTGGAAGGCTTATGTTGAGATACCTGCAATATAAACGATGAGCGACAAAATCTACATCTATGCTCCCGAGGCCGCATTTGTAGAGCCTTATATAAAGCGGGCGCTGTCGGGGATTACAGTCTGCACAAGCTCTACCGTGCCGGAATTTGAGCAAAGAAACGGCGGCGACATTGCCGTGATGCTGTCAAGCGCCGACGTATACGCCCCTCCCGTCGACATGTGCGACGAAAACGCCCCCATAAATCCGAATTCGGTTTGGACGGCACGTGAAGATGCCTTCCGCGACGCATGTTCCAAAGCCGGAGCCGAAGCCCTAATCCTGCGCTGTGCCGACATCGTATGCACCGGCATGCAGGGATTTCCGAAAACGCTTGCCGAAGCCATATGGCGCGGCACATTCTTCCACTTTCCCGGCAACGAAGCCCGACGTAGCGTGGTACATGCCATCGACATCGCGGAAGCAATACGCAAGGCGGCGGTCGGCGGTCTTCCGCCGACAAGCGGAGAATGTGCCGTCTACAACATTTGCGACGGAGCAGAACCGACCATCCACGACTTAGCCGAAGCCCTGGCTTTCAGGATGAAGAACAAGCGGATATCGACTTTAAGCACAAGGCCACAGCAGTTCTTCGCCAAAATACTGTACGGGCGCAGGCTGTATGGCCTGTATACCGGCACACACACCATCTGTGCCGACGCCATCATGAGAGACATGGCATTCGAGCCGACCGACGTATGCGGTTATCTGCGCACTCACACATACGACGAAGACAGCCTATGAACACTGCCGACAAAATATTCGCCACTCTCAAAAGCATAGTGAAAATCGCATTGCAGAGCAAGGTGTGCCCCAAAGCCAAGAAAGTGTCGAAAGGCAGAATAATAATAATGGGCAACGGGCCGTCGCTCAATCGGACGATTGCCGACAACATCGGCACACTGCAAAGGTCCGACACCATGGCTGTGAATTTCGCCGCCATAGCGCCGGTGTTTTTCACCATCAGGCCGCGCTACTACGTGCTTGCCGACCCCCATTTTTTTACCGGCGACGACTGCGAAGGCAACCTCCGGCTTCTTCTGGAAGCCCTCGCGAAAGTCGACTGGCCCATGACGCTTTTTGTACCGGCTAAAATGCGCGCCCATGCCACCGCCAGATATACCGGTCGGGGAATAGACATCCGCACGTTCAACGCCGTCGGGGCGGAAGGCTTCAGCACATTCTGTAATTTCGTGTACCGGCGAGGCCTGGCAATGCCTAGACCAAGAAACGTGCTCATACCGGCAATAATGCTCGCGCTCAACGAAGGCTATGCCGAAGTGGACATCGTCGGTGCCGACCATTCATGGATGAAGACCATCTCGGTGACCGACGACAACGAAGTTGTCTCCGTGCAGCCGCATTTCTATGCCGACACCCAAAGCGAAAAAAACAGAATAAGGCACGAATACACCGGCTACCGACTCCATCAGATTGTCGAAAGCTTCGCAATAGCATTCAAAAGCTACCACGACATCGCGCGATATGCCGCCTCGCGAGGCATCAAAGTCTACAATGCCACGCCCGGCAGCTTCATCGACGCATTCCCCCGCATCGTCACATTGTAAATACTTTACTCTCAAATAAAGCACGTAGCCGCGTGGCAATCCCTTTGTCGGAATCGGCACGCGGCTACGCAGCAAAAAATCTTTTTTACCCTAAATCGTACTCTTATAATCCTTAGAAATCTTAGACCGATAATTATTTACATTGCAAAGTTAGGCGCCGCAGAAACCATTTCAGCCTCTATCAAGGGCAAATATAAACAAAAATCAAGGAATATAAATCTTATATATCTTATAATCAGCGCACAGCCATTTGATTTAAACCTTGTAAATACAGACAATAATATTATCGTATTTCTCTGAGGTCACGTTCAAAGCTGTCTCTGTCGACAGCCCGTCCTCTGAGCCTGTTTCTATAAGTATATACCGTATTGACCGAAAGTCCCAACCCATGGGCAATCCGTGCGCTATCTGATATGCCAAGCCTGAGGAATGCGGCTATTCTAAGCTCAGGAGTCATGCGGTTAGCCTCCGGCAATGAAAGACGACGCTCGGGCAGCAACAGCTCATTTAGACGCTCGACAAACGAAGGGTAGCTTGACAGAAAATTCGAATCGAATGCCTCGAAAAGCTTTTCACGCTGCAAACGCATGTAGCGGCCCTCTTCAAGTTCGGAATAAAGGTCTTTTGCCTGCCCTGTCTTAAGTTTTCGCGAAACATAAACCTCGAACTCCTGCAGCATTTCAAAAATAAAGAATGCGAGATTTACCGAGTTCTGCACCTCTCCGTCTGAAGACTTTAGAAGTTCCGTGCTGTATTTTTCCGAGTTTTGAACAACGCTCTGCAAAGCCTTGACTCTTCTACGCTGACGAAAAACCACTGCGGCAGCGCTGACTGTCAGCAACAGAGCCAATGTAGAAAATACGAGCAGATGGCGTCTACTCCGCGTGGCCTCGTCGGTAAGATAGTGTGCATACGACGAGCGGTCGACTCTCCCGTAAGCATCTGCATATGATTTGTCGGGCGTCTTGAGTGACAGGGATATACATTTTCGGCCAAGTTCCGCTTCGCCCTCCTCTATAAGCGCTTCACCGAGACGCGCCAACAGAGCCGGACGCACAAGCCCACGACCAAGCGAATTAGCCGCCCTACTAAGCAACAACGACACATACCGCTGCCGACTGTCAGGCTTATCGGAATAATAGTCGGAGACTATCATCATTGCAAACGCACGGAGTTCGGGTTTGTCGGCCAGTTCGGGCAGGACTTCCATGAAATTCGCCACAGCCATATCCATGTCGCCATGGAGTAAGGAGCGGTGACCGTCGAGATACATTATCAACGGAGATTGCGGCGGATAATATTTTTTCAAGGAGTCTATTGCGGTCAAAGTGCGCGCAAGATATGCCTGTTTGTATATGCCGTCTGGATAGGGCATCTGTGCGGTGTGGTACAGCTCTGCCGCCGACTGCCAATAGAAACGCTTGTTTTCATAGGAAAGAGTGGCATAATCTATGTCCTCGAACATATCGATACTCTCCCTTGTGATGCCACGCATCGGCAACATGGCATACAACTGCATCCTGAAACGCACCAAATCGTCGTCTGCCCCGAGCGCCTTGGCTTCGGATATGGCACGATTAAAGTACAGCATAGCCGAATCAAGGTTTTCGGCAACATATGCACGGCCTATCTTCTCAGTCATCAGCGAACGCTTGCGGCTCAAGGGCATGGAATGCCGTTCCCGTTTCAGGGCATCAAGAGCCTTTGCACGTTCTGACTGACGCAAAGGCAGCGAAAGCAATGCGTCGCTCAGCCTCGTCAACGCTTCGGGTTCTATTATGACTTCAGATGCGGAGATTGCCGAAAAACATCCGAACAAGAGTAACATGAAAGAAAGAACGCTTTTCATTTGGCGCAACTTTGTTTTTTGTGTCTGTCTTTTCTCGTTATGTGTCGGCAAAGGTAGTTATAAAAACCGATATAGAAAAATATTATTCATATTTTCTTTTATACACATAGTGCGATAGCATGTTGAATATATGTATATTACAGATAACAATTCTATTATTTGACGTTATATTTATTATATTCCATATGCAATTCCCCAATCATGTACTAATTTTGCAGCAAGTTATAATGGTTAGTAAATAAAGAAAAGTTTTCACGATTTCTAAGAGATTGTTTTTAGGTTTGTATGTCCGACAAATTTTTTGGTAGGACATTACAAAGGGCCTCTTCGGGAGAAGCGGCCCTTTGTGGTTTTTTAGAAGGTATGTTTTTTAAACTCTTATAGAATGAGCCCAAGAGGCTCATTCAGCATCCTCACCACTATTGGATAGAAGATTGAGGAGAGCGGCGCGGTTGTTTATAAACAATTCCTTGCCGGTATAATCGAGCAGCCCGCGTTCTTTCATGGATATCAATCCGGCCTCGAATGCTGCGCGCTGCATGCCGAACAGGGAGCACAGGTCGCGTTTGCGGCATGAGAGCGTGATGTCGGTGCTTCCGGGCTGAGTCAGGGCTATTATCCAAAATGCTATGCGCTCGTCTATCTGCCCCGTCGTAAGCGACAATATGCCTTCGAGCGCTTTCTGCGCATTGACCGACAGAGTATTCAGATAATTGAACATGAACACCTGGTCGCTGAAAAGGATATTGATGTAGTCTGCCTTGGAAATCTGTAGTATACCGACAGTACCTATAGCCTCTACGGTACACGGATAACAGGTAGAGCGTCCGAAAAGAAAATCGGGTGCAATGACTGCCGGAGCCTTCAATGTCTGTCCGACAGCAAAACGGTTGTTGGCATTTACAATGGTGGAGCGTACGGAACCTGAAATCACGAATGTGAGATATTGGCACGGGTCGCCGGCACGGATGATGGTCTCTCCTTGCGGATACTTGAGAAAATTAAACTTGGCCTGCCCCACCGTCTGCTCTATGCGCGAACGTGTCACGCCTTGGAAGAGGGGCAACTCCATAAGAAGTTCAAACATCGATGCCATATATGCAGCTTTTATACGTTCATTACTGAATTTCAACAAGCCCCGAAGCCTATTTGTTCGACGGAGCGGCCAAGCGCTCATGCTTCATCTTGAAATAAAGCTGGCCTGAATTTATCAAATTCTGCCACAGTATATATGCGGCCGGTCCGACCGACGAGATAGGGTCGAGATAGTTTATTGCCATCCACACGGCAAGCACCGTGTTTTTCTGTCCGAGCCCCTGTGCCGACGATATCTTGTCGCCGTAGCGCGCGCCAACGCGTCTGCCGGCAGCAAACAGGCACACGCACACCACCGCCGCAAGACCGCCCATGGCGAGCATCGACGGCAAAGCCGACAACGGCTCGGCGAGCATGAAGCTCACGGCACGGCCAACAACGATTGTGAGAGAAACCGCCCACAGGTAAAACGAAATTCCCTGCACCCGGCCTATGGCATCGTGAACACTACGCGCCGAGAAATACAACAGCAAGGCCGCGAGCAAGGGAAACACTATCATCGGGGCGACACGCAATGCTATCTCAACGAACTCTTTGCCGAATGAAATGTCGGAGGCTCCGACGCCGAACCACACAAAAAACAAAGGTGCGAGCAGAGCCACCGACAAGTTGCTGACAATGGAGTACGCGGCCACTTTGGCGACACTGCCGCCGAGCATTCCCGTAACCACAGGCGCCGCCGTGGCCGTAGGACACAGCACACATATGAACACCGACTGCGCAAGCGGCACTCCAAGCGGCCGAAGCAACCAAAACAAAGCCAATGAGCCGAATAACTGGATTGCCAGCAGACGCCATATCACCGGCGTAAAGCGGATTTCCGACGGCCTCACACGACAGAAGGTGATGAACAGCATCGTGAATATAAGATATGGCATAAGCCACTGCAATGCCGCAATAGCCTCATGGAAGAGCATGCCCATGACAATGGCAAACGGAAGCATCCACGGCTTAAGCCGCTGTTGTATATGCGCTATCGACATACTTTTCTAAATCAGAAAGGGAACAGCAGCGGAAGCACGAGAACCATCACAAACCCGAGGATAAGTTGCAAGGGGACTCCCACCTTAATGTAATCGGAGAATTTATATTGTCCGGCCGGCATGACGAGCGCATTGGGTGGCGTAGAGAACGGAGAGGCGAAACACAGGCTCGCGCCATATGTCACGGCAAACAGGAAGGGTAAAGGATTGACACCCAAGGCCACGGCACTCTGCATGGCTATAGGAGCAAGCAGAACCGCGGTGGCCGTATTGCTGATGAACAGGGTCATAAGCGAGGTGGTTAGATAGATGCCGGCAAGGACAGGCAAGGGGCCGAGCGCACCAAGCCCGGACACAAGACCCGACGACACCATCTCAGATATGCCCGTCTTTTCAAGCGCGAACGACATTGGCATCATGGCCCCAATGAGGACAACGCTTTCCCAATTGATTTTTCGGTAGGCGTCTTCTACATTACGGAAACAGCCTGCAAGAACACACAGAACGGCAGCCGACATGACAGAAACTACAGGGGGCACGAAGTCGAAAACAAGCATCAGCACCATCGCCGCCATTATCAATGCCGCCACGGGCGCCTTATAGTCAAGCGTCACCTTCGACGCCTCGGCCAAAGGCTGCCCAAGCACCACCCAGTCGGACGGTCTGTCGGCAAGCCTCGACACAGCGCCCCATGAGCCTTGAACAAGCAGTACATCGCCGGCGCGTATGGTCAGCTGCGCCAAGTCTTTTGTAAGATAGCTGTTCTTACGACGGACTGCCATCACGTTCACACCATATTCGCGGCGGAAACCGACATCGGCTATGCTGCGGTTTATGACCGACGAGTTCGGCATCAGCACGATTTCGGCGATGCCTATGTCGTAGAACTCCATGGCACCCGGTGTCTCGTCGGTTTCCACGCCAAGGCCAAGACGAGACGCCAAAGCACCCACGGCAGCTTCCGCGCCACGGATATAGACATAGTCGCCGGGATGAAGCACCGTATCGGGCTGCGCGGCCTGCTGCCTCACTTTTTTTATTATACCCCTGGCATCGCCACTGCGCACTTCAAGCACATCGATGCCGAAACGGCGGCGCAGGTCGAGTTCGGCAAGGCTTTTTCCACACACCGAAGAACCGGCAGGCACCGACAGACGGTATAAATCGGTGAGCAAGCCATATTCTTCGACAAGTTCGGCAAGGCTCTTGTTGCGCCTTCCGCTGTCGCCGCCTTCACTATTGCGTCGGTCGAGGAACCACTTGCTGAGCGGTATCAGTAGTAATGTGCCGACGCACACGCAAATGAGGCCTCCGGGCAGAAATGTGAAGAACGAGAGCGGCTCATGCCCGGCCTCTTCCCACACTTCCGATATTACAAGGTTCGGCGGCGTACCGATAAGAGTCATCATGCCTCCCATACTGCTGGCAAAAGCCAAGGGCATCAACAGGCGCGACGCCGAGGCACCGCTCACGCTCGCCATGCTAACGACAATAGGCAGCATCAACGCCACCGTACCCGTGTTGCTCACAAACGCTCCGATAAACGATGTCGCACCCATCACAAGCAAGAAAAGACGCATGGGGCTGTCGCCTGCAAAAGCCAGCAGCTTAGCGCCTATTATCTTTGCAAGGCCGGTGTTGAAAATTGCTCCTCCGACAACGAACAGCCCTACCATCATTATGACAATCGGGTTGGAAAAGCCCGACAAGGCCTCAGGCACTGTAAGCACACCTCCGAAAGAGAGAATAAGCAATGCGAGCAAGGCTACCACATCGGCACGCAATTTGCCCCACACGAAGAATACTGCGGCAAAAGCCAAGGTGACAAGTGTAAGTATCATACGTAGTATTTTCTGCAAAAATACAATAAATCCGCCTATAAAACAAGTCAGGGCATCTTCTCACGAAGACACCCTGCTGCGTTTTAATTGACTTAAAACAATTACATAACTAACATAAAACACATTTTTCGTTCAGGTATTCCAAGATATGGACTTCCGGGTCGGTGCTTATGAAGCGCCGACAAAGGATGTTTCACAAAAGACTCGGATAAGTTTCATTAAGTACTATATAAATCTGTTTCAGCCCGTAAAAACGGGAATAATTGCGTATTTGTGTTTAGATTGCAAAATTACGCAACAACGTTTTTTCTTGCAAGAGAAAAATGGTTAAATAAGCGCAAACGGTGAGTTAAAATACAGAATATTCGTTAATTGCGTTCAGTTTATGCCCATTATGGCTTTTTCAAAACCGTCTTTATCGATGGCGCGAGCCTTCAGACGGTTGCGGTAGGCATATATGGTGTTCAGCGAATAATTCAATATGCGTGCTATGCGGGAGCTATCCTCTATGCCGAGCCGCACAAAGGCAAGAATGCGCAAATCGGTGTTCAGCAGTTCTCCCTGCTTCAGCTCTATGCGGCAGTCGGGGCGCAACAGGGAGTTGACACCGGCAACGAAACCAGGATAGATGTGCAGGAAAGCGTTGTCGAAGACATCGTAGAACTCACGGCTCTGCTCTTCGACGAACTTGCCCGATTTGCTCAACCGAAGGAGTTCGTCGGCCTGCCCGGCCGAAAGTTTGCGCTCGACGATTTTGCACAGCTGGTTGAGTTTATCCATATAAATGGAACATAGTTGCAAAAACTGGCCTATATATACCTCTTTGGCATGGTTTGCAGCCCTGAGATTTGCCTGAAGACGACGAAGTTTGTGCATCTCGCGGTACAGCGCAAACATAGTGACTGCGAGCACCACCAACAGCAAGCCCATAAGAGCCATTATCCAATAGACCGTCGTGCGCCATTGGCTTATATGGCTCAGATGTGCACGTTCGATGATTGGCAGAGACTGCGAGGTGTCGATGGTACGCATAGGTGCGCCGCACTCCACGGCATTGGCGAGAGCATGCGACAGATAGTTGTGGGCACGGGCAATATTGCCCGACTCGTAGATTTTCGCCCCCAGTTCCTGCAAAGAGAGCACTTCACGGTTTTAGTGGTCGGAAGACTGGTTTTTGGCCAATAATCTGGATTTTAAGGAT
>CAJTXL010000040.1 GCA_910583525.1 uncultured Muribaculaceae bacterium | reverse complement strand
TGAGCGTATGCTTGCGCTGAGGAGGTATCTTTGACATCGACGGGAAGAAAATAGCTGTCGAAGAAGAACAGCTCCGCACAATGGCCGACGGTTTTTGGGAAAACGCAGAAGCCGCGCAGAAACAGATGAAAAAAATCAAGGAGCTGCAAAAATGGATAAGCGACTACAATGAACTTGAAGGCGCCGTCGACGAGCTGAAGCTCTCATTGGATTTCTACAAAGAGGAAATCGTCACCGAGGCTGAGGTCGACCAGGCATATTCGCACGCATACAAGCTGCTCGAAGACCTTGAACTGCGCAACATGCTGCGTAGCGAAGGCGATGTCATGAGCGCAGTGCTGAAAATCAACTCGGGAGCCGGAGGTACAGAGAGCCAGGATTGGGCTTCGATGCTGATGCGCATGTATATGCGCTGGGCCGAAGACCACGGATATAAACTGTCGGTGGCAAACCTTCTCGACGGCGACGAAGCCGGCATCAAGAGCTGCACGCTCAACATCGAGGGCGATTTCGCATACGGCTTCCTCAAGAGCGAGAACGGTGTGCACCGTCTTGTCAGAGTGTCGCCCTACAATGCCCAGGGCAAGCGCATGACCTCGTTCGCCTCTGTGTTCGTAACACCTCTGGTCGACGACACCATCGAAGTAAAGGTCGAGCC
Organism: uncultured Muribaculaceae bacterium; assembly: GCA_910583525.1. Lineage (GTDB taxonomy): Bacteria > Bacteroidota > Bacteroidia > Bacteroidales > Muribaculaceae > CAG-873. The sequence continues at coordinate 20,407 of CAJTXL010000040.1, read as the reverse complement.
GGCATTGCTGTCGTGGGACACCTTCCGTTCGGGCGGAGCCGGCGGACAGAACGTCAACAAAGTGGAGTCGGGCGTGCGCCTGCGCTACCAGTTCACCGACCCCTACACCGGTGAGAAAGAAGAAATCCTCATCGAGAACACTGAGACCCGCGACCAGCCCAAGAACAAAGAAAACGCACTGCGCCAGCTGCGTTCGATACTGTATGCCAAGGAGCTTGAGCACCGCATGGCAGAGCAGGCAAAAGTGGAGGCCGGCAAAAAGAAAATCGAATGGGGCTCTCAGATACGGAGCTATGTGTTCGACGACCGCCGTGTGAAAGACCACCGCACCAATTACCAGACGTCCGATGTCGGTGCCGTGATGGACGGCGACCTTGATGACTTCATCAAGGCCTACCTTATGGAATTTTCTGAAAAAGAAAACGCGGACTGATGTCTTCGGGCAATAAATATCTGCTGATTGTCAATCCGGCTTCGGGGACTGTGGCCAAGCATCGAATCGTGCCCCATCTTTATCGAAAGATGGAATTGATGGGCTTCGATTTCGATATCATGTTCACAAACTCTCCGGGGCACGGACACGACCTTGCCGCCCAAGCCGCTGCCGACGGCCGCTATGCGGTGTTGGCCTGCGGCGGTGACGGCACCGTCAACGAAATAGCTTCGGCGCTGGCCGGTTCGCAGACAGCCCTCGGCATAATACCGACGGGGTCGGGCAACGGTCTTGCCAGGCATATCAGCATCCCTGTCGATATAGACCGTTCGCTCAAGGTCATCGCAGAGAACAATATAATAGACGCCGACTACGGCGTCGCCAACGATGTGCCGTTTTTCTGTACTTTCGGTGTCGGCTTCGATGCCGCCGTGAGCGAGCGGTGCGCGCGTGAACGCCGCCGTGGCGTGATGATGTACTTGAAGAACGCCATAAACGAATACATCAAATTTTCCCCCGAGGAGTATGTGATAGAAGTCAACGGGCAGGTGCTTACCGAGAGGGCTTTCCTCGTTGTGGTATGCAATGCCTCGCAGTACGGCAACAACGCATTCATAGCTCCGCAGGCGTCGATAACCGACGGCGAGCTCGACATCACCATCGTACATGCCGGAAATTTCTTTACACAGGCTCTTATGGGCGTCGATATGCTTACTGGTCTGATAAGGAAGACGGCTTTCGTCGATACCATACGCACGAGGCAGGCGCGTATCATACGCAAGACCGCAGGGGCGGCGCATATCGACGGCGACGCCTTGCAGATGCCTACCGAAATAGACGTGTGCTGTCGGCCGGGTGCGCTCAAGCTTTTTGCCCCGACCAAAGAGACGCGTTTCAGGCCGGTTCTGACGCCGGCGGCCTTGTTCATGCGAGACTTTGGTCTTGCTTTGAGGCATCTGTTGCCCGGAAAAGCGCAATAAAATCGGTGTGCTTGCGTTAATATTGTTGATGAAGCACTTTAAGATATTGCTTTTTATAATCCTTGCGAGTGTCGTTTCGGCGATGCCGGCATCTGCGCGTACGTTCAACGACAAGGTACAGAACCGCCCGTATGCAGATTTGCGGCGCTGGCATCTCGGATTTTCTGTAGGAGCCTTCACTTCGGGTATACATTTCACCCACAACGGCTTCATTACCGACAACGGCGAGCAGTGGCGCATGGAGCAGCCGGATTACCAACCCGGTTTTTGTGTAAACGGCCTTTTTGATTTGCGGCTCAACAGCTACTTTTCTTTGCGGGTGTCGCCGGGACTGTATTTCGGCAGCCGTGACGTGACCATGCGCGAATGGCTCAGCGGAGCTACCGAGAGGCAAAACATAAAATCGGCGTTTGTCGTTCTGCCTGTCGACCTCAAATTTGCCGCTGTGCGATACCGCAACGCACGCCCCTATGTGGTCGGTGGTGTGATGCCGGCTTTCGACGTTACCAAGAAACGCAGCGACTTTTTTCAGCTGAATACCACAGACGTCTATCTTACCATCGGCTTTGGGTGCGACTTCTATCTGCCTTATTTCAAGCTCAATCCTGAAATCAAATTCTGTTTCGGACTTACCGATGTGCTTGTGCATGACAGGCCCGACCTTGTCGATGACCCCTTGAAATATAAATTCACGCAATCGGTGGCAAAGGCCACGTCGAAGATGATTGTGCTCACCTTCTATTTCGAGTGACGCCATGAAATTGCGTATATTGTCTATCATCGGCGTATCTGTCCTTGTGGCACTGCTTCCGCATGCCTTGAAGGCTCAGACCGATGCCCAACTCGCCCAATATTACGAAGTGCCGTCGTTCTACAACCCGTCGGCAATCGGAATGACCGACTTTGTCCGTATCCGGGGCGGCGCCAGGCTGCAATGGCTCGGCATCGACAATGCGCCGCGTACATTCCTCGGCGTAGCCGACATGCCTTTCAAACTCGGCAAGCACCGTCTTGGCGTGGGCGTCAACGTAGGGCAGGAGAGCATTGGTCTTTACAAATCGCTGAATATGGGTGCCCAGATTGCATACAGCCTCAATAAGCTTGGTGGCCGGTGGAGTTTCGGCCTTCAGCTCGGGTTCTACGACCAGGCTTTCAAAGGCTCTGAAGTGTATATCCCTGACGATGATGATTATCACGAAGGAACCGACGACGCCATACCCACAAGCGACATCCACGGTACCGCATTCGACCTTGCCGCAGGAGTATGGTACACACACAAATGGTTCTATGCCGGCGTGTCGTGCACACACCTCACATCCCCGACAATCACCATGAATGCAGAGAGCGCCGCCGGCGGCTCGGAAACATCCTCGGAACGCAAATACCAGTTTCAGGCACGGCGCACGCTATATTTCACGGCAGGATGCAATATTCCGATAAAAAACACGTTGTTTGAAATAGCACCTTCTCTTTTGGTGAAGTCCGATTTCGGTTTCACGACGGGTGAACTTACGGCCAGGGCGCGCTATCGCAAGATGTTCTCGGTCGGCGTCGGTTACCGTTGGAATGATGCCGTGATTGCCACATTGTCGGCCGACATCAAAAACTTTTTCATAGGCTACAGCTACGAATACGCCACCTCGGCCATAAGGCAGGCATCGTCGGGCAGTCATGAAGTTTTTATCGGCTACAGCGTCAAACTGAACCTCGGAGAGAAGAACAGGCACCGCCACAAAAGCGTGCGCATAATGTAGCCTGACAAGATAAATTATTGAAAAACGACATATACCACTATTACAGATATATATGAAAAAAGCCAAGCAGATAATCTTTTCGTGCATTGCGGCCTCGGCGCTCGCATCGTGCGCTGTCGGCGGAAGCCGTTCGGCCGCAGGCGGCGAGGTGACGGGAGTGGGCGGTACCGCATGGGCCGAGCCTACGCCCTACGGCATGGTGCTTATCGACCGTGGGTCGATGAAAGTGGGGGTAGGGAAGGCCGACTCCCTGTGGAACCTGCAGGCTAACGCCAGAGGCATATCGGTCGACGGCTTTTGGATGGACGAGACCGAAGTCACCAACGGCAAATACAAGCAGTTTGTCTTTTGGGTGCGCGACTCCATTATCCGCGAGCGTCTTGCCGACCCGGCTTTCGGCGGCAACGAAGATTTTAAAATCGAAGAAGACCGCGAGGGAAACCCTGTTACGCCGCACCTCAACTGGAACAAGCCTATACCCTGGCGCAATCCCAACGAGGACGAGCAGCGCGCAATCGAAAGCGTATATCGTACAAACCCCATAACAGGAGTTCGTGAACTCGATGGCACACAGCTCAACTACCGCTATGAAATCTTCAACCATACCGAAGCTGCACGCCGACGCAACCGTCTCGACCCTCGTCGTCGCGAATACAACACCGACAAGCCTGTTCCTACCGACATGCCGATGATTTCCAAGGACACGGCATATATAAATGAAGAAGGCGAAATCGTCCGTCAGACCATCTCGCGTGCGCTGACCGGCGACTATGATTTCCTCAACACGTATATAGTCAATGTCTATCCGGACACAACCGCTTGGGTTAACGACTTCGAGAATGCCTACAACGAACCGTATGTGCGCATGTACTTCTCTCATGGCGGATATACCGACTACCCTGTCGTGGGCGTGAGCTGGGAGCAGGCTAACGCGTTCGCTAACTGGCGCACCGACTATCTCCGCCGTGCGCTCGGCAAAGAAGGTGTCTATGTCGAGCCGTACCGTCTTCCGACCGAAGCCGAGTGGGAATATGCCGCCCGTGCAGGTGTCAACGACAACATGTATCCTTGGGACGGCGACCTGACTATGAGCGAGGATAAAGGCTGCTTCTATGCCAACTTCAAGCCCATGGAAGGCAACTACGTGAAAGACGGCCATATAATAACGTCGCGCGTAGGCACATACGCGCCCAACGACTTCGGTCTCTACGATATGGCCGGTAATGTCAGCGAATGGACTTCGACGGCCTTTACAGAGAGCGTTGGACGCCTTACCAACGACCTGAACCCCGAGTACCGTTACGATGCCGCCATTGAAGACCCCTATAAAATGAAGCGCAAGATTATCCGCGGCGGTTCGTGGAAAGACGTCGCCCACAATGTCCGCTCCGACCTGCGCATGTGGGAATATCAGAACGAGCAGCGCTCATACATCGGCTTCAGGTGTGTGCGCACACAGATAGGATTTGCCAAAGGTCAGAAACAAAACACCAAACGATAAACGGGCAGCTTTGCCGACATCTCTCCTAAACAGTAAAATACAATGGGAAAAGTTCAACAATACAAAAGCGGTATCAGTGCCTTTATCAGCAGTGAGAAAGGCCAGCGCTTTTTCAACTTTGCATATAGCATTGGCGCCGCAATCGTAATTTGGGGCGCACTCTTCAAGATACTGCACTTGCCCGGTGGCAACATGCTACTGTCACTCGGCATGGGCACCGAGGTGCTGATGTTCGTCCTTACGGCTTTCGACCGTCCTCCTAAAGAATATAAATGGGAAGACGTGTTCCCGGCGCTTAGAGATAAAGACCCCGATGATGAGAATGCCGAAGGTGGCATCACAGGCTTTGTCATAGGCTCGGGCGTACCCGGCGGAACTTCGGTTGCCGCTAACGGCAGTGCAGGAATGCCTCATGTGAGCGCTTCGCAGGCGCGGCGCACCGTTGGCATCCCCGAGAATATCGACCTTACGCCCGAAGACAGCCGTTCGCTCAGCGAAAGCATCTCCAAGATGGCAGCCGCCGCCGACCAATTGTCGCGTATGGCCGAATTGACCTCGGCTACCCAGCAATATCTCGACCAAATGGCCGCCATTGCCGCCGATATGCAGCAGCTGCACGCAACAACCGCGGCCCTCAACGAAGTTTCGGCCACATTGCTCGACAGCTATAAGGCAATTACAGAGAATTCCGCCGAAATTTCCGAAAGCTCGCGCGGATATGTCGACCAGATGCAGGCTCTTCACCGCAACATCGGCGGCCTGAACACCATATACGAGCTACAGCTCCGCAGCGTATCGTCGCAAATCGACTCCATCGACCGCGTAAACCGAGGCATAAAGGACATTCGCGACATGTACGAGAAATCGGCTTCCCAAAGTGCGCAGTATTGCGAGGAAACGGAGAAAATGGCACGCTACATGCAACAGCTCAACAGTGTGTATGAAAAGATGCTTACGGCCATGACCGTCAACATGTACCGTCCGGCTATGACGCCGCCCGACATTGACGGTCTGCATGTCAACACCCCGAAGCCGGCAACGTCCAACGCCCCTGTGCTCTAAACGTAAGGTCTTATTGTACAAAGAAATCGAAGATTAGATAATGGGAGCAAACAGTAACAGGCTTTCTCCGCGTCAGAAGATGATAAACCTCATGTATATCGTCTTGACCGCCATGCTCGCGCTCAATGTGTCGAGCGATGTGCTCGACGGCTTCACGCAGGTGCATGAAGGCCTTAAGCGCTCTAATACGAATTTCGGCACTCGTAATGCCGCCATCTACGGACAGCTTGCCGACATTGCTGAGAAGAACCCCGACAAGGCACGTGCATGGTACGACAAGGCCACCGGCGTGCGCAGCGCTACAGAAAAGCTGTGCTCCTATGTCGATTCATTGAAATATATGATTGTACGCGAGGCTGACGGCGACGACGGCGACCCCGACAACATCATCAACCGCGACGACCTCGAATCGGCGGCGGCTGTGATGCTTTCGCCCGGAACCCGTAGAGGCGCAAACCTGCGTGGGCGCATCGACGGATATAGCGATTTCGTGGCTACATTGATTGCAGACTCTCTTAAACGGCGTACGATAACAGAGGCTCTATCCACTGAGTCGCAGATGCGTCGTGGAACACTTTCTCCGCAATTATGGGAAGAGGCCAAGTTCGACCAACAGCCCGTTGTGGCCGCAGTCACCCTTCTGTCCAAGCTTCAGAGCGACATTTTGTATGCCGAGGGTGAAGTGCTTGCGTCGCTGCTGTCGCAGGTCGACGCCGGCGATTTGCGCGTGAACGAACTCAGTGCCTACGTGATGCCGCAGTCGCGCCTTGTGATGCGTGGCGGCAAATATTCGGCCAATATACTGCTTGCTGCAGTCGACACCACCCAACGCCCTCGTGTGTTCATACAAGGGAAGCCTCTCGAACGCAACGACGGACTATATGAAGTGAGCACCTCGGCGACAGGCAATTTCGACTACAGCGGTTGGCTTGAAGTGGTACAGCCCGACGGAACCACACAGCGACGCGACTTTAGCTCGTCCTATACCGTAATCGAACCTATGGCTACAGTGTCGGCAACCTTGATGAATGTGCTATATGCCGGCATCAACAACCCTATGAGCATATCTGTGCCGGGCGTGCCTATGGGTGACATTTCGGCAAGCATGACAAACGGCAACCTTACACGCGAAGGCGACCATTGGGTGGCAAGACCGCAGACAGTCGGGCAAGATGCCGTGGTGACTGTGACGGCCAATATGGACGGCCGCCCCGTCACGATGGCCGCTACTACATTCAGGGTGCGCAAGCTTCCCGACCCCACTCCGTTTATAGCATTCAAAGACGCTCAGGGCAACATCGACCACTACCGTGGCGGCAAACCGTTTGCCAAAGCACTGCTGATGTCTTCGCCCGGCCTCGAGGCCGCCATCGACGACGGCCTGCTCGACACGCCGTTCACGGTAGAAAGTTTTGAAACGGTGTTCTTCGACTCGTCGGGAAACGCACTCCCCGAAGTCAGTGCCGGCTCGCAGTTCTCGCAGCGACAGAAGGCACAGTTCCAGCGTCTCGGACGAGGAAAACGCTTCTTCATATCGCGTATCAGAGCCAAAGGCCCCGACGGCATTACGCGCGACCTTTCGCCAATGGAAGTTATTATAAACTGAACAAAGCCAATCCGCTCACAAACCCTTTTTATCACAGGGAATTATGTATAAGATTTTAAAAATAGCCATAGCTTCGGTTGCGCTTGTATGCTGCGCCGCTACATCGTTTGCCCAGAACGAAAGCACGGGTGTCGTACGCCGCCGTGCCGACCGCAATGCGCCAAAACAGCAGGACGGCACTGTTGTGACCGAAAGGATGCAGAACTTCTTTACCGGCGAAAACTCGTCGATTTCCGATGCCGACCGCCAGTGGATGAGGGTGATATACCGTTCTATCGACCTCGACAAAGACCGCAATGCGCCGTTGTATTTTCCCGAGGAGCCGGTCGACGGGCAGGAAAATCTGTTCAGGATAATTATGCGCCTGTTGGCGTCGAACACCGTCCCTGCATATGAGTATCTCGACGGCCGCGAAATATTCACCGACAAATACCGCATCAAGACACGCGACGTGCTTGACCGCTTCTACATACCCTATACCGAAGCGAAAGGCTCTACCGAAAAAAATCCACGGTTCAATATCGATGAGAATGACGTTCCGACCAACGAAGTGCTGTCATACTATGTTGTCGAGCGTTGGGAATATGACACGCGCAACAACCGCCTGCGCCCGGTGGTCGAGGCAATTTGCCCAGTATTGCACCGCACCGGCGATTTTGGTGGCGACGCACTCAAATACCCTATGTTTTGGGTGAAATTCTCCGATTTGCGTCCCTATCTTGCCGCCCAGACAATTTTTGTTGATGACGACAACAACTTGCCCACATGCACTTACGATGACTTCTTCACCTTGAACATGTACGATGGTGACATCTACAAGACGCGAAATCTCAAGAACAAATCGATGGTGCAGATGTATTCCGACCCCGACAAGCTGAAAAAGGCCCAGGACAGCATACAGTCGCGTCTCGACGATTTTGAGAAGAAACTTTGGGTGCCGTCGCGCGAAGAGGTGATTGCAGCCCGTGAGGCTCGCGAAGCGCTTGCCGCCGCTGCCGATTCGACGGCATCTGTAGAAAAGGCAAAGACTTCGCCGTCGCGCGTATCTGCACGTTCGACAAAACGCTCGACAAAGCGCGAAAATCCGCGCAAGGAAAAGAAGGCAAAAGTGTCGAAGCCCAAAACAACTTCTTCAAGCTCGAATGCGACACGTTCGGTGCGCCGTCGCAAGTAATAAGCTTTTACGAAAACAGCATCTATGCTCGTTTTTCCAAATGCTAAAATAAACATAGGACTTAGGGTGCTTTGCCGTCGGCCCGACGGCTACCACAACCTTGAGTCGCTGATGGTGCCTGTGCCTTGGTGCGACATCCTTGAGATGGTGCCGGCGAGAACAGGCGAAGGTTCTTTCACGATGACCGGTTCTGACCTCGGCGGATGCCCTCCTGAGAAAAACCTTGTGCTTAAAGCCTTGAAGGCTCTTGAAACGGAACTCGGCCAAGCCTTGCCTCCGTTCGATATATTTCTCCATAAGGTGATACCTAATGGAGCCGGTCTTGGCGGCGGCTCATCCGATGCCTCTTTTGCACTTGTCGCGGCAAACGAATTAGCCGGTCTTGGCCTTTCAAAGGAGCGTTTGGCCGAAATCGTCCTGAAAGTGGGGGCCGATTGTCCGTTTTTCATTTATAACCGTCCGATGATGATGCGCGGCATAGGCGATATCCTTACGCCTTTCGATATTCAACTTCCCGAAGGTCTTGCCGTTGCTATTGTCATGCCCGAAGGTGAGCCGGTTTCGACCAAAGAAGCCTATGCCGGCGTCACCCCTTGCGGAAAACCTGAAGGTGTCGGTCTTGAAGAAGAGCTGCTGCGTGGCTTTGATTTGTGGAGAACGAGCCGTGTAGTCGTCAATGATTTTGAGCCTTCGGTGATTGCCGTAAGGCCTGACATCGCCACGGCTCTTGCCGTTTTGCGCGAGCAGGGAGCTTTGTATGCCGCCATGAGCGGCTCCGGCTCAGCTGTTTTCGGTCTTTTCGAGGATGTCAAAATGGCAGAACGTGCCATAGACAGTTTTGAGGGATGCCGATGCTTTGCCGCGCCTCTCTCCGTTTAACGACGGCAAGGGCGTCCACTTGAACGTTATAGCCCGGATTATTGTTATATTTTTGGTGCAAAGGCCGATTTAACACATTTTGGCCGAGTTTTTGCATATACCTGAACATGATATCACACCAAGATTATGAGCAACAATAAAGATAAACAGGCCGAACAGGCCAAAGCAATTGACAATCAGCAGGAAGATGCCGAGATTTTCGACGTAACAGACACTCAAGACGAAGAAAACGCCGTCGAGACGGACGAGTTGGCCGAAAATGCGCGTCTTCAGGACGAACTCGACCAGGCACGTGCCGAGATAGAAAAAGAGAAAAAAGAGTATCTTTTCCTCATGGCCGATTTCGACAACTACCGTAAGCGCGTAACCAAAGAAAAAGCCGAGATGCTGAAAAACGCCGGCGAGCGTGTGCTTTTCGGTCTTCTTCCTATTGTCGATGATTTTGAGCGCGGCCTCGCAGCCACTGCCGACAGCAATGATGCCGATGCCGTCCGTCAGGGCATGGAACTGATTTACAATAAACTTATAAAATACCTCGAGACCAATGGCGTAAAGGCTATGGAAAGCACCGGTGCTCCTTTCGATGCCGATTTCCACGAAGCTATAGCCACCATCCCGGCTCCGACTGAAGACCTTAAAGGAAAAGTATTGGATACCACCCAAAAGGGGTATATGCTTAACGATAAAGTACTGCGCCATGCCAAAGTGGCCGTAGGTGAATAAACTATGTCTATGGACCAGAAACGAGACTATTATGAGGTGCTCGGTGTCGACCGCAACGCAACTCCCGAACAGATAAAGAAGGCCTATCGTAAGAAAGCCATCGAATTCCACCCCGACCGTAATCCAGGGAACAAGGAGGCCGAAGAAAAATTCAAAGAGGCCGCCGAAGCCTACGATGTGCTTTCCGATGAAAAGAAGAAGCAGCTTTACGACCAGTACGGCCATTCGATGGGGCCCCAAGGCTTCGGTGGGGGCGGTTCGTACTACAACGCGAGCAGTTTCGACCTCAACGACATCCTCAACCGTTTCGCGCAGGAATTCGGCGGCTTCGATTTCGGCGGTTTCGGCGGTGCTACGGGTGGGCGCCGTCAGGCACGGCAGAAACGTGGTGGCGATGTGCGCATCCGCGTGAAACTGTCGCTTGAAGATATTGCGAAAGGTGTCACGAAAACGCTTCGTGTGCCCGTATTCGTCGCTTGCGAGCAGTGCAAAGGTACAGGCGCCAAAGACGGTGTCGCTTTCGCCACTTGTCAGCGCTGCCACGGGCAGGGACATATCACCATGCAGCAGCATACAATGTTCGGCATACAGCAGTCTATAGCCGAATGTCCCGACTGCGGCGGCACGGGCAAGGTGATAACAGAGCGTTGTCAGCATTGCCATGGCGACGGGGTGGTACGCCGCGACCAGGAAGTAACCTTCACCATACCGGCCGGAGCTTCCGAAGGACAGACCTTCGCACTGCGCGGCAAGGGCAATTATCCCAAAGGCGGTGGCGTGCCCGGCGATTTGCTCGTAGTGGTAGAAGAGCTGAAGCATCCTGAACTTATACGCGACGGTGCCGACATCATCTATAACCTTATGCTCGACATCCCCACTGCGGTGCTTGGCGGTGCTGTGGAAATACCAACGATAACCGGCCGTGCACGCATCACGGTACCGGCAGGCACCCAGCCCGGCAAAGTGCTGCGTTTGCGTGGCAAAGGACTTCCTGATAATGAAAACGGAGGCTCGGGCGACGAACTTATCAACATAATGGTATATGTGCCTGAAAATCTCACGCCTGAACAGCGAACTGTTTTCGAAGGGCTTAAAGACAGCCCGAACATAAAGCCGACTCAGGCCGACAGCCAACGTATTTTTTCAAAGCTGAAACATATATTCGATTAAGAGTCTGCATTAAAACATACTCATTGTTTTTCGGAGGCGGTTGCATTATATATGCTGCCGCCTCCGGTGCATTTAACCCGTCTTCAGATTTCATCGCATTATTTTTGTCAAAACGACGCCCGATTTCTTGGAATGTTGAAAAAATGAATTATCTTTGTATCGTAAAATATGGCTTTTGAAGCTGCCTATTGCGGTATTTTGTTGTCATAAATACAAAAATAGAGGCTGCTTAAAAGCAAAGTGTATGTTATTCTAATCCTAAGAACTGCCAATTTATTCTTTATCTTAAAATATGCCAATAGTTCATTATCAGGGTAAAATCTGTTGCAAAATGCGAAGACTGCTATTTGCCGTTTTTTTTGTGTCGATGGCGTTGCCGTCATTTGCAATACCGGCTCGGAAAGGCCTGTTGAAACTGTCGCAGCCCGACGGTACGGTTGTCGAGGCCGAAATCCATGGCGACGAATACCACCATTTTCTGACAACCCCGACGGGCGAACCAATAGTGGACGACGGAAAAGGAGGCTATGTGTTCGGTCTTTTGCAATCCGACGGTACTCTTAGTCCCGGTAATATGCGACCGGGCAACGGACGAGCCATAGAAGGCTTCGACCGTGCCCGATTTTTAGAGAAGATGTCGGAGCAGTCGCTCCACTCACCTTACCGCGCATACTCGCAACAGCGTTGGCGCAAGGCGGTGACTTCAAAAGCCAAGCCCGACGACGGGAAGGGCTACGGACTGTTTCCGGGCACTTCGTTCCCCTCGGTCGGAAAGCCTCATGCCTTGGTTCTGTTGGTAGAATATGCCGATGTGAAGTTCCGCGTAGATGACCCCCACGATTATTTCAGCCGCATGGTCAACGAACGCGGTTTCAGCGACCTCGGCGCTACAGGCTCGGCCCTTGATTTCTTTATCGAGAATTCCAACGGTCTTTTCGAACCGCAATTCGATGTGCTCGGTCCTGTCACATTGTCTGGCACTCAGGCATATTATGGTGAGAATAAAGGCAGCAATGATGCCCGTCCGCATATGATGGCTATAGAAGGATGCCGTCTGCTTGACAAAGATGTCGATTTCTCGAAATATGACAACGACGGCGACGGTGTCATAGACAACGTATTCATATTTTTTGCCGGAGAAGCGGAATCTTCGACCGGCGTCGCCGACCAGGTGTGGCCGCATACGGGTTTTGTAAGCTATAAATCAAGTGTGCCTGAAATTTTCGACGGCGTACGACTCGACAGATATGCCTGCTCCAACGAATGGACGGAGCCGCATCCCGGAGAACCCGGCGTAGGACGGCCCGACGGCATCGGCACCTTTGTTCATGAATTTTCGCATGTCATGGGCCTGCCTGATTTATACGCTACGGTCTACAACAAAGCGTTTACGCCCGGCCGTTGGTCAACCCTTGACTATGGCCCGTACAACAACGACGGATGCACGCCCCCGAATTACTCGGTCTTTGAACGCTATGCCCTCGGATGGCTACAGCCTCGAGAGCTGACCGGCGCTTCCAATGTGCGCCTTGAAGAAATTTCGCGCAATCAGGCGGCAATAATACCGACATTCAAAGACACCGAGTTCTTTTTGCTTGAAAATCGGCAACAGACAGGATGGGACAAGTATATCCCCGGGCACGGCTTGTTGATATGGCACATCGATTATGACGAGGAAAAATGGTATATGAATGCCGTCAACAACACTGTGGCGCATCAGAATGTCGACATCGAAGAGGCCGACGGCATGGCTACCGAAGAGACCCGTGCCGACGACGCTTTTCCGGGCGGTCTTATGCGTACAAGTTTTACAGACCAGACAATCCCGTCGATGTTGCCGTGGACCGGTCGCTCTGTCAATCTGCCTATAACCGATATAACAGAGCGCGAAGACGGTGTGGTTACATTCAAAGTCGCCGGAGGCCGTCCTGACGTAGAAGTGCCGGTTGCCGCCGAAGCGACAGATATAACTCCGGGAGGGTTTACGGCATCGTGGAGTGCCGTCGATGAAGAAGACTGCACTTATGCTTTGTCCGTATTCACGCGTACAGGCTCCGGGATGCGCGGAATGGTGTATGTGCCCGGCTACGACCACAAAAATGTAGGCGATGCAACGAGTTATATCGTCACAGGCCTCAAAAGCGACACCCAATATTACTACATGGTAAACGTGGTAGTGAAGGCCGGTGAGAGCGAGCCGTCAAACGAGGTTGCCGTCCGCACCGAGCCTCCTACATTCGACTATATGGCGCCCGTGGCCCTTGCCGCTTCCGACGTCAAAGACCGCTCATTTACGGCCAATTGGGAAGCGATGCCCGATGCCGTTGAATATTTTCTGACGGTGACTTCTCCCGTGGCGGCCGGTGCTTTAAAAGACATTTGCGGTTTCGATGGAGGTCTCTCCGATTTGCCATCAGGCTGGAGCACAACTGCAAACTCTACTTATTCAATGGCAAGCTACTGTGGTTCGGCTAAGCCTTCGCTGAGAATGACCGCCGCCGGGCAATATATTGAAACGGCCAAATATGACGACGGAATATCCGGCTTTAGCTTCTGGATGCGCGGCAGTTCCGTAAACGACGGCGCCACCGTCGAAGTCTACGGCTGCGATGCTTCAGGAGCATGGAGTGTAATAAAAGATTTCGCCATCGCTACGGCAACGGGCGGAACTCCTGTCGAAATCAGCGACATCCCCGAGGACTTTGTGGCTATGCGCATAGTCAATAAGGCCACTAAAGGCTCTGTCGCCATTGATGATGTGTGTGTAGCTCATGGTACAGCGTATGTCGACGCCGCACTGCCGGCCTACGACAGCCGCAACGTAGGCAATGTTTTGTCGTATCCTGTTGAGGGACTTGAACCTTTACGGACTTATTCATATTCAATAACTGCCGGTAATGGCGCCGTGCGTTCGCTCGTTTCCGAAACGATATCCGTCGAGACATTGGCTTCGTCGGGAGTCGATGACACAACCGTCTCGCCTGTGAAGCTTACAGTGTCAGGTCGTACCGTCGCAATTGACGGTCTTGCCGAAGGAGAAGCCGTAATGGTCGACATTGTCGGCAGACGTGTGACCGCAGCCACTATTGTCGGCGGCCACGCAACGATGACCGCCCCGTCGGCAGGAGTATATATCATTTCCTGCAACGGAACTACAATTGCAAAAACCATCATTAAATAAATTCATTTACATGAACAAAATCCAATCAATCCTCCTTGCGGCTCTTGTCGCCCTTACGCCGGGCATGCTCCCGGCACAGACCGCTCCTGCCGCAGTAAGGAAAGCCTCGTCGTCAAATCGTCTGATGGTAAAACCGCAGTTCGACGGCACGACAAAAGTCGGCAAGGGAGTATTCAAAGCTCCGTCGGCGCGTTTCATCTCTGTAGCTGAAGCAAGCGATGAAACCGTCCTGCCGGTAACCATAATCGGCGGCATGATAGACTCCAAGTCGTGGACAGATTACAAAAAGCCTTACGGTTTGTACAAACTTCCGGCAAAGGCTTCTGAGCCCTTTGAATATATACGGTCAGACATATATCCCAATGGCGGCGGCGTTGAGTCGGACGGCGTTTACTATGCTACCGAGGTCAATGAATCGGGCGACGGCGTAAGCATAATAATACGTGCATACGACACCGAAACCTGGCGTAACACCCGCTCGTTTTCGCCCGACGACTACTCGATGATTGCAACCGACGTGGCCAAAGATCCCTTGTCGGGACAGATTTACGGCTGTCTGTGGGATGAGTCCGGCTCCGGATATATGTTCGGAACTATCGACTATGTCGATGGCCGCACGCATAAAATCAAAGCCCTTACAAACATGTGGCACGCTATTGCAATCGATGCCGATGGCACGATTTACGCAATAGACCAAGAGATGGTAATAGAAGGTTCGACTGTAAGATGTGCCAAATCAAGTCTGTATACGGTCGACCGCGAGACCGGCGACATGACCCTTGTCGGCGATACCGGCCAGTTGCCACGCTACGCAGGCTCGGCTGTCATCGACCTGCGCTCAGGCCGCATGTTCTGGAGCGTTTGTCCTGAAGACGACGACAACTCGGCATTATATGAGGTAAACAAGCAGACAGGTGTCGCAACGCTTGTCTACAAATATCCGTCGGCAGAGCAGTTCATGGGTTTCTATATCCCGGCTCCTTTGGCCGAAGATGGTGCTCCGGCAGCTGTTACCGACCTTAAAGCGGTGTTCGAGCGCGGAAGCCTTGACGGTACTGTCAGCTTCAAGGTTCCGGCAACTACATTCGACGGCAAACCGGCTTCGGGTGCGGTAGATTACGACATCTATGCCAACGGTGCACATATAAAACTCGGAACGACCGCATATGGCCGCACGGAGATTGTTCCCGTATCACTTCCAACGGGTGGTGAGTGCGAGTTCATCGTATCGCTTTCAAACGCTGTCGGAGTATCGCCGAAAGAAAAGGTCAAAGTTTTTGCTGGCACCGATGTGCCTCAGCCACCGGTTGTCAAAGCCGCATGGAACGAGGGCACGATGACGGTTACTTGGACGGCTCCGACCGAGTCGGTCAATGGTGGATATGTCGACCCCTCGGCTATGACATATAAGGTTACCCGCTATCCCGATGAAATAGTTGTCAGCGACGGTAAACCGGGAACTTCGTTTACCGAGGCCGTTGCAGAACCGTCTGATGTCGTATCATACTATTACACCGTGTCGGCTACATACGACGGAAAGCGTTCTGCTCTCGGCGTTTCTAATAAAGTAGTGTTGGGTGCGGCTCAGGCTCCGTATTCTGTCAATATTGCCAATGAAGGAAATCTTGACAAATTCACCGTTATAAATGTCGAGCCGGATTCGAAAGCGTGGTCATATTCAACCGGTGCGGCTCTGCTCGGCGAAGACCAGATGCTCGAAAAAGACGACTGGCTTATTACGCAACCCGTCAAGCTTGTGCCGGGGAATGTATATTCGGTTACAGTTCTTGCCAGCAGTCAGGGTACGCTTTATCCTGAGAATATCGAGATATTCTGCGGTGAGACAAATACTGTTGAGGCGATGACCGAAGCCATTGTGGAGAAAACAACGGTTTCGACATCATCTTCTTCTGCTTGGCAGACAATCACGGGCTATATCGCTACCGACAAACCACGCACCATCTATGTCGGCATCCATGCCTGCTCGCCGGCCGACGTGTACAATCTGAGGGTCTCCTCTGTTGCCATTGAGCCTGCATTTGCTACGACAGCTCCCGGTGCGGTTGAAGACTTTTCGGTAGTTCCCGATGCCGGTGGCGCATTGTCGGTACAGATTTCTATGAAAGCACCGTCAGTAGACTATGACGGAAAGACCATTTCGGAACTTGACAGTGTTGTCATCTATCGCGACGGCGTACAGATACATAAGAAAGAAGCTCCGGCTCCCGGCGCAGATGTTAATTATACCGACAACGAAGCTACAACAGGCCAACATGTCTATTCCGCTATCGCGTTCAATGCGAACGGCCGCGGACGTGAAACAAAGACAAAAGTGTTTGTCGGCATCAACACTCCCGTAGCTCCGGCCGACGCGGTTCTGACAGAGACCGACGACGCCGGTGAAGTTACAGTAAGCTGGACTCCGGTCACGACAGATGTCGACGGCTACCCCCTCTCGTCCGACCTGATTACCTATACCATATATGAGCCTAATCAGAACTCTACGGCATGGGTGCCCAAATATGAAGGTCTGAAGGGTACGTCGTACACTTTCCGCGCTATAGAAGAAGGGCAGATGTTCGGTCTCTATGCAGTTGCGGCAGTTACCGCAGGCGGTACATCGCAAGCTCGCGTGGCCGAGTATATACCAGTCGGCGTGCCTTATCAGCTGCCTTATTCCGAGACATTCGCAAATGGCGAAGTCACGACATTGTTCACATATACTTCGTTGGGTGGCGATTGGGTTGTTACACCTAATAATCCCGACTACCTTGCACAGGCCGAGGATAACGGCTATGCCGTAATGATGGGCGAGTACTATGGTATGGCAGCTTCGTTCATTTCAGGAAAAATCAGCCTGAAAGGTGCCGTAAATCCCGTTTTGAGCTACCGTACATTCAACTACTATACCGATGAAACCGGCCCGGACTATAATACGATTGATGTGTACGTCCGCGAAGCCGGAGGCAAATGGGCTCTCGAAAAATCGACCATAGTCAAAGACGTCGCCGAGCACAACCGTTGGGGCGGTGTTTCTGTAAATCTTGGCAAATATGTAGGCAAGACGGTACAGCTGATGTTTACAGCCACAGGCTACAGCTACAATCAGACTGCCCTCGACCAGATAAAGGTTGCCAACGGAGTCGATTACAACCTTAGCGTAACAGGCATCAAGGCACCCGAGCGTGTCAATGCCAACGAAAACTTTGATGTAGTGGTAAAAATCGACAATTCCGGTCTTAACGATGCTGCCGATTTCGTTGTTGAACTTTATCGCGACAACGCGCTTGCAGAGTCTCGCCATTTCGATGCGTTGCTTGCCGGACGTGACATAGACATCTCTTTCAGCCAGGTATTCACTCCTATGGTCGAGGACGATGTCGAATATCAGGCTGTGGTTGTTTATGGCCGTGATATGGTGGCCGACGATAACAAATCGGCAAAAGTGACCGTATCTCCCGAACCAAACGCGTTGCCGGTGGTAACGGGCTTGGACGGCAAACTGAACGGCACCGTTGTAGAACTCACTTGGAATGAGCCTGACACCGACAGCGCGCTTCCCGAACCCAAAGTTGAAAGTTTTGAAGAAGCAGAACCATATGCCGTGACAGGCGTGTGCGGATGGACTTTTGTCGATGCCGACGGTGTTGCAACTCAAGACCATATGGTAACTCTTGGAACAAATGACATCTATGGTGGCGGCGTCAATAACTATGCCCCCGGCATAGGCGACGGCTCTCCATTGGCTTGGGGTGTGCTTGATTTTTATTCAGGTTTCGCTTCGCATTACACCATGTTCCAGGCACATGGCGGCTCCAAGTCGCTCGTAGCACTTGCATCGAGCGGAAAGGCCAACGATGACTGGGCAATATCTCCCGAACTCTTCGGAAGCGAGCAAACCATATCATTCTGGACCAAGACATCGAAAAATGGCGCTGAATGGGGTACGGAAAGCATCGAGATACTATATTCGACAACCGACAAAGAGCTGACATCGTTTACATCGGTAAAAGTAGAGAAATTCTACTCTGAAGACTGGAAACAATTCTTCTGCCAGTTGCCCGAAGGTGCAAAATATTTTGCATTGCGCTATGTTTCGGACGACTGCTACCGTGTAATGGTCGATGACATATCGTTCATTCCGGCCGGTGCCACTGCCAATATATCCATCATGGGCTATAATGTATATCGCAATGGTGTCAAAATCAACGACGAGCCTGTCGAAGATACTATGTTCCATGATACGGTAGCTCCGGGCGGCTCAAACAGCTATGTCGTGACGGCCGTATATGACAAGGGCGAAAGCCATGGCTCGAATGAGGTTTCGGTAGAATGCTCCGGCATTGTCGACGAGTATGTTGGTGGTGTCGCGATAAAAGCAGTAGATAAGACTATCACCGTTTCGGGCGCCGAAGGCTCGCTTGTCGCCGTAGTTTCTGTCGACGGAAAAGTCCTCGACAAGGCAGTCGCCGCAAGTGTCTACACTTTCACCGCCGAACTCCCCGGTGTATATATCGTAAAAGCAGCCGACAAGACGGCCAAGGTTGTGATACGCTGATATAGGCGCGTAGCAAATAAAACCATATTCTGAAAACTGCGTCCTGAAAGGTCCGAACTTTCAGGACGCAGTTTCGTTTCGTATATAAAACAACGATATACATGACACAATACAGATTGAAAAGAGCTTACGACGCGACGTCTCCCGATGATGGTTTCAGAGTATATATAGACCGCTTGTGGCCTCGAGGTTTGTCGCACGAGACCTTTCACTATGACCTTTGGGACAAGGACATCGCACCTTCCGCCGAGTTGCGCGAATGGTTTCATGCCGATGCAGACAACCGATGGACGGAGTTCGAGCGGCGCTATGCCGGAGAGCTAAGAAATTCGCTGTCGTTTGCCGCTCTCAGAAATTTGTTGGAGCACAAGCCTGTTGTCACGCTTCTGTATTCGTCGCGTAATGAAGCGGAGAATAATGCAGTAGTGGTATATAAATTGCTGACCGGCAAGTTGTGATTAAAAAAACAAGCCCATGGTGAAGTTCCCGAAATCCGGGACTCGCCATGGGCTTGCTGTGTTTTTCTGTAAAGTGCTTATTCCATCAGCTTGCGGTAGCGTCGGCGTGGCAGCTCTTTGCCGCCGTTCTGTGCGCGTTTGTAGTCTTCGTAGTCTGAGTATGAACCCTCGAAGAACACCACTTTGCCGTCGCCCTCGAACGAAAGGATGTGTGTGCATATGCGGTCGAGGAACCAACGGTCGTGGCTTACGACAACGGCGCAGCCGGCAAAGTCCTCAAGGCCTTCTTCGAGCGCGCGCAGGGTATTGACGTCGATGTCGTTGGTCGGTTCATCGAGCAGAAGGACGTTCCCTTCTTCTTTGAGCGCCATTGCGAGGTGCAGGCGGTTGCGTTCTCCGCCCGAGAGCACGGCGATTTTCTTTTCCTGGTCGGCGCCTGTAAAGTTGAAGCGCGAGAGGTAGGCACGGGCGTTGACGTCGCGTCCGCCCATTCTGAACGATTCCACACCCTGCGATATTACCTGGTAGACGGTGCGGTCGGGGAGCAGGTCGTGGTGGCGTTGGTCCACGTAGGCAATCTTTACGGTCTCGCCGACATCGAATGTGCCGTTGTCGGGAGTCTCCTGTCCCATTATAAGTCGGAAGAGTGTAGTCTTGCCTGCGCCGTTGGGGCCGATGACGCCCACGATGCCGTTTGGAGGCAGGGCAAACGAAAGGTCGGCGAAAAGTGTCTTTTTGCCGAAAGCTTTCGCGAGATGCGATGCTTCGATTACCTTATTGCCCAGGCGCGGACCGTTGGGAATGAATATTTCGAGCCGTTCTTCGCGTTGGCGCTGGTCTTCGTTCAGCAGTTTGTCGTAAGAGTTGAGGCGCGCCTTGCCTTTGGCCTGACGTGCTTTCGGAGCCATGCGCACCCATTCAAGCTCGC
>CAJTXL010000039.1 GCA_910583525.1 uncultured Muribaculaceae bacterium | reverse complement strand
AGTTCTTGGCTGCGTTGATGCCGCCCTGTGCCGCAATGGAGTGTGCGCGGCGCGGGCTGTCCTGAATGCAGAAGTTGTATACGTTGAAGCCCATTTCGCCGAGGGTCGAGGCTGCCGATGCCCCTGCGAGGCCGGTGCCCACCACGATGATGTCGAGGTTGCGCTTGTTGGCGGGGTTCACCAGGTGCTGGTGGGCTTTGTAGTTGGTCCATTTCTCAGCGATGGGACCTTCAGGTATCTTGGAGTCGATGGTGTACTCCGGCAGTTTGCCCGACTCGATGTCGGCGTAGTCCTGCATGATGGGGCTGGAATCAATCATGCCCTCAAGGTTGGTTTTCTGTGCCATATCTCTGAGCTGGATTATTCGTTGTTGTCATTTTGGGTTTGTTTGAGCTGCTTGGCGCGTTCGACGTTGCCTTTTATGAACTGTTCGAACTGGCCGAGCTGCTGGAGAGCCGGGAGAGATACTGCCGGAGCTTGTTTGGCGGCGTATTCCTTGATGGCTGTTGCCTGCTCGGCATAGTAGTCGCCACGCTCGCTGAAGAAGTTTATCTGAGCCTGCTGTTGGCCGAGCATGTTGTCGCTGTCGGCCATCATGGCGCCGATTTCGCTCTGGTAGTCTTCAATGAGAGTTTCGGCCTTCTCGCCCCAATATTCGGCATACTGCTGCTGCAGAGCCTCGTCGGTGAGGAAGAACTTGTTGTTGGCCTGTACGGTGAAGAGGATTGCCTGTGCGGTGAAAAGAAGCACAACAATCGAAGTCCACCAGCAGGCTATGCTTTTGAGGCGGTTAAGCCATATGTTGTTGTCCCAGCCGATGGTGTGGAACATCGACCAGAAGCCGTGGTTCATGTGGAACCAAAGAGCCACGAAGCCGATGATGTAGATGACGGGAGTCCACCAGTTCTCGAAAGCGGCCTGAAGGAAGAGCGTGCCGAACTCGGGGGCGGCAGGCACTTCGCCTACGGTCGGAAGAGCTGTGAGGTCATGCGACATAAGTTCCTGAAGCTGCATCTTGGCCCAGAACTGAATCAGGTGCACGGCCAGGAATGCCAGCACAACGATGCCAAGCACGAGCATGTTCTTAGATGACCATTCCACCTGGGGAGGACGGCTGTTGACGGCATAGCGGTCGGCGCCGCGTGCACGGCGGTTCTGCAGGGTCAGCCACAGAGCGTAGATGATATGGATGATGAACAGAAGTGCCAGGCCGGCCGACGCTACAAGCGCATACCAGTTGGCGCCCAGGAACTCGCAGATTACGTTGTAGGCCGCGGGCCACAGAAGGGCTACCGAGTTCATCAACACGTGAAATGTTACGAATAGGACCAAGCATGCGCCCGTTAAGGCCATCACGAACTTACGCCCTATAGATGAGCATGTTAACCACATAAGATGATTGATTTTGATTAATTTATGAATTGTTTGTGTTTTGCAGTGTCGAGCACGGCCCGTTGCCAACAGGCCGTTTATTCTGCAAATTTAAATAGTTTTAGCAAACTCCACAACTAATTCACGAAAAAAATCTTTAATGGGACATCCATAACCATAGTCCAAGATGCAATTCGTTATAAGAGAGATAAATTTTATGTGATTGTTAAGCTGTTTGTATGCAGAAAATGTTGTATCTTTGTAGAAGCTAAATATTAGACACGAGATAAATTATGGCAATGACAATTAAGACATCCCCCGAACTTTGGGGTGAAGACGCAAAAGTTTTCATGGAGGAGGCTGAGCGTAACGGCAAATTGCCTACGCCAAAGCTATCTGAAACACAGAGAAAGGTACTTTTTACAATGTTGGAAAGTGCGAAAAATGTTATCTTTCCACCAAGAAAGAAATGACAATGGCAGGATTTGTTTTCGTTGAAAACACGTTCATGGTACCCTATACAAGAGAGGTCGCGGATTTCTGCGACCCTTTTTCTTGTGGAGACGATGACCTTGATGATTTTTTTGCCAATGATGTCTTTCTATATGAAGAGGAGCTGCTCGGCAAGACATATTGTTGGATAAATAAAGACAATCATCGTGAGATAGTAGCGATAGCAACATTGTCTTACGATGGAATAAAGGCATATACCCTTGATAAGCCGTCACGAAACGCGTTCCAACGTAAAATTCCACAACAGAAACGTCATCGCAGTTATCCGGCAGTATTGATAGGTCGTATTGGCGTCAACAAAGCCTTCCAAGGAAAGGGGATGGGAGTAGGCTCCCAGCTGATGGAAGTTTTGAAATATTGGTTTGTGGACGAGAACAACAAAGCGGCGTGCCGTTATATGCTTGTAGATGCTTATAATACGGAAAACACCATTCATTATTATCTAAAAAATGGATTTAAGCCCCTTTATAAGACAGAAAAAGGAGAAAAGGACGCCTTTGGAATTTCGGATGAAGAATCGTTGGGTAGCCGGATATTTTTCTTTGACCTTAAATTGATTGCACCTGTTTAGCCGTTCACTCCACTACGATGGCGTTGCCGCCCGAACGAGGATAGTAGTATGCGTCGATGGCGGGCGTATCGGCGGTCACTCGGTATCTCGTTTTCTGCTGTGCCAAAGGTATGTCGAGCCTGATTTCTCCGTTCGCGCCCGTCATCACGACATGGCCGTCGAAATCCAGCCGTATGTCGCCGAGGAAACGCTCAGTTGCTTCGTGCCACAGCACGCAGTCGATGTGCCCGTAATATTCAGGGGCGCGGCGGACACCTACAGCCATATCGCGACCGAGTGCCAGCATAGTGTCCGTATCGAGCCAGCCGTCGCACCACACCGTCAGCCGCGCGTCCTTGCCGAGAAAACGGTGCGGAATATTTCTGAAAACAGCTCTGTCGCCAAGGCTGCCGACGGTGTCTGTCTTGGTCTCGTTGCCGAGGCTGAGCGTCACGACGGCATCTTTCAGCGGCGGCAGCGAATCGTTCCGTACCGACACCTCGCGCAGACATATCGTGGCGTCGAAAGGCCGTGAAGCACGCCATTGCAGCGCAAAGCCTGCGGCTATGCAAACCGCGGCAGCCGTCCCGACGGCGATGTCGCGGAAAAGGCGCCGACGGTGACGGCGCCATATCGAATCGAACTCCACCACTAGCAGCTTCGACACAAGCTGCACATATGCCCGTTCGCGGTTCAGCCATGGCAGACTGTAGATTTTCTCGTTGACGTTGGCCCCCAAGATTTCCGGGATGCCGAGACGCTTCACCGCCGGGTTGAAGCACTCGGTGGCCTCGTCGCCGCTACCCGGCACACCGTCTACAATGAAGAAATGGATGTTCTTTGGCCGGCCGAGGCTGTAGAAATACTCGATTTCACGCCCTACCCACTCCGACCGCGCCGAATTGGGCGAGCATATCACAATCAGATGGCGCGAAGCGCGAAGACGCGCACGCAGCTCCTCGTCGAGGCCGCCGGGCTGTATGTCGGTCGGCGCGAAGAACACCGGGTTTATCGGCTTGCGACGCCAACCATGCTCGCGGCACAGCACCGACGGCAACTTGTAGTGCTCCAGCTTACGCTGCAGCCGCTTGCCCCACGCCGTGTCTTTGGCGTTGTAGCTTATGAACGCGAAATATTTATATGTGTCCTCACTTGCCATCTGCTTCTCTTATCTTTTGTTTGATTTTCTCAATGGTCTTTCTGCCGCCCAATATACGGGGATGTTCTCCGTCAAAAATACTAAGATTTATTTCGAGTGCTTTTTCGCAATATTCGAGGGCTTTTTCATAGTTCCCCTTATAATAATAAACGGTTCCGATATTGTTGAAATCGCGTGCAACATCGGGGTGTTGTTCTTCAAAAATGTTGCGGCTGATTTTCAGTGATGTGGTAAGGTATTCTAGTGCCGTATCATAGTTCCTCATATTAATATATGCACATCCGATGTTGTTATTCGTTGTTGCAATGTCTGGGTGGTTTTCCCCAAGTATAAAAGTATTTATTTCAAGAGATTTTTTGTAGCACTCAATCGCTTGGTTATAATTTTTCAAATCATCGTAAATACTTCCTATGTTATGATAACTTGCAGCGACTTCAGGATGCAATTCTCCAAATAGTTCTTGGTCTAATTTAAGAGATTTGGTAACATATTCAAGAGCCATGTCATAATCTTTCTTATGAGAATATACCGTCCCGATATTATTATAACTTATGGCAATAGATGGGTGTTTTTGCCCTAAACAATTAAGTTTGATTCGTAAAGCTTCTTTTTGGCTATTAAGAGCCATGTCATAATCTCCCAAAAGTTCACACACCACACCTATATTATTATAACTTAGAGCAATAGCAAAATCTTCTTCCCCAAATATTGCAAATCTTATGTACAACGATTTTACTAAGTTTTCGAGAGCCTGTTTGTATAACCCCAGTTGGGTATAAGCATTTCCTATATTATTATAGATTGTGGCAACCGTTGGATGCGCTTCTTCAAATATGATAGGCATACTTTCCAATGCCTGTTTATAGTATTCCAGCGCATTGTCGTACTCTCCTTGAGTGCTATATGTCTTACCAATAATATTATAACATAGTGCAACCTGTTCAGAATTCTTGCCATATTGCTCCAACGCATGTTTTAAGGCCAGTCGATAATATCCCATAGCAGAGTTGTTGTCTGCCAAATAATCACTAAGGAACACTCCGGCATCGTACTGCCACTCCACATTTGTGCTGTCGAGCTCGGCGCGTAGGCGGTAGTAATGCGCGGTGGAGTCGTTCTCGAACGCGGCGAGGTGGATTTGGGCTTTGCTGTAGAGCAGGTCGCCGAGGCGTTGGCGGTCGGCGGCGATGGAGTCCTTGTCCTGTTTGGCATTGGCCACGATGGCACGGCCGATTTCCTCTTGGGCGTCGGCTCGGCGCATGGCTTCCATGTTTTGGCTCACGAGGGCTTCGAGCGAGCCGACAGAGCGGATGAGTGAGTCGGCAAGTTCGAGTTCTCCGTTCTCGATGGCGATGTTGACACGGGCGTTGAGCGAGTCGATATGGGCATAGTCGGTAGAGGCGTATCGCTCGGCCATGGCATCGATTAGTTTTTCGTATTTGTCGAACTTGTCCTGCAAGTCGCGCAGCTGCGTGCGGTAGGTTTCGGCATCGATGCTTTTGTCGCTAAGTTGCCGTTCTAAATCGGCGAGCTTGGTCTTGTAGGTTTGTTCGGCACGTGCATATGCCTTGTCGGCGATGCGCTGCTTGTCGGCCTCGCGTTCGGCTATGTTGATGAGTACGATTTCAAGTGGGACCGACACTGATAATGGGTATTCTTTGCCGATGACGCCTTTGTCGCTCAGTTCATAACCGCTCTTGTTTACGCGGCTGAGCCTGAAGGCCTCGCCTTCGCGTATGTCCGTGCTGCCGAAGTCGAGGGCGAACGCGCCGCCGGCGTCGCTGACAGCCGCATTAAATAGCCCCTGCGCACGTATCGTTGCCCCGTCGACATATTTTACGCCCCTGCCGGGACGCTCAATCGTTCGCACAACGCCTTTTTGCACTTGCGCAAAGGCATGAAGAGAAAATATTGTCAATAGCGAGAGTATAATGGCGGCACGATTTTTCATAACATAGGGTATATCAATGCCACAAAGGTAGCTATAAGCTATTGCAAAACCAAAACTTTCGCTACGAAAAAGTTTACGGCATCCTTTTCGGGGATGCCGCATAAACGATTTGTGAGTCAACGGTATGGCGTGCTCACTTGGGTATGACTACCCCCTTGATGCGAAGTGTGAGCTGTTCCGACTTTCCGGCTCCGTTCTTGAAGCGGACACGGACGTCTTTCTCGACTTCGCCTTTCTGCCCTTTGGGGTCAAAAGTAACTTTGATTATGCCTTTTTCGCCCGGCATGGTCGGTTTACGCGGAAAATCGGATGCCGTGCATCCGCACGACGGTGTGGCATAGAGTATCGCGACCGGCTGCGAGCCTTTCACCTCGAAGGTGTAGTCGTGCTCGACGGCAGGCGATGTGGCCGAAACCGTGCCGAAGTCATAGATGAGAGAGTCGAAAGATATTCCCACCTTGTCGCCGGGAACGCGGCGTGCCGTGGCATTGAATGCGCAAAGCGCGAACGCGGCGAGGAGTATCGAGAGATAGCGTAATGTTTTCATTTGAGCAATTGTTTCATGTCGTGATGTCCGGCGCGGATTTTCAAGGTAACCCAGCAGGCCGTGAGCATATATACCGCCGTCAATAGCCATAGAGCGAAATATGCCGTGCCGACCTCAGGCAGCGAGGCGGCGTTGCTGTTTATGCGTATGAACCCTTCCACGCCCCATGTTCCGGGCACGCAGTTGCCGAGCCAGTACCACAGCTTGCTCATGGCATAGCGAGGCCATGTCAGACCCGAAAGGAAGAGGAACACAACCGAGGTGAACACCACCACGATAAACGGGCTTTCGCGGTCGCGCATGAAGATGACGAGCGTCTGTCCCAAAAATGCCGACGACAACAGCAGCGGCACGATAAACAGCAGATAGTCAACCGGCGAGCCGTAGTGCGGCAAATTGAACATTTCGGGGATAAAACGGAGTATATATATCGTGCATGGAATGTAGAACACCGTGCAGGCCAATGCCTTGCCCCACACCATAGCCAAGGTGCTCGCGCCTTTTACTTCCATAGGGTCGATGCCGCCGTTACGACGGCGACGCTCGCGTGAGGAACCGCCCATAAGCGTAACGCCGAGCACCATGCTCTGCTGTAGTATGAGGATGACTATGCCCGGTATTACGAACGATGCGAAGCCCTGCTCCGTGTCTCCGAGGAAGTTGCTCTCGCTCTCAATCGGCAGGCCGCCGCTTGCGGCAAGCGAGGCCAGTCCGGCCGACGAGATGCGTTCGCCGGTGATTTCGCTGATTATCTCAAGCTGCAGGTCGGTCAGCGCCGCCACAAAAGTGCGGTAGCGCAACAACAGGCTCATGTCGGAGTAGAACTCTACATGGGCCTGCTCCGAACGTCCTATATTCTTGGCGTAGTCACCGGGTATCTGCATTATGCCGAACACCTTGTGCTCGGCCATAAGCTCCTTGGCATCGGCCATGTTGGGGCAGTAGGCATAAATTTCGAGCGACGGGCTTGCAGACGCCTTCTGCACGAACGAGCGCGACTCTGCCGTGCGCGAGTTGTCGACTACGGCAATGGGCAGTTTGCGCACCACTTCGGGGTTATATATCAGGGTATATACAACGGGATATGCCAAGGGGAGTGCCACAAAAAACAAGAGCACGCCGACATCGTGCACAATGAGTTTCAGCTCATTGCGGAACACACGGCCCATGTCGGACACCCATAGCGATATTTTTTCAAAGAAATTCATATCAAGGCACGTATACCGGTTTTAAAAGAGCTTTTTTGAGATGCCACAGCATGGTGGAAGCCACTACGGGGAACATTAGCAGTCCCACAAAGAAGTAGCGCGAGTAATAGATGTCTACGCCATTGAGCGCCTCGTTGATATAGATAAGGAACCAGTAGCGTATCGGTGCGACCCAGCTGAACACGGCCAGGAAGCCGTACATGCTCTCAACCGGGAACGAAAAGCCCGTGAACGAGAACGCAAGTATGCCGAAAAGGGCGCATACGCTGAACGACAGGCGAGGGTTCGGTATTATCGAACAGATGAACAATGCCGCGCTTTGGGCGGCGATGACGGTGAGGAATGTTGCCGCCACCATCCACCACATAGAGCCGTGCATGGGGAAGTGCGAGTAGCCGAACAGCATCCACAACAGCAGCAGCCCGACTGCGAAATATACCAAGGTGTGCGGCAGAAGCTTCGACACCACCGCCACCCCGACGCGGCCGTCGGCCGTGGCGAGCCATTGCGGCGATGTGCCTTCCTTTATCTCGAAAGTCACAGAGAACACGGTCATCAGCATTATCATCAGCACAAAAGTGCACATGGTGAACGAAGGACACAGATAGATGGCATAGTTCATCCACGGGTTGCCGAGCGGAAACTGGTCGATGGCAACCGGCTGCACAAGCTCGCCGACCTGCTCGGGGTCGACCCCCAGGCTTACGAGCGTTTCTTTGACGACACCGCCCGAAGTTGCTACGGCAACGGTCTTGAAGCCTTTGAAAGCCAATGTGCCGGGCACGAAATAGGTCATGTTGGAGTAGTACTCGAGCGTCGGGGTCTTGCC
Source organism: uncultured Muribaculaceae bacterium (assembly GCA_910583525.1). Lineage (GTDB taxonomy): Bacteria > Bacteroidota > Bacteroidia > Bacteroidales > Muribaculaceae > CAG-873. Next base: position 14,874 of record CAJTXL010000039.1, on the reverse strand, counting down.
GCCGAGGGCATCGCGCTCGAAGTTGGCCGGTATCACGAAGAAGCCGAATACCGAGCCGTTGCGCACGTTCACCAAAGCCTCGTCGTAGCTCTCGCAATGCCTTGTGATGTCGAGATACTGTATGGCATTCAGCGAGCGTGTCACCGTGCGCGACATCGACGAATGGTCGAGGTCGACCACTGCGGTCGGCACACGTTCGGGCAGACCCTTGTGCAGGATGCTCAAAAAGAATACTCCGATGAGCACCGGCACGAGCACCATGCCGCACAGATACATGCGTCGCGACGTCATGCGTCTTATTTCGCGTTTTATTCCGGCTCTGAAACCAAACATATCGCTTAGAAAATGTGGTTTACACAATCATTTGCCGGGGTCGTTGAACACCGCCGACATTCCGGGGCGCAGACCGTCTACCGTCTCGGTCGGCCGGGCTTTTATCTGGAAGGTGCGGCTGTCGTAGCTGCCTGTCGATTTGGTCGAACGCCAGGTGGCATAGCTGCCCATGTCGCGGATATAGTACACTTTCACCGTGATTTCTTTCTTGCCCAATGCCGGAATCATGACATCGAACTCCTTGCCCATCGGAAGGTCGGCGAGAAGCTCCTCGCGAACGTTGAAGGTCACCCAACGGTCGTCGGTGCGCAGAAGGCTCATTATCGGCGCGCCCATGGCGACAAGCTCACCCACTTCGGGGTATACCTGGTCGATAGTACCGTCGAACGGAGCGGTCAGGTAGCTGTCTTCAAGCACGGCCTGCACCTGGTCTACGCCGCCTTTTGCGGCCTCAACCATGGCGGCTGCGGCCTCCTTGTCTTCACGCTGTGCGCCGTCGCGTGCCAGCGAGAGCTGGCTTGCGGCAGCTCCGCGCGATGCCACGGCGGCATCGTAGGCGGCTTTGGCCTCGTCGCGCTTCTGCTCCGAGACAACCCCTTCGCTATAGAGGCGCTCCATGCGTTCATATGTCTTCTTGGTTATTGTCACGGCTGCTTCGGCTTGCGCAAGTATATCGGCCGCGGCGCTGATTAGCTGCGAACGCGTGCCGGCGTCGACTTTCTTGTTCTGCGATGCCGCTACCTGTTTCATGGCCTCGGCCTGCACCAGCTGGGCGTCGGCGAGCGACGAATGTATGTGCACGAGTGTGTCGCCGGCATGCACCGTGTCGCCTTCATGGGCATAGAACTCGACCACACGACCCGGCAGCTTGCCCGATATGCGGTTGGTGGTGCCCTCTACCTGACCCTCGATGAAACTGTCGGGGCGGTTCATGAATATAAAACCTATCACGGCTATAGCCAGGACTGCCGCCACGACTATTACCATGGTGACCAGCAGTGTGCGGTTGGCTCTCTTCTCTTGATTGTTGTCTGCCGGAGTTGTCATTGCTATATGATGTTATTGGATTTCTTATGTTGGTGGTTATTGGTATAGTGTGCCGAGCGCCTTGCTCAGATATGTCTGACACAGCTGTACGTCGATAAGGGCGTCAATCTGCTCTGAGTGAGCCTTCAGCCATGCCGTCTGCGCGGCCATCACATTGTCGGTGGTGGCTACGCCCTCCTTGAAGGCCAATGTGGCCGTTCGCAGGTTCTCGTCGGCTTTCGACAGGTTCGTCATTGTCATGCGGTAAGTCTTGTAGGCCTCCTGGGTCTTGAACGAGGCCTGGCTTACCTGAAGGCTTACAAGCTCTTTGGCGTCTTCGAACTGAAGCTCGCGTATGGTCTCGTCAACTTTGGCCGCGCGGTATTTGTTGTAGTTGCCTCCCCAGTGCCATATGGGTATTGTGAGCATGGCACCGACGCTGAAAGCGCCTTTGAAACGCTTTTTGAAGCCGTCGTACATATTGGGGTTGGAGAACTCATACGAGCCTACAAGTGCAATGTTGGGGAGCATAGACGAAAGGGCCACGCGCTTCTGCTGCTTGGCGGCTTCTATGCCTTGTTCGAGTGCCCGCATGTCGGGGCGGTTGGCATATACCTGCTCCATGTCGTAGCCGCCCTCGGGTTCAAGTGCGGCTGTGGGCACTGCCGCATCGTTGTCTTCGTCGGCAAGGGTGAATTGGGCGTCGACAGGCAGGCCGCATATCTGCGCCAGTGCCATGCGGCTAAGGGTAAGCCCGTTTTCAACTTTTACGAGGTCGATTTGTGCGGCATTTAGCTTGACATCGACGCTGAGCACGTCGCTGCGCGTGGCGACACCCTCTTCGAGCATCAGATGCACGTTGCGGTCGAGCGAGTCGAGCAGGTTCACGAAGCTTTCGGCAAGCCGGTATTTCGCTTTCAGCGACACCACTTGCCAGTATGCGGCATCGACGGCATAAATAACGTTCTCGGCCTCGGCGATGTGCATCTCGCGTGCTGCGCGTTCGGCGGCCTTCGTCAGTCGGTTCATCGCCACTATCTTGCCGCCCATGAAAATCGGCTGCGTCAGGGTGATGGCACCGAAGAAAACATTGTGGATGTCGTAGGTCATGGCCTCTTTCGGTATCAGCGCCACCGTCTCGGGAATATATTGTCCGTTCGGCCCCTTTATAGGCTCGCCGGTCACGGGGTTCTTGACAAGGTTGAACTGGTACGATTGGGTCTGCAGGTCGAACGATTTTGTCGGCAGCAGCTGGTCGGAGTCGAAAATCGACAGTTCGCGCTGGTTGTAGAGATAGCCCCCGGCGAAATCGATTCCCGGGAGATAGGCCGCGAAAGCCTCCTTGTTCTGGTATTCGGCTTTTTTGATACGCTGCCGCGCCATCATAAGCTGCTTGTTGTTTTCAAGCGCCATCTGCCTGAACGACTCCAGGCTCGTCAGCCCCGACAAAACCGTCGGTGTCTGACGGGCTTCGTCGTCGGCCTGGGCGAACGGGACAGCCGCGAGCGCCGCCAAGGCGAATGCGGCGGCACGCCTGCGGAGCGAAGAAAAGTATGACATCAGCCTCATAGATATAAGAGTTGAAAACGTTGGTTCTTTAATCAGGTTATTTCCTGAATTATATAACTTGGCGTGCCCCTCAAATGTTCATTCACGGGCGCGGAGATGCAAATTTAATATAAATCATTTACAACAGCAAATTGCACAATTGGCTTGCAAACAAAAAAACACTTCAATGGATATGCGTGTCATTCATACTTCATCTTATCGACCAATTGCACAAAATAGTCATTTGACCAAATATCCAATTCCCTTGGTTCTTTTACAAAGGGTAGCACATCATTTTTTACCTGAGTTATATTTGCCGAGGCCAATTTCTCTTTTAGCTTGGCTATGAACGTTTCACGCTCAATTTCTTCATTGTTGAACTGCCGGACACGTTCGGCAAAATGTGCGAACCCCAATGGTACATTATGCCTGACATACCACTCGAAATCATACCAGTCACGGCCTTTGACCCTATTTTTCCATGTGCGGTAAACCAGAGCGTGCATCTTTCCGGCAAATAAGTCCGGAAGAGCGAAACAACGGGTCATAAAGGAATGCGGCTGCATCAGCAGTTTTTGCTCGGTTCTGAAATTAAGCGGAGGCCGGATATCAACCTCTATTTTTATTTTAATGGATTTATCTGTCTGAATTGAAATGTCGTAGACATCTGTAGTATCTTTCAAGAAAGCGGACTCGATTTTGCCGAAATTCTTCTTGTCTTTTTTCTTTATCTCCACAGACCGCCCCACAATTGCAAATTCGTCGATTATGGCTTGAAAGTACCTTGTGAAGTCAAAGTTGTTGTCGGTAGATAGAAGCGAAAAATCCATGTCCTCGCTAAAACGCTGTAGGCCATGAAAAATCCGAAGGCATGTACCGCCATAGAATGCCGCGACATCGAAAAAACCGCCATTGTGAAGCCCTGCAAGAATTATTTGCTGGTTAACCTCAAAAATTGCATTACGTTTCTGTTGTTCAGTAGATAAATCATATGCCGAAAGCATATTGTCATAGATGTCGTTCTTCATTTTAAGAGGATGTTTAATAACTTCAATAATGTACGTACTGAGCCCGCCTTTTTCCCGACCTCGATATATTCTTCAAATATTTTCGCATCCATCCTTCTAAAATCATCCAAATCCATTCTGATATCTTCTTGAAGATATATCTCGGCATCCTTTATATACCGAAGCTCCACTTGTGGCGAATTGGCTACTAAATCGCATAGCGCTTTTTCGGGAGTTGCTATCACAAAGGCATAATTGTCTTTTCGGATGTTGGTAAGGCCAACCGAGAATGCGTTTTTTGATATACGTGTATATTCAAATCGACCAAAGGGAGTATCGAAACAGCGGGCATGCTTCAACGTCATAGACTGCATGACATATACCTCCTCGGGAATTAAACCATAATAACGCAATGCCGAAGACATTGATATATACGAAGGAGTATAAATATGATTGGCAATCAATTCAGTTGATATGGCTTTGCCGCTCACCTCCGGGCTGCATACATAAAGACCTCTCTTGAGGCGGATAATTTGCTTATCACGCTCAAGCAACCTGATTTTTTGGTTTCTTCTCGCAATGTGAGGAAAGAGCGATTCCAATGCGGAAGCCGTAACAGGAATGATACCTAATTGTTCCAATGGATTTTTCACTCTGCAAATATAGCGAAATTTTGAACAGAAAAGCATGTCAGATACGCTTTTCTGTTCAAAATTTCGCTCTCGGCAATGGTTTTTCTAGCTCTTGCGAGAAATTACAATCTCGCTTTCAGCAAAAAATAAATTTTGTTTTGCGTTCAGTTTATGGCTATATTTGCACAAAATAATGAAGTGATTTAAACTTTTTATTCGTTAAGCTTTCGGATGTATTTCCGAGTGGATTTTGAGGTGCAAAGAGGGAGTGTGGCTGTGCCACATGACCGATGCGGCAGTTCAAAATACGCCGGAAAGACGCCGAAAGATTGACGCAAACTATAAATCACTTTGAATTTTAACATTAATAAATAAGTTTAAATCACTTCAATTACCAAACATCAATTTTTCACCTTAAAAATCTATGACCAATCCTGTATTTTGGCTTGTCCCGGCGGCTTCGCTGCTCGCACTTGTTCTGGCATGGTATTTCTACCGGCAGATGATGCGTCAGAGCGAAGGTACCGACCTGATGAAGCGAATCGCATCGCATGTGCGCAAAGGCGCAATGTCGTATCTCAAACAACAATATAAAATCGTAACCTGCGTATTCGTATGCCTGGTGGTGCTGTTCGCCGTCATGGCCTACGGATTTCAGTTGCAGAACCCGTGGGTTCCTGTAGCCTTCCTTACCGGCGGCTTCTTTTCGGGCCTGTCGGGCTACCTCGGCATGAAGACGGCTACCTATGCTTCGGCACGCACTGCCAACGCCGCGCGCAACTCGCTCAATCAGGGGCTTCGCGTGGCATTCCGTTCGGGTGCCGTGATGGGCTTGGTCGTAGTTGGTCTCGGGCTGCTTGACATATCGTTCTGGTATCTGCTGCTCGACTGGCTGGTCGACCTTGAAGGCACCGCCAAACTCGCAATGATAACCACCACCATGCTCACCTTCGGCATGGGGGCTTCGACGCAGGCCTTGTTCGCTCGCGTGGGCGGAGGCATCTATACCAAGGCCGCCGACGTCGGCGCCGACCTCGTAGGCAAAGTCGAAGCCGGCATACCCGAAGACGACCCTCGCAACCCGGCAACCATTGCCGACAATGTGGGCGACAACGTCGGCGACGTCGCCGGCATGGGCGCTGACCTCTACGAGAGCTACTGCGGTTCAATACTCGCCACCTCGGCCCTCGGTGCCGCGGCTTATCTCATCACCGGCGATGTCGATATGCAGTACAAGGCCGTCATCGCCCCGATGCTCATCGCCGCCGTAGGCATAATCCTATCAATCATAGGCATATTCTGCGTGCGTACACGCGAAGAAGCGTCCATCAAGCAGCTCCTCGGCTCGCTAAGCCTCGGTACAAACATAAGTTCGGTGCTTATCGTAGCCGCAAGCTTCCTCATCCTGTGGCTCTTGCAGTTGCAGAACTGGGCATTGATAGGATGCTCGGTGGTGGTAGGTCTTCTTGTCGGCATCATCATAGGCCGTTCGACCGAATACTATACCTCGCAGTCGTATAAACCCACCAAAAAACTTGCCGAGAGCGGCACTACAGGCCCTGCCACAGTCATAATCTCAGGCGTGGGTCTCGGCATGGTGTCGACGGCCGTGCCCGTGCTTGCCGTGGTTGCCGGCATCATCCTCAGCTACTGGTTCGCCTCCGGCTTCGATTTCGCCAATGTGGCTATGGGTCTCTACGGCATAGGCATAGCCGCAGTCGGAATGCTCTCGACACTCGGCATAACCCTGGCAACCGATGCTTACGGCCCTATCGCCGACAATGCCGGCGGAAACGCCGAAATGAGCGGCCTCGGGCCTGAAGTGCGCCGCCGTACCGACGCCCTCGACTCGCTCGGCAACACCACTGCCGCTACCGGCAAAGGCTTCGCCATCGGCTCGGCAGCTCTCACAGGTCTTGCCCTGCTGGCATCATATATCGAAGAAATACGCATAGGCCTCGACCGCCTCGGACAGACCTTCATCACCCTCGGCGACCGCATCGTGCCTCTGCACGAAGCTTCGTTCGTCGATTTCATGCAGTATTACGAAGTAAACCTCATGAGCCCCAAAGTGCTCTCGGGCATGTTTATCGGCGCCATGATGGCCTTCCTTTTCTGTGGCCTTACCATGAACGCCGTCGGCCGTGCCGCATCACACATGGTCGAAGAAGTGCGCCGCCAGTTCCGCGAAATCAAAGGCATCCTTACCGGGCAGGCCGAACCCGACTATGCGCGTTGCGTGCAGATTTCGACTAAAGGTGCTCAGCGCGAAATGGTCTTCCCGTCGGTGCTCGCCATTGTCGCACCCATAGCCACCGGGCTTGTCTTCGGCGTGCCGGGCGTGATAGGCCTGCTCGTCGGCGGACTGGCATCGGGCTTTGTCCTCGCCATCTTTATGGCCAATGCCGGTGGTGCATGGGACAACGCCAAGAAATATGTCGAAGAAGGCAACTTCGGCGGCAAAGGCGGCGATGTCCACAAGGCTACCGTTGTGGGCGACACCGTAGGCGACCCCTTTAAAGACACCTCCGGCCCGTCGCTCAATATCCTTATCAAACTCATGTCTATGGTCTCGATAGTAATGGCAGGTCTCACCGTCAGCTGGAGCCTGTTCTGACACGCGGCGGCTACGCAAAACAACGCAGGTACAATGGTATGACCTTTGTGCCTGCGTTTTTTTTATTGTGGGACGGTGTTATATAATGAAGCAAACTATTCGGTCTTGCGCTTTGCCTACTATTGGTTAATTACATAATCTCCTAATCTGACCTCTGCCATACCATATCAATAAGTATATTTAACACAATTTAATAATCGGGGGGGGTAATTTGTTAATTTATCATTAATTTTGTCGCGTATTTAAATATTCTCAACCATTTAACACATTTCAAACAATGAAAAAGACCGTATTTGTAGCCATTGTCGCTACTTTGGCACTGACTTCTTGCTCGTCGATGCACTACACTGCAACTACCGAAAATGTCGACACCGAACTCTACAATCGCTCGTCGGCCGACCTGAAAGTGTCGGACCAGCGCGTAACATTCACCTACACCCCGACCAAGGCCGACCGTCGCGGAGGCGATAAATCGGTCAAGGCCGCTGCTGTTGCCGCATTACTCGCAGCTCATGGCAACGCCGACGTGCTCGTGGCTCCCGAATACGTCATCAAACGCGGAAGCCAGCGTAAAATCAAATCGGTAACCGTCAGCGGACATCCGGCAAGCTACGTCAACATCCACAAGACCACTAAAGACGAAGCCGAAACCCTCAACATCCTCGCCAACCCCAACGCTCCTATCTTTATCAGCAAATGAAAACATCCCTTATAATACTGGCGGCAGGCGCGGCATTGGCTCTAAGCTCCTGTGCGTCGGTACAATATACGGCTTCGAGCGTGAAGGTGGACTCTGAGGTCTACAATCTCACCGTGGCCGATATGGATGTCAGCACGCAAAAGGTTTCCAAGACCACTTCATGGAAATGGAATCCGCTGAACACCGTATCGGTGGCCGTCGAGAAAGACAACACCACCGCACAGCTCCTCGAAGAAGCCGGAGCAGACGTACTGGTAGAGCCTCAGTACGTGGTGAAACGCCGTGGCATATTCCGCGGAGGCTCGGTGACAGTTACCGGCTTCCCGGCAAAATACAAGTCGTTCCGCTCAATGACCAAAGACGACGCCGAAATACTCAGTCTCGCAAACGGCAACCCCGTGCTCGCTGCCGGGCAACCCTGCATAGTTGCCGGCGGACATCCGTGCCTGATGCCGTCCTACGCAAGCACAAAGCGTGTCAACACCGCTAAAAAGCAGTCTGTGTTCCGCAAAGAAGACTATCCTTCGCGCAAGTTCATCAATATAATAGGTGGAGGCGCTTTCAATTCCGACGGCAGTGAAGACTCCGATGGTGAAGTCGGACTGATGTTCGGCAAATACGGCCGTCGATGGGGCTGGTATGTCAAAGGCATGGTTTCGTTTGCAAACGACGTCGATGAGGGAAACTCGACCGCAGGATATGTGACAGGCGGCGTGATAAAGACGCTCTCACGTAACTTCAATTTCTTTGTCGGCGCCGGTGTCGGTGCAAGCTTCGACTATTACGAAGAACATTATTACGACAGCTATACCTTTGCGGACACCTATTTTTCCGTGCCTGTAGAGTTGGGTTTCCAATGGTCTCTAAGCCATTTCAATATTCTTGCTGGTGTCAACTGCAATCTTATCGTCGATGACCATTCTAACTCAGCGGCGAACATCGGCCCGTTTGTGGGCATAGGATACACTTTCTGAGCGTTATAACGTAAGGATTTTTTTCTGGGGTCGGAGCTGTGTCGGTGAAACGAAGGCACGGCTCCGGCTTTTTTATCCCAACCTCACAATGCGTCCGAGAAGCGGATACCAAAGGTATGCCCGTGCGTCGGTGCGCCCTATGGCAGCAAGTAGTGTGAGATAGTTCTCGACCTGGGCGAAATGTTCGGGGCGCGGCTCCGATGTGAATTTGTAGTCGATTACGCTTGTCAGGCCGTCGGGACGCACAACGATGCGGTCGGGGCGGAACGAGCGGCCGCTTTCGGCCACGTAGAACGAGCGCTCGGCATATATCTTGCATACGGGGTCGAACCATGCCGCGGCCTCGTCGCCACCGGCTACGATGGCGGCGTTCAATTCGTTGAAACACTCCTCTTGCTCGGTTTCCGACAGCCCCATGCGTGCGCCGTGGCGTGCTACGGCACCTCTGAGGTCAGAAAGAGTGCGCACCGAGGCGAGGATGGCGTGCAGGATATTGCCTTTTCGTGCGGCTTCAAGGAGCTTGTCCGAAGCGTCGGCATCGAAGCTGTCGACGGTCATCTTGTCTTCCTCGTCGCCTATGTCGAGGTGGGTCGCCAGCACGTCGTCAATTGAAGTCAGCTCGCGCGTATCGCCTCGGTAAACCACATTGTATTCTCCTGCGTCGAAAGTGCGCTCCGGCAAGGGTTGTGCCTCTTTTGTTGTTGGTTCTCCTACGGTAAGGGTTGCCTTGTCTTCATCGAAGAACTCGTTGAGCGGAAGGCGTGAGGGGTCAGTGCTTTCCGTAGTGTCCGTCGGGATGCTCACGGCGTCGAACAGGTGGCGGCCTATGTTCTTTGTGCCGCTGAACACGCACAGTTCTCGTGAAGCACGAGTAAACGCCACATAGCACAGATTGAGACTGTCAATGGCTTCAAGACGGTCGTTATGGTCGAAGATGTCGGCAAAAGGCGATACGTCGTGGTTTCGCAAAGCCATCTTCGAGCTGACTTTTACATGCAGTATCGGCGGCACAATCTCCGGGTCGAAGCCTTTGAGGCGCTCCATAGACAGCCACGTCGACTGTGTGCCGTGGGTCATCTTCCAGTCGGCAAAGGGAATATGGACGCAGTCGCGCTCCAGACCTTTCGACTTATGTATCGTCATCACCTCGACGGCGTCGAGATGTGCCGATGCCTTTATCGCCCACTTGTCGATATATGTGTCGTAGGCCGCGATGAACCGTGCCAACGACGGGTCGGCGCTTTCGGCATGTTGCATGGCAAGGTCCTGGAGGGCGGCGATGTAGGCATATTCGGCGCTCCGCTGTTCCGCCGACAGCTTGTGGTGTATTATGGCATCGATAAGCGCGACGAGATTTGCAGGGTTCTCAGCCCTTATGGCCGTGATTTCGGCATCGAGTGATGCCGCGCTGCCGGCGTCACGGTCTATTGCGAGCTTCAGCGCGTCTGCGCCGTCGTATCCCTGCCCTGTGAAATAGTTGAAGCGTGTGAGCATCATGAAGATGTCGGAGCGCGAGGCATAGCGCGGAGCAGCTCCGGCATCGGCCGTAGCCGAGGCCGAACCCTGGGTGGCGTATGCCCTCTCGACAAGTTTGAGCATGCTCATGATTGTGCGGACTGCCGGCGAAGAGCTCAGCAGCAGCGACTCCGACGAGAGCACTTTTATTTCGGGATGGTTCTCGGTGAGGAACTCCACGACCCGTGTGGCTTCTTTGCGCTCGCGCGTAAGGATGAGGATGTCGCGCCAGCGGTATCCGGCTTCGTGCTGCCGCAGGATGTCAGCCGCCATAGCGGCGAGGATGCCGTTCTCGTCGACGTCGTCACCGACGAATTGCAGCCTGAAATATGCCGGCTGACGGGCAAAACGCTCGCTGGGGGTCTGCACCACGTTGGCGTAGCTGTCGGCGCCGAGCAGCGGCGCAAGGCGTGCGAAAAGCGAGTTGTTGGCGCGCACTATGTCGCCGGCGCTGCGGTGGTTGGTGTTGTCGGCCTTTTCATGTCCGCGCAGGCGGTGGCTTGTGGGAAAGTCGCGCGTCTGCACTATGCTTCCCAGCAATTCGCTGTCGGAGTTGCGGAAACGGTATATGGCCTGTTTCTCGTCGCCGATTATAAGGTCGTCGTGCCCCTCGGCTATGCTGTTTGCCACCAAGGGTTTGAGGTTGTGCCATTGCAGGCGCGAGGTGTCCTGGAACTCGTCGATGAGAAGGTTGTCGAGCTTCATGCCGAGGCGCTCGTAGATGAAAGGCATCTCGGCGTCGCTGATAATGCGTTTGAGCAATTCGCCCGTGTCGCTGATAAGCACGGTGTTGTTTTCGCGAAGATACTCTTCGAGCTTGTTGAGCGCCATGCCAAAGAAATCGAGTACGCCGAGGCTGTCGGCCAGCTCGCCGTAGAGACGTGCCATTGGCCATGCCGTGACTATCTCGCGGCAGAAGGCCGCCATGGCCGTGTAGTGCGGTTCCAATAGCGTCAACGACAATCCGTAGGATTTCGCTTTGGTGCCTACTACGAGTTTTTCGGGCGGATTTGTGCCGTCGGCGGCTTTCAGAAGCGTGGTCTTGAAATCCTCGGGCGCTTTGCCGTCGGCCACGGCACGCATGCACCTCACCACCGGTGCCTGAAACACTTCGGCCGGAATGCCTGCCGAGGCGAGCGCCGCAAAAAATCCTCGCGCCATTGCCGCAGGCTCTTCAAGCAGCTCTTTTTGTTTCTCTTTGAGCTGCCGCCCGAACTCTTCGATGCGCGAAGGGTCTTCGAGATATTGCCGCAGTTCTTTCGATGAAGCCCCGTAGGTCTCGTCGAGCGCCGAGGCCATGGTCTCTGTCAACGAATTGAGGATGGCACCGTCGCGATGGAAGAAGTTGAAGCCTTTTCCCTCTCCCATCTTGCTTATGGTGAAGCGCCTTATCCAACGACCCAGTCGCTCGGCGTTGCGCGGTCTTGCGTAGTTGATTTCGTCGAGCATCACCGAAATGCTCTGCTTCACCGACAGCATCGTGTCGAGCGACAGCTCATAGTCGCCCTGATGGTCGATTTCGCGCGAAAAAGTGCGCAGCACGCCCTGAAAGAACGAATCTATGGTGCTGACGTTGAAGTTGCCATAGTCATAAAGCATCTCGGAGAGCGCCTTGGCCGCGGCGTCGCACAGTGCGTCGGCATCGCAACGGAATTCTTCTGTCATCCATTTGGCATAGATGGACGAGTCGAGCCCCTCGCGTGCCGCAAGCTTGGCAAGCTCCCTCACGATGCGGCTTTTCATTTCGTCGGTAGCCGCATTGGTGAAGGTAATGGCCAGGATGCCGCGATGCCGGTTCGGCAGCCTGCGGCCCGAGGGCGAACAGGCTGCCGAATTTAGGTGATAGCGCTCGGCTCCGGGTTCTTTCACCCCCAAAAGTGTCTTTATGTACTCGTATGCGAGGGTGAAAGTCTTGCCGGAGCCGGCCGATGCTTTATATATGGTGAGCATCCGTTAAGCGTCTTATTGGTGCGCCGGACGCAGAAGGTCGTTGACGGTCTTGACGGGGTTGAACGTCGATGCCGGCACTTCGACGAAGGCCGTGTTCCAGTCGCTCATGGCACCGTTCCACAGGCCGGGCAGTTCGAGTGCGCGCAGTTCGCGGCCGCCGGCCGATTTTTCCGATATGAAGCCAGTGGCGTGGTCCACGTAGTCGGGAAGGTTGAACTTGCCGCCGTCAGTGCGTTTGAGGTAGCACACGATGTCGACGGGGTTGAAATACCCGGCCTTCTTCATCATCTCGGCGTTTTCGGGCTTCGAGAGGTCTATCTGCGTCGATTCGAGTATCTGCGGAGCCACGGCTTTGCCGTCGGTAGAATATGCGTTGTAGGGGCCGCCGCCGGGTTCACCCTCGTTGCGGACCATTCCGCATACGCGCAAGGGGCGGTTGAAGATGCGTTTGAGCGCAGCGGCGCGCTGTGCGGCTGGCACTTCGGGAGCAAGCTCAGAGCTGTGGTAGTTGAGCATCGTTTCGACGAACGCCACAGCTTCTTCGACGGCCTCGGTGTCTGTGGGTTCTTCGAGCCGCGGAAGCAGGCTTTCGATGCTCCCCTGAAGCATGAGCAGTACGCCGCCGAGCAGTTTTTTGTATTCGATTGTCGAGGCGCGGTGCTTGTCGGCCACTACGTTGTCGATGTTCTTGATGAAGACCACTTCTGCGTCGATGTCGTTGAGGTTTTCGATAAGCGCGCCGTGGCCGCCGGGGCGGAACACGAGGCGTCCGTTTTCGTCGCGGAACAGCTCGTTGTCGGGCGTCACGGCTATGGTGTCTGTCGAAGGCTTCTGCTCCGACAGGCTGATGTCATATTTCACGCCGAAGCGTTTTTCCATGGCCGGGACTGCCTCGGCGAGCTTTGCCTCGAACAGCTTGCGGTGGTTTGCCGAAACGGTGAAGTGCAGCCGCACCAGGCCGTCTTTCGAGGCCGCCGTCTGCGCTCCTTCGGCGAGCTGCTCTTCGAGGGCGGTGCGCACGGTGCCGTCGTCGTACTTATGGAAGGTGAGCAGCGCCTTGGGTAGCTGACCGTAGTTCAGACCCTGCGGAAGGATGATTGCACCCACGAGGTCTTTATATCGTCCGGCTTCTATAAGCCCCTCGACGCTTGTGCCGTAGAGCTTCTTCACGGCCTCCTGAAGCTGGGCGTAGAATGCGAAATCGCCGATTTTTTCGACGAGCTGTGCCACGGGGCTGCCCGGTGCCGGAACATCTTCTTCGCCGTTCACGAAAGCGAAGAGCGCCTTGAACATACGCGATGCCGCGCCCGAAGCCGGCACGAATTTGAGCACGTCGCCGCCATCGGCAAGATATTCGTCCCACTCCTCGCGGCAAGCCTCGGCAAGAGCCTCGTCCACTTCGATTATACCGGCGCCGGGAGCCGACGGAGATGCTATTTTAAGATAGGGAAATCCTGTGCGGAAGCGTTCGAGCTGAGCCTCGACAGCTTCGCGGCTGATGCCTTTTTCCTTGAGTTGCTCAAGGTCGGCGGCGGTAAACTGTGCCATATTCTGTTGTTTTTAGGTTGTACTTGCAATTAATGTCCAAAAATACGAATAAGCGAGCGCAAAACCAAATTATTTATTTGGTTTTGCGCTCGCAAAATTTAATATCGTCTAAAGCATGGCTGCTATTCGAATATTGGCGAGCCTGTTCATGAAAGATGAATTCGACTTTGCTATTTGCATATTATATTCACTCTGCAATTTCAGGAACATCTCGGCCTCTATGCCCAAAGCGGCCTCCAAAAGCAATGCAAGTTCAGTATTGACAGCTCGCTTACCGTTTATCACCTCGTTAAGGAGCGAGGGCGACACTCCTATCCATTCTGCAAGTTTAGCCTGAGGAATATTGCGCGCTTCCAGTTCGTCACGGATAAGTTGTCCGGGATGGGTAGGCTCAAACGGAATAAGATTGTTGGCTATCATAGCCTGGTCTATATTGGTGAGGCTTATCATATCAATCATAGTGGTTTGAAAGTTCAACAATATTACAGATAGTTAGAATAGGTTCGTCCGTAGTCTCTTTCAATGTAAACTCAATACGGTATTTATCGTTGACCCTTATAGAGAATAGCCCTGTCTTGTCGCCCGTAAGTGCCTCAAATCGCAATGAGTTTATAGGAAATAGAGACTCTTTAGATGAGGCTGACTTAAGATAATCAACGCAACGTTTATATCGCTTCACTATCTCGGGCTGAAAACGGTACTTTTTCTCTTTGGCCTTACCGCTTTCGTATAGCTCCTTTAGGTATTCTTTTTCGAAGGTGACAACCATGTATCAATAATAATGATGCAAAGTTAGTAAAAGTTTTTAGCCTTCACAAATTTGTGAAGGCTAAATTTCGGCGCCCTGAATGTAGGTGCATTATAAATTTGGCGTCGGGCTGCTGCAGGGCAACCGCATGGGAAAGCATAAAAATTAATTAGAATTAAACATCATTATATTATTAAAGTCTTGACAAACGCTCATCCCTGCTTATTTTATAGGCATGAGAAACATGCTTATAACGATATTTGACGGGATAAAAGA
>CAJTXL010000038.1 GCA_910583525.1 uncultured Muribaculaceae bacterium | reverse complement strand
TAGGTAACCGCCCCCTCTGAAGCCCCGAAGGCAACGCCTCCGGGGCTTCCTTTTTTGTATATTGTCAAAAATACACTACTTTTGTGAAACAAACTATTACATGGCACCATGGCAATGATATTTAACCAGGAAAGATGGGAGCGCCTTATCAAGTCGCTCGATTTTGTCACATTCCGTAACTTCGCCAAACATTACCTGCAGGAATATTACGGCACAGAAGAGGTCATCGTGACCGACGGTACGGGCGATGGCGGAAATGATGCCAAGGTAATTGTCAGGGGTGTGGATGAAAAAGTCAATATACAGTTCACCGTCCAGGAAAAAGATTTAAAGACCAAGATATTCGAAGATGTAGCAAAGGCCAAAGAAAATGTAGACAGATATGGCTTCCAGCCGACTCTGATGTTCTTTTACTCAGGTACCGTTTCTGAAAGCAAGCAGAAAGAATATAGGAGAGAAGCTCAGGTGCAATATCGTATAAATCTCGACATATACGACCGTAAACATCTTGCGAGCGACATTGAGCACATGCCGGCATTGCGCGACTGGACTTTGAGGACTACAGGCATGCGTGAAGCCGATTTGGATGTCAGGGTGCCGCTCGACAGCAGAAACAAGGCCTTGTACGAAATCCTTACGGGTGGCGGCGTTGTCACCGACGTCAAGGTGCATTTCATCTTGGCATTCATATGCTATTTTCTGCATGAAAAAGAGCATGCCGGAACGCCGGAGATAAGTGAATATGTAAACAATAAACTCTCGACAGACCTCGGCTCGCGCATCATAAAAGATTATATGCAGAAATCCGATGCTTTCGAGTGCCGTTCGGGACAATATTATCTGACAGCCGGCACCCGTGAACGTATCGATGCAATCAAGAGCGATGCCGACGAACAGATTATACATCTGCACGAGAATGTGAAGGACTATCTCGAAAACAACGGCCTTGGCGAACTTGAACCTGACGATATCATTGAGGCTCTTGTCGGTCTGTATACCGAATATTTCGACAGAAGCCTCGCCAATGCCGCCGATGTGCGGAGCGACAACCGGGAGAAGGCTGCTGTCGGTATCCTTAAGGATAAAATCAGGTCGAAATATCCCGACATGGTAGAGGCCGCATTGTCGAAGGCCACAAAAGACATCCTCGAAATTTCTGCCGAAAGCGAGTACTTGGCAAAATGGTCGACGACGCAGATGTTCACTCAAATGTTCAAGGCGAACACGCTCGAAGAATACGTCACCAATTCGGTGATGGACGTCTACCTTGACACCCAGGTACTTCTTCCGCTCGTGTGCCATCTCAGTAAGCCCGAAGCCGAATACCATGATGTGCAATATGAGGCTGTCAAAATATTGTGGGAAACTCTCAGGCAATTCAGTAAGTCGGTGAAAATATGCACTACGACAGAGTATCTCGAAGAGATGGGCGCACACCTTTGGGATGCGGTCAATGTGTGCCGACTCGAACGGCTTATCGATTTCGACAGCGTAGGTTCTTAGCGCAATGTGTTTTACCGTTTCTACAAAAGCCTTTTTGAGACAGGGCAGATACACGACGGCACTTTTGAGGAATTCCTGTATGGACTTACCAACGAAGATTGTTCTATATATAAGACCCGAAAAGATTTCACTGACCGTATGGTCGTAGTGTTTGGCTCCATGTTGAGCTATTATGATGTGAAATCGTTCGAGGTGGACTATGTGTCAGAGGTCGATGTAAACAGGTATTATACGCATATGAGCAGTTGGCTTTATGCCAATAGCTATATAAAAACCTATCGTGCGGCATTGTCCGACATTAAAACCCTGGCATATCTGTCGAAGAAAGACGGCAAAAGCGGCAATGAACAGGATGTCCTCTCCTGGGACTCCTCACTGCATCGCTACAGTGCGCAATTCATTGCCGATTTCAAGCCGAAGGAGACGTGGACGGTATATACGCCGCTAAAGTTTGTCAACCGGCTCAGCCTGCAGAATTTCAGGGTCGATGCCAAAGCGCTCTCGTTCGACATTATCTGCATAACGGAAAATTTGTACCGCGACGTCATGGAACGCCGCACGTTCATCGACCTCATGTCGATGTTTGTCGGCAATAAAGTCAAGGGCGATTGGCCCTTGCTCCATAATCTACGCAAGTTGAAAGAAGAACAGGCTGCCGGAAACAGATATACGGTAGACGATGCCGATGTGGTGGCTCCGCAGCCGATAGATGACATTTTGTCGCACATCAACGCGCATTATTCGAGCAAAGACGAGAAGTATTCAATCGACGACGTAAGGGCCTTGATGCAGAAAGACGACTATTGCGATGTGCTCACCGGCATATTCACTGAGGCTTGCAGTGATATAAAGGCTGGCAAGCTCGACGAGACCAAATTCTTTGAAAGCCTCAACCGCCTTATCGCCGACTTATAGCCCGGTGCGTTGACATAAAACAATGCGGAGTGCGATTCGGCATCGCACTCCGCACCAATGTATCTATGATATGGATGCTTATTTAAGTTCTACGAGTTTGTATTTCTGCGAGCCTATACCGAGCTGAGCACCGTAGTCGAGGATGTGGGTGCCCATGCGCGAGTTGATGCGTTCGATAAGGTCGGCTTTGCCTGGGTCTTCGGAGTTAAACACCATATCTACACAGGCTTGGTCGAGGGCTACAGGGTCGAGCGATGCGAGTATGCCTATGTCGCCCATTTTCGGGGCTTCGGGGTCGCCGTCGCAGTCACAGTCGACCGACAGCTTGTTGGCCACATTGATGTAGAGGATGTTGTCGCCGGCGTGGTCGATGACTGCTTTGGCGGCTTCGGCCATCGCTTCTATGAAGTCTTTTTGCTCTGCTGTGTTCTGCCAAATGGAATCGACATTGGCTGTTTTGCCTGCGCTGTGGATGTATGTCTTGCCGGCCGACGAGCCTATGCCGATTGATATGTTTTTGAGCGCGCCGCCGAAACCGCCCATGGCGTGGCCTTTGAAGTGCGAGAGCACGACGGTAAAGTCGTAGTCGGGGTACGATTTGCCCACGATGTCGTATTTGAGGTGTTTGCCGCCTTCAAGAGGTAGTATGGTGTCACCTTCGGCATCCATTATGTCGACGGGTGCTATTGCGGTGAAGCCGTGCTCCTCGGCAGCTTTGCGGTGTGCTTCGGTGGTGTTGCGGTTGCCTGCATATGCCGTGTTGCACTCGACTATGGTGCCGTTTATGCCCTGCACGAGCGGTTTGATGAGTTCCGGGTCGAGGAAGTTCGATTTCTTCGATTCGCCCGTTGAGACCTTTACCGCCACTTTGCCTTCGGCTTTGCGCCCGAGCGCCTCGTAGATTTTTACGATATTTTCGGGTGTGATGTCACGGATAAAGTAGACAGTGGCTATTTCGGCGGTGTCGGCACATGCCGAGTCGCAGGGTGCGGCGTCGGCGTTTCCTGCTCCGCTCTTGGTGCCGCATGAACTTAGTACAGCTGCGGCGAGTGCGAAAAAGATTGCTTTTTTCATGTGAAATATTGGTTTTAGATATGTAGTTTAAATGTGTAATTTAAAGCCGAACATCGATGTGAAGCCGGGCATTGTATATCCGCGGTTGATTTCGTATCGGGCATCGGTGATGTTCTCGAAGCGAGTGAACAGCTGCAGGTGCGTCCAAACGTCGAATGTAAGTTTCATGTTTAGCAGGGCGTAGCTTTGGTGTTCGACGGTGTCGTGCACGAAGAGGCCGCCAACGCCTTTGAGGTCGGCGCACAGATTGAACCAGCGGAGTGCCTGCCAGTCGACACCGAGATAGTATTGGTTCTTCGGTGCGCCCGTAAGATTGCGCAAGGTGGTGTGGAGATAGCTGTACGAGGCATTCAGACGCAATGACAGAAGTATGCGGTAGCGTGCCGCTACTTCAATGCCTTTGTTTATGAAGCGCCCTGTGTTTACGTTCTTCATGTCGAGCGTTTGTATCATGTTGTTGCCTTTGCTGTAGTAGGCTGTTACATCGAAGGCAAGCCCGAAACCGAATTGTTTGCCTACCGAGACCTCATAGTTCCACATCCGTTCCGGCTCAAGGTCGGGGTTCGCCATTTTGTAAAGATACATTTCGCGGAACGACGGGTTGCGGTATCCCATTGCAGCCGATGCCTTGACGGTGATGTTCTCCGGCAGGTTAACGGCAAAGCCTCCCTGCGGCACCCACCGTGTGGCGAATTTGTCGGAGTTTGCCATTCTTACCCCTCCGTTCAACACCAGCACCTCTCCGAAAAGCTGCTGCGAATATGTGAGGTAGGGCGAGTATTCGGTTATGGTTTTGCGGCTGATGGTGCCGAGGTTGTCGGGTCCTATGGGGCGTCCGCCCGACATCGGTATTTCGCCCGTATATCTGGCGAAGTCGAAGCCTACGGTCGCGGCGGCTCCTTTCCACGGACGCAGGTTTTGGTAGAGCAGTACGCCGAGGCGGTCGTCGGTGCTGTGGAAATGCCGTGGGTCGTCGACGAAATGGTTGCCGTAGCTGTAGTACACGCGTGCCGAGCCGTCGGTGATTCCGTAGCTGTTGCTCACCACCGCCGATGCTTCGCCACGGGTGATGCTTTGGTAATATATATCGGTCGATTCGGGCTTGTCGAGTTTCGGATATATGGGGTCGTGTGCCTTGAAGTTCATAAGGGAGAAGTCGACATACCCTTTCCAATGCTCACTGAAATCGTATCCTGCTTTGCCGTATCCGCTCCACTGTTTGAAGTCGAAGTTGTCGATGTTTCCGTCTGTACGGTCATAAGATATGGATGCAATGGCGTTGAAACGTCCGTAGCGAGCCGTACCCGTAAGCGATGTCAGCCAAGTACGGTAAGAGCCGTATTGCGATGTCAGTGTGCCGTGTATGCCGTCGTTTGCTGCTTTGCGTGTGATTACGTTGATAGTGCCGGCCATGGCGTTTGAGCCGTAGAGCACCGAAGCCGGACCGCGCAGAACTTCGACGCGTTCGACATATTCTTTGTCGTACATGTCGGCGACATGGTGCGAGTAGATGCCTGCGAACTGGGGCTGGCCGTCGAGCATCATAAGCACGGCGCTTGCGCGGTCGCCCCCTACGCCGCGCATCTTTATGTGTCCCGAGCCGCCGTTGTTTGTCACCCCGAAGCCGTAGATGCCCCTTTGGGTAACGAAAAGACTCGGCACCTGACCCGAAATGGCCGACAACAGCTGTGTCTGTCCTGTCGCCTCAAGGTCGGCATTGGTGATTACAGATACGGTATATGGCATCAGCCTGGCCGGGACGGCCGCGTTTGAGCCTGTCACGACGACTTCCTCGAGCATCCTTGCGGTGGAGTCGGCATCGGCCTGTGCGTTGGCATATAAAGGGAGTGCTGCAAAAAGAATGATTAGCGGTCTTATGTTCATGAGTGCTATTTTCTTGGAATATGCAAAATTACAAAATGTCAATGAAATGTAAAAAGACCATTTTACGTGTATTGATACCAATTTTACTTATTTTTTTGTCTTTGGATGTAATAATGCAGACCATTGTTGCGTCTATAAATAAAAGATAATCTACAATTGTTATGAATAAAACTATCATTCCCTTTATGCTGCTCGCCGTCTGTGTGGCGGTATCGGCTGTGAGCGTCATGGCGTGGCCCGGCGCCAAATCAATGGGCAAAACGGTAACGCGTGCGGTCTCTGTCGGTAATTTCGACGAGCTTTCGGCATCAATTGCCGATGTCGATGTCACAATAGGCCCGTCGACGGGGCGTGTACTCGTTACTGCTCCCGAATACATAATGCAGGATGTGCTTGTGCGAACCCGTGGCGGCAAATTGGAAGTAGAAATCAAAGACACCCGTAGCAACCGCGGTCTCGACGGCAAGGTGAAAGTTGCCGTTACCGTGCCATACCTTAAAGAAATAGAGGCGTCCGTAGGGTCGGAAGTGAAGGTGAACGCTCCTATGGCTGTCAGTGGTAAGTGTTCGTATGAAGTGTCGACAGGCGCGTCATTGACTCTACAAGGGATAAGCACACCGGGCAAATGCGACTTGGAGTCGAACACCGGCGCCGAATTGACTGCCAAATCAATAAAAGCGTCAGAACTTGATTGCGAGACGACCACCGGAGCATCCCTTCGGGTAGGCGCTGTCGATGTAAGCAAACTCGAATGCACGGCAGAAACCGGCGGATCTATGACGCTTGACAGCGGACGTGCCGTCAAAGCCGAGTTCGAGGCAGAGACAGCCGGAACTATCAATGCCTCTGGCGTCAGGGCCGACACTGGCAAAGCCGAGGCGACCACCGGCGGCGACATCCGCTGCAAGATAGCTACGGCTACTGTTGCCGGCACTTTGGGCGGAAGTGTGAAAAACAACTGAATGTAAAAACTATTTTTGAGCTTTCCATAAAAGCGTCGGCCCAAGGGTTGGCGCTTTGCTTTTTTTTGCGTAAGTTTGCACCTCAAAACAACAATAGAAGATGTATTTTTCACCGATAATGACCCCGGCAGCCTTGTGGCTGCTTTTTGCATGTTTTGTTTGTGTGCTGCTGCTTGCGTCGCTCTATTTCTTCAGAGTGCGCAATGTCGTGGCATACCGCCGTCGAGCCGACCGTGAACGTCCCGACAAACCCGATGCCGCCTACCTTCCGGCTTCGGTTATAGTATACTCGCAGGGCGATGCCGATGCTCTTACCGCATTGCTCGGCAGCTTGCTCAACCAGGACTATCCGGCTGCATTCGAAGTGATAGTCGTGAACGACGGTGAGTCGGCCGACGTGCGCGATGCCGTGTCGATGCTCCGGGCGTCGCACCCCAATCTGTATCTTACATTCACACCCGAAGGGGTTGTCAATCTCAGCCGCAAGAAGCTCGGGGTTACGCTTGGCGTGAAAGCCGCGCGCTACGACACCGTTGTGCTCACGACCACTGCCGTCGAAATCTGCTCACCGCTTTGGCTGCGCCGCATGATGTCGCCTTTCGAGGTCGACGGCAACGTTGAAGTCGTGCTCGGCTTTGCCTACATAGACCCTGACGAAGACACCGCTTTCGGACGCCGACGCCGTGCCTTCGACCACGTTGTCGACAGTGTGCGGTGGCTGTCGGTAGCCATTGCCGGAAAGCCGTTCAGAGGCACGGAGTACAATATCGCCTATCGAAAGGATACGTTTATGCGCAACAAAGGCTTTGCGCGTACGCTCAATCTCCATTATGGCGACGACGACATCTTTGTCAGCGAGATAGCCAACGGAGCCAATACCGCGGTCGAGCTGTCAGAAAATTCATTGGTGCGCCTGCGCCACGGCAACCATCCCCGTATATTCAACGAACGGGTGCTGCGTCGCTTCTTCACCGAGAGCTTTATCCGACGCCGTCCGCGTTTTCTGCCGCCGTTGATGGGCTGGCTTCAGTTCGGAGCCATCGCAGCCGGTGTCGGTGCCGGCGTTATCTCCTACCCCAATCTCCAGCCGGCGCTTGTTGCCGCTGTAATATTGGTAGTTATGTTCGTCCTCGACATATACATGTGGCGGTCGGCTATGAAGGCACTGAAATCGCGCACCATGATGCTGACCCTGCCATGGCTGTCGCTGACATATCCTTTGCGTAAATTCAGCCGCCGTTTCCGCTCGCGCCTTGGACGCCAGAAAAAATACACCTGGGACTGAACCGCTGTTTTACAATATGTTTTGTTGACTTTCCTGAATTAGACGTTTACATAACGATAGTCTCATAAAAATTGATTACCTTTGCAATTAAGGTATTTTATGCGAAAAGACCTTATATTGAGAGATGGAGCTATCGTTGCCGCAACAAATCTACTTCGCCCATTGGCTTACCCGGAGTCTGCCGTCAAGCAGCCTCGGGAAGCTGACTGCGTCACTACAAGATGCACAGGTAGATTTGACTCCGCATCAAATCGATGCCGCTTTCTTTGCTTTCAAGTCGCCTCTTTCGAAAGGGGCAATCCTCGCAGACGAAGTTGGGCTTGGCAAAACAATTGAGGCCGGTATCATCCTTTCTCAGTTTTGGGCTGAACATAAACGCCGTTTGCTTATTATTGCCCCGGCAAACCTTCGTAAACAGTGGTCTGCCGAACTCTCAGAAAAGTTCTTTTTACCATCTCGTATTCTTGAAAGCAAGACTTTCAATTCATCTGTCGAGGAGGGTAACTTTAATCCGTTTGATTGTGAGGAAATTGTGATTTGCTCATATCAATTCGCAAAAACAAAGGCGCCCTATCTGAAACGCACACCTTGGGATTTGGTAGTTGTCGACGAAGCTCACCGTCTACGTAATGTATATAAGCCAACCAATAAGATAGGCAATGCTATAAAAAGCGCACTCGAAAGCCGTAAGAAAATTCTTTTGACGGCAACGCCGCTACAAAACTCTATACTTGAACTTTACGGTCTCACCACAATAATAGATGATTATGCTTTTGGAGACCTCAAAAGTTTCAAGATGCAGTATAATGGCAATCTTAGCGATGTCGATTATGAAGATTTACGTCGTCGTCTCGCTCCGCTTTGTAAGCGGACATTGCGCCGTCAGGCTCTTGAATATGTGCGTTACACTAAGCGCATTGCCATCCTCCAAGAGTTTTACCCCACTAAACAGGAGCAGGAACTATATGACCTCGTTTCGGAATATCTGCAAAGGCCGAAACTGTACGCTCTGCCCAATAGTCAGCGTCAGCTCATGACACTTATACTCCGAAAACTCCTTGCGTCCTCTACACATGCCATCTATGGCACTCTCTGTGCGTTGCTCGAAAAGTTGGAAGTCAAACTCGCCAGGCATACAACTGACCACGAAATTGCAAGTCTTTTCTCACAGGATTACGATGGTTACGACGAAGATTCCGATGAATGGCTTGACGAAGAAGAAAGCTCTGTCGAAGAAGATGGAATAATCTCACCACACGATGTCGAGTGCATCCGCCGTGAAATTGTCGACCTTGAAAAGTTCCGTGACCTTGCCTATAAGATAAAAAGAAATTCAAAAGCTGAACAGCTTTTTGAGGGACTGAAGCAAGGCTTCGCCCAGCTCGAAGAACTCGGAGCGTCTAAGAAAGCGCTTATATTTACCGAATCGCGGCGCACCCAGGACTTTCTCTTTGGACTTCTCGAAAAAAGAGGATACAAAGGCAAAGTTGTCCTATTCAACGGCTCTAATACAGACAAACTTTCCACCCGTATCTATAAAGAGTGGAAAGAGCGGTACAAGGGTACGAAACGGATTACGGGTTCGATTACGGCTGACAAACGCGCCGCGCTCGTCGATTACTTCCGCAACGAGGCTACAATCATGATAGCAACCGAAGCCGCAGCCGAAGGCATCAATCTGCAATTTTGTTCCCTTGTTGTAAATTATGATATGCCGTGGAATCCTCAACGCATCGAACAGCGAATAGGCCGCTGCCACCGCTACGGCCAAGATTTCGACGTCGTTGTAATCAATTTCCTCAATAAAACGAATGCCGCAGATGTCCGCGTCTATGAACTTCTCGACCAAAAGTTTCAACTGTTCAATGGTGTATTCGGGGCGTCCGACGAGGTGCTTGGTGCAATTGG
The DNA here is from genome assembly GCA_910583525.1 of uncultured Muribaculaceae bacterium. GTDB lineage: Bacteria > Bacteroidota > Bacteroidia > Bacteroidales > Muribaculaceae > CAG-873. The sequence continues at coordinate 13,796 of CAJTXL010000038.1, read as the reverse complement.
TAATGGAGTGGATTTCGAGAAACGTATTGCATCAATATATCAGCAATGTCGCACTCCGAAAGAAATTCAGGATGCCTTCGATGCCCTACAGTCGGAATTGCAAGAGCAGATTTCCGACAAAATGCTGAAAGCACGCACAACGCTTCTTGAAAATTTTGATGAGTCTGTCAAGCAGAAACTCCGCCTTGACCTCGCTGAAGCCCAAAGCAATCTCAATGAATTTGAGGGCGTTTTGTGGAATCTTACTCGCAGTTTCTTTGCAGGGCATGCAATATTTGAGGACGCTGACCACTCTTTTATTATTGATAAGGTTGTGCCCCATGATGCCAATTATACCGACGGCATCATAGAGTACGGCCATTATATACTGCCCCCATCGGGTACTCGCCGCAATTTCATTTTGCCTGAGAGTTCGCAAGCATACAGAATAGGCTCGCCGTTGGCTAAACACATGCTCAACACATTGCTCTCGCAAAAGGCAGTGCCGTCGGAGATCGTGTTCGATTATTCTAACGCTACTGTAAATGTTGCGCTGTTGAAGCAGCTTGTCGGCAGTTCGGGATGGCTCATTGTTGACAAACTATCCATCGACTCTTTCGAGCGCGAAGATTATTTTCTCTATGCGTGCATCACCGAATCCGGCGAAAAAGTCTTTCCTGACATAGCCGAGCATATGCTCAAACTTCCCGGTGAATGCTCGCCACTTGTAGTGAATCTTTCGTCGAAGCTTTTGGCTGCTCTTGAAGATTCTATAACTGCACAACACGCCGAGATTGTAGAGGACAATTCAAAACGCAACGAATCGTTCTTTGACGACGAGATGAATAAGCTTGACTCTTGGGCAGAGGACGTGAAGCGTGGCCTTGAAAAAGAACTCCGTGATATCGATGCCGAAATCAAACTCCGAAAGAGTGAGGCAAAGCGCATCTCTCGCCTAGATGAAAAGCTTCGCATTCAGCGCGAAATCAAAGACCTCGAAAAGCGTCGCAGCGAGAAGCGCTTAAACCTCTACCAGGCTCAGGACGAAGTAGACGTCCGCAAAGAAACCCTGCTCAACAAGGTCGAAGCCATGCTCTCCCAAAAGGTCGAGCAAAACCGTTTGTTAAGAATCCATTGGAGAATTAATTAATCGATAATCTATGAATAAGACACTGATTACCGATACCGAATATAAAAAATGGATAGCCTCACTTTCCGGGCGGTATCGTGCTGCACAAATAAAGGCATCGGTTGAGGTCAATAGAGAATTGTTGACATTTTATTGGCAGCTCGGAAAAGACATCAACAACCGCCAAAACGAAAACAAATATGGTTCAGGGTTTATGAAGATACTTAGCCGGGACCTCAAAGAAGCTATTCCCGAAGCTAATTGCTTCTCTCCTAAAAATCTTTATTATGTCCGCCGGTTCTATCTGATGTATTCCGAGATATTCCCCCAACTTGAAGGAATATCCGAACAAACAAAATTCCCTCAACTTGGGGGAATTTTGTACTCTGTTTCATGGGGACATCATAAACTGCTTATCGACAAATATTTCAATCAACCTACGGTTGCTTTGTTCTATCTTGTTGAAACCGTGAAACAGGGATGGTCAAGAGCTATTCTACTCAATATGCTCGATACCAACTTACATCTGCGTCAGGGTAATGGTATTACAAATTTCAAAAATTTGCTTCCTTTGCCTACAGGCGATTTGGCGCAAGAGATGACCAAAGACCCTTACATGTTCGACTTTACTAACTTGGTCGGACCGTATAGGGAGCGCGAGTTAAAACAAGCTCTTCTAAAAGAAATTACCCGGTTTCTTCTCGAATTGGGTGAGGGTTTTGCTTATGTCGGACGCGAATATCGGCTTAAAGTGGGTGAGACTGAACAATTTACCGATTTACTTTTCTATAATCTTAAACTTCGATGTTATGTGGTAATAGAGGTCAAGACGGTTAAATTTGAAGCCGCACATCTTGGACAACTCGGTATGTATGTAACAGCGGTTAATCATCTCTTGAAAACAGAGCAAGATAATCCTACGATAGGACTTCTTGTGTGTAAGACTAAAGATAACGTACTCGCCAAGTATTCGCTTGAAGGTTATAATCTGCCAATAGGGATTTCGGAATATCAGTTGAGTCGATTGCTCCCCGACAATTTCAAAAGTGCTCTGCCAACCATTGAGGAAATAGAGGCGAAACTAATCGACAACGATGCTTTATGAATGTATTGTGGTTATATAAAAACGAACGAATAGAAACGTGCTCTATAAACTTGAGGCCATGCGCTCCCAAAGGTTGTGCAAAGCTGTTTTATTAACAATTCATTGGAAGATAATATGAAAAAATCATTCGTTAACATATCTGCTATTTTAATTGTTTTAGGTTTGTCATTGTTTCCGTTAATAATAAATGGATTATATTACATAAAAACAGACATTCAAATATTACATAAACCCTCAGATTGGACATCTTTTTGGGGAACATATTTAGCTGCAATAGCGTCTTTCGCAATGGTCTTAATAACCTGGCTCACCTTAAGACAGAATCGTAAACAACAGGTATTTTATATTAAACAATCAGAACAACAAAAATTACAAAGCCAACTTGAAAAATTATTTAATTTTCAAGCTTGTATAAATGAGATGGAGTGTGTGAATTGCTTTACGCACATTATGGAAAAGAAGTTTGACGTTGTTGACGTGCAAGTTCAGAATTTGATTCGAGATTTTGATGAAAAAGCATTTGCCGTTGATATAGCCATCAGTATTGACCCTAAAAATCAAGCGCAGAATGAATTTCATAAACTATACAATAGCATATATGCACAGTATGGGTCTTTAATACAAGATATTTCTTGGTTAAATAATTTAATTAAGAATATGCCGAATGAAGAAACAGGGAAAGACGCATATTTAAAGTATCACTTGGATAATTATTCGACAATTTATCCTAAGAATTGCATTGTGGAAACTATTTTAAAAATAACACCTCAATTAGATGTCGTGCCCAATTTGAGAGAAATTATCTCAAAAACACTTCAGAACTCCACCATAGGGCAACTAAAGGAAGAACTGAAGCCGACCATTATATCTTATCGAGAACAAGAGATAAAACGAATTGAGACAATCATATAATTCAATATATGAAATTAAATAAACTTGAACTTACGTGGATTGGTAAGGATGAGGAACGCCCTGCCATAGAGCCACGCATACTTATTGAAGACTCGGCATTAGCTTGTGGTGAGGTAGAGACAGCCATGTTACCCAATGGCAAACTATGGCCGGGCAATATGCTTATCCATGGAGACAATCTTCTTGCGCTCCGCGCCCTTGAACAGGACTTCGCTGGGCAGATTAAGTGTATATACATAGATCCACCATACAATACAGGACACGCTTTTGACCAATACGAAGATAACCTTGAACATTCAATTTGGCTATCTTTGATTTATGAGCGCCTTGTGATATTGCACAAGCTACTTTCCGAAGATGGTAGTCTTTGGGTTACATTAGACGACTGCGAAGCTCACTATTTCAAGATACTGTGTGATGAAGTCTTTGGCCGCTCAAATTTTGTTGCGTCCACTATTTGGCAGCATGCCGTTCAAAGTAAAGGGTATCCTGGCAAGTTCTCTTTACATCACAACTATACTTTCTGTTATCGCAAGAGTGATAAGTTTGTCCTAAATTCTTTAGAACGAACTGCAAAGCATAACATCAATTATTCTAATCCCGATAATGATTCCAACGGACCTTGGAGAAGTGGTGATGTACGGAATAGCCTTTTGCGCCCAAATCTAATGTATGATATTACCACTCCTTCGGGTAATATCATTCATCATCCCGAAAAGGGGTGGCGCTTTAGTCGTGAAACTTTTGAACAAGAGTTGTCTATCGGTAAAATCAAATTTTCTGAAGACGAGACCAGAATCATTCGGAAAATATATCTAAAAGACCAACGAGGCAGAGTTCCTGAAACCCTATGGTTTGCGGAAGAAGTAGGGACAACGAGAGAAGCTAATTCAGAAATCAAAATATTAGATTTACCCGAAACCTTCGATACCCCAAAGCCTGAGCGTCTAATCGAACGGGTTATTCAATTGGCTACAACAGATGGTGATATAGTTCTTGACAGCTTCCTCGGCAGCGGTACAACCGCAGCTGTCGCCCACAAAATGGGCAGACGCTGGATTGGAGTAGAACTTGGAAATCACGCTTATTCAGTATGTAGACCTCGACTAATCAAGGTGATTGATGGTGAACAGGGTGGCATCTCTAAGGCACAGAATTGGCAGGGCGGTGGCGGCTTCAAGTTCTATGAACTTGCGCCGAGTCTACTTAATATCGACAAGCATGGGCAATTCGTTATCAACAAGGCCTACAACGCCGATATGCTTGCGGCCGCTATGGCGAAGCAAGAGGGCTTCACCTATCAACCAAGCACAGAGCAATACTGGAAGCAAGGGTTCAGCTCGGAGCACGACTTCATCTTCACCACAACCCAATTCCTTACCGCAGAAGTGTTGGAACAACTGCATGAACAGATGGCAGAAGATGAATCATTGCTTATTTGCTGCACTCAGTTCCAATCGGAGTGCAACAATCGTTTCTCTAACATAACATTGAAGAAGATTCCTAAGATGCTTCTCGGACGTTGCGAATTCGGCCGCGACGATTATTCTCTCAACATAGTCTCACTCCCTGAAATAGATCTGGAGAAAGATGCTTACGAAGATTTCCCTGATGTCGAAGAAGCACAGGCTTCTGATTACGAACCAAATCTGTTCGACTGATGAACTCGACAGTAAACATGATACGTCAGCGGCTATCGCTGCGGGAGCCGCTTGCAAAGGCCCTCGACCTTACATCGCGTATTGTCGACAAACTTATGTTGCAGAAGCCGCCGCGAGAAGATGGTAAATTGTCTGATTTCCTTAAAAAGGAGACCGCAGAGGTCAAATCCATTGTGCCTGTATTTAAGGATTTTGACCGCGATTTTCCTTCGCTTGCATTTTCCATAGCCACCGGCATCGGCAAAACACGGCTGATGGGCGCCATTATCTCCTATCTATATCTGAAAAAAGGTATAAAACATTTCTTTATACTCGCACCCAATCTTACACTATACAATAAACTTATTCGCGATTTTGGCGACCCGTCCTATGAAAAGTATGTGTTTAAGGGTATAAGTGAGTTTGTGTCCAGTCCACCTCAGGTAGTAACGGGTGAAACTTACGATGACCGTACACCCTCGCTTTTCTCATCTTTGCAAATCAACATATTCAATATCTCGAAGTTCAACAAGGATAGTAAAGAGGGTGTGAAAGGTACACCTAAAATGCGGCGTCTTTCGGAATACATCGGGCAGTCTTACTTCGACTATCTTGCCGGGTTGCCTGACCTTGTGATACTTATGGACGAAGCTCATCGCTACCATGCCGATGCTTCGAAGAAAGCCATTAACGAGCTGCGCCCTGTTCTAGGTTTCGAGATGACGGCAACGCCGCTCGACGAGAAAGGTAAGGCATTCAAAAACATAGTTTTTGAGTACAATCTTGCCCAGGCACTTGCCGACAAACGTTATGTGAAAGACCCCACTGTAGCCGGACGCAAGAATTTCAAAAAAGCTAATTATACCGCCGACGAAATCGAAATAATGAAGCTTGAAGACGGTATTACTGTGCACGAACGTACTAAACTTGCAATAGAACTTTATGCCAAGCAGAGCGGCAAGCATGTTGTGCATCCGTTCATCCTTGTGGCATGTCGCGACATTGCCCATGCGCGTAACGTAAAAGATTTGCTCGAAAGTGACCGGATTTTCCACGGTCGCTACAAAGGTAAAGTGTTACAGATTGACAGTTCTACGAAGAAAGACGGAGAAATAGAACAGCAGTTTGTAGCCCTCGAAGCGCCCGATAATCAGATTGAAATTGTGGTCCACGTCAATATGCTTAAAGAGGGCTGGGACGTAAATAATCTTTATACGATTATTCCACTTCGTGCGGCAGATGCGGCGGTTCTTATAGAACAGACAATCGGGCGAGGGCTTCGCCTGCCTTACGGAGGTGAACGCACCGGCAATCCCGATGTTGACAAACTTACAGTAATTGCCCACGACAACTTTGCCGCCGTGATTGACAAGGCGCAGAACGGCGACAGCGTACTCAGTAAACTCTCTTATGTGGAATTTGACGAGGATGACTTGGCACAGCAACAGGGTACGGTTGTTACGACCACATCTTCTGTAGAAAAGAAATATGTTGCCGCCGTTAAGCAAGCTCAGACCGAATATGAGAAGAAAGTCGCTGAACGTACATGTGATGCCGTCCGCGCAGTGCTCGAAGTGATACCTTTGGCTGCTGACAGGGTTGAACATTATGGCGATTTGAAGAAGCCGGAGATTATAAAGGTTATACGCCAAAAAGCAGAGAAAGTCATCTCCGAACGAGCCAAGGTTTCAAATCCACTTTTTGCCGAGCAAGAGGCCAAAGAACAACTTGAGCAACTCGACCACGTAATCAAACAGGTAATAGTCGATTACGAGAAGAATGTAATCGAGATTCCTCGACTTGTCATAGAGCCTCCGCGCATTAAGGCCGTGTTTGAAGACTTCGACCTTGATACATCAAACGGATACAATCTTAAAAAAGTTTCTGTAGAAATACTTCGACAGAGTCTTGATACCGGCGAAACAGATGTTATTGCCGGACGTAGTGGCAGTTCCAATGGTAATCCTCTTGATATCCTCGTGGCTCGCCTTATTGACTTCGATGATGTAGATTATGACGAATGTTCAGACTTGCTTTACAAACTTGCAGAACAAGCGTTATTCGCAATCAAAAGCTACAACACCGATGCTTCAAGTGACGATTTGGCTGAGATCGTCAATGCTTACAGAGAAGGGCTTGCGTTCAATATCTACAGGCAGATGAAAGGGCATTTCCAAATTATAGAGGAAAAGGTGGCTCCTACTCGGGTTTTGCCCTTCAGTCGTATTCTTGACCAACATTTGGTTGACAACGGGTTTGCAAAGCGAATGGTCTGCGACATGCCCGAAAAGAAATCATGGGGCAACAAGTATATAGTGCAGGGATTGCTCAAATCATATTATCCCGAAACGCGCTTTGACAGCACTACCGAGTGGGATTTCGCCTATATTCTTGAAAATGATATTTCTGTATTGAAATGGTTGCGTCCTGTGCCGCAGCAATTCAATATATATTGGGCTAACGGTTCAAAACGATATGAGCCTGATTTCATCGTAGAGACCGCCGATGCAATCTATATGTGCGAAACAAAGGCAGAGAAAGACGTCGAAGACAAGGATGTTCAAGACAAAGCGCAAGCGGCTCGCCGTTATTGTGACATTGCCGGAGATTATGCGACACGTCATGGTGGCAAACCATGGCGTTATGTCCTCATTCCCCATACTGCTGTCAATCGTCTTTCAGATTTCAAACACGTAATAAATACCTCACAGCTATTCTGACAAATTTTTGCATAGTCGGAAAATAAGATGTAACTTTGCCGTGCAGACCGCATTGCAGAAGCCCCGGTCGTGGGCTTAGCGGGTGGGATGCAAAGACATATGAAAAGCGTTTATCTGCGCTGATTCTTGACCAATCGGAATTCTCGCAAAATTTCATACCTGTGTCAAGGTTCGAGCAACGGTAGATGCCCGTGGATATGTGATGTTATGCCTTTGGCGTAGTATTTCGGCTTGAGCCGGATATTGCCAAAGTGCGTTGATTGCATATACAAGCGTGGGCTTCTGCGTTGCCGTCCGACATAGGTAGGGCAATGCGAGAAGCCTCGATTGGACGGACGGTGACAAGTACAGACTCCTGCGCTTTTTTTGCATCTACACAGTAGCCTGGGAGGGGAGTCCGGGGGCTTTGAAATGTCGGATGAACCGTCCTTTCTCAGTTTTTCAAAAAATCAACAATAGGGTACGGCGTTTCGTTGTCGTGTGTTCCGGCTCTGAAGGCCTTTCGGAGAGCGAATTGCTCGACTTTGCCGTAGCGTCGCCTCTGGAGGCTGATATTCTTTGGAATGCGCGCAATGTGGTGTGGCAGACGAGGCGCAATGGCCGTACGATTGTAGTAAAGACTTTCTGCGGAGGCGTTTTCAGCAGCATTGCCTATGTGTTCCGCAAGTCTAAGGCGCGCCGCTCTTATGAAAATGCGGTGGAGCTGTTGCGTCGTGGTTTCGACACGCCCCGGCCCCTTGGTTTTGTCGAGGAACGGGGCTTCTTCAACATTTTGTCTCACTCTTGTTATGCGAGCGCCTATACGGCTCAAGAGCCGTTGATAGATGCTATCGGAAAGTATGGTAAACCGGTGATAGCGGCGTTCGCGCAGTATGCCGTGAGGCTTCACCGTGCCGGCGTCCGGCATGATGACCTCAACGGTACAAATGTCCGTGTCGGCCGTGACGGAAACGGAAATTTCAGCTTCGGTCTCATCGACTTGAACAGGATGAAGTTCCTTCGGTCCGGTGAGAGGCTCGGCCGGAAAGAGGCTTTTATCAATCTTAGCCGCTTTTGCTACGATGATGCCGTTTTCGACTGTTTTGCCGCCGAGTTTGTAAAGGCGGCAGGTCTTCCGCAAAAATGTGTATGCGAGATGGTGAAGACGAAGCAGGACTATGATGCCGTGTTTTGGCGACGCAAGAAAGTGTTGCATGCCATTCGCGATTTTTTCCTTTTCCGCAGATAAAATGTTCCGATTAGTATATATTTCACGAAATTATAAGACAACGGGTAGCGGAGGAGGAAAGGCGCGTTTAGATGTCGAAGACATTCTGAATTCGCTTGGAGCTGTCAACCTCGGTCGGTGTCGTTCTTTCTATCGAAATAAGGTCGTTGACTATGTGTTGAATCTCTGTGGGATAATGGCATTTATGGTGCGAGTACGACGCGGCGATACCGTTGTGGTGCAGTATCCGTTGAAGAAATATTATAGGTTGGTTTGCCGTTGGGCGCACATGCGTAATGCCCGTGTGGTGTCGCTGGTGCACGACCTTGGGTCGTTCAGGCGTAAACGCATAAGCGTGCATGACGAAATCAAGAAACTGTCTCTTTCCGATGTTGTGATAGCAGCCAACGAAAATACAGTAGCCTGGCTGCGCGGAAACGGGTTTTGCAAGCCGCTGGTAACTCAGGTGGCGTGGGACTTTCTTTCGCCGGTACTTCCGGGCGATGTCGATTCAGATAGATTGTCGGTGGCTTTTATCGGCTCGCTCTCGCCCTCTCGTAATGGCTTCCTCTATCATCTGCCAAAGGGGCTCAGGGTGCACCTCTATGGTGGCGGAGCTGAAAGCGAGACCGTGTTGCCGGATGGAATAACTATCCACGGTTTTGCAGACCACGAGGCTCTTATTGCCGGTGCAAAAGGTCGCTACGGCTTGATTTGGTATGGGTCTTCGACAACAGAACACCTCGGATATATTGGTGAATACTTCAGATATTGCAACCCTCATAAATTTGCACTGTATATTCGCGCAGGAATGCCCGTGATTATTTGGAAAGGTAACGGCGAAGCGGATTTTGTGGAAAAAGAGGGCATAGGCATCACCGTCGATACTGTCGAAAACCTCGATGTTGTGCTCGACAATATTTCTGACGAACAATACAAAACAATGTGCGGCAATGTGAAGCGTGTCGCAGCTCGCATGGCTGAGGGCGCATTTTTGCGCGATGCCATAGGCCGTGCGCTAAAACAATTAAAAGAATATGACGGTGAGTGTGATAGTGGCGACGTATAACCGCCCCGATGCGTTGGAGCTGTGTCTTAAAAGTCTGATGGAACAGTCGCGGTTGCCCGATGAGATTGTTGTCGGCGATGACGGGTCGGGTGCCGGAACCAAGGATGTCATAGAGCGCATGGCTCGGATAAGCCCGGCGAAGATAGTACATGTATGGCAGGAGGACAAGGGTTTCCGTCTTGCACGAATACGCAATAAGGCCGTTCTCGCTTCGATGGGGGAGTATATCATTCAGATAGACGGTGATATAATTGCGCATCATCGGTTTGTAGAAGACCATCTGCGCTATGCCCGGCCGGGTTGTTATCTTAGGGGTGGAAGGGTAATGCTCGACAAGGCTTTGTCGGACGAAGCATGCCGAAGCCGAAAACTGCCGTTCATAAGGCTATGGAGTCGTGGAATTGAGAAAAAGCGGTGGAACACGCTACGCATGGCTTGGTTGGGCGACTATATGGCCGACCGTTACCATAAGAAAAGTTATGTGCTCGGGTGTAACATGTCGTTTTTCCGCAGCGATTTTTTTGCGGTGAACGGCTATGATGAGTTTTTCGAAGGTTGGGGGTGCGAGGACTCCGATTTTTTCAGGCGGCTTCTGCTGAACGGCGTCAGGAACCGACGTCTGAAATTTGTCGGGCTTACCTATCATCTTTGGCATAAGGTGGCGTCGCAGCATAATATTGAACGGAACACGGAGTATAGTCTTAGAAAAGACCCTAAGATATGGTGTGACAACGGCGCCGTAAAACCAAACGGGAATAGTTAAAGTCTATGATAAAAAACGATTAGCGCACCAAAAGCTTTGAGGCTTTTGATGCGCTGACTTATGGGGTGTGACCGAAAAAAGCCGGTTTTATTTTTTTACTTCTGCTTGCACTGCGTCGGCGAGTTCGGGGTCTATCATTATTCGGCCGCAGTATTCGCACACGATGATTTTTTTGTGCGATTTTATTTCAATCTGTTTTTGGGGCGGTATTCTGTTGAAGCATCCGCCGCATGCGTTTCGGTCGACGATAACTATTCCGAGGCCGTTGTGGGCTTTGTCGCGAATGCGCTTGAATGCGGTTAGCGTGCGCTCGTCGATTTCGGGTTCGAGTTCTTTTGCTTTTCCGAGCAGGGCTTCTTCTTCGGAGCGTGTTTCGCTTACGAGCTTGTCGAGGTCGGCTTTCTTTTCGTCGAGCAGGTGTGTCTGGTCGGCGATGTTCTGTTCGGTGGCGTCGATTTCGGCATTGAGGTTTTCAATCTGACGTTCGAACTCGCCGATGTTCTTTTCGCTGAGCTGTATCTCGAGGGTTTCGTATTCGATTTCCTTTGTCAGGTTGTCGAATTCGTGGTTGTTGCGTACGTTGTCGAGCTGCTGTTTGTAGCGGTCGATAAGTATCTTTTTGTTTTCGATTTTGTTCTGCTCGTCGATAGTCTTTGCCTTTAGGTCTTCGATTTCGCCTTGGAAACGTGCTATGCGCGAGTTGAGTCCGATTACGGCGTCGGAGAGGTCTTTGACTTCTTTCGGCAGTTCGCCGCGGATAGCTCTGATGCGGCGGATGTCGGAGTGGAGCAGCTGTAGCTTATAGAGCGTTTTGAGGCGGTCTTCGACGCTCTTGGGAGTTTCTGGTTTGCGTTCTGTTGCCATATATGTGCTTGTGTCCGGTTTACGAAGTGGTTTAAACTTATTTATTGATGTTAAAATTAAAAGTGATTTATAGCTTGCGTCAATCTTTCGGCGTCTTTCCGGCGTCTTTTGAGCTGCTGCATCGGTCATGTGGCACAGCCACACTCCCTCTTTGCACCTCAAAATCCACTCGGAAATACATCCGAAATCTTAACGAATAAAAAGTTTAAATCACTTCTACAGATATTTCACCGGGTTCTGTTCAAACTCGGAGTAATAGACTGCAAAGTTAGGGAATTTATTTTTAATAACGTGATAAAAGATGTCTTTTGCGCATATTTCGCTCTCAAAGTGGCCGATATCGAATATTGCCATCGGGTTTCGGGCGTTTTCGGCGAAGTCGTGGTAGCGTATGTCGGCGCTGACATATGCTTGCACGCCTGCGGATGTTGCCGTGCGGATGAACTCTCCGCCCGAGCCGCCGCAAAGGGCTATGCGCGAGATTTTCATGTCGGGGTCGAAGCCGGCCGACACGCGCACGGCCGGTAGGCTGAACTTTTCTTTTAAAAGTCCGGCGAAGGCCCGGCCTGTCATGGGTGCGTCGAGGGCGGCGACTATTCCGAGGCCCACGGTGTCGTTGCCGTTGTCGAGCGGTACGGTGTCGATTTTGACAGATTTTCCTCCTGGCATATCGCGTAGGGCGGTGGTCAGCCGGTGAACAGATGAGGTTTTGACACGAGCTTCGACGCGGCATAGGGGCGTGTGCTCGACCAGCTCCTGCGGGAATGCCGGACTGTCGGGCGTGAGCGTTTTTTCGTTGTCGATGTCGAAATAGTCGCATCCGTCGGTTTCCGAGTCGAGGAGTATGAGACGGACGTCCTGCGCTTTTGCCCTTGGGCATGTCACTGCCATTATTGCCATCGGGACGTTTGCCGGAGCGAGCACTCTCTGAGGCGTGGCGCCGAGGCGTCGGGCCATTTCGTATGATATGCCGCCGACGGTGCTGTCGAGAGCCGTATGGCTTGAGTATATGGCAACTCCGGCTCGTATGGCGTCGGCGGCGACCCGTTCGGCCACCGAGCGCCCGGCGATGCTTTTAAGCCCTTTGAAGATGGGCGGATGGTGCGACACCACAAGGTTGCAGCCTTGGCGCACGGCTTCGGCTATGATTTCCTGAGTGACGTCGAGGCACAGCAAGACGCCTGTGCATTCGCCGTCGGCTTCGGGCGGCAGCCCTATTTGCAGGCCGGTGTTGTCCCAACTTTCCTGCAAGGCTGCCGGAGCGAAGTCTTCGAGGGCGTTTATTATGAAGCTTAGTTTCATTCGGCCGGTTTGAGGTCGAGTTTAAGCTCGTCGAGCTGTTTTTTGTCGAGCGGCGCCGGAGCGTCGAGCATGACGTCGCGTCCGCTGTTGTTCTTCGGGAACGCTATGCAGTCGCGTATGCTGTCGAGACCTGCAAAGAGGCTCACCCAACGGTCGAGGCCGTATGCAAGACCTCCGTGAGGTGGCGCTCCGTATTTGAAAGCGTTCATCAGGAAGCCGAACTGCTCCTGGGCTTTTTCGGGTGTGAAGCCGAGGATTTCGAACATTTTGGCTTGTAGCTTGCTGTCGTGGATACGGATTGAGCCACCGCCGACTTCGACGCCATTGATTACCATGTCGTAGGCGTCGGCGCGGACTGCAGCCGGGTCGGTGTCGAGCATTGGTATGTCTTCGTCCTTGGGGTGTGTGAAGGGGTGGTGCATGGCCATGAGGCGCTGCTCTTCGTCGCTCCATTCAAACATGGGGAAGTCGACCACCCAGAGGCAGGCGAATTTGTTTTTGTCGCGCAGTCCGAGCTGCGAGGCCACTTCGAGGCGCAGTTCGCAAAGCTGTTTGCGTGTGCGCATGGCGTCGTCGCCGCTGAGGATAAGTATAAGGTCGCCCGGTTCTGCATCCATTGCTTTTCGGAGCTGTTGCAGCACTTCCTGACTGTAGAATTTGTCGACGCTCGATTTCACGTTGCCGTCGGCTTCGACACGTGCATATACCATGCCTTTAGCACCGATTTGCGGACGTTTGACGTATTCGGTGAGAGCGTCGAGCTGTTTGCGTGTGTATGTGGCGGCACCTTTTGCACAGATGCCGCCTATGTATGCGGCATTGTCGAACACGGAGAAGCCGTGGCCTTTGAGCACGTCCATCAGTTCGACGAAGCGCATGCCGAAGCGAAGGTCAGGTTTGTCGCTGCCGTAATATTTCATCGCGTCGGCCCAGGACATGCGCAGGAACGGCTCGGTAAGTTCGATGCCCCGGATGGTTTTGAAGAGGTGCTTCGCCATGCCTTCGAAAAGTTCGATAACGTCGTCCTGTTCGATGAAGCTCATTTCGCAGTCAATCTGTGTGAACTCGGGCTGGCGGTCGGCGCGCAGGTCTTCGTCGCGGAAGCA
>CAJTXL010000037.1 GCA_910583525.1 uncultured Muribaculaceae bacterium | reverse complement strand
ACTCCTATTACTTACAAATCAATTAGTTAGGCAAGTTTATGGAGATACTCTACGAGGATAATCATATAATAATAGTCAACAAGGCGCCCGGCGAAATAGTGCAGGGCGACAAAACCGGCGACGAGCCGCTGTCGGAAACGCTGAAACGTTTTATAAAGGAGCGCGACGCCAAGCCCGGAAATGTCTTTATGGGAGTGGTGCACCGTCTTGACCGCCCCGTGAGCGGTGTGGTGGTCTTTGCCAAGACGTCGAAGGCTTTGTCGAGGCTCAATGCCATGTTCGCATCGGGCGACGTCCACAAGACATATTGGGCCGTGTCGCGGAATATGCCCCAGAAGCCCGAGGCCACGTTGACACATTATATAAGCACGGTCGAGAAAACCAACAAGTCGTATGCTTCGGTCACGCCTAAGCCCGGCGCCAAAGAGGCACGGCTGGCATACCGCGTGATTGCCATTGGCGAACGCTATAACCTTATTGAGGTGGAGCTTATGACGGGGCGCAAGCATCAGATACGCGTGCAGCTTTCGAGTATCGGATGTCCCGTGCGCGGCGACTTGAAATATGGCGACAAACGGAGCAATCCCGACGGTAGCATATCGCTGCACGCACGTCGAATACGGTTCGTGCACCCGGTGTCGAAGAAAGAAATCGACGTTGTGGCGCCCGTGCCGACAGCCGACAAATTGTGGACGGCCCTTGAAGAACTTGCAGAAAAAGCGGAAAGATGACAAAAGACCAATTGAGAATAGTATTTTTCGGCACTCCCGAGTTTGCGGTAGAGAGCCTCGACGCCCTTGTCACTAAGGGCTTCAATGTGGTCGGCGTGGTCACCATGCCCGACAAGGCCGCCGGGCGTGGGCAGAAGCTCAGCCAGTCGGCGGTGAAGAAATATGCGCTCGCGCACGGATTGTCCGTATTGCAGCCCGAGAAACTTAAAGACGAGGCTTTTGTGGCGCAACTGCGTGCATTGGCTGCCGATTTGTTCATAGTCATCGCCTTCCGTATGCTGCCCGAAGTCGTGTGGGCGATGCCACCCTTGGGCACCTTCAATCTGCATGGTTCGCTGTTGCCGCGTTACCGTGGCGCAGCCCCGATAAACCGTGCCGTGATGAACGGCGACACAGAGACCGGCGTCACGACATTCTTCCTGAAACATGAAATAGATACCGGCGATGTCATCAGCCGCGAACGCATCGAGGTCGGCCCTGACGAAGATGCCGGTTCGGTGCACGACCGCCTCATGGCGCTCGGTGCCGCGTTGACCGTAGACACTGTCGAGCACATCATTGCCGGAGACCTGAGCCCTATTCCGCAGGACGAACTTGCCGCCGACGAAAAGCCCACGCCTGCGCCTAAGATTTTCAAGGAAGACTGTAAAATCGACTGGACTCAGCCTGCTCTCCGCATCCACAACCATGTGAGGGGGCTTGCCCCTTATCCTGCCGCCTGGAGTGTGCTTAAAGTTTCAGAAACGGGTCTTGAAACGAGCGTCAAGGTGCTTAAAACCCGTCGTGCCGAAAGTGCGCCCGGCCTTACCCTTTCGCCCGGAGAACTTGCCCTTTGGTCGAAAAAGGCTTTTGTGGGCTGCGGCGACGGCGATGTCATTGAGCTTGTCGAAGTTCAGCCGGCCGGCAAGCGCCCAATGGCCGCACCCGATTTTCTACGCGGGCTCAGACTGTCAAAAGAAAATCTCTGCCACTTTGTAGTATAGCCGATTAACATTCTTTTTTGAATATTTTGCATTTGGCGTGTCGTTTTACCGTCAAAAAACACTAACTTTACGGCTAAATTAAACCAGGCATGCCATTAGTGAACTTTCAAAGTCTTGAAGTGTTAAAAAATATATGAAGCATACGCTTCTGCGTATCGTCTGAAACATTTAACCTAAAAAGACAGAATATTATGAGCGACAACAACATCCCTACACCCGAAGAACGCCGGCGTGAGCGTCAGCAGAGTGCCGCAGGCGGTGCAAATTCCGTCATGCGTGCCATTTTCGGCATCATAATGATTATAATCTATGTGGGCATGGGCATTCTGCTCCTGATTAACTTCTTTGATTGGGGCGGCGACTGGGCCTGGACGCGATATGTTGTAGGCTCCGTACTTGTCGTTTATGGATTTTGGCGTGCCTACCGCCAGATAAAAGGTATTGATTGAAAGCAGAAGACAAATGAAGAACAGTCGATATTCCGTGCTTGCCGCAGCTGTAGCCGTTTCCATGGCCGTTGCCGGCACGTCTTGTCTCAAATATGAGAAAGACCCTCACTCATCTACCTCGGGCACTACCACGATGGTGTGCGACAATACTTTTGAAAACATTTTCAACCAGGAGGTCGACGTCTTCGAATACCAGTATCCCGACGCACATATCCTTGTGCGCTATGGCACTCAGGCAGAGGCTCTCGACTCGCTGTTCAGCCTCAACACACGCAGTATAGTCATATCGCGCGACCTCACCCCCGAAGAGAAACGTGCGCTCAAGTCGAAATATAAAAAAGAACGTGGAGCGAACATCAATGTCCGCTCATCAAAAATCGCGGTAGACGCCGTAGCCTTTATCGTAAATCCTAAGAACACGTGCGAGAAGCTTACTGTGAGCGAGCTTGCCGACATCATGTCGGGCGAGTCGTCGCAGTGGAACGACCTTGAGCCTTCCGAACTCGGCAAAATCAACGTCGTGCTCGACCAGACCGGCTCGTCGCTTGCTACATTCCTCACCGACTCGCTTCTGCATGGCAAGCCCCTCGGCCCGAATGTCTACTCCGCGGGGTCGATACCCGAAGTGTTCAAAATCGTAGAGAATAATGTCAATGCCATCGGTGTGCTTGGCGTGAGCTGGATAACGTCCGACATGGATTCGGCCGACATGAGCCGCGAAGAGCTCGCCGAAAGCGTCCTTGCTGACGGTGCGGTGATGGGAGCCACGCTTACCGACAAGGTAAAGGTGCTCAAGGTGAACCGCGACAACGAAGTTACGGCATACAAGCCTTATCAGCAATATATTTTCGACGGCTCATATCCCTTGTTCCGTCAGATATACATGATAACCACGGCATCGACATCGAATGTCGCCGGAGGCTTCTATTCATTCGTTACAGGCCCTATAGGACAGAAAATCATAATGAAGACAGGCATACTTCCGGCGCGTGTGAGCGTACAGCAGGTCGAGCTTCCCGAACGGCAGTAGCATTCGGCAAAAACAGGAAAAAGTAATAATCAAAATAAACCCAAACCGCAAAATGAAATTTAAACTTTTCTTATCTTTGGCTCTCGCCGGCGGCCTTTTGGCTTCTGCGCAGACTCAAGGCTACAAAGACGGCATTGAATACTACAAAGCCGGCCAATACGACAATGCGCGTACGATTCTCGAACGCACCCTCAATGATGCTTCTACCGACAAGGCCCTCGCAAACTATTATCTGGGCCAGGTTGCGCTTGCCAAAGGCGAAAAAGATGCCGCCAAGGCATATTTTGAAAAAGGCCGCGACCTCGACCCCGCAAACGGCTACAACTATGTAGGCCTCGGTGCTCTCGACCTTCTCAACGGCAATGCCTCGTCGGCTGCCGACTATTTCAAAGAAGCCGGCAAACTTGCAAAAAAGAATGCCGACCTCACCATAGCAATCGCACGTGCATACTACAATGCCGACCCGGTGCTCTATGCCAAGGAGATACAGAAGAATATCGATAAAGCCCGTAAGGACTCCAAGAACCAAGACCCGTCTATCTATATTCTTGAAGGCGACATGCTCAGCGACGCCAAAGACTACGGCGCAGCCGCAGCAAAATACGAGAACGCTATTTTCAACGACCCCACCAACTCTGAGGGTTATGTGAAATATGCCAACGCCTATTTCTATGTGAATAAGAACTACGGCATTCAGAAACTCGAAGAGCTCCTTGCCAAGCAGCCCAACTCGGCCATGGCTCAGCGAGAACTTGCCGAGAAGTACTTCCTTGCCGACCATTGGAAAAAAGCCTCTGACCTTTACGGCAAATACATACAGAACCCCAACCACTTCCCCGAAGACAAGGCCCGTTACGCCGTGCTTCTCTATTGGGGCGAAAAATATCCCGAGTCGCTCAATGTGGCTAATCAGATACTGGCTCAGGACCCGTCGAACTTCCTGATGCAACGTATACGTTTCCTCGACCAGACTGCGATGAAAGACTATGCCGCCGCGGTCGATAATGCCGCCAAGTTCTTTGCCGATAACGCCGGTGGAAACTTCACCACTAACGACTATGTGACTTATGCCGAAGCCCTTACCGGTGCCGGACAGGATTCACTCGCTGTAGTGCAATATGAAATTGCCGCCGAACGCGACCCCAAGAACGGCGACCTGCTCAAAAACCTTTCTACGGTATATTCGCAGAACAAAGACTACGCCAAGAGTGCTGAAGCATACGACGCATACCTCAAATTGCAGGATAACCCTTCGCTCAACGACCTCTTCGGCATGTCGGGACGCTACCTCAACGCCGCCCTCAACGCATCCGATTCAATACAGGCAAAAGAACTTGCTGCCCGAGGTCTTGAATATGTCGGTCAGGTCATCGACCGTGCTCAGGCAAATCCGTTGTTCTTCCAGCGTCAGGGACGTCTGTTCATCGCCGCTAACGAGAAGAAGCCCGACGCCAAGGCTATCGAGGCTTACGACAAGATGCTCGAACTGCTCGACGCAGACCCCGAGAACATGAACCCGGCAAATGCCAACAATGCTTTGGACATGTATCGCGAGGCTTACTCGTTTGAAATCATGTACTACGCAAACTTTAATGTTGACAAAGACAAGCAGGCCTTGTTCACTGACAAGTACAATAAAGTGAAGGAATTGCTTAATCCGACAGCAAAAGCCGAATAAACGGCACCAACCATAGGCGGAGGGCTTCTGCGGATTGTGGAAGCCCTCTGTTGTCTATTTCAAATAAGCGTAAATGTCAACCCAACCACTTGCCGAGCGGCTTAGACCGCAGACTTTAGACCAATATATAGGTCAGCGCCACCTTGTGGGGCCTGAAGGCATAATACGCCGGATGATAGATTCCGGCCGTGTATCGTCGTTTATCTTGTGGGGACCTCCGGGAGTGGGAAAGACTACCCTTGCACGCATCATAGCCAATACGACCAAAAGCGCCTTTTTCACTTTGTCTGCGGTGACGTCGGGGGTGAAGGATGTGCGTGATGTCATCGAGCGTGCCCAAAAAGAGATGTCGGGCATGTTCTCGCAGGGGCGCCCGATACTTTTTATCGACGAAATACACCGATTTAGCAAGTCGCAGCAGGATAGCCTCCTCGGCGCTGTCGAGAACGGAACCGTAACCCTTATCGGTGCGACTACCGAAAACCCGTCGTTCGAAGTCATACGTCCCTTGCTGTCGAGGGCACAGGTATATACGCTCAAACCTCTCGAAGAGGAAGATTTGCAGACGCTTCTCGACCGCGCCATCCACGGCGACGAGATACTCTCGCAGCTCAATGTCAAAGTCGAGGAAACTGCCGCGCTGTTCCGCTATGCCGGCGGTGATGCACGCAAGCTGCTGAACATACTCGACCTTCTTGAGCAGTCCACTCCATTGGGGCAGGACATTGTGATAAACGACAAGGTAATAACCGAACGTCTTCAGGAAAATCCGCAGGCCTACGACAAGAACGGCGAGATGCACTACGACATCATCTCAGCCTTCATCAAGAGCATACGCGGCAGCGACCCCGACGCCGCTGTCTATTGGTTGGCGCGTATGATAGCAGGTGGCGAAGACCCCGAGTTCATTGCCCGTCGTATGGTGATACTCGCCTCGGAAGACATCGGCCTTGCCAATCCCAACGCCATGCTGATTGCCGACACAACATTCTCAGTGATACAGAAAATCGGGATGCCTGAAGGACGTATCCCTTTGTCTGAATGCGCCATTTACCTGGCTCAATCGCCAAAAAGCAACTCGGCTTATCTTGCCATAGACGCCGCATTGGCCGAGGTGCAGCGTTCGGGCAATCTGCCGGTGCCTCTGCATCTGCGCAATGCGCCCACTTCGCTTATGAAAAAGCTTGGCTACGGCAAAAGCTATCTCTACGCCCACGACTATCCCGGTAATTTCGTGCGCCAGCAGTTCCGTCCCGACGCCATCGAGGGTATGACTTTCTGGCATCCATGCTCAAATCCGGCCGAAGACGTCATGGCGCAGCGCCACCGCGCCCGTTGGGGCACCGGTAATACCGAACCATAGCCGTGCCGATGTCCCTTGGCATAATTTTTGCAGTAGAAGAATAAACATATTTCAAACAGATGAAAAAGCAAATCGTTAAATTACTGACATTATTCACAATCCTGACAAGTTCATTTATGACGCAGGCAGAAAATATATTTGACAAACCGTTCGATACGGTTCACGGCACGCCGCCGTTTTCGCAGTTCGACGACAGCCAATGGATGCCGGCCATAGACCGAGGCATCGAATTGGCGCGGCAGGAAATCAATGCTATCACAAAGCAGCGTTCGCGCCCCGATTTTGAGAATACCATCGTGGCGCTCGAGCGCAGTGGCAAAGACCTTGACCGAGTGCTTGGCGTGTTTTACGCTCTTCTTGAAGCGAATTCCACCCCGGCAATGATGGATGTCGCAATGGAGGCTTCGGCTAAATTGAGCGACTATTCAACCTCGATTATCCTCAACGAGGCTTTGTGGCGCCGTATAAAAGAAGTTTACGAAAACCGCGCACTCTTCAACCTCGACAAGGAAGATGAAATGCTGCTTCAGAAGACTTACGATTCTTTTGCCCTTGCCGGTGCCAATCTGCAAGGCGAAGACCGCGAGAAATTCCGCAAGCTGTCATCCGAGCTGTCGGCCCTTACCACCGCTTTCGGCCAGAACGTGCTTAAAGAACTCAACACATATGAGGTGTATCTGACTAAAGACGATTTGGCCGGTCTTCCCGAAAGTTCTGTCGTGGCTGCGGCTGAGGCCGCCAAAGAAAAAGGACGCGACGGCGAGTACCTTTTCACGCTCGACCAGCCCGTATATATGGCCTTCATGAAATATTCGTCGCGCCCCGACCTTCGTGAACGCATGTATAAACTCTATACCTCACGCAATACGAAAGGCGAATATTCCAACATGGAGAACATCAAGCGTATAAGCGCCCTGCGCCTCGAAATTGCGAAGCTTCTCGGCGGAAAGAACTATGCCGCCCATTCGCTGCAGCGCACTATGGCTCAGAACCCCGATGCTGTCTATGACCTCTTGAACCGTTTGCGTGATGCCTATCGCCCGGCTCTCGATGCCGAGATGGCCGAACTGACCGATTTCGCCTCGAAACTCGAAGGTAAGCCCGTCACCATAAAACCGTGGGACTATTCCTACTATTCCAACAAGCTTAAAGCCGAAAAGTATTCTTTCGACGAGGAGGCTCTGCGCCCCTATTTTCAGCTCGACAAGGTGGTCGACGGGGTGTTCGGTCTTGCCACCAAGCTCTACGGACTTAAATTTACGCAGAATGATTCTATCGAGGTCTATCACCCCGATGTAAAGGCATATGACGTAAGCGATGCCGACGGACGTTTTATCGGTGTGCTCTATACCGACTTCTTCCCTCGCGCCTCGAAACGTCCCGGTGCATGGATGACAAGCTTTAAAGAGCAGTATATCGACGAAAACGGCGTAAACTCACGTCCGCACGTGCAGATTGTGATGAATTTCACCAAGCCTACCGGCGATACTCCTTCTTTGCTCACGCCCTATGAGGTTGAGACATTCCTGCATGAATTCGGTCACTCGCTGCACGGCTTGCTTGCCGACACGAAATATGCTTCGCTGTCGGGAACATCGGTTTACCGCGACTTTGTCGAGCTGCCTTCGCAGTTTAATGAAAACTATCTGACAGAGAAAGAGTTCCTCGACGGTTTTGCCCGTCACTACAAGACCGGCGAACCTATCCCTGCCGAACTTGTAGAGCGTCTCGTAGCTTCGTCGCGCTATGGTGCCGCTTATGCCTGCATGCGTCAGCTGGGCTTCGGCTACCTCGACATGGCATGGCATACAATCACCGCACCGGTCGACGATGCAGCCTCATTCGAGAAAAAAGCTGTTGAGAGCGTACGGATTTTTGCCGAAGATGTTCCCGGCTCGATGACATCGCCCCAGTTCAGCCACATCTTTTCGGGTGGGTATGCCGCCGGTTACTACAGCTATAAGTGGGCCGAAGTCCTCGACGCCGATGCCTTCGCTTTCTTCAAGCAGAACGGCATTTTCGACAAAGCTACTGCCGACAGTTTCCGTCGCAATATCCTCACCCGTGGCGGCACCGAAAACCCGTCGGAGCTATACCGCCGTTTCCGCGGACAGGACCCCACAATCGATGCGTTGCTTATCCGCGACGGCATAAAACCGGAGCCGCACACCACTGTAGCACCGATGAAAAAAGATTGACGGCAGTTTATGGAAGCTACCGTCAGCCAACGCTATACCGTTCCGGCCTCGGCTTATATCAAAGCCGAGGTTCGGAAACGCCTATGGCGTTTTTGGTGGCTTATAGCAGCCGTTATGCTTGTGCCGGCGATTGCCGGATGCTATGACAGCCGTTATTGGTATGTGCTGCTAATGTTGCTGTTCATAGTCCAGCCCATGGTGTTGTCCTTTACTTGGTTCGCACTTGCGGCGCACAAGTCGATGCAATGGCGCCTAAGGCCTCAGGAAGCCGAAGTCGGGCAGAACGGGCTTATTTTCAGTTTTTATCCGTACGACGGCTCCGAAGCCGCTGCGGTAGATGTTTTGGAAATCCCTTTCGATGCCATAGCGGCTGTAGAAAAACAGTCTGGCTATCTGGTGGTGGCTTTGTCAAAGCCGAATAAAATGAATATATCTTTTCTCCTCATTCCGGTCGGCATTCTGCCGGCTGAAGCATTAGACAATATCGCATGAACGATAAAGACGATTATATCGGCACCGCCGTGTTTCAGGCCCGAAGCATGTTGGCCGAGGGCCGATATGCTGCGGCGTTCTCGCAGTTGAGGGCAGCAGCCAAAATGGCCGACCCCTCTATCGACAGAGATGCCGAGGCTCTCGAAGCCAAGTTCTTCTATATGTTGCGCTTTATTGCGTCGAACAATGAAGTTGCTGACCTCGACATTTCACTTGCTGAAATACGCCGCGATTTTGAAGAACTTCTCCATAGAATCGAAATCGAACTTGAAGCCGGTTCTAAACAGACATTGCGAAGTGGATTGCTGCGTTATGCCAAGCTTCGTCCTGAGGAGAGCGTGGAAACTCTTGTCAGCGATTACATTGCCGGACTTGACGCTATAAATAAGGATACGGCCGCTCTTACTGACTCAAGGCGGCGTTCGGGGCTCGAACGTATCTCGGTCGACATTTTCAACCGTCTTTGGACACAGTATCCCTTGTCGCGTGACACCGCCGTACTTTTGTCGAGCATAGTTGCCGACGCTTCGCTGCCGCTCTATGACAGACTCTTATGGGTAAATGCACTTGGTCTCAACTTGAACTCATATCCGTCGGCGGCGCTTATCGACTTGCTTTTGGAAATCCACGCCGGGAATGAGGCTCCATTGTCGGCAACGGCAGCCGTATGGCTTGTTTTGTCGTTGGAGCACCATGTCGATGACAATGGCTGCACGGAGATGCGCGACAACATGCTCGAACAGCTTTCGGAGGTTCAGCCTTCCGATTTGGGTGATATTTACATTGAGTGGGCGCGTACGATGGGCACGGCCGAAGTCTCTGAAAAATTCAAACAGGATATGGGCGGACATCTGCGTGAAATCGGCGACGCGCTGAAATCGCGGATGAAAGACATTGACCCCGAAAAGATTGAAGAGGCGATGATGAATTCCGATTGGCTCGCTTCTGACATCGGAACTGACGGATTTGACTCTATCAAACGTTTTATGGAGGCACAGCAGAAAGGCGAAGACGTCTTTATGGGCACTATCGGCAAGATGCGTTCTTTCGATTTCTTCAATACTTTGGCCAACTGGTTCTTGCCTTTCCATGCAGGCCATAGCGCGCTTGCCTCGGTTGTCGACGGCGAGGGTGCCGCTCTTTGCGATATGCTCGAGAAAATGCCCATGATATGCGACAGCGACAAGTATGCCCTTGTGTTGTCGATGGCGCAGATGCCCGAACCTATGCGTTCGTCGTCGCTTGCGGCCATGTCGCAGCAGGTGATGTCGCTTTATTCTTCCGACGGGCTTCAGGAAGCTCTTGCTTCCTCGACAGGTGCCGGAAGGCGTTTCCTTATAAACAACGTATTCAAAAACATATACCGTTTCTTCAGACTCTTCAGGTCGCGCAACGAGTTCAACGACAATCTCTCGAGGGGTTTTCGCGTCAATAAAGCATTTTTCGCCCGTGACCTCGACC
This sequence comes from uncultured Muribaculaceae bacterium, assembly GCA_910583525.1. Classification (GTDB taxonomy): domain Bacteria; phylum Bacteroidota; class Bacteroidia; order Bacteroidales; family Muribaculaceae; genus CAG-873. The sequence goes on along the minus strand of CAJTXL010000037.1, from coordinate 13,802 downwards.
GTCTTGCAGAGATAGGCGACGCTCTTTTCGATGCGAAACGCTACGAAGACGCTTCGGCGGTATACTCAGTTCTCGCCGAGAGCGATGACTATGACTTGTCGTCGGCACGTTGGCAGAAATGGGGCTTTGCCGAAGAAATTGCAATAGGCCCGTATTCCGCGCTTCAGATATATCAGGCCATACTTGATGAGGAGCCTGATGATTTGTGGACGGTCAAGAGGGCGGCGCAATGTATGTCTGAGACAGAGCAACATGAAGAGGCTGTCGCTCTATTGGAGCCGGTGGCCGAAACGAGAGCCGACGATATGGAACTGTTGCAGATGCTTGCCAACGCTTATGCGGCCGAAAGTCGATGGGACGATGCCGTGAGCATTTACCATAACATCGATTATCTGAAGCCCGACGGAGACAACAGCGTAAAAGGCGACCTTGCCTGGGCCTTGGCACTTACCGGCGACTATGAACTTGCCGAGGAAATGTTTGCGCAGGCCGAAAAAAATGCCGCGAACTTGACGCACTACGCCTATCTCAAGTGGATTACGGGCCGGCGCGCCGAGGCAGTGAAGCTTTATGAAGATGCCAAGAGCCATTGGAAGACGCACCTCGAAGAGGATGCCCCGTCTGATAAAGGCTACGACTATCTTGTGAAGAACGTCCCCGAGGCAAAATCGCTGCCGCTCCTTTTCGATGTCCTGCGATACCGCCATTACGGCAGCCAATTCGGAAATATAATATAAAAACTTTATAATAAGTAACTCGCAATAATTAGCTAATGCTTATTTGAGAAGGATTTTCGAGCGATTTTGGGCATGTAGCAAAGGAGTGTAGCGAGCTACACGACTGAGCGACAGGCACAAAAGCGCCGAAAAGACGAACAAAGAAGCATTAGCCCGTAGGGTTACTTGATAGAATTTATTATAAACTAATTTTTGTGAGTTACTTATGGTTATTCAACGTTGGCAGAACCTTCTGCTTCTTGTCGCACTCGTGCTGATGTGCATTTTCTGTGCCACGCCCTACGCCGTGCAGCACACAGTAGAGGCATCTATTGAACCGACTCCGGTTTTTGTCTATGATGCCCCCGTGTTCATGATTTTGAATGTCGTGATAGCGGCATCCCTTTTCATCGCCATTTTCCTCTTCAAAGACCTCAAACGGCAGATGACGGTGACATTGGTGTCGATAGTCCTTGTCTGCGCCTCAATCGTGACATGCGCCTTCATGCTTTACGTCGGCATGCCCGATGCGGAGATAATATGGGCCGGCGGCGTGCTCCTGCTTGTTTTTGCTCTTCTGTGCGCCCTTATGGCCTACCGCTTCATGGGCAAAGACCGCAAACTGCTCCGCAGCTACGACCGTCTTCGCTGAAGGCTAAGATAATATGCAAGAGCGGCATCGCCTGTCAAAGACGATGCCGCTCTTGCATATTATATATTATTTTAAAAATAAAAATTCATCGTTTTGGGATAGTACAGCATGCCTTCGCCTACTTGGCGCGATATGTTGTCGCCCATCGAACCGGCGACGATAGCCAAGGCGAAACGCAGTGCCGCGCTCGGGCCGTTGCCGGTGACAAGCGTCTCGGTCGCCATTACAGGTACATCGCGCATTATTGCCCCGTGCTCCTTGCAGGCCTTGTCGAACCCCGGGTAGCATGTTGCTTCCTTGCCGTCGAGCAGGCCGAGCGGAGCGAGCACTACCCCGGGTGCCGCGCAGATTGCGGCAAGTTTTCCTTTATGTACTTTAAGGAGGTCGCAGAGAGCCTCGTCTGCTGCCAGGTTTGTGGCGCCGGGAAGTCCGCCCGGCAGAATGAGCCACTCCGAACCGTCGAAATCGGCTTCTTTGAAGGTCAGGTCGGCTTCTACGGGTATGCCGTGTGCTCCTGTAACTTTGCGGTCAGAGCCTATCGAAACGGTCTTGATATCCATTCCGGCGCGGCGCATTACGTCTACTACGGTGAGGGCTTCGATTTCTTCAAATCCTTCGGCAAGAAAAATAAATGAACGATGCATGGTGGTTTCTGTGTTTTTTTGTACTACAATGTATGTTCAACAATCGGGGTCGCGAAAAAGTTCGGCGTGGAGACGATTTTTTTGTACTTTTACGTCATGAAACGTTCTTGGATTAATAGCGTGATTTTTATAATGCCGCTAATTTCGGCATTATTTTTGACATTTGCAAGCTGTAAACGAAAATATTTTACATCCGACGGCTCTGCGTGGGCTACGACATATCATATTGTGTATAGCGGCGACCGCTCTATGGATGCCGAAATTGCGGCAGTGCTCGATTCTGTCGACAGAGAGCTGTCGATGTTCAACCCAATGTCGACGGTCTCGCGCATCAACGCTTGTGCCACCGACAGCGTGACCGACGCCTTTGCCGAGGTCTTCGAGGTAGCTCGGCGCGTCAATCTGTTGTCGGGCGGAGTCTACGACCCCACCGTCGGGCCTTTGACAGAGCTATGGGGCTTCGGAACAGGCGCTGTCGATTCAGTCCCTTCGGACGACGCTGTCGCAGCTGCTCTTTCGGCTGTCGGCTTGCTCGACTGCTCTATAAGCGACGGGCGTGTGCATAAGAAAAGCAAGGCCACAGTTTTCGATTTTTCATCCGTTGCCAAAGGCTATGGGGTAGACTGCGTGGGTCGTATGTTCGACAGGGCCGGCAGTAACGATTATATGATTGAGATAGGTGGTGAGGTTCTTGCCAGAGGTTTCAGTCCGCGCGGCCGCGCGTGGCGCATACAGATAGACTCGCCGGCCGGAGGCGTGGCTCACCGGCGTATGGCAGTGCTCGAACTCGGGCCTGAACCCAAGGCGGTGGCATCGTCAGGCAACTACCGTAATTACCGAAGCATGGCCGACGGAAAGGTGTACGGACATACCATTTCGCCTGTTAGCGGCCGTCCCGTAGCCGGCAACATAGTAGCCGTTACAGTTGTCGCAGATTTTTGCGCCGATGCCGATGCCTTGGCTACGGCCTGCATGGCCTCGTGCAATGCCGATAGCGCTTTTGCCATACTGTCGAGAGCCGGGGCCGAGGGCGCTGTGGTGCTTGCCGATGCCGATACACTTTCAGTAAGTGTTACTCCCGGTTTTTTCAGAGGTTCATAAAAAAGAAAAATCGGCTGTCTCACGACACCCGACAATCTTTAACCTTAAATCTAATACCATGAAAAAACACAGTGCAAAATCAGTAATTATGACATTGAAACATACCGCAGATGTGAAAGGTTCGTGACAAATATGTGAATTAACACCTTTTAACATCGAGGCTCGTGAAAAGTCCTTATCTTTACACTCAATAAATGCGGCAGGAACATGTTCGTGGCGCATATTTTCGACCAAAACCTTTATCACAACAAACACGGCATATCTGATATTCCTCTCTTCCAATCACCGCAATGAGAACCAAAATCTTAGTAATTGACGACGAAGAAGACGTATGTGAAATCCTCAAGTTCAACCTTGAAAAGGACGGCTACCAGGTCGATTGCGCGTACAGTGCTGAAGAAGCCCTTGATATGGACAACCTTGAGAGCTATTCGCTTTTCATGGTTGACATAATGATGGGACAGCTCAGCGGTTTCGATTTTGCAAGCCGTGTGCGTAATGTTACGGCGACAGAAGATACGCCCATATTGTTCTGCTCGGCACTCTCCGACGAAGACTGCGTCGTCAAGGGCCTTAACATCGGCGCTGACGATTATGTGACAAAGCCGTTCAATATCGGTGAAGTGCTTGCACGTGTCAGAGCTATTTTGCGCCGTTCGGGTGCCGCTCAGAAACGCTCCGCATCCGATATCATCGAGGAGCAGTCGATATATGAATCCGATGTCGTTTTCAAAGGCCTGCGCATCGACCGTAACGACAAAGAGTGCTATCTCGACAATGAATTGGTGACTCTGACGCGTACTGAGTTCGACATAATGCTCTTTTTCCTCACACACCGCAACCGTATATACTCGCGTGAAGAAATCATCAAGAACGTATGGGGCGACGATGTCGTGGTAAGCGGACGCACTATCGACACCAACATAACACGTCTGCGTAAAAAGCTTGGCGAGTACGGCAAGTACATTGTCACGCGGCAAGGGTTCGGCTATGGGTTTAAGGAGAAGGATTAGCTACCAGTGGCAGCTTTTCATCCCGTTGGTAGTCACGCTGTGGGTCATAATCTTCGGTATGGCCTTCTGGCAGTTCTACAACGAACGCCAATACCGTCGGGCACAGATATATGAGCAGCTCGCACTTATCAATGCGCGTATCATAGCGACCTACGAAACAGACATCAATCCGCTTCCGTTCGTCGATTTCGTTTGCACATATTATCGCGAAAATCCAGTTTACGACCGCCTGAAAGTGTCGGTCTACAAAGACGGCGGCCTTGAGCGAGCATGGGGCGAGCCTATCGCTCTGCGCGACGAAGAAATGCGGCCCGATTCCGACATGTCGACAAAAGACCTGCAGAAGGAGCCTGACGACATGACGGCGAGCGGTCAGTATTTTTTCTATCTCCCTCAAGTCAGCAAAGACGGCAGGGTGGTGGTATACACGGCTTTGCCTTTTGACAATGATGTGTTGGGCGCTACATTGCCGTCGTTCAACATCTTTTGGATAATGTTTGTCATCGGTGTCACGATGACTGTGCTTGCATTTATATCGACGCGTTATTTCGGACAGAACATCAAAATCTTGCGCACCGTTGCCGAACGTGCCGCCACCGACCCGAATTTCATACCGCCGATGGACTATCCGCACGATGAACTTGGCGACATAAGCCGCCAAATCATATTCATGTATAACCAGCGCTCGCAGGCCATGCAGCGGCAGAAGCGCGAGCATGCCATAGCGCTCCATGCCATAGAAGAAAAAGCCCGGTCCAAGCGCCAGCTCACGAACAATATAAACCATGAATTGCGCACCCCGATAGGAGTTATCAAAGGCTATCTCGATACTATATTGGAAAATCCCGACATGGACGATGCTTCGCGCAACCATTTTCTGCGAAAGGCCCAGGAACATGTCGATCGCCTTGTCAACCTTATCGCCGACGTGTCGGCTATCACAAGGCTCGAAGAAGGCGGCGACCTCATCTCGACAGAAGAGCTGAACTACCACGATTTGGCCTATACGATATCGAGCGACCTTGAAGAATCAGGCACCTTCGGCAACTTCACATTCAATTTCGACATTCCGCTGGATTGCCGCATCGTCGGCAACTACAATCTTCTGTCGGGTATGATAATCAACCTGTGCAAGAATGCCGCATCTTATTCCAAGGGCACGCATTGCGAGCTTGTGATGACGGGTGAAGATGACAAGTTCTATTATTTCGATTTCCGCGACGACGGCATCGGAGTCGGCGAAGAGCATCTGCCACACCTGTTCGAACGTTTCTACCGCATCGACTCCGGGCGTTCGCGAAAAGCCGGAGGCACCGGGCTCGGCCTGCCGATAGTGCAGAATACCATCCTTGCACATGGCGGTACAATCACGGTGGAGAACGGTGAGCTTGGAGGCCTTTCATTTAAGTTCTCATTGCGGAAAGTAAAAGATACGCATAGATAGGCGTCGCATAATTGCAGTGATGTTGTGTGATGCCGACGTCCCGGCGCGAACATTTTGTCTCTGTCATCTGTTTTTAAGGCAGATAATTCATCACATTATGAAGAAATTTTGTGCGTCAGTCCTTGCTGCCTGTATTATTTCGGGCACTTCTATAAGTTCATATTCCATGACTATGGGCTATTTGTCGGAGCGCCTTCGCGAAACGGGGTGCTATGCCGATTCGTGCACTTATGAGGTTCTCTTGGCATCTTTGGCCGAGCCGGTTCAATATACCGTAGGCCTTGAAAGCAGTGCTACGTCGCCCGGTGACACGCTTTCGCCCTGCGACTATCTTATATCATGGAAGCTCCCTGCTCCGTCAGGCCTGTCAGAGGGCTTTTCAGCCTATTTCGACGGCTCGCACTTCCGTTTTCGTGACAAACGTTTGCAGGAATACCATGCCGGGGAAGATGCCGAGCCATTCGCACCCGGCGGAAATCTGTCGCGAGGTGTGCAGAGCCAGGCGCAGTTCACCGACCTTCTGCCCCAATTCATCGGCGCACGTTTTGCCGAAATGGAACGCGACACATCCTATATATATAATATTGTGGCCGACACCATTGTAGCCGGACGTATGTCGACAATAGTCGAAGGTGTAAGGCGTGTCAACGGTTTCGACGGCGCCGAGTACCTCTATGTTTTCGATGCCGCCACTCTGAATCCGCTGCGTATCGAGCTTGAAAACAATCCCGGACAGATTGGCGAGCAGAGCATAGTGGTTAATTATACGGGGAACTGTGCCGATTTTGGCGATTGCAGATTGACGCTCGACAGGCTTGTTGCCCGAAAAGGCGAAGCTTTTGAAAAATACCGCGAAAGCACATTCTCACTTGAGTCGCTGCCCGGACGTCCTTTGCCCGAAATATCGGCGCCGACCACTACAGGCGAGAGGTACTTTCATGCTCGGGGAGCGTCGTTCGCGGCTCCTACGATAGTGGCTGTCGTCGATGCCTCGGTCGGCACCACCCCCGATGTCGTAGAGGCGGTGCGTTCGGCGGTGTCGGCCTTGCCTATGCAGGTCGATGTGATATGGGCTTTTGTCAACCATCGTGCCGACGATGTCGACGCTGTCATGCCAAGACCTATGCCGGGTGAAAGCCTGTTGATGCACGCCGGAGGTGTGGCTCGCGACTGCGGCATAGGCAATCTTACGCCGGTGTTGGTTTTTGCCGATGCCATGGGTGTCGTGCAAGATTTCATTGCAGGCTACAACCGTGACCTACGTTCGCTTGTTATAGAAAAAGCAAGCCTATGCGGTTTGTGATATACACATAACAAGTAAAAATATTATGGAAACAATCTATTTTAAAGGCACCCCCTGCCACACTTACGGCAACATCCCTGCCGTGGGGACCAAGGCCCCTTGTTTCAGCCTTGTGTCTAAAGATTTGTCGGAGATACGATGTGGCGATTTCGCCGGAAAACGCGTGGTGCTGAACGTTTTTCCGAGCCTCGACACACCCGTATGCGCCGCATCGGTGCGTCGCTTCAATCAAGAAGCCGGCAAACTTGAAAATACTGCGGTGATATGTGTATCGATGGACTTGCCTTTCGCACAAGGTCGTTTCTGTTCGGCCGAAGGAATAGAAAACGTAGTGGTTGCCTCGGCTTTCCGTTCGCCGACATTCTCGCAACAATATGGCCTTCAGCTCGTCGACGGGCCGCTTGCCGGTCTTCTCGCAAGGGCAGTCCTCGTCCTCGACGAAGACCATAAGGTCATATTCTCAGACCTCGTAGGAGAGATTACTGAAGAACCCGACTACGAAGCCGCTTTGTCGGTACTGAAATAGATGCCACAATGTGGCTGAGCTTTGTAGATTATTGCGTACATTTGTATGTCGAAAAGAAGCTCACAGCCATGTTGAAAAAGATAGTTACGGCCTTGTCGAGGCTATGCGTAAAATTTGTGGGCCCGGTGCTTGACAGCATCGGGTTCTTCGTTGTCCTTGTCCTGCTCTCTGTCGCCGAACCGGTGGCATATATGTTTGTCGAAAGGAACTCGGTGCTGCATTTCATGTTTTACGATTTTGCCAAGGGAACGGCTGCCGCCTATCTGCTTTGTGTGCTGGTCTCTTTGGTCAAGCCAAAGATGTGGCGGACGGTGCTCAAACTATTTGTGGCAGTGCCTATGGCATTGTTCTCGATAGTGGAAGTCGGAGCTATTGTCATGACAGGGAGCGCCCTTACGCCCGAAACTATGATGCTTATTCTCGGCACGAACGCCAAAGAGACCGAAGGGTTTTTCGTGCAATATTTCAGCGCGAAAGTGATAGTCGCCATAGCTTTGCTGATATTGGTGCTATTGATGTCGGGCTATGTCGCTATATGTCTGGTCAGACGGTTGACACCTTATCGTCGTATCGTAGCATTGGTCTGTGCGCCATTATTGGCTTGTCTGATGGTTTTCGGTGCTCTGAAATGGGCTGAAGTCGCCGAGATGCTGTCTGTCAGGGAGCATGGACAGCTGACAATATGGCTCGGCCAAGGCCCTGTGAATGTCGATATGCTTAGGGCCAACGAGCTGCTCCAAGCCGACCCTCTGTCGAAAATGCTTTATCTGTCGAAGGTGACGTCGCTGCAGAACCGCGATTTCGACCGTTGGGAAGAAACGCAGAAACGGGCTCTGCTGACCTCGGTTGAGAGTGGTGAAGACCTTGATTTCGACATTGTGATGGTAGTGGGCGAGTCCTTCGTCCGCAGCCATAGCTCGGTTTACGGCTATTATCTGCCGACATCGCCACGCCTCGAAGCGGAAGCCGACAGCGGACGCCTTGTCGCTTTTTCCGATATGCTTGTCCCGGCAAACTTCACTTTCTCGTCGTTGAGAAACATATTCAATCTCAACGACCTTTCGTCGGGAGAGCCTTGGGCCGACGGCGTTTATTTTCCGCTGCTTATGAAAAAAGCCGGATGGAATGTCTACCATTACGACAATCAGACGGTCTCGTCGCACTACGATGCCGCCGTGTCGCAGATGTTTTATTCGCCTCTTGTGATGCGTAGTGTATATGACGGAGTATCAGACCGCTTGTTTGAATACGACGGCGACTATGTCGCATATGTCGATAGCATTCTGCGTCCGCGCGAATGTTCGGGCCGGCAATTGTCAATCTATCATCTTATGGGGCAGCACTTCCCGGCATCACACCGGTTCAAGGGCAAGGGGCGTTTCTCGGCCTCAGACATTACTGCCGATGTTCCGTGGCTCGATGATGCCCGTCGTGCCGAGGTCGCCGACTACGACAATGCCACATGGTATAACGACTCCGTCGTTTCGGCAATAATCGACGGCCGACGTGCGCGTCCGACCGTATTGTTCTATTTTTCAGACCACGGCGAAGATATATGGGATTTGGCTCCAGTCGAGGCCCGTAATGTGCAGCAGCCCGATAATCCGGCTTGGCTCGACCGTCAATACCGTGTGCCCTTCTTCGTGTGGTTCTCCGACAGCTTCATCGCCCGGTACCCTGAACTTGTCAGCCGCATTCGCGGTGCGGCTGAGCGTCCCGGCATGCTCGACAATTTCGGTCAGGCATTGCTTGGCCTGATAGGCGCCGAAAGTCCTTATTACAAGCCTGAGAGGGATATTTTAAGCGACTCTTACCTGTGCGGCGTACGTGTCACCGCCGACGGTCACCGTTTCTGACTTAGCCACTCGCGGCAAGTCATAGCAAGCTCGTCGTACCATTCATCGCCGAAGCGGCGGCGCAGAGGCCCTTCGAGAAACTCGAACGCATGTATGCCTTTTGCGCGGCCAAGCACCTCGGCGCATTTGCATATTTTCCAGCGGTGCAGGTTTACGGCGGTGAACGAACCGTATTTTTTCAGCCTTACGGGGTAGAGGTGACACGAAACGGGTTTGTAGAAACCGATGCGGCCCTCACGGTATGCACGCTCTATGGCGCACAGCCAGCATCCGTTTTCATCTAAGGTGGCGAAAACGCAGTTTGTGCCGTTTACGAGCGATGTCACCTCATCGCCCTCTTCGTCTATATAGCTTACGCCGTTAATTTCTATCTCTTCACGTGCGGCAGGCAGAAGTTCGTCCCATATCTCGGGGAGAATTTCGCGGAGTTTGTCGGCCTCGCCTTCGTCCAACGGAGCCCCGGCGTCACCGTCGAGGCAGCATTGCCCTTTGCAGGCCGCGAGGTCGCAGCAGAAAAATCGTTCGGCGAGGTCGAGGCTCACCAATGTGTCCTGTATCTGTAGCATTATATTTGAGTCCGGCAGGCGGCTGTGCCTATCAGGCGGTCGTAGCGTTCGCCACGACGCCGATGGTAGACACGCACCGTATATTCGTTGATAGTCTGATATTTGTCGCCCTCGATTATGGCGGTATATCCGCGCTTGGCGCCGGGCGGTACTGCAAGATATTGGTAGTTGTAAGCGCCCTGTTTTAGAAGCATGGCTCGTTCATAGCGGCCGCTCGCGTGGTTATACTGCATGCGCGAATTGTCGTCGAACCGCCGGTTCACGAAGTCTCCGTCGAGGAATATCATCGTACCCGGCTTTTCGGGCATGTCGAGCGAAAAATGCACCACCCCGTAGTCAGCTTCGGTGTCCGACTCGTCGGAACTGTAGTTACGCACGAAAAAACGGCCGCCCTGAGTCTGGTCGTAGACATATGGCTCGTCGGCGCGGCTCGCGTCGCCATACAGCACGTAGTGGTAGTACGGGTCGAAATACTCTATGCGGTCTATGCCCATGCCGGGATATGTGTCGCTCACCGCCTCGAAGCGGCGGTATTCGTTTCCGGCTTCGAATATCAGCTGTGGCTGGTGCTCGTAGAGCATCTTGGTGCCTTGCGCCCTGAGAGGCTGTCTGAAGGCCACTTCATTGTCGAGACGGCCGTTTTGCGAAGCTACCACAATAAGGTCGTTGAAAGGGTCTTCTACCGAGGCGCGTTCGGTGTCGACTATTATGCTCAGCTGCTGGTGCGCTTTGTTATAGTCTATGTCGGTCTGCGCCGAAGCCATCACCGCGACCGGCGCCGTCTCTTCGCTTATCATGAAGCGGCATTGGAGTATTGTTGAATCAGGTTCGCTTTCAGGATATATTTTCAGAAGATAGTTGCCTGAGAGTTTAGGCGATACTTGCTCGTTCGGTATTGTAAGAGAGTAGTGTACGTAGTGTACCGTAGTGCCTCTTGAAAAGTCATAGTTTTCGACTGTGCCCTCGTTGAATCCGTCGAGGAACTCGCTGTCGACAAGCCCCGACGGACGCCATGCCGCCGTGCAGTGCGTCAGCGAATATCTGAAATACTCACGGTCTTCGGCAAGATGGTCAAACGATATGTTTATGCGGTCGTCGCTGCCGAGCACCGCTATAGGCGATGCGAACGCGTCGCCGTCGAGTTTCACCTGCAGCGATTTGATGCGCTCGTTGAAAACGCCCGTCATGGTGTCGGCCGTGCGTTGTGCCCATGCGGCGGTCAGGCACAGCAGCGACACGGCAATCAGCAGGATGCGTTTCATAGCCACCGTATAGGCTCTATTCCGTTGGCAATAAGATAGTCGTTCGCCTTGCTGAAATGGTGGTTGCCGAAGAAGCCCCGGTGTGCCGACAGTGGCGACGGATGCGGCGATGTCAGCACAAGGTGTTTGGAGCGGTCTATCATCGCGCCTTTGCGGATGGCATAGGAGCCCCAAAGCATGAACACCACATGTTCACGGCCACGGTTTATGGCTTCGATTACGGCATCGGTGAACACCTCCCACCCTTTGCCTTGGTGCGACCCGGCCTGATGTGCTTCTACCGTAAGGGTAGCGTTGAGCAGAAGTACGCCCTGTTCGGCAAGATACGAAAGGTCGCCCGACGCAGGCATAGGTGCATTAAGGTCGGTCGACATCTCTTTGAATATGTTGATGAGCGACGGCGGCATCGCAACACCGGGTGGTACCGAAAAACATAGCCCGTTGGCTTGCCCCGGCCCGTGGTAGGGGTCCTGGCCTATTATCACAACCTTGACTTTGTCGAAAGGGCAGGCGTCGAAAGCCGCAAATATGCGGCTCGGTGAGGGATAGACTTGGGTGACGGCATAGCGCCCTTTGACATAGGCCGTAAGTTGCTCGAAATAGGGCGCCGACCATTGCGAGGACAAAGGCGCCTGCCAGCTATTATGTATTTTGACGTTCATAATAAGTACAAATCTTTTGCAAAACTACAAAAAAAGAATTACTTTTGCAGACGCAAAGGGGTAAAAATGTCTCCGTAGTTCAATGGATAGAATTTCGGATTCCGGTTCCGACGATTGGGGTTCGACTCCCCACGGGGATACAAAAGAATGCAGTCTGTCGCAAATCGACAAGCTGCATTTTTTTTGACAGACCGGATGAGACAATCTCCAACGCAATGACAATGGACGAATGAATGGACACCGTATTCAAATCGCCCTTCTGACCATTATCGCTATAGTTTTTTTGACTATTTTTGCACACCATGAGAAAATATTGCAGACTCTTTTATCTATTGATGGCGACACTGTTCGTCGTCGGCTGCTCGTCATCGTCGAACGATGAATGCGACAAGGCGGCTGTTCCCGACAGCTCTTTTCATGACCGGGCGTTTCGGCTGATGGAGAGTGGTGGTTCGATTGATGAATGTATCGAACTTCAGAAAAAAGCGGTCGAAGAATTGCGGCGAGGAGAGTATGCGGAAACTGCGGTGGATATTCTTTCGCAGATGGGTTATCTCTATTCGAGGGGCGGTGAATATCTCAATGGTCTTTTATTTCTTCAGGAAGCTGCCGACTCACTGAATATTCGCACGGAGAGTGGGATTTTAGGTGACGACGAGATAGAAGATGCCATAAGGCTTTACGGCAATACATCGAATCTCTACACGAGAATGGGGCTTTACGACGAGGCTTTGGCTCTCAACGACAAGGCACTGGCGCTCGCTGTGGGTAAATATAGAAGCTATCAGTCCGATTTGTGGCGAATGAGGTCTGTGCCATACGATAATCTGTCTAAATTGGATTCGGCGTTCTCATGGGCGCATAAGGCAATATATGCAGCTGCAGCCCTTCCCGATTCGATGAAATGTAAGGACTGTCTTACAAGGGCTGAGAACCATCTGGCCATTCTGTTTATCGAACATCCCGACTATATGCCCGATTCCGTTTCGGCGGCTGCCAAGGTGCTCGAAAGAAATCTCCCCGTCAGTCGAACCGTCATTACAGATTCTCTTTTGCTCGGGCGAGCTTACGCGCTTCTTGGAAACCCGTCGAAAGGCATCTCAATGATGAGGGCTATAACACCGTCTATGCAGAAAAGGGGCGAAGAAGAGTTTGCTTATGCCTTGGAGATGCTTTCGGAGAGCCTTGTGGAGAATGCCCTTGCATCTTCCGACTATGAAATCTACAAAGAGTCGCGGCGCCTTACAGACGCTAAACTTGCTAAACTGAAAGCAAATGCGCTGCTTGGCGCCGATTTCCGCTACCGCACCTCTCAAGTCATCAGTGAGAAACAGTCGCTTGAGAAAGAACTCGCCTTGACTCATCAAAGAAATCTGCTGTTGTGCATTATATTCGTTCTCGCTGGCCTTGTCATTGTTGCTGCGGTGCTTATGAGCATAAAGCGTAAAAACAGACTTTTGAGGGAACGTCGCGCTGAGATAGACAACCTAATCGGAGAACGTATCAGACTAAATCGAGAAATAGAAAAAATGAGCATGGGCATATTGCATCAGAAACAAACAGAAGAGAATACCGAGACACCGAATAATGATGATTTCGACGCATCCGAGATATTTTCTATGGTGCTTCTTACGCAAAAAGACGAGACGCGGTTCCGTCAGCTTTTCAGCAACTTGAATCCCGGATTTATAGAGAATATCCGAAGCCGATACCCTGAAATTTCACCGAATGCCGAACTTGTGCTTATGCTCATCCGGCTAAGGAAATCAAACGAGGAAATCGCCCTTACTTTGGGCATCAAACGCGACAGTGTGACAAAGGCTCGTTATCGTCTACGCTCATTGTTCGGACTTTCCAAAGAAACCGATTTGAACGAATTTATCACGCAGCTGTGATTTTATGCCGTTCCTATTGGAGTTTTTGACCTTCTACGCGTGAAAATTAACAATCGAACGGTTGCCAAACCGAAAAATAATGACTAACTTTGCAGCCGTAAAATAAAGGAGCGATGCTCGAGTGGCTGAAGAGGCACGCCTGGAAAGCGTACAAAGAGAACA
>CAJTXL010000036.1 GCA_910583525.1 uncultured Muribaculaceae bacterium | reverse complement strand
AGCATTTCATTCGTAACGAAAAGGTCGTGGGTTCGAGTCCCACTCGCGGCTCAGACGGCGCCCTGCAACCCACTCGGTTGCAGGGCGCCGTATTTTTATTCTCTTTCCATTTAGAGTAAAAATAATAAGAGCCGACATCGGACAGGCGACATGTTTTTTGGGCACTCACCTACTTTCCAAACGTAAATCTCAATCCGATGTTGAGATTGAAGTTAAAGGGCTTGTCCTTATATATTGTTTTAAGCGACGAACCATTATCAAAGTAATAGCTTACGCCCGGCTCAACGTATACACCGACAACAGAAGATGCATTGAATTGCAATCCTGCAGAAGCGGTGGCAGACCATTGTAACGCCCTGACCATAACAGACTCCATATCGGTGCCGCGACTTTGATTATCCAAAAAATATTCGCGCTCGATTTTTCCATTTACGCATTTCTCTGCCAACGCACCTACAGAAGCATAGATGTCGAACATCTTTAAGTTGATGACACGGTATCTTACATTGAGTGGTATTCCGATGTAATGCAAGGTCTGACGCCCCGAAATATAGTGATTGTCACTGCCGTATTTCAAATCCGACGTGAGATTGGTGTATGTGACACCGGTTTCTGCCGATAGCCTGTCGCTTATGCTATAAGCGACCGATACTCCCGTACGCACCGGAAGACGGTGTTTGACCTCAGTTTCAATTTCCTTACCTTGGTTAAATAACAGCATGCCAAGCATCGGGCTTCCTTTCCAATCGGCATAGTCACTTACGGTGGCTGTCGCATTGATATCTGTTGATATTTGGCTGAACGATGAATTAAACCCGCCGGACGTATGAACACTCATTGAAAACATGTTAGCGGCCGGCTTTTGTTTAGGAATATATACGACAGGGACATTCCGAGAATCGTCTCGCCAAACAGATTGTTCATTCCCCAATTCCGCATTTACATTGTTTGGCATTGCATCATTCAATATTTGTCGGTCATCCGACAACGTTTCTTGCGTTTCTTCGTGTACCGGGCTCGGCACGTCATCCACTACAACATCTTTTGCCTGTGCAAAAAAATCTTCAGATATTGCATTCGTTTTGAGATGGTTGATTGGCAGCACACTCTTTGTTGGCTCTTGCTGCTGTGGCTCATTGCGGTTTTCAGGTGCAACAGTTTCGAGCCGGTTTATCTCCGCAAACACATCGGATTGCAGTCCGGAAAATTCTTCGTGGATGCCTATATGAAATAGAATGCCAAAAACTAAAGCAAGCATTGCGGCAACACCCACGCCTCTCTTGGCCCACAGCAGAACCAAAGATTTTATATTTTTCAATGAGCGCTTGTCCTCCTTTGCCAATCGCGTAGCAATATCGTCCCAAAGCCCATCCGGTTCTTCGATTTCGAAGTCAGACATACGGTCCTGAATATCGTTTAGCCACTTATCTTTCATTTGATTGCCGATTAAGAGGTTGTTTAAAAAGATGATTGGTATTCTTTTATCCGGGAGGCAAGCATCGCTTTGGCCCTATGGAGCTGAGAGGCCGATGTGCCTTCTTTTATATTCAGTATTTCCGCAATTTCCTTATGGCTTTTACCCTCTATTACATAAAGGTTGAATATGGCCCTGTAGCCGTCGGGAAGTTCACGGATAAGACGATAAATTTCCGAAGCCCGAAGCATATCTGTATTCGGCTCTTCAAACGGGATTGCATGCTCCGCTTCTGTCAGTTCGGCAAATTCCAAACGGCTTGTCCTCTTCAAAAATTTCAAAGTCTCATTTACGACTACGCGGCACATCCAGCTCCGGAGAGACCAAGCGCCACGGTATTCAAATGAGGCAAGCGATGAAAAAATTTTCATGAAACTATCCTGAAGGACATCCTTAACATCTTCGCAATTTAAGATATAGCGTGAACATACAGAGGTCAGATATCGGACATGGGTCTCATATATAATCCGCTGAGCCGCCATATCTCCGTTTTGAGCTTGACGGACTATCAGTTCTTCATTGCCGATAGTGTTAGGACCCATGGTTATTCTAATTTCTATCAGAGAAAAAAGGAGAAGTGGTTTCTATAAATGTTTAGAAACCACCTGCTCACACATTCAATGCGAGTTGTATCGCTACTCTATTCTATAGTAACGCAAACAGCACCTGTTTATTCGATTTTCTTATGGCATAATGCATTATCAGAATTGGTAAAAGGAATGTCCTTACGCATCTTGAGATTGAACTCGGTCGACTTTTCTCCCGAAAAAGATTTCCAACGCAATTTAATCTTAACGAAACCTTCCATTTCAGGCAGAGCATTCAGATTAAAGGCAATCAAAGCATCGCCGTAATGGCCTCCGACATCTCCCATAGCATTATGACGCAATTCCATTTCAAAGGGGTCCTCGTGGTTTACACCTGTTACAAGGTTTAGTACATGGGGCTGATTGTTAAAGCCCCACAACGTACGGATACGCAGTGTAAGGTATCCGTCTTCGGCAACCGTGACCCAATCCTGAACAATCTCAATGGGGTCGTTACCATAAGCGGCATCATTATCACTGAGCGACATTACCGGATTTTTTGTGCGTATGCTGTCAATCCTGTTGACTTGCACATTTTTGACCACGGCTTTAGCATCTTCTCCGGGCACCTCGCTATAATTTACCAAAGCCCTGACTTCCTTTTTGCCAAACGGCGAAACTTTCATGTTGGCAGGATACAGTACGGTGGCATCGTCGAGGTTCAGCACAAACGACCCGTCGTCATTGGGACAGACCGTCACGAGAGCGGTGTGATAGTTCGACATAGAATCATCGTCATTGTCACAAGCTTGAAACAGAGGCGCAAAGCCAAGAATCCCGATAAGGGCAAATAAGATTTTGTTATTCTTCATTATTCAAGGTTTTTGTTATTCTCTATTTATTAAATCCCTTAAATCTTAAAACCTTGCATCTTGCCCAAGAGGTTGTTTAAAAAACAGGGCTTCCCGACAATGGAAAGCCCTGCAATTTATTGTTAGGCCGGTTCTCAGAACCTGAAACCTGTTGAAATGACTATATTGTTATAGGTGTTGGTAAGCTTGGCCGACGGCGTGGTGTTCATTCCCGAACCGTCGAACTTCGGGAAGGGAGTATAGGCATTGTAGCGCCCGTTCTGTATGGTGTGCTGGAATGCCGCATCGATATACCACGAACGGTAGCGATAGCCAAGGCCGACACAGATATTGTGAGTGTCGTTGTTGAACGTAAATGCCGGATTGGTACCGTTTGTAGGTATCTCCATGCCACCGTCGTAGGCAGTGCTCTTTACCGCCGAACCTTGCCAATTGTAGCCGAGGCGGACAGAAAGCGACGGCAATATGCGGTATTCCGCTCCAACTCGGATAATATTTGCGGCCCGGAACATTTTTTTGACGTCGTCGTTGGCATATGTATTGTCTTCGAAATCGCTTGTGTAGCCATAGTAGTCATCATAGCGCTCCTGTTTTAGCGTCATGTCGTTGTAGGCCACACGCTCATAGTCGAGGCTTATGATGGCCTTGCTGCCTATAACGGTCGATATGCCAACCATAAAACGCCAAGGCGTGTTAAGACGCGAACGGTAATCATAGTCCGGCGTACCGACGCCATCTGAATTGGTGTCTTCAGTGCCGTCGGGAGTATAGTTGTAGGCGACTTCTCCGAAACCACTATGCGACAGATGCAGCCATGTGGGAGTGTGTATCGCGGCTCCTATACGGAGCATTTCTATAGGACGGACAATAACGCCGAACTTAAGGTTGGCACCGCTACCGCTGACCGACTGGTAATTGTACAGGTTAAAACCGGCATTGCCATTTTTAAGCTTATCATCGGCACGGTCGTAGACAAGCGCACCGGCCATGCTTTCGGAGTAATTCGACTCACGGGTCATGTGCGAACTTACTATGCCGACACCAAAGCCCCAAAACACGACATCCGACACGTTACCGGCAATGTCGATATTGTATTCATCGACATATCCGCGCTCACGGACATCGAACAGGGCATCGCCTGTCGTTCCGTTCTGATACAGACCGGCATATTGCGTGTCGTCAACCGTATTGTTAATCATAAACGAGTTATAACCGAGTATCGACAGCCAATCTTCACCGGAGGCATAGGGGTCGTTGCCGTCCGCATCAAGAATTTTATCCGAGCTGATACCGTCGGTAAATAACGCAATGTAATTCGTCAAAGACGTCGAAGTCGGTCTTGCGTAGCCCGATATCCGCCTATCGAACGATGCGAGCCTGCTGTATCCAAGCCCCCACTGTATGGAACGAAGCGCTCCGCCGAGGTTGGCAACGCCTACATAACCGAAGCTGTCGAAATAGGCGCGCGTCTCAGTCCTTTTGTCGGTCTGAAAATTTGTCTGTGCTTTATACGAGCGCATGCTGATGTCGAACGTCAGCCCGATGTCGCTCGAACGGTACAAGCCGAGACCGGCCGGATTTTGCGTCATCGACGAAATATCGCCGCCAAGCGATGTGAAAGCCCCACCCATACCTACGAAGCGCGCTGTACCACGAAGCTGCACGGGCGTAAGCGAATATGCGTCTACGGCAGTCTGGGCTGCGATGCTGCCACAAGAGAGCATCGCAATGCCGAGAGCCGTCAATATTCCTGTTTTCATAAATAAAAGTAGTTGTTCGTGAAATTTCTTTTTGTGGCTAATTTGATGGCATCAACGCCGGCCGCCACGCCCTCCGCCGCCTCGGTAGCTTCCGCCGCCGTTATAGCTTCCGCCACCACCGCCGCTTCGGTAACTGCTTCCGCCACGGTAGCTGCCCGAGCTGTTTCCGCCACGGTACGAAGAACCCGAACTGCGGCTCGGCGAACTGCTGTTGCCGCGATAATTGGAACTCTGTCCACGACGGCTGTTGTTCGACGGACGCGAAACATTTCCGTTGTTGTTAGAGTTTGTCGGCGAGGATGGACGCACACCGCTGCCCGAACCATTGTTACCGGGACGGTCATACGAACCCCAACCGTTCGACGGACGCCCGTTGTTGCCGGGACGAGTCGATGAGGGATAGCGGTTGCCAGAGTTGTTGTAGGACGGATTTCTGTTGGAGCTACCCGAATAGGAAGGCCTGTGCGGACGCTGTGCACCTACTGAGTTCGAAGCCCAGCCATGACCCGGACGCATCGGAGGATGTATTCCGGGATGATGACCCGGATGCCAAGGATGATGATGACCGGGATGCCATCCCCACGAAGGGCCCCAGCCCCATGACGGCCCCCAGCTCCACGAAGGACCCCATCCGGGATACCAAGGATTACCCCAGCCCCATGAGATGTCGAACCAAGGGTCATAGCCCCAACCGAAGCTCCACAACGGCCCCCATGTATAACGATAGGGGTTATAGAACGGATTCCATGCGTTGAAGCTATAAGGATAAGGGTCTATGGAATTTATCACATAGATGTTCACATCCTGCTGCGACGGAGTATTGTAGTAATATTCCATCAAAGCCGTATCGCCCGTCGACTCTACGACATCGGGGTTGTGATAGCGTTCGATGCGCCTTGTGTAGGCAAAACCGTCTTCGCCAAGACCGGATGTGCCCGATTGGGAAGATGCGGCACTTCGGTTGCGGCGGTTATACGTATCGACATCGACATTCAGCGGACGTGTCGAACCGCCCTCATAGCTGTCGGCCGACGGGTAGTCGACGGTAGTATAATCGTAAGAGCGCTGCGCGTTCTCTTTTTTCTTCTTTGCTGCCTTCGATGGAGAATAATACAAGTCATCGTAAGGGTCCTGGGCACAGATGGCCGACGGCACCGCAATTGCAGCCGCACACAGGAAAATGAGAGATTTGGTGACCTTTTTCATCGTTTAAGCGTATATCAGGTTTGTTTTAAATCTTTATGCACTTTATCCTTAGACTTTCTTAAGGCCCATAGGTTTAGAGTATGATTGACAAAGATACGCAAAAATTGGCAGCAGAACGGGCATCAGGACCTCTTTTAAGCATTTTTATAAGCCCGGGGACAGGCAAACCCGTCGGGACGGCGCAAATTGGCGCGCCGTCCCGGCGGAGCCGTAAATCAAAGGTCAGATGCATGAAGCTTCATTTGCGGACAGGTTTCATATCGTAGGCGGCAATCGCTACTGTAAAGCCCCAATAGATAAAGGCTATCGACGTAAGGAAAGACACCATGAGCATGTCGCTTACATATCCCGCCTCAAGGAAAAAGAAGCCTATAAGGCAGAGCAATATGCCGTTGACAATTCCGAGCCACCAATATTTGGCGCGACGTCCGGCTGCGGCCCCGACAAAAGCCTCAATGCCCCAGAAGATGAAAATGATTGCCAGGAAATAGGGGAAAACCATTTCAGACAAAAGTATGCTTCTGACAAGCATGAAACCGATAAACATGTCGATTACGCCGCCTGCGAGCCACCAGCCCCAGCCGCTTGCACGGTTCGGGCCTGAAGCCACACAAAGCTGCACGACACCGGCAAGCACAAGGAGCCAACCGAAAATCTGCGACGCTACCGCATATCCGGCTGCCGGCCAGAACCAATAGGCGAAACCTCCGAGCACGAGCAGAATGCCGATGGCAAGCACCAACCACCAAAGACGTGTGGTGCCGAGATAGTTAACATTGAGAGTTTTCATTGCGATGAGAGTTAAAACGTTATGTTTAATGTTAATTATGATATTATAACAATCTCACCGCGCTTTAGTTTGCTTTCAGCGGCCTAATGGCCTTCGACGCCCACCGGCCTTATGCGGCGGAGCGCTGCCGAACAGTTTGCCAATTAAGTCAGGACGCCCGATACGGTGCAGGGTCGAGGTGATACGCGCCCTGTAAGCAGGGTCGTACCAAAAGAAGAACATGCGTTGGCGCAGTTTCTCGTCGGCAGCGGTTGCCGTATAGACCTCTTCGCCCGTGTAAGGGTGTATGCCCGTATAATAAATCTCGGTGGCAAGCGTCATTGGCGTAGGAGTGAAGTCCTGCACCTGTTCAAGATGGAAGTCGAGAGCCTTGGTCTCCGCTGCAAGACATGCCATATCGACATCGTGGCATCCGGGATGCGACGAAATAAAATACGGTATCAGTTGCTGCCGCAGTCCGGCCTCGGCATTGACACGGTCAAACAGCCGTTTGAACTCCTTGAAAAGAGCGAACGAAGGCTTGCGCATGACAGCGAGGACCGCATCTGACGTATGTTCGGGCGCAACTTTAAGGCGTCCCGACACATGGTTGCGTATCAGTTCTTCATTGTAGCGACGGTTAGTACGGTCGATAGCGGCATTGCCTGTCGGGTGCATCGACAAGTCGTAACGCACACCCGACCCTACGAACGATTTCTTCACGCCCGGCAACGCATCGACACTTCGATAAATGTCGAGCAGTCGCGAATGGTCGGTATCAAGATTGGCGCATGGCGACGGATGAAGGCACGAAGGCCGCATGCACTTTGCGCACAAAGACCGGTCGCGGCCGCCCATGGCATACATGTTGGCCGACGGACCACCAAGGTCACTTATGTAACCTTTGAAATCGGGCATCCGCGTCACCTGCGACACTTCGCGCATGATAGACTCTTTCGACCTCGACGCTATGAATTTTCCCTGGTGGGCAGAGATGGTGCAAAATGCACATCCGCCGAAACATCCGCGGTGCATATTCACCGAATGGCGTATCATCTCATAAGCCGGAATGGTCTTGCCACGGTAGCGTGGATGCGGAAGACGTGTATAAGGCAAGTCGAACGACGCATCGATTTCGCCCGTCGTCATGGCCGGATACATAGGGTTCGCCTTTACGGCTTTTCCGCCCGTAGCCTGCCATATTACGGCACCGCCGTCGTAGCGGTTGCTCTGCTGCTCGATATGCTTGAAGTTGGTGGCCTGACAGCGTTTGTCGCGCAGACACTGCTCGAAAGATGCGAGCACGATGCCGCCGTCGCCCGACGCTTCGGGCATCTCCGACAAAGGCCTTAGCACGACACTTTGGTGCAAATCGCATATGTCGCCGATTTTTTCACCGGCATCGAGCCGACGCGCAAGCTCGACAACGCAACGCTCGCCCATGCCGTAAAGCAGCATATCGACAGCCGCATCGGCAATGATTGACGGGCGCAGCCTGTCCTGCCAATAATCATAGTGCGACAAACGACGCAAAGACGCCTCTATGCCTCCGGCCACAATGGGCACATCGGGATAAAGCTCTCGCAATATTTTACTATAGACGATTGTCGGATAGTCGGGCCGTGCGCCATGGCGTCCGCCGGGAGTGTATGCGTCGTCGGAACGGCGACGACGGTTTGCCGTATAGTGGTTCACCATAGAGTCCATCGCCCCGGCACTTATGCCGAAAAACAGACGCGGACGCCCGAACTTGCGGAAATCGCGCAAATCGTCCTGCCAGTTCGGCTGGGGCACAATAGCCACACGATAGCCGGCAGCCTGTAGAGTACGGCCGATGACAGCCGCACCGAAAGCCGGATGGTCGACATATGCGTCGCCTGAAAAGAGCACGACATCGACACCGTCCCAGCCCAAGGCCTTCATCTCTTTTACCGACGTCGGCAGCCAGTCGGTAGGCTTTAGCCGTGAGTAATCTATCGCAACATCCCGACGGCTCATGCTTTACCCATGCTTTCGAGCTTCAGCTCAAGTTTTATTATTTCATCGCGCAGACGTGCCGCAGTGATGAATTCCATTTCCTTGGCCGCCTTGAGCATATCGCCGCGCAAGCGGTTTATGGAGCGCTGCAGCTCGTCGGCATTCATATAGGCCACCACGGGGTCGGCGGCTATATCGACAGAAGTAGAGAACTCCTCGGCGTACTGTATGCTGTGGCGCGCAGACTTTTCTCGGGTCTTAAGCTGCTTGTCGGTACGGCCTTTGCGGCTGCTTGCCGAAGCATCGAAATCGACCTCTTCTTTTTCAAGCCCGACAATGGCATTGCGTGCCTTGACGATTGCCTGTGGCGTTATACCATGCTCCTCGTTATAGGCAAGCTGTACGCTGCGGCGGCGCTCGGTCTCGTCGATAGTCTGTTGCATCGACTCGGTGATTTTGTCGGCATACATTATCACCTCGCCGTTAAGGTTTCGTGCTGCGCGCCCGACGGTCTGCGTCAGCGAGCGGTGGCTACGGAGAAAACCTTCCTTGTCGGCATCGAGTATTGCGACAAGCGAAACCTCAGGCAGGTCAAGGCCCTCACGCAGAAGGTTTACGCCGATAAGAACATCATACTCCCCTGCCCTCAACCCATCGAGTATCTTGATGCGGTCGAGAGTATCGACATCGCTGTGTATATATGCCGTCTTGATTTTAAGCTTCAAAAAATATTCATTCAGCTCCTCGGCCATGCGCTTTGTGAGAGTCGTCACCAGGGTGCGTTCATTGCGCTCTATCCGAAGCTGTATCTCTTCGAGCAAATCGTCAATCTGGTTTGTCGAAGGCTTGACGTGTATCATCGGGTCAAGCAGACCGGTAGGACGTATCACTTGTTCGACAACTACGCCCTCGCAACGTTCAAGCTCGTAGTCGGCCGGAGTTGCGCTGACATAAATCACCTGCGGCGCCATCGACTCGAACTCCTCGAATTTCAAAGGCCGGTTGTCGAGAGCCGCCGGAAGCCGGAAACCGTAGTTCACAAGGTTCTCCTTGCGCGAACGGTCACCGCCGTACATTGCCCGTATCTGCGGCACAGTCACATGACTTTCGTCGATGATGGTGAGGAAATCTTTCGGGAAATAGTCAAGCAGGCAGAAAGGACGTTCGCCCTCGCGACGCCCGTCGAAATACCGCGAATAGTTCTCGATACCGGTGCAGTAGCCCAGCTCTTTTATCATCTCGACATCGTATGTCACACGCTCTTCGATGCGTTGTGCCTCAAGTTCCCGTGCCTCATTGTTGAAGAACTTGATTTGTTCCCCGAGGTCGAGCTGTATCTGCGCTATCGCCGAGGCCTGGCGCGCAGGCGATGTCACAAAGAGATTGGCCGGGTAGATGTTGAAGCTGTCGTGCGTGCCGAGATGCGCGTTGTCTTCGGGTCTTAGCGTTATCACCGATTCGACCTCGTCGCCCCAAAACACCACACGCACCACAATCTCTTCGTAGGCGAGCCTGATGTCGACAGTGTCGCCTTTGACACGAAATGTGCCGCGCTGGAAATCGACCTCGTTACGGCTGTAAAGTGCGGCAACAAGTTTCCGCAGAAAAGCGTTACGGGCGATTTTCATGCCTTTTCGCACGGTCACCACATTTTCGTGGAAATCGTCGGGATTGCCCATGCCGTAGAGACACGAAACCGACGAAACGACAACTACGTCACGTCGGCCAGACAGGAGCGCCGATGTCGTGGCAAGACGCAGACGGTCGATTTCGTCGTTAATCATCAAATCCTTCTCGATATACTTATCGACCGAAGGGATATATGCCTCGGGCTGATAATAATCGTAGTAGGACACGAAATACTGTACCGCGTTATCGGGAAAAAATTGCTTGAACTCGCTGTAGAGCTGTGCCGCAAGCGTCTTGTTGTGGCTTAAAATCAAAGTCGGCTTTTTTACCTCTTTGATGACATTTGCCATCGTAAAGGTCTTTCCCGAACCTGTCACACCGAGCAGGGTCTGTGCCTCACGACCGGCGTTCACGCCCTCTACGAGCTGGGCTATCGCCTGCGGCTGGTCGCCGGTAGGCTTGTATTGTGAGTCGAGACGAAAATCCATCGTATCAGTTTAGCACAAGCACAGGCCCTACAGGCACAACGATTGCCGCACGGGCGAACTGGCGCAGACGTTCGACAGTCGAACGGCGCGGCCTTGGTGTTTGAGACATGGATTGGAAGAACTGATGTGATGTGGATTGTTGAGTAGAGTGTTTTTCCATAGGCACGGGCTGTTTATATATTTGTCTGTTTAACGTAAGCCAAAGCGCTATTATTGTGCAGACAGCATAAAAATATCACAGCAACGCCACTCCCCCTGAAAATAAACAGAGGGCACGCCATGTCTTGGCGCGCCCTCTCGTAGACGATTTAAGTCGCTTATGCGTTCTTCACCTTTTCAACCACAGCGGCGAAAGCTGCAGGGTTGTTGAGGGCGAGGTCGGCAAGGACTTTGCGGTTGATTTCGATGCCGCTCTTATGGATGAGGCCCATAAGTTTGGAATAGCTGAGGTCGTGGAGACGTGCAGCGGCGTTGATACGCTGAATCCAAAGAGCGCGGAAATTACCTTTTTTGTCCTTACGGTCACGGTAAGCGTATGTGAGACCTTTTTCCCAGGTGTTTTTAGCAACGGTCCATACATTACGGCGGCAGCCATAGTAACCTCTTGTAAGTTTGAGGATTTTTTTGCGGCGTGCGCGCGAAGCAACGTGGTTGACTGATCTAGGCATTGTTTCAAATGTTTTTGAATGTTAGCGGCAGCTGTCTGTCGCTGCTCTTAGGGCTGAACATTCGGTTAATAAATGAAATTATAGAATCGCGAATTAAGCAGTTGTACGAGTTCTTCGGCGAATTACTTCATGCCGAGGAGAGCCTTTACGTTTGCAACGTCGACACCGGCAACGAGACCTGAGTGTGTGAGGTTGCGTTTTTGCTTCTTGGTCTTTTTGGTCAAGATGTGGCTCTTGAACGCGTGTTTTCTCTTGATTTTTCCTGATCCGGTAAGGGCGAACCTCTTTTTGGCACCGGAGTTAGTTTTAATCTTAGGCATTGTTTTGTTTGTTAATGTGTTAATTCGGGTTTTATAATCGAGTTGCCATCTCGTGGCTGATTATTTCTTTTTGGGTGCGAGCATGATAATCATGCGTTTTCCTTCGAGCAAGGGCATCTGCTCTACTTTGCCGTAGTCTTCGAGGTCGTTGGCGAAACGGAGCAGAAGAACCTCGCCTTGTTCCTTAAAGAGGATGGAACGGCCTTTGAAAAAGACGTATGCCTTGACTTTGGCACCTTCCTGAAGGAAGCCTATGGCATGCTTGAGTTTGAAGTTGTAGTCGTGGTCGTCGGTCTGAGGTCCGAAGCGGATTTCCTTCACAACGACTTTGGTCGACTTGGCCTTGATTTCCTTTGCCTTCTTTTTCTGCTGGTAGAGGTATTTCTGATAGTCCAGCACTTTGCAGACCGGCGGCTCGGCATTCGGGGATATTTCCACAAGGTCGAGTTCGAGGTCTTCGGCAATTCTCCTTGCTTCCTGAATGGAGTAGATACCGGCTGTGACATTGTCGCCGACGAGACGCACCTCGCGCGCACGTATGTGCTCGTTTATATTATTAGGTGCCTGCTTCTGCTGGCGAGGGTCGCGGCGACCCATCGGGGGGCGTTGACCGGCGTTGTTTGCGGGGCGTGGCGCTCCGGGATTATAGGGCGGTTTTTTATCCATTCAGTGTGCCTTGCGGCAGTTAAATTAATATTAAGGAGTTTATCGGTTAATCATTTGATTGACCTCATCGGTCAAAATTTGTGCAAAGTTAGCAATTTTCATCGAACCGAGGTCACCTTCGCCCGGTTTTCTTACAGAAACTTCTCCGTTTTCAGTTTCTTTCTCGCCTACAATCAGCATATAAGGTATACGTTTGAGCTGATTGTCGCGGATTTTGCGTCCGAGCGTCTCATTGCGGTCATCGATTTCGACGCGGATGTCCGCCCGGTCGAGCTCTGCGGCGACTTTCTTCGCATAATCGAGATATTTGTCGCTGACAGGAATGATTACAGCCTGCTCGGGAGCGAGCCAGAGAGGGAAGCGGCCGGCGGTATGCTCGAGCAGCACGGCCACGAAACGTTCCATCGAACCGAAGGGTGCACGATGTATCATCACCGGGCGGTGCTTGGCGTTGTCGCTGCCTGTATATTCAAGCTCGAAACGCTCAGGCAGATTGTAGTCGACCTGAATGGTGCCGAGCTGCCAACGGCGGCCGATGGCGTCTTTCACCATGAAGTCGAGTTTCGGGCCATAGAATGCGGCTTCGCCCAATTCCGTGCGTGCATTGATGCCTTTTTCGGCGCAGGCCTCTATGATGGCCTGCTCGGCCTTGTGCCAGTTTTCGTCCGAACCGATATATTTTTCTTTGTTGTTGGGGTCGCGGAGCGAAATCTGCGCTTCGTAGTTGTCGAATTTCAGAGCCTTGAAGATATACAGGATGATGTCCATTACTTTGAGGAACTCATCTTTAATCTGTTCGGGCGCGCAGAAGATGTGAGCATCGTCCTGCGTAAATCCGCGCACACGGGTAAGGCCGTGAAGTTCGCCGCTCTGCTCATAGCGGTATACCGTTCCGAACTCGGCAAGGCGCAAAGGCAGGTCACGGTAAGAGCGCGGCAAAGCGCGGAATATCTCGCAGTGGTGAGGGCAGTTCATCGGTTTGAGCAGATACTCCTCACCTTCTTCGGGTGTATGGATGGGCTGGAACGAATCCTTGCCGTATTTTGCATAGTGACCCGATGTCACATAAAGCTGTTTGTTGCCTATGTGCGGAGTGATTACCTGCAGATAGCCGTAGCGTTTCTGTATCTTGCGAAGGAACTGCTCAAGACGGTCGCGCAGAGCGGCGCCTTTCGGCAGCCAAAGGGGCAGGCCGGCGCCTACTTTCGGCGAAAAAGCGAACAGTTCCATCTCTTTGCCGAGTTTGCGGTGGTCGCGTTTCTTGGCTTCTTCGAGCAATGCGAGGTATTCGTCGAGCATCGACTTTTTCGGGAATGTTACACCGTAGACACGCACCAGCTGGTTGCGTTTTTCGTCGCCTCGCCAATATGCACCGGCAAGACTCATGATTTTAGCAGCCTTGATAGGCGCTGTCGACGGGATGTGCGGCCCACGACACAGGTCGGTGAACGCACCTTGGGTGTAGGTGGTAATGTGCCCGTCTTCAAGCTCGGAAATCAGTTCGCACTTGTACTCTTCGTTGCGGTCGCCGAACAGCTTCAGAGCGTCGGCTTTGGAGATGTCGGCTCGCACAATCTGCTGGTCCTGCTTTGCGAGTTCGAGCATCTTGGCTTCGATTTTGGCGAAGTCGTCAGATGTGATTTTGTTGTCACCCGGATCGATGTCATAGTAGAAACCGTTCTCTATGGCCGGGCCGATGCCGAATTTCACGCCGGGATAAAGTTCCTGAAGAGCCTCGGCAAGAAGATGCGCCGAGCTGTGCCAGAAGGCATGCTTTCCTTCGGGGTCGTCCCATTTGAAAAGTTTGATGGACGCATCGGCGACTACAGGACGGCTCAGGTCCCATTCTTCGCCGTTTACAGTGGCTGCGAGCACCTCTTTGGCAAGGCGCGGAGATATGGATTGGGCTATCTGAAGAGGTGTGATGCCTGCTTCAAACTCCTTGACGCTATTGTCGGGAAATGTGATTTTAATCATGTCTATTTCTTTAACAATAAGCCCTCGCCGAAAGCCTGGGCCTGAGGTGGGGCCAAAATCAGGCGCAAAGATACGAATAATATTTGGAATATCAGCACAAACAAGAGTTTATTTTTATTGTAACGCTTGCCTTGTTTTGCAATCTGAGTTTTCTACTTTAGCAACTTTCTATTGCCAGTTGCATCGCTTTCCAAAACCCTCATCTGATGAATTGCTATTTGGTTCAATTTTACAAGCCGCTCGCACTGTGTCATACCTTGTTCGATGAAAACCGAATTGAGGTTTTCCATATTCGACAGGCATATAAGTTCGTTGATTGTTGCATAATCGCGTACGTTTCCTTTCAGGTCTGGATGCGTATCGCGCCATTGTTTTGCCGTAACGCCGAACATCGCCACGTTTAACACATCGGCCTCGCTGGCATAAATAACACTCGCCTGCGCCGAAGTAATCTCTGAAGGAACAAGATTCTGCTTTATAGCATCAGTGTGTATGCGGTAGTTTATTTTCGACAGCTCACGCTTGGCCGACCAGCCCAATAAGCGCTGTTCTTCAGTTTTAAGTCGCTGAAATTCCTCTATCAGATAAAGTTTGAACGAAACGCTTATTGCTGAACCAAATTCAAATGCGATATCTTTATGAGCATATGTACCGCCATAACGGCCTTTCTTTACAATTATGCCTACTGCGTCTGTGCGCTCAATCCATTCTGATGCACTCAACACGAATGAAGGCAGTCCGGCTCCCTTTCTAAAGTGGTCAAATTCGACCACTTTAAAATTCGGATTGTGAATAAGCTCCCATGTACCGAGAAATTCAATGGTATAACGATTTCTCAACCAATTCTTTATAATGTCAGCAGAACGGTTGTCCCCATCCTTGGCTGCAGCCATATCTGTAAGAGATATATAGTCTTGCTCCTCTACCGAGAGAACCGTGATTGGCGTGTTTTGAACTACAATTTTAGACATTGCTTTAAATCAGGCTTTATGCCAATGGACAAAGTTACGCATTTTCGGTGACATACAGAGAAATACATTGGGGAAAATTACCGAGTTAAAATGTAGCTATTGCATGTTTGAAGTATATTTGCTACTTTTGGAGCATTAAACAATTGAGGGATGAAACACCTGTTGTTACCCGACGAAAGTCCTCGCCGCTTGCCGTTCTACCTTGCCATGGAAGAATGGGCGGCACGCAGAATGCCTCCATGCGAATATTTCTTCGCCTGGCGGACAAGGCCCACCGTGATATGCGGCCGACATCAGGACATGGACAAAGAAGTCGACATGGCCTACTGCCGTGCGCATGGCATTGATGTCGTGCGGCGCCGCAGCGGAGGCGGCTGCGTATATGCCGACATGAATAACTGGATGTTTTCGTACATCACCCCGTCGGACGAAGTGACATCTACCTTTGGCCGATATACCGCCATGATGTCGGCCATGCTCTCCTCTCTCGGCTTCGATGTCGCCGCCACAGGCCGCAACGACCTTTTCATTGGCGGCAGGAAAGTAGCCGGCAACGCATTCTACCATCTGCCCGGGCGCTCTATTGTGCACGGCACGATGCTCTACGACATCGACTTCGATACAATGAGCCATGCAATCACACCCGGTCGCGCCAAACTCGAATCGAAAGGCGTGAAATCGGTATCCTCACACGTCACCTGTCTGAAAGCCGAAGGCATAAAGATGAGCGTTGAAGACTTTGGACGCTATGCCATAGAGCATCTTACCGACGGAAAGCCTATTGTGCTCTCACCTGCACAGCTCGCCGAAATTGAAGAAATTGAAAAAGGCTACTACGACCCGGCATTCCTTGCCGGGCGCTTCAAGGATTTATCGGAGAAACATCTACCGGAGATAGTGCGCGACCGCCGCATCGAAGGTGTCGGGGAATTCTCTACAGCAATAACACTTGACGAAGAACGGCACATACGTACTGTTGCCATCTCGGGCGACTATTTCATAACGGGCGACATTGACACAGAAATCATATCACGCCTGAAAGGCATAAGATATGACAGCGGCGAAATCGCCGAAGCTCTCGCCGACTGCGACCCCGAAAATGTAATTCCCGGCCTGAAACGCGAACAATTGCTGTCCTTATTAATTTAAGTTATCAAAACATCACCTTAGATACACTATGGAAACCACCATTAAAACCACTTGCCTGCACGGACGCCACACAGCCTTGGGCGCACAGATGTCGCCGTTCGCAGGCTACGACATGCCTATAGAATACGCCGGTCTCGACACCGAGCACATGGCGGTGCGCACCAAAGCCGGAGTGTTCGATGTTTCGCACATGGGCGAAGTAGACATCGAAGGCAACGACGCGCAGCGTTTCGTCAACCACATCTTCACGGGCGACGCAAGCGCGATGGCCGACGGACAGGCACTTTACGGCATGATGACAAACGAAAACGGCGGCGTAGTCGATGATTTGCTCGTATACCGTAAAACGGCCGACAGCTATATGCTCGTGATAAACGCCGCCAACATCGACAAAGACATCGAATGGATAAAAGGCCACAGCGAAGGCTTCGATGTAGAAATCGCCGACCGCTGCGCCGACTTCGGTCAGCTCGCCCTGCAAGGCCCCGACAGCGAACGCATACTCGCCGAAGTACTCGGCATCGACGCTTCGGCGCTGGGCTTCTACACATTCACCACCTTGCCCGACGGCACCATCGTAAGCCGCACCGGCTACACAGGCGAAGACGGCTTCGAAATCTACGCATCGCCCGGCGCTATCGTCGCCATGTGGGACAAGCTCATGGATGCCGGCATACAACCCTGCGGCCTCGGATGCCGCGACACCCTGCGCTTCGAAGCCGGGCTTCCGCTCTACGGCGACGAACTCGCCGAAGACATCACCCCTCTCGAAGCAGGCCTCGGCATGTTCGTGAAACTCGACAAACCCGAAGGCTTCGTCGGAAGCGAAGCCCTTAAAAAACAGAAAAGCGAAGGCCTCAAACGCAAACTCGTAGGCCTCGAACTCGACGGCGGAGCCACCGCCCGGCACGGTTTTGAAGTGCTTGACCTCGACGGCGCGACCATAGGCCACATCACTACAGGCTACAACTCCATATCCGTAGGCAAGAACATAGCCATGGCGCTTGTCGATGCAAGATACGGTACATTGGGCACATCCCTGCAAGTTAAAATACGCCGCAAGACCGTTGCGGCCACAGTCGTCAAAAAACGTTTCTATACACCCAACTACAAAAAATAAACACACTGATTATGGCACAAATTTATTATCTCCCGACCCACGAATATATCAAAGTAGAAGGCGACACAGGTTTCATCGGCATATCGGAGTATGCCGCAAAACAGCTCGGCGCCGTCACATACGTAGACATGCCTGAAGAAGGCGACGAACTTGCCGCCGGAGAGGAATTCGGCGCCGTCGAGAGCCGTAAGGCCGCATCCGACCTGTTCTCGCCCGTTTCGGGAGAAGTGCTCGAAATCAACGAAGCACTCGTCGACGACCCCAAACTCATCAACAACGCACCTCTTGACGCGTGGATTATCAAAGTGAAAATCAACGACCCGGAAGAGCTTAAATCGCTGATGGACGAGGCCGCGTACTCCGACTTCTGCGCAAAACAGCACTGAGCCATGAGCGCACACCGCTATCTGCCGCACACTCAGGCCGACATAGAGCGCATGCTCGAACGTTGCGGAGCGGCAACACTCGACAGCCTGTATGCTGACGTCCCCGACACCCTGAGGCTGAAAAAACCTTACGAGCTACCCGAAGCAATGACCGAGCCTGAACTGCAACGCTATTTCGAAGCGCTCGCAGCCAAAAACAAGGCCATGACGATTTTTGCCGGAGGCGGTTTCTACCACCACTATACTCCGGCTGCGACACCGTCGTTGATAAGCCGTTCGGAGTTTCTGACGGCATACACACCCTACCAGCCCGAAATATCGCAGGGCACCCTGCAGTATATCTTCGAATACCAAAGCATGATGTGCGCCCTCACGGGCATGGATGTGAGCAACGCCTCGATGTACGACGGAGCAACCGCGACAGCCGAAGCTATCATCATGGCCGTGAACTCGGCACGGCGAAAACGTCGTGTACTAATCTCAGCCACAGTGGCACCGGCAGTGGCCCAAGTGGCCGCAACCTATGCTTCGGCGGCAGGCATAACGCTCGAAGTCATACCCGAAGACTGCGGCATAACTTCGCGAGAAGCATTCGAAGAAATGATGGGCGCCGGCGATGTTGCCGGAGTAGTCGTGGCCTCACCGAACTACTTCGGCATAGTCGAAGACTACAGCGGCTATGCCG
Source organism: uncultured Muribaculaceae bacterium (assembly GCA_910583525.1). GTDB lineage: Bacteria > Bacteroidota > Bacteroidia > Bacteroidales > Muribaculaceae > CAG-873. The sequence continues at coordinate 6,326 of CAJTXL010000036.1, read as the reverse complement.
AGCGTTGCCATGCCGACAAGGCTCTGTTCATAATGAATTGCCACGCCTCGTCGCTGGCTACACTGCGCACACCGGGCGAATGGGGCGCCGACATAGCATGCGGCGAAGCGCAGTCCTTGGGCATGCCACTGAACTACGGCGGTCCCTACCTGGGATATATGTGCTGCCGTCAGACACTGATGCGCAAGCTGCCGGGCCGCATAGTCGGCGCCACCACCGACGAGCACGGTCAACGCTCTTTCGTGCTAACCCTTCAGGCGCGCGAACAGCACATACGCAGACAGAAGGCTACATCCAACATATGTTCCAACCAGGGCATAATGACCCTGCACGCCGCAATCTACCTCAGCCTTATGGGCGCGGAGGGTCTCCGCAAAGTGAACAAGCTCGGCCACGACGCGGCACACGCCCTTGCTGAAGCCCTTTGCCACACCGGAAAGGTAAAGATGAAATATCCCGACCGGCCTTTCCTCAACGAGTTCGCCATCGAAACCGTATCGCCCCTCGACGCCGACACCATGCTTTCGGCATTGGCCAACGAAGGAATCCTCGGCGGCATAAAGCTGACTGACGACTCAATCCTCGTCGCAACCACGGAAATGTGCACGCCCGACGATGTCAAGCGCTATGTTTCAACCGTAAAAAACATGTAGGCCATGAACAAGAAGCTATATTCTCCGCTTATATTCGAGCTGTCGCACCCCGGACGCCATGGCGCAGACCTTCCCGACTACGACTACGGCACTCGCGGAGGTCTCGGGTCACATCTGCTAAGAACAACCGCCCTTGAGCTGCCCGAAACCGACGAGCCTACGGTCGTGCGCCACTACACCAACTCGAGCAACAACAACTTCGGCGTAGACACAGGATTTTATCCGCTCGGTTCGTGCACCATGAAATACAACCCCAAGGTCAACGAAGCCATGGTAAACGTTGCCGGAATAGCTCCGCTCCACCCGGCGCAACCGACATCTACGGCGCAGGGAGCGCTGAAAATATACCGCACGCTCGAAAAATACCTCGCCGAAATCGGCGGCATGGCCGAGTTCACCCTAAACCCGTTTGCCGGAGCACACGGCGAATACACGGGGCTTATGGTAATACGTGCCTACCATCTGTCGCGTGGCGACGAGACACGGCAACGCGTCATAGTGCCCGACTCGGCTCACGGCACCAACCCGGCCAGCGCGGCCATGGCAGGCTTCGAGATTGTTGAGGTCAAAAGCCTTGCCGACGGCACGGTCGATGTCAAAGACCTTCGTTCCAAGCTCGACGAAACCATAGCGGCTGTGATGATGACCAATCCCAACACGGTCGGCATGTTCGAAAAGGCCATACCCGAAATAGCCGAAGCCGTGCACAAGGCAGGCGCCCTGCTATACTACGACGGCGCCAACCTCAATCCGATGCTGGGCGTAGCGCGGCCGGGCGATATGGGCTTCGACGTGATGCACATCAACCTGCACAAGACTTTCTCTACACCCCACGGCGGAGGCGGCCCGGGCGCCGGTCCTGTAGGCGTACGCAAAGGGCTCGAACAGTTCCTGCCCAACCCGAGGGTCATCGAAAAAGAAGACGGCACGCTCGACATAGACTTCGGCGACGATGCTTTCGGGCGCGTAAGCGCATGGCTCGGTAATTTCACCGTATATATAAAAGCGCTTGCGTACATACTGACATTAGGGAAAGACGGACTTGCCCAAGTCGGCCCCTTGGCGACACTGAATGCCAACTATGTGATGGAGTCGCTCAAAGACCTCTACGAGTTGCCGATAGCGGGACCGTGCAAGCATGAGTTCGTGTTCGACGGCCTGCGCGACAAATCGACGGGCGTCACCACCCTCAACATCGCCAAGGCACTGCTCGACCACGGCTTCCATGCGCCGACAATCTATTTTCCGCTGCTGTTCCACGAATCGCTTATGATTGAACCGACGGAAACGGAGACGCCGGAGACGCTCGACGCATTCATCGCCGTAATGAGAGACATTGCCCAAAAGGCAAAGACCGAGCCTGACGAAGTGAAAGGCGCACCATACACCACGCCCATCTCACATCCCGACGAAGACGAGGCGGCTCTTAGTCCAAAACTGACATACGCACAGCTGAAATGACACAGTACGACGTGATAGTAATAGGCGGCGGCCCCGGAGGCTACGAGGCCGCCGCGCTTTCGGCGAAACAAGGACTGTCGACAGCGCTTGTCGAACGCGACGCTTTGGGAGGCACCTGCCTCAACCGGGGCTGCGTGCCGACAAAGTGTCTTTGCGCCGCCGCCGAACGAGTGCTCGACATCAAGGGCGCTTCGGAGTTCGGAATAAGCGTCGACGGGTTCAGAGCCGACTACGCGGCGGCGCACGCACGAGCCGTCGAAACAGTATCGTCGCTGCGCGAAGATGTAGCAGCCATGCTCTCGGATGTCGACATAATAAAGGGAGAAGCCGTGTTGGGCGAAGGCCGCACGGTTTCAGTAGGCGCCCAATTCCTCAAAGCGAAAAAAATCATCATCGCCACCGGCTCGCGCCCGGCTACGTTCCCTGCCGAAGGCGGCGAACATGTGGAGAACAGCGACGCCTTTCTGCGGCGCACGCAGCTCCCCGAAAAAATAGTAATAGTCGGCGGCGGAGTGATAGGTCTCGAATTCGCCTCTATCGCATCGGCCTACGGCAGCGCCGTAACCGTATTGGAATACTGCAAGGAAGTGCTTCCGGGCTTCGATGCCGAAATTGCCAAGCGCCTGCGCAGCTATCTGAGCCGTCGCGACATCAACATCGTTACGGGGGCGAAAGTACTAAAGGTAGAAGCTGCTGGCGACAAATTCGCCGTCGGCTTCGAAGCCAAGGGCAAGGTGCATACCGCAGAGACCGACCTTGTTGTAGGAGCTGTAGGACGCCGCCCCGTGCTTCCCGAAGGCATCGAACGCATAGGCGTGACGCTCGACGGGCGCGGTTATGTGGCCGTCGACAGCACCTTTGCCACAAGTGCCGACGGCATCTACGCCATAGGCGACGTAAACGGGCACTGCATGCTTGCCCATGCGGCATCGGCACAAGCTCGTATGGTCGCAGGGATTACTGACAGCATCGGAGTGATACCGGCCGTCGTTTTCACCGTGCCCGAATGTGCATCGGTGGGACTAAAAGCCGATGATGGCGAAGGCCTTGAAGCCGTAAAAGTGCCATACAGCAGCAACTCGAAAGCCCTTGCATCAGGACATGCCGACGGGATGGTGAAACTTGTCTACGAAAAAGCCTCGGGACGTATCGTCGGGTGCCACATCATAGGGGCGCATGCTGCCGACCTGATTGCCGAGGCCGCAATTGCCATCGATGCATCGTATACGCTCAACCGCCTGGCATCGTTCACCGTAAGCGCCCATCCAGGACTGTCGGAGCTGTTGCAGAACGCTGCCGCGAAAGCACTTTGATGTAGTTAATATTAGTGAAATAATGCCAAAAGGTCGAAAGGATGCCTGTCTTGAACAGGCATTTTTTCGTAAATTTGCGCATTATGACATTCACTGCACTCTCTATAATATCGCTGATACTTTCACTTGCAGCCGTCGTAGCCATGTTCGTGCCACGCGTTCCGGCGGTGCCGGCCGCCTATGCGGCACTTGTATGCGCGCACTTTGACGGCGCCGTCTACATAAACGAAAAGATACTTATATTCTGGGGCGTCGCTACAGCCATCGTGCTCGGTCTGCGTGCGCTCCAGCCCAAAACCATTGTCCTTGCCAAAGGCGGACAGGCATATGTTGCCGTCGCCACGCTCGTAGGCACGCTTTTGGGCTATTTGGCGTCGGCCACGGCAGCCGCAATCATAATAGGCGGGGCCGTCGGCTCGTTCTTGGGCGCGACCGCGTATATGCGCACTCCGGCATCGCCCCGGTTGCCATTGACGTCGCAAGGTTTTGTCGAATACATCTGCGCCAAAGGACTGCCGTCGGTCGTTACGGCATCGATGGTCGCCATAACAATAGCATCGCAGTTATGAAAAAGGCGGCACTCACACTATTGGTTTTCCTTATGGGAACCATGGCGGTCTTTGCCGCCAAGACAACGGCACGCTCTGCATTAGGCCGTCCCGACCTTGCCGAAATAGCGAAAGCGTCGGTCGACGAGACATCGAAGTTCTATTATCCGAGTCTGCTTAAGGCCTTCATGGCCAACGACACTTCGATGACTGCCGAAGAGTTTCAGTACTTCTACTATGGGACACTCTTCCAAGAAGACTACGACCCGTACCGCGAGGCGCCAAACCAGGCACTTCTCCAAGAGCTGCGACCCATATATTCTAAAGAAAAACGGACACGTGCCGACCGCGAAAAAATGCTCGACTATGCCCTTCAGGTGCTTGAAGACAACCCCGTCGACCTGAGACAGCTCACGAACCGCATATATGTGTACGAGCAGAACCGCAAATACGACCTTGCCAAGATTTGGCAGTACAAACTCAACCATCTGCTGCTTGTGATAGCGGCTTCGGGCACAGGGGCAGACCCCGACAACGCTTTCATCGTGGTATACCCCCAGCATGAATACGATTTTCTGAATCTGTCGGGACTCACGGCAAGCAGCCAGCGTTTCGAGCCGCCGTACTTCGACTACATTTCGATAGTCCCCGACAAGTCGAAAAATCCCGAAGGCTATTATTTCAACATTGACGAGCTTCTACGCCAATATTTCATAAAGCACCCGTCGGAGATGAAGCAGGCCGTACCGCAAGGATAATCAGTCATTTCATGTCAGGGTCAGGCGTCATCCTTTTCGATACAAGAGCGAAAGCCGAAACGAGCACGGCCAGTACGAGGTACACCACGGCCGTGCTGTGCATTATATTGCCCAAGCCGACAAGCGGCGATGCCACCGCTCCGACCACATAACCCGAAATACCCAAAAGTGAGGAGGCTTCTCCGGCCTGCGCCCGGCCTTCGTTCATAGCCAAGGTGTTTGTGGTGGAGAATATCAGGCCGAGAGCAAACAAAATCACGACCATACAGGCTTCGTACACCCACAGGCTTTTCACTTTGAACAGCGCGAAAGCCATTGCCAACACTCCGACTACAAGTATATATGCCCCCACGACTGAGGCTTTCTTCAACGGATGAAATTTCAAGGCAAGCATAGAGCCTGCGGCGACGAACAAAGCATTGAAGCCTATTACAAGGCCGTATACAGTCTGCGATAGCCCGTAATGGGTCTGCAAAATGAACGGCGAAGACGATATGTAGGCGAACAGCAGCCCCAAAGCCGTGCCTTTGAAGCATATATGGACCACAAAACGGCGGTTCTTAAGCAGCGTGCCATAGCCCGACATAGCCTTCCACCACGGGCCGACGGTGCGATGCGATAGCGAAAGTGATTCTTTCAGGCCCGATGACACGACAAGTATCATGAGAGCAAACGCGGCAAGGACGACAAACACGCCTTTCCACCCGAACGCATCGGCCGTGACACCACCTATGACAGGAGCCGAAGCCGGCGCCACTCCGTTGATTGCGCCGACAAGCGCCATGAGCTTGGCAAGAGAACGGCCGGAATACACATCAGCCGGAATTGTACGGGCAAGGAAATATCCGCCCGACGCCCCGATGCCTTGAAACAGACGGCATAGATTGAATATGTGTATCGACGGCGAAAACAGACTCGCCACGGCCGACAATATGAAAAGCGCCACCGACGCCAACAACACCGGCTTGCGTCCATAGCGGTCGCTGACAGGACCAAGCACAAGCTGCCCCACCGCAAGACCGACCATGCCCATAGTAAGCCCCATCTGAGCCAAAGAAACGGAGCATCCGAAAAAGCGGCACATTGCAGGCAAGGCCGGTGTGTACATGTCATTGACAAAGGAACCGAGAGCACTGAGCACGACGAGACAAGTAACCAAGAACCAATAATAGCGGCTGTCGGACTGCAATTTACGCGACATCGGGGAATCGGTTGAAACGCTTTGTGGGCTATTCGTATTGGCATCCATAAAACAATCTTTTTAGAATGAAACACGGTGAAGCCGGTAATGTTTGCCTGCTCGATGGTGTAATAAAAAAACAGGGAGAGAAAACGGCGCCCGGCGCGTCCGTTTTCTCTCCCTGTTTGTGGGTACGCATTGTCGGGCCGGCTCTTGGTCCGGCTGCACGGCGTGGCCCTTTCCTTTTTTTGACAGAAGTTTTTTTGACAGGAGTACAGGAGAACTCTTTTTTTGACGCTGTAAGGTCTTTAAGGTTTTTAAAGTCTGTAAGGTCGTTAGGGTCGGTTCTCAGGCCTTTTGTCTTGGGCTGATGCGTGGGCAGTATGTCAATGTTCGCTGTTGGGGGTTGTCAC
>CAJTXL010000035.1 GCA_910583525.1 uncultured Muribaculaceae bacterium | reverse complement strand
GTGCTTTCGCTGTAATCTTCTACAACTACTACACCAACAAAATCGATAACCTCACCTACGCTATCGACGAAATCGGATTCTCTATCGTGCAAACATTTGCCGCTACTCACTAATCCCCTGTTTACCCGGTTTTAAAACACACAACAATAAAAATAGGTAAATATGGGAAAAGTAAAAATCAAAAAGAAAAGTACTCTCATCGACATGACCGCGATGAGTGACGTGACTGTTCTTTTGCTTACTTTCTTCATGTTGACTTCTACCTTCCTTCAGAAGGAACCGACCATCGTATATACCCCCTCTTCAGTATCTGAAGAAAAGGTACCGATGAACAATCTGGTGACTGTCCTCGTGTCTTCCGCCGATAAATCAGGCAAGCTCGACGACCCCTCCGTGGCCGAAGGTAAACTCTTCATTTCGTTTACCGGCGACGCCGACTCGACACTTTCCAGCGAAAAAATCCGCGGAATGATGCTCGACGAAGCGGTTGCCATCTACAACGAACAGCACAAGAACAACCGCATCGCTCTTTCGGAAGCACAGAAGAACGAGTTCCGCACATCGAACATGATAGGCGTGCCATTCTCCGAACTTCCCGAAGTGCTGTCGATGTCCGTTACAGAGCGCGACAAGTTCATGGGCGACATGACAAACCCGAAAGTAGGCATACCCATCGACGGAAACAAGAACCGCGACGGACGCCTCAACGACTTCCAGGTTTGGCTCAAAGCCATCTACAACGTTGCGCAACGCATCAACAACGAACAGACCGAAGGACTGTCTGCCGAAGAGCGCTCGCAGCTCTCAAACCTTTACACGGCACTCATGCGTAAAGGCCAGGGCATAGCAATCAAAGCCGACAAGGACACTCCGTTCACGACTGTCCAGCTCGTCTTCGACAACCTGCAGACAATGAAGCTGAACAAATTCAGCCTCATGACAGCCCTTAAATCAGAGAACGAACCCACCCAGTAAAGTCAACAAGATATGGCACAAATAGAACAATCTTCAGGCGGCAAAAAGAAAAAAGGCGCCCAGAAAAAGATGTCTATCCATGTGGACTTTACCCCCATGGTGGACATGAACATGCTTCTGATTACATTCTTCATGCTCTGCACAACGATGATTAAATCGCAGACTCTCCAGATTGTGCTCCCCACCAACGAGGACGTCAAGAAAGAGCAGCAGAGCCAGGCAAAGCAATCTGAAGCCATCACGCTGATACTCGACACCGAGTACAACGGCGACAAACCTGCCGTAGACGCAGAAACGGGTAAAACCGTACACAACATCTACTACTACGAAGGTATCGCCGACACCACATTCAGCACGAACGCATACCTTAAGAAAGAACAGTTCATCGGCAACATGAACCATCAGGCTCAAGGTATCCGTAAGATTCTCCGCAACAAGAACGAACAGGTGATGAAAGAATACGAAGTCCTCAAGACCAAGTGGAAAAACAAAGAAATCACCAAAGAAGAGTTCGACAAGGCTGCAAAAAAGAACGCATCCGACTCACTCAAAACCCGTCCTGTTGTCGTCATCAAGCCCGGGCCCAACACCACTTACGAGGGTCTTATCAATGCTATCGACGAAATGAACATCAACCAGATTTCACGTTACAGCATCGAGCTCCCGACACACAGCGACACTCTTCTGTTGCGTCACTACGAACAGGCTCACAACGAGACCGTCATCCGTCCTACAGTCCGCGCTAAAGCCCCGGCAGCAGCCGCTGCTCCGGCCGAAGAATCTACTAACTCTTAAAAAGCTGAAACAAAATGGCAAAAGACGTAGATTTAACCTCAAGAGAGTGGCGCGACATAGTGTTCGAAGGCAAAAACAAGGATTTCGGCGCCTACAAGCTCCGTGAATCCTCGATTTCGCGCCACACCAAAGCTATAGTATCGGTCCTGATTGCTGTAGCCATAATACTCGTGCTTCTTATCCTTTCTGTTTCAGGCGTATTCGCCAAGCCCGAAGAAGAGCAGGTAGTGACATCTACCGAGCAGGAAATCGCAACATTCGAGCCTGAAGAAGAGTTTGAAGAAGAAGAGATAGAAGAACAGTTCCAGCTTCCCGAGCCCGAAGAAATCATCGCGCCCGAAGAAGTTGCCAACCAACAGCAGGTGACCGAGCTTCTCATCGTCGAAGACGACAAAATCGAAGAAGACAAACAGGTCAAGAACCAGGAAGAAGTCCTTGAAAACGAAGCTGCGGTTGGTGCCGTCGATATCACCGAAGGCACTAACGACCTCAACAAAATCGCAATTAAAGAAGAAGTCATCGCCGCACCGAAAGTAGAAGAGGAACAGCCTGTGAGCATCGCTATGGTAGAACAGAAACCGGAATTCCCCGGTGGTGAAGCCGCCATGTACAAATGGCTCGGCGAAAACATCGTCTACCCGGCAGCTGCTTCTGAAGAAGGGGTCCAAGGCCGCGTAGTTGTTGAATTCGTCGTAGGCAAAGACGGCTCCATCACAAACGTACGCGTTGTCCGTCCGCGCCACCCGGCTCTCGACAAGGAAGCCCTGCGCGTTGTCAAGGCAATGCCGAAGTGGATGCCGGGCCGTAACAACGGCCAGCCCGTGAAAGTTACCTACACTCTCCCCGTAACCTTCCGCCTCCAGTAAAATTCGCTTTTGAATTCCATACCTCCCCGAGAGGCTGCGCCCCCGACGACGCAGCCTCTTTTTTTTGTTTTTTTACATGTTACATTTGCCGCAGTCGACGCTTTTTGCTAATTTTGGCTTCGCCTTAGACACTCTCGCCGGCAAAACCTTATGACAGACAACGAACCGCTTTATCATCCTACAGGCCCCCACATGAGCAGGCCGTTCACTTTCGACCGCGTAGTACGCCTCCTCATCACAATAGGCAGCATAGCTGCCGCAGTATGGATTGTGGGCATTCTCCGCTCCGTTCTGCTTCCTTTTCTGGTGGCATGGCTGATAGCGTATATGCTTGAGCCGTTCGTGCAGTACAACAAACGGCTTCTCGGCGTAAAAAAACGCTGGCTACCGATAATGATGACACTGTTCGAATGCGTGCTCGTGCTCACGGCCGCGTCGGTGTTCATCGTGCCGTCGATAGTCAAAGAGATGCACCAGGTAGCCGATTTTGTAGCACACTACTCCGAAAGCGGCTCCGAAATAGCGTTTATTCCGGCATCGCTGCACGAATATCTCCGCAACAATATCGACTTCGCCACCATCTCGCGTGAGCTGACCCGACAGGACCTGCGCACAATACTCGACACGCTCGGCACTTTTATATCCGGCGGATATGACATCGTATTAGGAATATTCAACTGGTTCGTGGTGCTGTTGTATGTCGTATTCATCATGCTCGACTACGAACGGCTGCTCAAAGGCTTCAAACGCATGGTGCCGCCCAAATACCGAACCACAGCCTACCGCATAGCAAACGATATCAAAACGTCGATGAACCATTACTTCCGCGGCCAGGCATTGGTGGCCTCGCTTGTCGGAATAATGTTCTGCATAGGCTTCAGCATCATAGGTCTGCCTATGGCAATAGTCCTCGGCCTGTTCATAGGTTTGCTCAACATGGTGCCCTACCTGCAACTTATTTCACTCGTCCCCACTACCCTGCTATGCCTCGTCGTATCGGTCGACGGCAACACCGACTTCTGGCATATCTGGTGGGCGGCTATGGCCGTGTATGTAATAGTGCAATGCATCCAGGACCTCATCCTCACCCCCAAAATCATGGGCAAGGCAATGGGTCTGAACCCTGCCATCATCCTGCTTTCGCTATCGGTATGGGGCACACTTATGGGCTTCATAGGCCTTATTATAGCCCTGCCGCTCACAACACTGCTTTTGGCGTACTACGACCTCTACATATCGAGCCGCGAAGACGGCGAAACACCTTCGCAGCACAAGCAAGACCACGATTTACTGAAAGAAATGGTTGAAACACCCGACTGACCTGTATATCCAATGAAAAAAAAGAACTACATTCTAATCGCATCAATCATAATCATCCTTATATGTGCCGCGGCGTATGCCTATGAGCTATTGTTCGCTGAATATAACTATGAAAACGTCAGGGTGGAAATTCCCCGGGGCACCGGCGACGATGACGTAAAAAAAATCATGACCGACGCTTTGGGCAAAGATTTCGGTTCGAAAGTGGCCGTGCTATGGTCGTTACAAGGCGGAAATGCGGCAGCATCCCACGGTTCCTATCTGATTGAGAACGGCACGACAGCGCTCAAAGCGTCACGCAACATAGTGAAAGGTCGACAGACTCCCGTACGCTTTACATTCAACAATATGCGTTTCCTCGAAGATGTGGCAGCAAGGGCATCACAAATCATGGAGTTCGACTCTGTAGCCTTCATGCTTGCTGCCGAAAGCACACTCAAAGCCCGCGGCTACAAATACCCCGAATACCAAGCGGCAATACTGCCCGACACATACGAGTTCTACTGGACGGCAAGCCCGGCTCACGTGATAGAAGTCCTCGCAAACCATCGCGACAAGTTCTGGGACGAAGAAAAGACCGCCAAAGCACGTAAAATGGGTCTTACGCCAAACGAGGTGCACACACTCGCCTCTATCATAGAGGAAGAGACGGCACGCCTCGACGAGAGGCCGACCGTGGCAAGGCTATACCTGAACCGCATAGCCCGTCATATGCCGCTGCAAGCCGACCCTACCCTGAAATTCGCCGTAAAAGACTTCGCGATAAAAAGAGTGACCGGCAAGTTGTTCGGGCTCGACTCTCCTTACAACACCTACAAACACACCGGGCTTCCTCCCGGCCCTATCCGCATAGTCGAACCGCTGTCGCTCGAAGCCGTACTCGACGCACCTCAGCACGACTATCTCTACATGTGCGCAAAAAGCGATTTCTCAGGCTACCACGACTTCGCTTCCGACTACAACCGTCACCGCATAAACGCGGCACGCTACCACCGCACACTCGATGCCCGGGGCATCAGATAGCTAAAAACAACCGCTTATGAAGAAACTACTGATTACATATTTCTTGGCACTCACCATGTTTGCCTCTTGGGGGCAAAGACAGCAAAACGTGGCAAACCTCGCCGGCGAAAAATGGTGGGGAGCCGCCACAAACCTCGGCACAAAGATGCCCTTCGACGCCTCTGAAACCATATACGACCTATCAAGCAAAAACTACAGCAACCAAACCGCACCACTGTTGCTGTCGAACAAAGGCCGCTATATATGGTCGGACAGCCCGATGCGTTTCAGCATCGACAGCACAGGGCTTCATGTGAAAACCGACGAAGGCCAAATCAATATAGAACAAGCTGCCGAAAACAGCCTCAGAGGAGCCTACATGGCCGCTTGCGCAAAGCATTTTCCGCCACAAGGCGGAATACCGCCGAAGGAGTTCTTTTCGGCACCTGTCTACAACACATGGATTGAGCTGATGTACGACCAAAATCAGGACGACATCCTCAAATATGCCAAGGCAATCATCGACCACGGCTTTCCGCCCGGAATACTCATGATTGACGACAACTGGCAGCAGGATTACGGCATATGGGAATTCCACCAAGGCCGCTTCCATTCGCCGAAAGCCATGGTCGACAGTCTCCACTCCATGGGCTTCAAGGTGATGCTATGGGTATGCCCGTTCATCTCGCCCGACAGCAAAGAAGCGCGAGACCTGCACGAAAAGTCCTATCTCATAAAAACGCCCGACGGCGAGGACATGGCCGCAATCAGATGGTGGAACGGCTGTTCGACCTGCTTCGACCTTAGCAATCCCGAAGCAAACGCATATCTTTGCGACAAATTCAGACATCTACAGGAGAAATACGGCATCGACGGCTTCAAGTTCGATGCCGGAGACACCGGATATTATACAGACGGCACCGTCAAGGTATTCGACAACAAATCGTACGGACCAGAACAGACGCTTTTATGGGCACAGCTCGCCGAAAAATTCCCGTATAACGAATTGCGCGCATGCTGGAAGTCGGGAAACCGGCCTTTGGTGCAGCGTCTCTGCGACAAAGGCTACTCATGGGCCGGAGTCAAAGCCCTTGTCCCTTCGATGCTCGCCGCTGCTCTTTTGGGTCATTCCTATTCTTGCCCCGACATGGTAGGCGGAGGCGAATACACGAGTTTTCTCGATGTCGACGAGAAAGATTTCGACGCGTCGCTTATGCTGCGCTCGTGCCAGATACACGCCATGATGCCGATAATGCAGTTTTCTGTAGCCCCATGGCGAGTGCTCAATGACGATGAACTTGAGATATGCCGCCGCTACGCCCTTCTGCACAAAGAACTCGGCGACTATATCATAGCCATGGCCGAAAAGACCGCAGCCACAGGCGAACCCATCGTGCGCCATATGGCATACATGTTCCCCCACGAAGGGTTTGAAGAGGTTTCTGACCAATATATGCTTGGCGACCGCTACCTTGTGGCTCCCGTAGCAGACGGCTCGGGACACCGTTCAGTGAAGTTGCCCAAAGGAAAGTGGCGCGACGAAAACGGCAAAGTCTACAAAGGCGGACGCACAATAAGGGTCGAGGCGCCGCTCGACCGTCTGCCGCGTTTCGAGAAACTCTGACAACGTATACTTGGCGAACAATAGTTTGGCAGTCTTATTATAAATGCTTAATTTTGCAGCCTGAAAACAAGCTTGTAGAATGGAAATAATCCGTACAGTAAAACGTCTTGGCGAAGTCACCGACACCGCCCGTGACGCAGGCAAAAGCATAGGACTGGTGCCGACAATGGGCGCCCTGCATGCCGGACACCGCTCTTTGGTCGAACGTGCCCGTGCCGACAACGACATCGTCGTAGTCAGCGTGTTCGTCAACCCCACACAATTCAACAACCCCGACGACCTGCGCACATATCCGCGCACCGAAGAAGCCGACTGCCGCATGCTCGAAGACTGCGGCGTCGATTACGCATTCATCCCTTCGGTCGACGAAATATATCCCGAAACCGATACTCGCGTATTCGACCTCGGCCCCGTGGCCGAAGTAATGGAAGGCGCAATGCGCCCGGGCCATTTCAACGGCGTGGCACAGATTGTAAGCAAACTTTTCGCTATGGCTCGCCCCACACGCGCCTACTTCGGCGAAAAAGACTTCCAGCAGATAGCCGTCATCCGCCGCATGGTCGAAATCGAAGGTTTCGACCTCGAAATAGTGCCCTGCCCCATCGTGCGCGAAGCCGACGGTCTTGCGCTGTCGTCGCGCAACGTGCGCCTCTCGCCCGAAGCGCGGCAGATTGCCCCGAAAATTCGCGAAATACTATTATCAAGCCTCGACCTTAAAGCCCATGGAGCATCGCCTCTCGAAGTTGCGGCTGCCACAGAAGCTGCTATCAACGATGTCGAGGGTCTCGATGCCGAATATTTCCAAATAGTCGATGCAAAGACCATGCAGCCCGTAAACAGCTGGGCAGAAGCCGGCGAACACGGAAGCGTAGGGTGCGCCACGGTCTACTGCGGCGGCGTCCGCCTAATCGACAATATACGTTACTGAGATGTTTATTGAAGTACTGAAATCAAAAATCCACCGGGTTACGGTGACCGAAGCCCGGCTCGACTATATAGGCAGCATAACCATCGACGAAGACCTTCTCGACGCAGCCGGCATCATACCCGGCGAGCGCGTCTACATAGTCAACAACAACAACGGCGCACGCCTCGACACATACACCATTGCCGGCGAAAGAGGCAAAGGCACTATATGCCTCAACGGCGCGGCGGCACGCCTGGTACAGCCCGGCGACATCGTGATAATAATGAGCTATGCCACAATGACGCCCGACGAAGCACGCACGTTCAAGCCCACCGTCATATTTCCCGACACAGCCACAAACAAACTCGTCGACTGACGACCATACTTCCACAAAAAAAGACACCGCATAACATATGTTTGAAAAACTAAGCGACCGCCTTGAGCGCAGCTTCAAGCTTCTGAAAGGACAGGGACGCATTACCGAAATCAACGTCGCCGAAACGCTCAAAGACGTGCGCCGCGCGCTCATCGACGCCGACGTAAACTATAAAGTCGCCAAGACATTCACCGATACCGTAAAGCAGAAAGCCCTCGGCCAAAACGTCATCAACGCCATCAAACCGGGCGAGTTGATGGTGAAAATCGTCCACGACGAACTGGCCTCGCTGATGGGAGGCGACGCCACACCATTGACGCTCAGCGGAAAACCGGCCATCATACTCATGTCGGGTCTGCAAGGTTCGGGTAAGACGACGTTTACCGGTAAACTCGCCAAGAAACTCAAAGGCGATAAGAACATGCGTCCGCTACTTGTGGCTTGCGACGTCTACCGCCCGGCCGCCATCGACCAGCTCAAGGTGCTCGCCGATTCTATCGGCGTCGACGTATATACCGAAGACGGTGTTAAAGACCCCGTGGGAATAGCAAAACGTGCCGTTGCACATGCCAAGGCACATAATTTCGACCTGGTGATTGTCGATACCGCCGGACGTCTGGCCGTCGACGAACAGATGATGGACGAAATCGAAGCCATCAAAAAAGCCATACAGCCCGGCGAGATACTCTTTGTTGTCGATGCCATGACCGGCCAGGATGCCGTAAACACGGCCAAGACCTTCAACGAGCGCCTCGATTTCGGCGGTGTCGTTCTGACGAAACTTGACGGCGACACACGCGGCGGTGCGGCCTTGTCTATCCGCAGCGTTGTTGACAAGCCTATAAAGTTCGTCGGCACAGGCGAAAGCCTCGACGGAATCGACATCTTCTACCCCACCCGTATGGCCGACCGCATTCTCGGCATGGGCGACATTGTGTCGCTTGTCGAAAAAGCCCAGGCGCAATACGACGAAAAAGAGGCCGAAGAACTTGCCAAGAAACTGCGAAAGAACCAATTCACATTCACCGACTTCCTCAAGCAAATCAACCAAATCAAAAAGATGGGCAACATCAAAGATTTGGCTGCGATGATACCGGGAGTCGGCAAAGCCATCAAAGACATCGACATCGACAACAACGCCTTCAAAGGCATAGAGGCTATAATAATGTCGATGACGCCCTATGAGCGCGAACACCCCGACTGCATCCGCGGCACTCGCGTGCAGCGCATCGCCAACGGCTCTGGCACAAAAGTACAGGATGTGAACCGCCTGCTCAAACAATTCGACCAGATACGCAAAATGATGCATCAGGTAAGCACCATGGGTTCCAACCCGGCACAGATGATGCGCCAGATGCGCCAACAAAGACGCCGATAACAGACAACGTATTTCTCCGACCATGCAACTGATTGACGGAAAAGCCACGGCAGCTGCCATTAAAGCCGAAATAGCACAGGAAGTAGAGGCTCGCAAAAACGCAGGGCTGAAAGTGCCTCACCTCGCCGCCATACTTGTCGGGCACGACGGCGGAAGCGAGACCTACGTAGCCAACAAGGTGAAAGCATGCGCCGACTGCGGTTTCAAATCTACACTCATAAGGCTCGAAAGCACCTACGAGGCCCCTCTCGACCCTAACGTGCTGATGGCTGAAATCGACAAACTCAACAACGACCCAGATGTCGACGGTTTCATCGTTCAGCTGCCTCTGCCAAAGCACATCGACGAGCAGGCCGTTATCGAAGCCATTTTGCCCGAAAAAGACGTCGACGGTTTCCATCCCGTCAACGTAGGTCGTCAGTCGGTAGGACTTCCGTGCTTCCATTCGGCAACTCCGGCAGGTATTGTCGAGCTGCTGCGCCGCTACGGCATAAGCACAGCCGGAAAACGCGTCGTCATAGTAGGCCGAAGCAACATTGTGGGCAAACCACTGGCCGCGATGCTGATGCAGAAAGGCGCGCAGGCCGATGCCACCGTAACCGTATGCCACAGCCACACCCCCGACCTGCCGTCGATAATGCGTCAGGCCGACATACTCGTTGCGGCACTCGGCCGCCCCGGCTTCGTGACCGCCGACATGGTCGCCGACGGTGCTGTCGTTATCGACGTAGGCACCACCCGTGTGCCCGACGCATCGCGCAAGTCGGGTTTCAGGCTCAGCGGCGACGTCGATTTCGAAAACGTGGCTCCGAAGTGCTCAGCCATCACCCCCGTGCCGGGCGGTGTTGGGCCTATGACTATCGTATCGCTGATGCTCAACACCCTTCAGGCCGCAAAAAACCGCGACTGAAAACCGCACATTACCGAGCATGCCGGGCTTGCTGCTGCCACTGTTCACGTCAATCGTATCTCTCGTTTTCGGATACGACGAAGCCGACATGATTTTCGTAGGCGACGCCATGCAGCACAAAGCCCAGCTCGAAGCGGCCGCAAACAAAGGCACATATGACTACAGCGGCTATTTCGATGCAATAGAGCCTATAGTGTCAACCGCCGACTATGCGGTGGTAAACCTTGAGACACCCGTAAGCGAGCCGCCATACAGCGGATACCCGTGTTTCAATGCCCCGGCAGAATTCATCGACGCTCTTGCCGACGTCGGCTTCGACCTTTTTCTGACAGCCAACAACCACACCCTCGACCGTGGCGCACGAGGGCTGCGCAACACTATCCGAAACCTTGACAGCCGTGGCCTTGGACATATAGGCACATATTCCGACAAGGAAAGCCGCAACGAGGCTTTGCCGAAAATCGTCGATGTAAACAAGTTCAAAGTCGGATTTCTCAACTATACATACGGCACTAACGGCATAGAACCGCGCGACGGCGTCGTAGTAGACTATATCGACCGCCCCACCATCAAGACAGACGTAAAAGCGCTCCGAAGCGCAGGCGCCGAACTTATCTGCGTCTGCATACATTGGGGCGACGAATACCGCCTGCTGCCGAACGCCACTCAGCGCCATCTTGCCGACTTTCTCGAAGCACTTGGCGTCGACATGATAATAGGGGCACATCCGCATGTGATACAACCTATGGAAATACGCCCCAACCGATACGACAGCACAAAAAATGTCCTCTTGGTATACTCATTAGGCAACTTCGTGTCGAACATGCGAACGCCCGACACCCGTGGCGGCGCCATGGTGCATGCAAAGCTTTTCAGAGGCGACGACAAAAAAGCCTCCGTCAAAGCGGCCGACTACAGGCTGCTGTTTACCGTACCTGCCGACGGGAACAACAAAAACTTCAAAGTGATGGAGGCCGACAGCGTCAAGAGCGGACGATGGAAACCTCACGCCGAAGAGTTCGCGCGCCGCGCACGCGACATTTTCGATAAACACAACATAGGCGTACCCGAAGCGGGGCGTATGCAATAACAATCGGGCCATGGCAGTATTCCATTTCAAGCAATTCGACATCGACGACCACGGCTGCGGCATGAAAATCTGCTCTGACAGCGTGCTCCTCGGCGCATGGTTTTTCAGCGCCCACAAAGATGCACAAAGCATAGCCGATGTCGGCGCAGGCTCCGGCCTATTGGCGATGATGGCCGCGCAGCTATGCCCCGATGCCGAAATCAATGCAATAGAGCTCGACGGCAGTGCCGCAGAAGCCGCACGCAGCAACTTCAGTGCGTCGCCGTGGAGCCGACGGCTACACCTTTTCGAAGGCGATTTCGCCTCGTGGTGCCCCGACGCTCCTCTCGACATTATAGTAAGCAATCCGCCCTATTTTTCCGACGGAGCCGTATCAAACGACCCTGCACGTGCCGCCGCCCGTCACCAAAACGGATTGAGCTACCACACACTCCTTGCAAAAGCATCGCAATGGCTATCACCCGACGGACACATCGGCTTGGTAAGCCCCGACAACTTCTGTCAGGAGATAATATTCAAGGCAGAAATGTGCCGCCTCAAACTGAGGCGCCGCCTCGACATACACACCGTCCCGTCGAAACAGGCCACACGCATATTGTGGGATTTCAGCATGCGCGACGGCGACACGGAATATTCACATATCAACCTACGCGACCACGACGGAAGCTATAGTGCGGAATACCGCCGGCTTGTCGACGATTTTTATACACACCTCAAACCATGAAAAAAAGCGACCTTGTCCTTTCTCTCGGCCAACGGCTCCTACTGCTGCTGTGCATATTTCTTGTGTGCTTTCTCATAACATCGGCCACGGCATATCTGCTCGGACGTGCGCTGCAAGGCAATCCCCCGGCAGCCATGCGCATAAGCGCGGTGCTTCAGGATGTATTGGTGTTCATCGTGCCTGCCGTAGCGACGGCCTTGCTTGTCACAAAGCGACCGGCCGAACTGCTATGCCTGCTGAAATCGCCACATTTCAATACATGTCTGCTAATTGCAGCCATGCTGATAGTCTCGATACCACTACAGGAAGCCATAATCTATTGGAACTATCATATCGAACTTCCGGCCTCTATGGCAGCATTGGAGCAGGCCGCGCGGCAGATGGAAGACGCAGCCAACGGTGCCATGAAAATTCTGTTGGCCGACACTTCGACAGGCGCTTTGCTCGTCAACATCCTGATAGTAGGTGTCTTCGCCGGTCTGTCGGAAGAGTTGCTTTTCAGAGGCTGCTTCCAACGTCTGCTCACCACCGGCGGCGTCAACAGACACGCGGCAGTGTGGCTCGTGGCATTCTGTTTCTCAGCCTTGCACTTTCAGCTATTCGGCTTCATTCCGCGCATGCTTTTGGGCGCATACTTCGGCTATCTGCTGCTGTGGACACGCTCGCTATGGGCACCCGTATTGGCACACACGCTCAACAATACCCTTTTTGTCATCACGGCATGGCACCAGGCCCGGATTTACGGACCCGAAGGTCTCGACAACGAGCCTGAGATATGGCCTCTATGGCTCACGGTATTTAGCGGAGTACTCACGGCCGCTGTCCTTTATCTGCTTTGGCGGATGAGGAAGCCGACGGCCCAGAAGACGTTCTGAACACCTTCGAGAGACAGTTTTCGCCGAAACGCTGCAACAGCTCCCAGAAATTGGGCACGAACAAAGTTCCCAAAACCGCATTTACGGCCATGCCGAACACAACAGCCGTACCCAAGGAAATGCGGCTTGCCGCACCGGCGCCTGTGGCGAACAACATAGGCATGACACCGAAGACAAATGCCAATGCCGTCATAAGTATAGGTCTCAGACGGACATCTCCGGCATCTTTGGCCGCCTGCCGTATCGGCTGCCCTGCCTTACGGTAATCCATGGCATATTCGACTATCAGGATGGCGTTTTTCGCAGCCATGCCAAGAAGAAGTATTATGCCGATTTGGGTGTAGATGCTTATGCTTTGGTTGAGGAACATGCAGCCCAGCACCGTGCCGAGTATTGCCGTAGGAGTAGTTATGACCACGGCGACAGGGTCTGTCCAAGATTCATACTGTGCCGCAAGCACAAGTATGGTTATTATTACTGCAAACAGCAAGGTTATGGTGATGGTCGTGCCCGACTGCGTTTCCTGCAGAGCCTCGCCTGTCCAGGCATATGAGAACGACGGCCCGACAGTCTTTTCCATTATCTCTTCCATGGCCGCGATACCGGCCGACGAACTTACGTTCGGAGCGACCGAACCCGTAACAGACGCTGTCGTGTACATATTGTAACGGCTCACCGTAGGCTGCCCCATGACTTCTTCCACCCTGGCGAAAGCACCGAAAGGCACCATGTCGCCCGAGGCATTGCGCACGCTAAGAGCCATTACGTCGGCGGCATGTGCACGCGAAGCGGCATCGCCGCTGACAATGACCTCGTAGGTGCGCCCGAACTTGACGAAATCGTTTACATAGTTGCTGCCCATAAAAGCCGAAAGAGAGGCATAGATATTCTCCAGGGTCAAACCGTAGAACTTAGCTTTGTCGCGGTCGATTTTCACTGCATACTGCGGCACTTCACCCTGATATAGCGACGTTATGTCTTTCAACTCAGGGTAATCGGCGGCTGCACGCTGTATTTCTGCGACTGCTCCGGCTATTTCGCGCGGCCCGAGGTTGTTTATGTCGAGGAGCTGCATCTGCAGGCCCGACGAAACGCCAAGCCCGGGTATCGACGGCGGATTGACCGAAAAGACCACAGCCTCTTCGACCGGCGCAGTGAGTTCATCAACCCTTGCAATGACCGCTTCGACCGAGTTGTCGCGGCCGCGCCTTTCGCTCCACGGTTTGAGAACAACGAACATCGACGCCACATTGCTGCCGGCACCGCCACCAAGAAAAGAATTGCCCGTAACACTTATTACATCTTTCACTTGCGGCAATTTCATTATTTTGTCCTCGATGTCTCTTACAACCCTATCTGTCCTGTCAAGCGAAGCTCCCTGCGGCAACTGCACCGAAGTCAGGAAATATCCCATATCCTCGGCCGGCACATAGCTTGTGGGCCACCGCAGAAACCCGAAGATTGCCGCACCGCATATGACTGCGAAAACAATCAGCGACAACAACGGCCGGCAAAGCATTTTGCCGACAAGTCTGTCATAACACCGGCGCACAGAACCGAAGCCCGTATTGAACCAACGGTAAAGTACAAACTTCGGCTTACCCGTGTCTGGACGCAGAAACAAAGCGCACATGGCCGGCGTAAAAGTCAAGGCGTTGAAGCCCGAGAAGGCGGTAGACACGGCTATGGTAAGAGCAAACTGTTTATACAGCTCGCCTGTGATGCCCGATATAAACGCCGTAGGTATGAACACCGACAGCAAGACAAGCACTTCGCCTATTACCGGGCCTTGAAGTTCTTCCATAGCCTTTGTGGCGGCTTCTTTCGGCGTCACACCTCCTGCATCGAGGATGCGCGAGCAGTCCTCAACCACGACAATGGCATCATCGACAACAATCGCTATGGCAAGCACAAGGCCGAAAAGAGTGAGCGTATTCAAGGTAAAGCCGAAAAGCTTCATCACCGCAAAAGTGGCCACAAGCGACACAGGGATGGTGAGCATCGGAATGACAACCGCCCTCCAGTTTTGCAGAAACAGCAATATTACGAGCATGACAATAAGTGTCGTCTCCACAAATGTGACAAGCACCTCGTCAATCGACGCCGACACAAAATCGGTCGTGTCAAGTATCACCCTATAGTCGACACCTTCAGGGAAATACTGCTTAAGTTCATCAAGGCGTGCCTCGACTGCTTTTGCCACCTTCATGGCGTTTGCGCCCGGCAGCTGGTATACGCCGATAAGCCCTGCGGTATGCCCGGAAACGTTGGAAATCATCGAATAGCTTTGGCTGCCAAGGTCTACCGAACCGATGTCCTTGAGCCGCAGCACGCCATTGGCGTCGGATCGGACTATTATGTCGCCGAACTCCTCCGCGTCGGCAAGACGGCCCTGCGACGTAAGCGTAAACTCGAACTGCGGCCCGTTGCCGGACGGCGGAGCACCGACCGAGCCTGCCGAGACCTCCATGTTCTGGCTTTCGATAGCCGCCATTACATCAGAAGGCGTGATGCCACGCACGCGCATCTTTTCGGGGTCGAGCCACACGCGCATGCTATATTCTCCGGCGCCGAAAGCGTTCACTCCGCCCACGCCGTCGATACGCGACAGCTCGTCTACGATGCTCAGCTGCGCGTAATTGGTAAGGTAAAGCCCGTCGTATCGGCCCGGCTCTGTGCTCTCAAGGGCGATGAACAATATGATGTCCGACGAACGCGACTGCACCGACACGCCCTGCTGCTTTACGGCATTGGGCAACACCGGCTCGGCCTGCGACACTCGGTTCTGCACCTTCACCATGGCCATGTCGAGGTCTGTGCCGTTCTCAAAAGTTATTTCAAGCATATATGAACCGTCTGAGCCCGATGTCGAGCTCATATACATCATGCCCTCTACACCGTTCACCTGCTCCTCGATAGGCACGCCGACGGTTTCGGCCACCGTTTTTGCATCGGCACCCGGATATGCGGCCGATACAAATACCGTAGGCGGTGTGATGTCGGGATATTGGGCCACCGGCAAAGTCTTGACCGTCAATACGCCCGCCAAAATCATCAATATGGCAAGCACTGTGGCGAAGATGGGCCTGTCGATGAAAAACTTGCTGAACATAGGTCACTTCTTTTCTATCGGGTTGACAATCATGCCGTCGCGGACTTTAAGCAATGCCTTTGTGACATATCTGTCGCCGGCCGACAGACCCTTCGACACAATCTGCAAAGAATCGTTCACCAGACCGCCGGTCTCGATAGGTGTATAAACCACCTTGTCGGAATCATTGACGACATATACATACTTTCCGAGCTGGTCGGTAGAAATGGCGGCGTCGGAGATAAGCAAGGCTTTAGGCTCGTAGACCAATGGCAGCGACACAGAAACGAACATTCCGCTGCGAAGCTCATTGTGCACATTGTCGACAATAGCCTGCAGCTGCATAGTACCTGTCGAAGTGTCGACTTTTGGCGCGAAATAGTCAAGCGATGCGGTATATCGATGCGGCATAGCCTCTGAGAACGTCAAAGGTATGCTGCCGTAGTCGACCGTACCGTCGGCAATGTTCCGGCGTATGCGCCCCAATGTTTCGTCGTCTTCGACGGAGAACTTCACCACCATCTCCTTATCGTCGTAAATCGTAGCCAGGACAGTCGACGAAGCCTCTCCTGCAAGATACGAACCGACGTCGTATGACGCCGACGTGACATGCCCGTCGAAAGGCGCACGCACAGTACAATACGACAGCTGCGTCTGAGCCGTATGCAACGCCGCCGTGGCATTTTTGAGCGCAGCTTCGCATTCTTCGACCGAGTTTTTCGCCTGGGCTACTTCCATTTCGCTCACGGCATCGCCTTTCAGGGCCTCCTGCATGGCTGAATATCGTGTAGTAGCATATTCGAGATTTGATTTGGCGGTGGCAAGCGCCGCCTGTGCACGTTCGACGGCATCTCTATAGTTGCGGTCTTCTATACGGAACAGCACCGTACCTTCTTTGACGAAAGCGCCCGAAGCATAATTTTTTGCCACAAGTTCGCCGTCGACACGTGCGACAAGCTCAACCTCCCGGTTCGCCACAAGGTAACCCGGGTATTTTTTGTAAATCAATGCAGAATCAGTAAAAGCAGATGCCACCTCTACATCTTCGGGGGCTGCGCCGCTATCTGTCGATGCCTTTTTGCACGACGGTATTGCGGCTATTGCCGTCAATGCCAGAATATAAATAACAATATCTTTCATAGCGATTACATTTTATACCCGCCTCCGAGGGCTTTATACAAACTTATAAGAGCGGTGAGGGCATTGCCCTTAGCCTCTACAAGACTATTCTGATAGCTGAGGTTAGTCAGCTGGGCCTCTACGACATTATAGAAATCGGTCAGACCCTGCTTATACTGGTCAAGCGACAACCTGACCTCCTCTTCGCTGTTCTCCACCACTTTGCTTATCCTGTCGATATACACGAGCGTAGCCGAATAGCGCGCCATTGCGTTTCGCACTTCTTCTACGGCGGTAAGCACTGTCATGTTATAGTTGTCGATTTCAAGCTCCATGCTCTGACGGGCAGATGCCGTAGCCGCCCTGCGCGCAAGTCCGTCGAACAAAGTCCACGACAGCGTCGGGGCTACCGAATATGCGAAACTCGGGCCGCTGAAAAGTTCTCCGAAAGCATGGGCCTGCGTGCCTATGCTTGCCGAGATGCTCAACGACGGCAGATAGGCGCTTCGCGCAACCCCGAGCGACGCGGCGGCGACATCGATGTTGCGCTCTGCCGCTATGATGTCGGGCCGGCGCCTCAACAAATCAAGCGGAGCGCCGACGCCGACAAGCTGATAATGACCGGGGATTGCGTGCGGTTCGAAAACCCCGGCCGGCAAGCCCTCGCGAGTAGTGCCCAGCAGCACCGCGAGCGAGTTGCATGAAGCCTCTATCGATGCCTCAAGCATCGGTATGGAAGCCGTGGTCGAATAATACAACGTAGCCGCCTGAGCCACATCGAGCTTCGACACGAGGCCGGTCCGATGCCGCGTCTCCGTTATATCGAGTATGTGTTTCTGCCTTTCCGAATGAAGCATTGCAATGTCGAGCTGCGCACGGCTAACAAGCAGTCCGATATATGTCGATGCTATTTCTGCGTCGAGAGATAGCATCGCCGCCGCATATTCGGCCGACGACACCTTCACCTGCGCGGCGCCGCGGCGCGACTGCGCCCGTATCTTGCCGAAAACATCGATTTCCCAACTCATATTAGCCGTCCCGTCGAAATAAGAGACAGTCTCGGCGACACCTCTGTTGCTTTCGATACGCCCCGATGTCCGTGTACGGTTCCAGCCCAAGGACAAACCGATTTGTGGATAGTAGGCACTCTGCGTCTGCTTCAAGGCCGAACGGGCAATGTCAATCCGCCGTGCGGCAATCGACACATCATAGTTATTGCGTTCTCCTATCATTATAAGAGAATCAAGGAGAGGGTCGTCGAACGACTGCCACCAATGTCTGTTGACATCGTCGCCAAGAGCTAACGCAGTGCTGTCGGCGCCCCATTCTTTGGCAAGACCGGCGCGCAGCCATGTATCGCCTTCGACCGACAAGGCCGTACCGGCACAGACAACACACACAAACGAAGCTATAACCAACTTCAGGAGTGATGAGTGGAAAATCATAAATAAATAGTTTTATGCTTTTAAAACATCCGCAAATGCTATTACAGAACCTCACAGACAATCATTTTAATGTTTTTTAATATTTGAAGAAGGCCTGTATTGCATTAAAATGCCTACCTTGCAATATCCAACCAAGTTATTGTTCTATGGAACTGACACTGCCCCAACGACGAAAAGGGCTCACGCCCGAAACATTGTCGGTCAACGACTGTCTCGTGATAATCGGCGCAAACGGCGCCGGCAAAACACGCTTTACATCGGCTATAGTCGACAGCCTCGGAGACAGGGCCTACCGAATGTCGGCCCTCGACGCACTGTACAACCGTCGTCAGACCGAAAGCGGCGGCGTGGCTCAGACAGCCCTCGAAACGCTGTTGGCACGACTTATGCACGACGAGATGGTGAACCTTATAGGATACAAACTCGCCGCAGCACAAGGTCAGGACACAAAACTGCGACGCACGAGGCTCGACAGTGTGATATCGCTGTGGCAAGAGGTTTTTCCCGGAAACCGAGTCCTGATAGACAGCGGCAAGATACTGTTCGCCAAAGGCTTCGACCAGGATTCATACTCCGCTGTCCGACTGTCCGACGGCGAACGTGCCGTGCTATACTATGCAGGTGCCGTGCTCTACGCTCCCAAAGGAGCCGTGGTGTTCGTGGATTCGCCTGAAATGTTTCTGCACCCTACCCTCACCTCTTCGCTTTGGAACCGTCTTGAGGCCATGCGCGCCGACTGCACATTCTGCTACACCACCCACGACCCCGAGTTCGCATCTTCGCGCAACGGCGCCCCGGTAGTATGGGTGCGCGACTGCGACACCGCCGTCCCGGCATGGGACTACGACATACTCCCGGCGCAGAGCGGCATATCGCAGGAACTTTACATGACTCTTGTCGGCGCCCGCAAACCCGTGCTCTTCATCGAAGGCGACAGCAACCGCTCTATCGATGCAAAACTATATCCTCTGATTTTTCCCGACTACACCGTGCGCTCGCTCGGAAGCTGCAACAAGGTGATAGAAGCCACGCGTACCTTCAACGATTTGGCTTCATTCCATAAAATGGACAGCAAAGGCATCGTAGACCGCGACCGCCGCGACGACACCGAAGTGGCATATCTCCGCCGCAAACAGGTCATGGTGCCCGACGTGGCCGAAATCGAGAACATGCTCATAATCGAAGACGTAGTCCGCGCGATGGCCGAAGCCAACGGCCACAACCCCGACCGCGTGTTCGACCGTGTGCGCAAAACCATCATATCGCTCTTCCGTGCCGACCTGCGACAGCAAGCCCTCTTACACACACGGCACAGGGTGAAGCGGACAATGGAGTACAGGGTCGATGCCCGGTGCCCCGACATAAACGACCTCGAGCACCATCTGTCGGGCCTGCTCGACGAAATCAATCCGCGCGCCATCTACGAAGACTACTGCCGCCAATTCCACCAATTCGAGGCCACGGGCGACTACAACGCCATCTTGCGCGTATTCAACCAAAAATCGATGCTCACAAGCAGCAACGTGGCCCAGATGTGCGGCTTCAAGAACAAAGACCGGTATATCGACGGAATCGTGCGGCTGTTAAGGCACAACAACGCATATGCCGATAGAATACGGACTGCAGTCCGCCACTGCCTCGGCGTAGAATAGACACATCCGTTTAACTTCAATTAGTATTTTTCGCTTATCTTACATTTATGTAGAATAAGCGAAAAACACTATCTTTGCATACTTATAACGCACATAAGAGAAAATGGATTTACGACATATCGTAGCGGCATCATCGCTCGCTTTCGCCGCATCGGCATCTTCGGCCATCGACTTCGAAGGCGCTACAATGACGCCCGTAAGAGTTCCGGCAGAAGCTTCTACCGGGCTTGAAGCAATATATGTGGCACCCGACACCCGTGGCCTCACGATGGTCTATACGGCCAAATCGCCGCAGTCTACAGTCAAATGGTACCGTTTCAGCAACCTCGGCGGAGCCTATGCAGAAGAACTCACGCCTACGAAAAGCGGAACTCGCGTAAGCATACAGGCACAGCCGTCCGACATGGGCTATATTATCGAAGAAGGGCTCGACCGCACATGCTATTGGCTGGTAAACTACTCGGAGCATTGGCTCGACATGCAGTCACTCGACATCGCCCCTGAGCAGGATTGCGACCGCGCGGCACTGACATTCACGGGTTCTGCGGCCGAAATACCCTATTACACCATCAACGGACGCAGGCTTGTGCTCTCGCGTGAGCTTGAAATAGAATACACTACCCTGGCATTCAACGAGGACAGCTACAGCTATCTGCCATATCCGGCCGAAGAAACCATCGCATCTGTCGGGCACGAAATACATGTCCCGGCACCGCTGTGCGACACTTCGTTCAAACTGTCGGGCGACCGTTTTCTACGTGCATGGGGACAAGAGCAAAGCATAGAATCGCCGACATTCACAAGCCGCAGCGTCATTGCCGAGACAAAGGCCACACAGACCGTCCGCGATGTCGACAACGAGCAGAAAGACAGCTCGACCGACGGGCTCGGAGGCTCGGCTCCTTGTGAGATAAGTTTTGAAGCCGCCGTCAGCGACGCCGCAATATTCACCGAATGGCAGATTTCGCGAAACCCCGACTTCGGAATCCCCGACAACACTTTCAACGAATTGTCTTTCGACTACACTTTCACAACCCAAGGCAACACATATGTCCGATTCGTAGCAAACAACGCCGAAGGAACCTGCGAGTTTGTCGGGCCGACATATCAGATTTTCATAGGCGAATCGAAACTCGAAATACCCAACGCCTTTTCGCCCGAAGCATCTCCCGGCGTAAACGACCTCTGGAAGGTGAGCTACAAATCGCTTGTTTCGTACGAATGCCACATCTTCAACCGTTGGGGCACGGAACTGTTCTCTTCGACCGACCCTGCCGAAGGGTGGGACGGTCGCCACGGAGGGAAATTTGTCCCGGCAGGTGTTTATTTCTATGTAATCAAAGCCCGTGGGGCCGACGGAATAGATTACGAAAAAGCCGGAGACATAAACATAATAAAATATGACGGCGGAAACACCACCCGACCGACCGAATAAATAATAGAAGTAAACAGACCTATGACACATATATTCAAAGCACTCGCATTGTCGGCTGCCGTTTTCATCCCGACGGCTGTTGCCGCACAGACATCCTCACAGCGTTTTTCAGCAGTGTATTCGCCCGACGTGCCCGAAAAAGTGACACTTTGCGGCAAGACCGTCGACCTCGACCGCACCGACATGTACGAGAACTTCGACCGCGAGCTTTCGTCGCTTACATACACTCATGGCAACACAATGCTGATAATCAAACGAGCCAACCGCTATTTCCCTGAAATTCTGCCTATACTGAGGCGCGAAGGCGTGCCCGACGACTTGCTATACCTCGCATGCGTCGAAAGTTCACTCAATCCGAGGGCATATTCTCCGGCAAAGGCCGCCGGAATATGGCAGTTCATAGCATCGGCGGCAAAGGAATACGGCCTCGAAGTCAACGACGAAGTCGACGAACGCTACAACATAGAAAAAGCCACCGCGGCAGCCGCGCGATATCTCAAAAAGGCATACAACCGCTACGGCGACTGGCCTTCGGCAATGGCGGCATACAACGGCGGCATGACACGCATCGCCAACGCCCTCGACAAACAAGGCCGCGACTCTTCGCTCGACCTTTACCTTGCCGAAGAGACTACGCGCTATCCTTTCCGCATCATGGCAATGAAAGCCATAATGGAAAAACCGGCCAACTACGGCTTCCGACTTCGCGACAACCAATTGTACCAGCCACGCAAATACCGCGAAGTAAAAGTTAGCGGCCCTGTAGAGAGCTGGCCCGACTGGGCCGCCAAACAAGGCATAAGCTATGCGACACTCCGCGACGAAAACCCGTGGATACGCTCGCTGTCGCTGACCAACAAGGCCGGAAAGACATACACCGTACGCATTCCGCTGCCCGAATCGATGTCACGCAAAAAAAACGGCATCAAGACGTTCAATCCCGACTGGACTCTCTAAGAAAATGAGTAAAACAAAAAAACTCGACACAATAGCCGACGACGGCACTTGCGGAAAAATCATTGTTACCGGGGCACGTGTCAACAACCTCAAGAACATCGACGTAGAAATTCCGCACAACAAACTCACCGTAATCACGGGTCTTTCGGGTTCGGGAAAATCGTCTTTGGCCTTCGACACTATCTTTGCCGAAGGACAGCGGCGCTATATCGAAACTTTCTCGGCATATGCGCGCAACATGCTCGGCAACCTCGAGCGGCCCGACGTAGACAGCATCTCAGGGCTGTGCCCCGTAATTGCCATCGAGCAAAAGACCATCAACCGCAATCCCAGGAGCACCATCGGCACCACGACAGAGGTCTACGACTTCCTTCGCCTGCTCTACGCACGCATAGGCAAGGCCCGGAGCTATGTGTCGGGGATGGAGATGGTGAAGTACACCGACGAAAAAATCGTCGAACTCATCACCGAGCGCTACGACGGTCGTAAGATTTATATACTCTCCCCTCTGGTGAAAAACCGCAAAGGCCACTACAAAGACCTGTTTGAACAGCTCACCAAGAAAGGATTCCTCAACGTCCGCATCGACGGCGAACTGACCGAAATCACACGCGGCCTGCGCCTCGACCGATACAAAAACCACAGCATCGAACTGGTAATCGACCGCCTCAAAGTTTCCAGCAAAGACAGCGAGCGGCTATTGGCCTCGGTCGAGAACGCCCTCGTGCAAGGAGACAAAGAGATGATGGTCTACGATGTCGAGGCAGACGAAGTGGCCTATTACAGCCAGGAATTAATGGACCCGGCAACGGGCATTTCATATCACGACCCGGCGCCGCACAACTTCTCTTTCAACTCGCCCCAGGGCGCTTGCCCGCGTTGCAAAGGCCTCGGCTATGTCAACATCATCGACCGCGCAAAGATAGTCCCCGACGAAAACGCGTCAATCTACGGCGGCGCCTTGGTACCGCTTGGCAAATACCGCGACAACGTGCTCTTCATGCAGTTGCGCGCCATTCTCGAAAGCCACGGCTTCACCCTGAAAACGCCCTTCAAAGAGCTGTCCGACGAATGCGTCGACGAAATATTCAACGGCACCACCTCGGTGCCGCATATGAGCGACGCGCCTACGTCGTCGCTCGATTTTTTCCGTTCTTTCGACGGCATCGTCAAATTCATCGAAAACCAGACCGACGAAGACGCAGGCTACCAGGCCCGCAAATGGAGCGGCCAGTTCTTTTCGCGATGCACATGCCCCGAATGCAAGGGCGACAGGCTCAACCGCGAAGCATTGCACTTTTTCGTCGACGGCAAGAACATTGCAGAGCTGAGCCGCATGGATATTTCTGAGCTGTCGCAATGGGCCAATACCGTAGCCGGGCGTCTCAGCGACCGCGACCGCAAAATAGCCGCCGAAATCATCAAGGAAATAGGCACACGCCTGCATTTCCTGGTGAATGTCGGCCTTGACTATCTACAGTTGAACCGCAACTCGGCAACGCTGTCGGGCGGCGAAAGCCAACGCATAAGGCTCGCAACCCAGCTCGGCTCGGAGCTCGTCAACGTTCTGTATATACTCGACGAACCCTCTATCGGGCTACACCAGCGCGACAACCACAGGCTAATTTCCTCGCTCGAAAAGCTGCGCGACGCATCGAACACCGTAGTCGTGGTAGAACACGACAAAGACATAATGCTGCAAGCAGACTATATAGTCGACATAGGCCCCGGAGCCGGACGCAAGGGCGGCAAAGTCGTTTTTCAGGGCACTCCGCGCGAAATGCTCGCCACAGACACCGTTACGGCCCGATACCTCAACGGCAAAGAACAGATAGCGACGCCCGAAAAGCGCCGCAAAGGCTCGGGCAAAACCCTGACAATCTGCGGAGCATCGGGGCACAACCTCAAAAACGTCGATTTCACACTGCCATTGGGCACGCTCACGGTAATAGCCGGAGTCTCAGGCTCCGGAAAATCATCGTTGGTGAACGGAACGCTCCAGCCCATACTGAGCCAACATTTCTACCGTTCATCGACCGAACCGCTGCCCTACACCGCCATAGAAGGCATCGAGAACATCGACAAAATCGTCACCGTCGACCAGTCACCGCTCGGTCGCACTCCGCGCTCCAACCCGGCAACATATACCGGCGTATTCACCGACATTCGCAACCTGTTCGTCGCACTTCCCGAAGCAAAAATCCGAGGCTACAAGCCGGGGCGCTTCTCCTTCAACGTGGCAGGCGGCCGATGCGAGGCCTGTGGCGGCAACGGCTACAAGACCATCGAAATGAACTTTCTGCCCGACGTGCTCATTCCTTGCGAAGAGTGTCACGGCAAACGCTATAACCGCGAGACCCTCGAAGTCCGCTTCAAAGGAAAATCCATTGCCGATGTCCTTGACATGACCGTAAATCAGGCGGTGGAATTCTTTGCCGGCATACCGGCAATCTTCAAGAAAATCAAGGTATTGCAGGAAATAGGCCTTGGATACATCAAACTCGGGCAGCCGTCGTCTACCCTCTCGGGCGGCGAGAACCAACGCGTGAAACTTGCCACCGAACTTGCCAAGAGAGACACCGGCAAAACGCTTTTCATTCTCGACGAGCCCACCACAGGACTGCACTTCGACGACATCCGCACACTGATGGGCATCCTGAACCGCCTCGTCGACAAAGGCAATACCGTACTCGTAATCGAACATAACCTCGATGTAGTCCGCATGGCCGACCATGTTGTCGACATGGGTCCTGACGGCGGAGCCGGCGGCGGTCGCATCATGGCACAGGGAACACCCGAAGAAATCGCCGCAGGCGACTCGCCCACAGCATCCTTCCTGCGCGATGAAGGCATAAAACCCGTAAAACCTCCTAAAAAACGTCATGCAAAATAGCCGGTAATCCAAATTTAAACGCTATATTTGCAAAATAATTCCAAATACGACGTTTGAAATGATATTGGAAATAACTCTCACCAACTTTTTCTCAATAAACGAGAAGATAACTCTGGATTTGC
>CAJTXL010000034.1 GCA_910583525.1 uncultured Muribaculaceae bacterium | reverse complement strand
AGGTACGCATTAGATTAAAAATGGCCTCCCCGATATTAGAAAACCGCTCAACGGCATTGAAATAAAAATGCCGTTCCTGTCTGGACGGCATCTTCGTGAAAAATCAGAGACACAACAAGGGCTATGAAAAAAGAAAAAGAATCGGCAAATCCGGTTAGAATGGATACGCCTATTTATAGGTAAAGAGAAAAATGAAGAGCGCAATCCCGGATCAGGATAATGTCCGGCATTTATCAGATCCGAAGCGAAGCGGAGGTGAATGATATATGCCGGTCTTTATCCCCGTGGATTGAATCACTGGGGAACATGGAATGTCAGCGTAAGTCGTAAGACGGCTTTAACCGTCCCCGGTTGGCCTTCTTGCGGCGATGCCGACATTCGATGTTCACCATACCTATGGCATGAAAAGTGAGCTGTGAAAAGTCAGATATGGGAAGCCTGATTTTGTCTGTCTGATATTTCCGTGATCCACCGATTTTGAGTATTTTTGTGTGCGAAATTGTAAATTGAAAATTGGGCAACGTCTGGAAATCCACTCTGGGAAGTGCGCCTCCAAGTGTACTTTTGGAGTTTGGCATAGGTAAAAACAGGCAAATGGACGCAGTTAAAAATTCTTAACGACGGCTAAAAAACACAAAATCGTTTCGCTCGGCTTTCCGCCAACTTCCACAGAAGTACACGATTTGTACCCACCTCTCACCAAACCCCTCTGATAATCAGCCAATTTGCCCAAATAAGAAAAAATTCGTAACTTTGGCGTTGAGTAAGAAAAGATTGAAGAATATGTCGGAAGCGGTTAACGCGAAAGCGCTTGCAAAGCAAGAAATGAACAGCTATCGGCTGACGTCGATGGAGGAGCCTGGCGATGAACGTATGGCTCAGATTATGCGTGAGGTTGCCGAAGATGCCCGCGAAAGCACTCGCCGGGCTGCCGAGCGTGTGGCTGCAGGAATCGAGGCCGCTACTCGAGATGCCCGTGCAAGAGTAGAAGAAACGCTTAATCGACTTCGCAATGGCGGCAAGTGAACATCGTCATGTTCTGATTGTGATTGCCGGGCCTAACGGGTCTGAAATCATATCTCGCTACGATAAGTCGATTGCTAACTGTATTGCTTTAGCACCATGCGTTGACCGGCTCTATGTTTATGACAACTCAATAGAGGATGCCGAGGCTCAGCTTCTCTTCCGTTTGAGCGATGGAGAACTGGTAAAAAGGTATGTGGAGGCTCTTCCGATTTGGGCTTTGCCTATACTTCCGAATTAAATCGGCCATGACTCCTGATAACATTCTTTCAGTTACTGACCGGGACGGTTTCCGGACATGGCTTTATGAAAACCATTCTACCCAAAAAGAATGCTGGGTCAGGCTCAAGCGTGGCAAGACACCTCCGGCCGGTATTTTATGGTATCTTGATGCAGTTGAGGAGGCCTTGTGCTTCGGATGGATAGATTCGACACTGAAAACAATCGACGGAGCATTGTGCCAGCGTTTCAGCCCAAGAACCAAATCGGGTCGTTGGACGGAGCTGAACAAGGAGCGGTGCCGACGGTTAGAGGCAATTGGACTGATGACTGAAAGCGGCCGACGGGCATGTCCCAATCTCGAAGCCGAGTTTGTAATTGACCCTGATGTAACCGATGAGTTCGCGGCCCATCCGGTGGCTTGGGCCAACTTTCAATCGTTCCATCCGCTTTACCAACGGGTCAGAATAGACAACATCCAAAGTTTCAAAGACCGACGCGACATATTTGAGAAACGTCTCGCCAAACTTATAGCCGCTTCGGAAAAAGGCGTAATGATAGGCGACTGGAACGATTTCGGACGGTTGATTTAATCTAAGGAATGCTTTTTCTTCAGCCTACGACGAAAGCGCCAAGACGTGTGGTATAGTCGGGCGATTTCATTGTACTGTGTATGGCGTTGACGAATTTGACGTTTTTGCCGTCGTCCGACCTGTCTATATACTGCTGTGCGGCAAGCATCACCGTGTCGGCACCCATGCGGCGGTTTATCATATCGAGGGTTTTCGACATGGCACAATATTTCTCTCTTTGTTCGGAGTCATATGTGAACAAATCGGGCTGAATGCAGTCGGCCGACGATATTCCCGACACCATCACCCCGGCACGTTTGTAGTAAATTCCTCGCCGATAGAGCCTATCGAGGACTGAAAGTGCCGCTCCGACAATTTCGTTGGCTGTGTCGGTTGCGGTCATGAACGAGTGCGAGGCGCTGTTGCCGTACTGAGGCAAATCTTCACGGAAGCGGTTCGACATGATGTAGACTGTCACCATCGAGCAGACCGAATGCTGTCGGCGAAGTTTCATTGCGCAACGCGCGGCATAATTGGCTATATGAGGCCGCAACTCATCGATGTCGGTGAGCATTCCGGGAAAACTGCGGCTTGTCACTATGGTCTTTTTCTCGACGACATCGACAGCGTCGATGTCTATCACATTCTCGCCTCTGAGTTCGCGCCATGTCTTCTCGCCGCCAAGCCGGAACTTTGAGCGTATCATTCCCTGCGGCTGTTGCGTGAAGTCGTATGCCGTAGTTATGCCACAGCCTTCGAGCGCACGGGACATCCTGCGTCCTATTCCCCAGACATCTCCCACGGGCAGAAGCCTCAATGCCGTCTGCCGCTGGTATTCATTGCCTATGACGCAGCATTTGCGGTATGCCGGATACCTTTTTGCAAATCTGCTGGCGACTTTCGCCAATGTTTTTGTCGGAGCTATACCGAGACTTACGGGCATCCCGGTGGACTGTTCCACCTTACGGCACAGAGCCACGCCCCACCGGCGGATGTCGCGGCAAGCCATTCCGTCAAGTGCAAGGAAAGCCTCGTCAATGGAATATTGGAACACTTCGGGCGCAGCCTCACGGAGCACGGCCATCACCCGTGCCGACATATCACCGTATAGCGCATAGTTCGACGAAAATGCCACGATGCCCGAGTGCGGATATTGTTCCAGCATCTGATAGTACGGCAAGCCTTCTTTCACACCCATCGCCTTCACTTCTTTCGACCGTGCCACCACACAGCCGTCGTTGTTGCTCAGCACCACGATAGGCGTCCGCGCAAGGTCGGGGCGAAAAACTCTCTCGCACGAACAGAAAAAATTGTCGCAGTCTACCAATCCGAACATAATATCAACCCCATCGCTCAGAGCCCAAGCGCCGACGCCGGTTTGCTTTTATCGTATACAGT
The DNA here is from genome assembly GCA_910583525.1 of uncultured Muribaculaceae bacterium. GTDB lineage: Bacteria > Bacteroidota > Bacteroidia > Bacteroidales > Muribaculaceae > CAG-873. The sequence goes on along the minus strand of CAJTXL010000034.1, from coordinate 25,032 downwards.
ACAATGCCCCACACAACGAAATCGTCGCCCTCGTTTATATCTATCGGCCGGTAGCGGCGGTTCGACGGCATAAGCCTTACACCCCTGCCATGATTTGTAAAACACAGGCGTTTCAATGTGAACTCGCCGTTCAGACAGCAGACTGCCAGGTCGCCGTGCTCAGGCTCGATTGATTTGTCGATGACGAGAATATCGTTTTCTTCGATACCCTCGCCCGACATGGAGTCGCCGGCGACACGGGCATAGAATGTCGATGCCGGATGCTCTATAAGCTCCCGGTTAAGGTCGATAGACTGCGATATGTAGTCCTGTGCCGGACTTGGGAAACCGGCACGGATGCCGGCATCGGCATAATCAAGCGATAGCGCCGTAGCGGTATCGGCCCGAAATAGCTTAAACGTGGTCATGATGTCGTCTATTGCTTTTGACGGCAAAGTTAGCCGCCCCAAGTGCAAAAATCACGCACACACGGAACAAAAGATGTTAACAGAGCAATGTGGCGCACATATTGCTGTAGCTCTTTCAATGCTCATAATTTGCCCAATTGACGCTTATTTATTAATTTTGCGGCATAAACCAACACACATTTCACCCCGATGGTTGTTTTTTTCACCACCCACGACGGAACCGCTTATGCCGTCGACACCAATCACCAATTCGACAACAACGAAATCGAACGTTTGCGTTGGCTCTTTGCCGGAGCTTCGCCTCTGACGCCCGGAGCCGCCCTTGAAGGCTCCTATATAGGACCGCGTAAAGAAATGATAACTCCTTGGAGCACAAATGCCGTCGAAATCACCCAAAACATGGGGCTCGACGGCATTTCTCGTATCGAACAGTTCACCCCTGCAGCAACCGACACGACATTCGACCCGATGCTGCAGCGCCGATATACCAATCCGGGTGCCGATGTGTTCGACATCGATGCCAAAGCGGCTCCTCAGGTCTACATAACCGACATTGCCGAATATAACGCACGCGAAGGTCTTGCCCTCAGCGCCGACGAGGAGCAGTATCTCGACGGACTGTCGAAACGCCTCGGTCGTCCGCTGACCGACAGCGAGGTATTCGGTTTTTCACAGGTGAATTCGGAGCACTGCCGTCACAAAATCTTCAACGGCACATTTATTGTCGATGGCGAAAAGAAACCGTCGACGCTCTTCCAGCTTATAAAACGGACAAGCAAACAAAACCCCAACGGACTCGTATCGGCCTACAAAGACAATGTAGCCTTCATGAAAGGCGGCGAAGCGTTCCAGTTCGCGCCCGAACGCGGCGACGAACCGTCGTATTTTGCCGAACGTAAGATAGACACCGTAATGTCGCTGAAAGCTGAAACGCATAACTTCCCCACCACCGTAGAGCCATTCAACGGTGCCGCCACAGGCAGCGGCGGAGAAATACGCGACCGTCTCGGCGGAGGCCGTGCGAGCCTGCCACTGGCCGGAACGGCGGTATATATGACATCTTATCCACGAATGAAAGATGCCGTCCGCCCGTGGGAAAGTGAAATCAAAGAGCGTAAATGGCTCTATCAGACTCCTGCCGACATCCTCATAAAAGCATCGAACGGAGCCTCTGACTTCGGCAACAAATTCGGACAACCGCTGATTTGCGGCTCGCTGCTGACTTTCGAACACGCAGAAGACAAACGCGTCTACGGCTTCGACAAAGTAATCATGCTTGCCGGCGGCGTGGGCTACGCAACCGCCGACCAGGCAATAAAAGGAGAACCGAAGCCGGGTCAGACCGTAGTGCTCGCCGGAGGCGACAACTACCGCATAGGCATGGGCGGCGGAGCCGTGTCGTCGGTCGACACGGGCCGCTACGCAGGCGCCATCGAGCTTAATGCCGTGCAGCGCGCAAACCCCGAGATGCAGAAACGTGTGGCAAACCTCATCCGCAGCCTGGCCGAAAGCCTCGACAACCCGATTGTGTCGATACACGACCACGGTGCCGGAGGCCACCTCAACGCCCTCTCGGAGCTTATTGAGGCTACCGGCGGAAAAATCGACATCGACGCACTTCCCGTAGGCGACCCTACCCTCTCCGACAAAGAAATCATAGGCAACGAAAGCCAGGAACGCATGGGCTTCATCGTAGATGCCAAAGACATACCGCTGATAGAAAAAATCGCACAACGCGAACGCGCCCCGATGTATGTGGTCGGCCAGACCACCGACGACAAGCGTCTGCACTTCGGCCGTAAAGACAGCGCCGCCATCGACCTTGCCGTCGAGGACATGCTCGGCAATCCGCCCAAGACCGTGATAACCGACACGACCCACACCCCGATGTTCGGAGAAGCCGAATATGAGCAGGAACGCATCGGAGAATATATCGACGCCGTGCTGTCGCTCGATGCCGTAGCCTGCAAAGACTGGCTCACGAACAAGGTCGACCGGAGCGTTACCGGCAAAATTGCACGCCAGCAGTGCGTCGGCGAGCTGCAGCTGCCGCTGAGCGACTTCGGCCTCGTGACAGTGGACTACCGCGCCACATACGGCATAGCCACTTCGTTGGGCCATGCGCCTCAGGTAGCGCTTTCGAACGCCGAGGCGGCATCGCGCCTTGCCATCGCCGAAGCGCTCACAAACATAGTATGCTCCGGCATATCAAATGTACGAGACATATCGCTGAGCGCCAACTGGATGTGGCCGTGCAAGAACCCCGGAGAAGACGCGGCTCTCTACCGTGCAGTCGAGGCATGCAGCAATTTCGCGTGTGAGCTCGGATGCAACATCCCGACAGGAAAAGACAGCCTGTCGATGACACAGAAATATGCCGACGGCACAAAGGTTACAGCGCCGGGCACCGTTATAATATCCGCATCCGGCAAAGTCCTGCGGCCATACGGCATTCCGACTCCCGTTCTCGACCCAACAGTCAACTCCACCTTATATTATATCGACTTCAGCTCTTTCCCCTTGGCTCTCGGAGGCTCGGCCTTGGCACAGACGCTCGGCAAAGCCGGAGGCATGACGCCCGACGTATCAGACGCCGAATATTTCAAAAAAGCGTTCAAATGCGTAGGGACACTCGTCTCGGCCGGACTTGCCGCTGCAGTGCATGATGTCAGCGCCGGAGGCCTCATAACCACTATCCTCGAAATGTGCTTTGCCAACAGCAAGGGCGGCCTCAACTTCTACACCGACGGCTTTGCGATGTACGGCGAAAACGACCTCGTCAAAATCCTCTTTGCGGAAAATCCGGCAGTTGTAGTACAAATCACCGACAAACACAAAAAAGCCGCAGAAGACATGTTGGATGTTTTCGGAGTGAAATATTTCCCGATAGCATCACCATCCAAAGAAAACGTTCTCACGATAAGCCACAATGACGGACGCGTAATAATGGTATCGGTGCCCGACGCTCGCCGCCGCTGGTACGAACCGTCGTTCCGCTTCGACCTGTTGCAGACAGCACCCGACTGCGCCAAAAGCCGTTTCGACAATTTCGACAAAGCACCACTGCGCTTCCGTTTCCCCAAAGATTTCGACGGCACATTCAAGTCGCTGGGCATAACGCCGAAACGTCGCAAGGCAAGCGGCGTACGCGCCGCCATCATACGCGAAAAAGGCGTCAACGGAGAGCGTGAGATGGCCTATTCGCTCTATCTCGCCGGCTTCGACGTGAAAGACGTGCACATGACCGACCTTATGAGCGGCCGCGAGACACTGGACGACGTAAACATGATAGTATTCTGCGGCGGTTTCTCAAACAGCGACGTGCTCGGCTCTGCCAAAGGTTGGGCGAGCGGCTTCAGATGGAACGACACAGCGAGCGCCACTCTGCGTCGTTTCTACGCACGACCCGATACTCTCAGCCTCGGCGTATGCAACGGATGCCAACTTATGATAGAGCTTGACCTCCTCGGCGCAGGTACAAACGCTTCCGGCAAGCCCAAAGTTGCCATGCGGCACAATCTGTCGGGCAAATTCGAGTCGACATTCCTCTCCGTCAAAATTCCGGCCAACGACAGCGTGATGTTCAGCGAACTCTCGGGCACCACCGCCGGCATATGGGTGGCGCACGGCGAAGGCCGTTTCCACTTTGCCGACGGCATCAAGGCTTCCGGCCTGAATGTCGTGGCCCGATATGCCGGACATGAATATCCCGTCAACCCCAACGGCAGCGAAGGCGATGTAGCCGCACTCGCATCGGCCGACGGCCGCCACCTCGCCATAATGCCGCACCTCGAACGTGCGATACTGCCATGGCAATGGGCCTACTATCCTCGTGCACGCCGCAACGACGAAGTGGCCGTATGGATTAAAGCTTTCATCAACGCCCGTAAATGGATTGAGAAACACACTAAGCACTAAGCTAACGAAGTATCAGCCATTGCCGTCCTCATCGTCGGCAATGGCTTGCTTTTGCGCGGTTAAGAAATTTTAACTCCGATAGCAGTGGCATGCCTACCCAAAGTTTTGACAAAACGCCAAAAATCATTACTTTTGTGGGCTTGATTGGAAATATTTTAATAATAATATAAAAAAGAATTCTATGAGTTTGAACATCATAGTGCTTGCAAAACAGGTGCCCGACACCCGTAACGTAGGCAAAGATGCAATGAAGGAAGACGGCACCATAAACCGCGCCGCTCTGCCTGCCATTTTCAACCCCGAAGACCTCAACGCTCTCGAGCAGGCTCTTCGTCTGAAAGAAACTCATCCCGGCAGCACCGTCACCTTGCTCACAATGGGTCTTCCGCGTGCTGCAGAGATTGTCCGTGAAGCTATTTTCCGCGGCGCCGACGGTGGCGTCGTCCTCACCGACCGCGCACTTGGCGGAGCCGACACCCTTGCCACATCTTATTCGCTGGCGCAGGCTGTAAAGAAATTCGGCAAATACGATTTAATCCTCGGAGGCCGTCAGGCCATCGACGGCGATACCGCACAGGTTGGCCCTCAGATTGCTGAAAAACTCGGTATTCCGCAAGTGACATACGCCGAAGAAATCATCAGCGTCGAAAACGGTAAGGTTACAGTAAAACGTCGCCTCGAACACGGCGTCGAAACCGTCAAGGCTCCCCTGCCCTGCGTGGTAACCGTAAACGGGTCGGCCGCAGAATGCCGTCCGCGCAACGCAAAACGCGTTATGAAATACAAGTATGCCGCATCGACCTCAGAAGCCGCAAAGCTCGACGAAAACGCTGCAGCACGCCTTGCAGCAAACCCCGAGCTCAACATCGCCGAATGGGGTGCCGCTTTCGTAGAAGCCGACCCGGCACAGATTGGTCTGGCAGGCTCTCCCACAAAAGTGAAAGCTATCGAAAACGTAGTGTTCACAGCCAAAGAAAGCCGCTGCCTCGACAACAACGATGCCAAGCTTGAAGAACTCATCAAAGAACTCATCGCCAATCACACTATCGGCTAACCGCCCTCAACCTTTCATTTATCACTATGGCAGATAAAAACAACCTCATAGTATACTGCGAATACGACGAAGGCCACATTGCCGATGTGAGCCTGGAATTGCTCACCAAAGGCCGCGTATTAGCCGACCGCCTCGGCGTAAAACTCGAAGCCCTCGTCATCGGCGACAAGCTCGACGGCATCGAAAAGCAGGCTTTTCCCTACGGAGCCGACACCGTATATAAAGTAGAAGACAAACGCCTCTACCCCTATACATCAAATCCGCACGCCGCCATCCTCATCAAGCTTTTCCGCGAAATAGAACCTCAGGTATGCCTCATGGGCGCAACCTGCATAGGCCGCGACCTCGGTCCCCGCGTAAGCTCGTGCCTGCACAGCGGCCTAACCGCCGACTGCACGGCACTCGAGATAGGAAACCACACCGACCCCAAGACGGGCAAAGACTATACAGACCTGCTCTATCAGATACGCCCGGCATTCGGCGGCAACATCGTGGCCACCATTGTCAATCCCGACTGTCGCCCACAAATGGCTACCGTACGCGAAGGCGTGATGAAAAAAGAAATCTTCAACCCTGACCACAAAGGGCAGGTTGTCGACCTCAAAGCATCAGACTATGTCGATGACACCGACTTCGTAGTCGAAATCATCGACCGACACATCGAGAAATCGAAAGTCAACATCAAAAACTCGCCCATCATCGTGGCCGGCGGCTACGGCGTAGGTTCAAAAGAAAACTTCCAGCTTCTGTTCGACCTCGCCAACACACTCGGCGGCGAGGTAGGCGCATCGCGTGCCGCCGTCGATGCCGGCTTTATCGAGCACGAACGCCAAATCGGCCAGACCGGCGTCACCGTCCGCCCCAAACTCTATATCGCTTGCGGCATTTCGGGTCAGATACAGCACATTGCAGGCATGCAGGAAAGCTCTATCATCATATCGATAAACAACGACCCCAACGCACCTATCAATACGATTGCCGACTATGTCATCACCGGCGACATGGAAGAAATCGTGCCCAAGCTCATCAAATATTACAAGAAAAACTCCAAGTAAGCTACTGCAATGGCTAATTTCTATACAGACAACCCCAATCTCAAGCATCATCTCAACCACCCGTTGATGCAGAAGATTGTCGAATTGAAAGAACGCAATTTCTCTGAAGCGGAAAAATTCGACTATGCCCCGGCAAACTTTGCCGATGCGATGGACAACTACGAAAAAGTCCTCGAAATCGTCGGCGAAATCTGCGGCGGCAAAATCGCCGAAAACGCCGAAGCTGTCGACCATCAGGGCGCATCGTGCTCCGACGGCCGCGCACACTACGCCGACGGAACCGTCGAAAACCTCGACCTCTGCCGCAAAGCAGGCCTGATGGGCATGGCTATGCCCCGTCGTTTCGGCGGCCTCAACTTCCCCATCACCCCCTACATCATGGCTGCGGAAATCGTGAGCCGTGCCGATACCGGTTTTGAAAACCTTTGGGGACTTCAGGACTGCGCCGAGACCCTCTACGAGTTCGGCTCAGAAGAACAGCGTGCAAAATACATTCCCCGTGTCTGCGAAGGCGAGACCATGTCGATGGACCTCACCGAGCCTGACGCCGGTTCCGACCTTCAGTCGGTGATGCTCAAGGCCACACAGAAAGAAGACGGCAGCTGGGTTCTTAACGGCGTAAAACGCTTCATCACCAACGGCGACAGCGACATACACCTCGTGCTCGCACGTTCAGAAGAAGGTACGAAAGACGGCCGCGGCCTGTCGATGTTCATCTACGACAAGCGCAACGGTGGAGTCACCGTGCGCCGAATCGAAAACAAAATGGGCATCAAAGGCTCGCCCACATGCGAACTTGTATATAAAAACGCCCCGGCAGAATTGTGCGGCTCACGCCGTATGGGTCTCATCAAATATGTGATGGCCCTTATGAACGGCGCACGCCTCGGCATCGCCGCCCAAAGTGTCGGCGTAAGCGAAATAGCATTCCGCGAAGCACTGCAGTATGCAAAAGAACGCCGTCAGTTCGGCAAAGCCATCATTGAGTTCCCGGCTGTTGCCGAAATGCTTTCGGTGATGAAAGCCAAACTCGAAGCTTCGCGCACTCTGCTCTACGAAACATCGCGCTTTGTCGACATGTACAAGATATACGAAGACATCGCACGCGAACGCAGCCTCTCGCCCGACGAACGCGCCGAGATGAAGCACTACAGCCGCCTGGCCGATGCCCTCACTCCGCTCGCCAAAGGTCTCGGCAGCGAATACTGCAACCAAAACGCCTACGACTGCATCCAGATACACGGCGGTTCGGGATTTATGAAAGACTACGCCTGCGAACGCATCTACCGCGACGCCCGCATCACTTCGATATACGAAGGCACGACCCAACTCCAGGTCGTAGCAGCAATCCGCCACGTCACAACCGGCACATACCGCAGCCTTATCAACACATATGCAGCCCAGGGCTATCCCACAACGCTTGAACCTATGGCAGAAACCCTCAAACAGCTCACCGAAGCTTACGAGAAAGCCGTTGCCAAAGTCACAGAAGCCAACGAGCCCCAATATCTCGACTTCATGGCCCGTCGCCTTGTTGAAATGGCCGGATATATCATCATGGCATATCTCCTGCTTCAGGACGCCAAGACCGACGAATCATTTATCGACACAGCTACGGTTTATACTAAGCTGGTTCAGGCCGAAGTGGCACGCCACAGCGAATTCATCGAGAATTTCGACCTCTCGCAACTCAAAGCCTACACATTCGCCGAATAACCGGCAGAACACTACCATACAAAACGCCTCCGCCCTGTTCAATGAGCGGAGGCGTTTTACTTGTCATATACCTAAGCTCATTCGGAAACTTCTACTACCGACACTTGTTTATATCCCAATCGGGCCTCGATATATTCGGCAAGCCGACGACGTTCCGACACAGGGAAACGGCCTGCCGTGTGGACGAGCACAACAGTGGCCGTATCGGTCTTTTCTGCGCTGCCGGGCGCAGCGAACAAGGTCGTTGCAATACCGAGCTTCTTGATATTGGGAAATACAACCTTCACTTCGGGAGCCACTTCGGGAGCTGCGACAACGGCCTCCCGTTCGGCATGCAGCAGCGAGTTCAACGAATCTATATCGTGTTGCAAACGGCTTATCGTAGACTGAGCCACCCTATAGATATCGCCTACAGCCGCACTATTGTCGGGCGTATTGGTCTGCGTGTACTGCGTGCCTTGTATAAACGAAAGTTTCGTGCCTGCGAGACCGTAGAATTTCAGTTTTGACGACAACGCGAGAGTCAACGAATCGACAGGCAACGCCCGTCCGATAAGGGTCATCGACAGATAGCGTTGTCCATGCTCCATATATGCCTTGCGGTTAAGGACCTGCGTATCGGGAAAACGGCATTCGGCCTGTATGAAACGGTCGGCATTCGTCACAAATTTGTTCTCACGCAGCATGTTATATGTAAGATAAATGCTCGGAAGCATTGTAAGGATGGCAAGCGTATATACTATCTTGCGTACCTTTCGTGCACGCATGCTGTCGGCACCCGAAGCACCTTTGTATTTCATCAGCTTGACGCCGATAAAAGTCGCAAAAGCTATGTAGATTGAGTTTATGACAAAGAGATAAAACGCTCCGAAGAAATACGCGAGCTGCCATGTGGCAAGTCCGTAACCGGCCGTGCACAAGGGCGGCATCAGTGCCGTGGCTATGGCGACTCCGGGTATGACATTGCCTTTGTTGGTGCTTCCGAGAGCTATGATGCCGGCTCCTCCGCCGAAAAATCCTATCAGCACATCGTAGATAGTAGGAGAAGTGCGTGCAAGAAGCTCGCTGTGCTGCTCGTTGACCGGCGATATGAGGAAATAGATTGTAGAGGCAATCACCGAAAATCCGGCGGCCATGATAAGGTTGCGAAGGCATCTTTTCAGCAATTCGAAATCATGTATGCCCACACCGAGGCCAAGACCGATGATAGGACCCATCAGCGGAGAAATGAGCATGGCGCCAATAATCACGGCCGTAGAGTTGGTATTCAGGCCGAGCGACGCTATAATTATGGCGAGGATAAGGATAAGAATGTTCGTACCGCGGAACGACACTCCTTCGCGTATGTTCTTTTCAGCCTCTTCCTGAGATACAAGCTGCCCCGAAAGCGAGAAGTAGTTTACAAAAAAATCTGTGATTTTTGTGGCGATATTCTGTTTCATTGCCGATTTTTAAGGCTTCGATATTGATGAATTATACATTATAGAACAACAAAACGGCTCCAATAGTTGGCACAAAGTCACCAATAAAAAAACGGAGACGAAGGCCGTAAAATGCCTCCAATCTCCGTTTGTGAGTTGTCTATATGCGATTTTCTTACATATATTTCGCATAATCGGCATTGCGCATGTCGCCGGTTTCGCTGAAAGCGTTGTGGAACGCGAATGCAGCTTTGAGCGTGTGCGGTGTCTGACCTTGTGTGCCGAGATTGAGATAGTCAAGGAGAAGCGGACGGTAGTCGGGATGAGCGCAGTTGTTGATGATTTCATATGCGCGTTCAACCGGGTCTTTATGGCGCAGGTCGGCAATACCCTGGTCGGTGACAAGAATGTCAACGGAGTGCTCGCTATGGTCGGGGTGAGCCACCATGGGCACGATATTGCTGATAAGACCGCCTTTGCTTACCGAGGGGCAAGAGAATATCGACAGATATGCGTTACGGGTAAAGTCGCCGGAACCGCCGATACCGTTCATCATGCGCGTGCCAAGAACATGGGTGGAGTTGACGCTGCCGAACAGGTCGGCTTCGAGAGCCGTATTCATGGCAATGACGCCTATTCGACGTATTACTTCGGGATTGTTGGAGATTTCAGCCGGACGCATCAGTATCTTGTCATGGAAGAATTTGATATCGCCGAAAAGTGTCTCTTCCGTCTTGTCGGTGAAAGTCATCGAGCAAGTCGAAGCGAATGTGCACTTTCCTTTCATGAGAAGTTCGAGCACGGCATCCTGGATAACCTCGGTGTACATCATGAACGGGGGCAGCTCTTTGCTCTCACCGAGGTCGTAGAGCACGGCGTTGGCCACATTGCCCACACCCGACTGCAAAGGTAGGAATTCCTTGGGCAGACGTCCGGCCTTATATTCGCCAACGAGGAAACGGACTACATTCGAGCCTATCTGCTTCGACACTTCATCGGGTGCGGTGAAAGGCTTGACACAGTCGTAGGAGCTTGTGTGTACAACTCCGACAATCTTGGCAGGGTCTACCTTCAGTATCGGGGAGCCGATGCGGTCGTTTGCCGCATATATGGGGATTTCGCGACGGTAAGGTGGGTCGAGCGGCAGATATACATCGTGCATCCCGAGCAAGGATTTGGGGAGCTTGTCGTTAAGCTCGATAAAGATTTTCTTTGCCATCTTGGCGTATGTGGGAGTGTTTCCAAGTCCGCATCCCAACACGATTTCACCTTTATCGTTGATGTCGGCAGCCTCGATGATGGCATAGTCGATTTCACCGTATGTGCCATAGCGTACTTCCTGGGCCATTTCTGACAGATGGCGGTCGAAATAGTGACAGTCGTGCGCATTGATGCGTTTACGCAGGTCGGGCACATTCTGATACGGCGCACGCATATTGTAAGCGTTCGCACGCGACATCACCCCGTCGACATGGTCGCTGGTCGAAGCTCCCGTAAACAGATTGATTTTGAAGGGGCGCCCGGCTTCATGCTCGCGGACTGCCTTTTCTGCGATAGCCTCGGTGATAAATTTAGGTGTGCCGGGGGCGGTAAAGCCCGACAATCCGACGGTATCGCCATTGTTAATCATTTCGGCTGCTTCTTGAGCCGTAAGGATGTTGAATGCCATTTTTGTATAATGCAATAATGATATATGGTTTTCTTGATTAAGGTCTTTTTCAGAATTTACGTTTGAGTATCTCGCCCCAGATGACGGCATCACGCAGTTTATCCCTGTCGAGAGGCGACAAACCTTTGGGCGGAACCGGCTTGGCATCGGCAATGAAGTTTTCAGGCTTTTCTGCTACCGGCTGCTTCAAATGTTTTTCCGAGACGACATGCTCAGATTTTTTCGCTTCGGGAGCCTTGTCAATAGACTCTTCGACCGAAAGGATACCGCGTTGCGGACGCTGTTCCACAGCGCTTTTTGCATTACGGCGCTTACCCATGCTCTTTTCAGCCCAGGTAATAAATGCACCGATAAGCACGGCAACAATCGCGGCAATGAAATCAGTATCCACTTTTTTTTGTAATTTTGTGCAAAAATACGAATAAGCGAGCGCAAAAGCAAATTTATTTGATTTTGCCGAGTATGAGTATTTAAGGCGGAAGCCAAAAATACGAATAAGCGAGCGCAAAAGCAAATTCAAGCATATGGAAAATAACACACAAGCGCCCAAGCGTCTATATATCGAAACCTACGGCTGCCAGATGAACGTCGCCGACAGCGAAGTCGTAGCCGCCATCATGGAGATGGCCGGATACACACTCTCCGACAGCATAGAGACTGCCGATGCTGTTCTGCTCAACACATGCTCAATCCGCGACAATGCCGAGCAGAAAATCGTGGCACGCCTGCAGGCATTGAACGCAGTGCGCCGCAAGCATAAAGACAAGCGGCTGATAATAGGCATAATCGGCTGTATGGCCGAACGCGTGCGCGGAGAACTCGTCGAAAAGCACGGGGCCGACCTCGTGGCAGGGCCCGACGCATACCTCGACCTTCCGGCGCTGTTTGCTTCGGCTGAAGCCGGAGAGATGGCCGTAAACGTAGAGCTTAGCACAACCGAAACCTACCGCGACGTCGTTCCGGCACGTATACCGGGGCAGAACGTATCGGGATATATCAGCATCATGCGCGGATGCAACAATTTCTGCTCCTACTGCATCGTACCTTATACGCGAGGGCGCGAACGCAGCCGTCCCGTCGACAGCATACTGCGCGAACTTGCCGATTTGCGCTCACGCGGATTTAAAGAAGTGACGCTTTTAGGGCAAAATGTCAACAGCTATTGTTTTACGCCCGACGGAGCCGACGTCGCCGTCGATTTCGCCTCGTTGTTGGCATCGGTAGCCGAAGCCGCCCCCGACATGAGGATACGCTTCACCACATCCCACCCCAAAGACATGAGCGACGACACCATCGCAGCCATAGCGTCGCACCCGAACATATGTCGCCATATCCACTTGCCGGTGCAGAGCGGCAGCAACAAGGTGCTTGCGGCCATGAACCGCAAATATACCCGCGAGTGGTACCTCGGACGCATAGAGGCAATACGGAAAGCCATTCCCGACTGCGGAATATCGACCGACCTCTTTACCGGCTTCCACGACGAAAGCGAAGAAGACTTTCAGGATACTCTCGACCTTATGCGAACCGTAGGCTTCGACTCGGCTTTCATGTTCAAATACTCGGAGCGGCCGGGTACACTGGCTTCGCGCACGATGCCCGACAACATAGCCGAAGATGTCAAAATCGAACGCCTCAACCGCATGATAGCGCTACAGAATGAACTTTCGGCAGAGTCGAACCGCCGCGACGTGGGTCGCGAGTTCGAGGTTTTGGTCGAAGGCGTTGCAAAGCGCAGCAAAGAACAGATGGTAGGACGGACAAGCCAAAACAAAACGGCAGTGTTCCCCCGAGGCAATGCCAAAGTGGGCGAAACGGTAAAAGTGCGCGTAGTCTCGTCGAGCTCGGCCACGCTGATTTGCGAACTTGTCTGAGAACTACGCTCAGACCTCGAAAATCGAAAAATTGACCGACCCGTAGGCCCTATGCTCCCTGAAACCGGGCAAGGACGAAAAATCGTGTTTGCGGTTATGCTCGACAATGACGATTGTACCGGGTTTCACAAGCCCCGACGAAAGTATCTTGCCGGGTATTTCGGCAAAGCCGTCCATATCGTAAGGAGGGTCGGCAAAAATGATATCGAAAGTGGTCGGCGAAGCGGCTACATAACGTAAGGCATCACCCTTCACAAGCGTAAAATTGCCTGCGCCGAGTTCCCGTGCCACTTTTTCGATAAAGCGCTGCTGTGTCGGAGCTTTCTCGACCGCAGTGACGCGGCGGCATTCACGCGACAGGAACTCGAAACTTATCGCCCCGGTTCCGGCAAAAAGGTCAAGAGCGTCCTTTCCGTCGAAATCGACAATGTTCTCAAGGACATTGAATATGTTTTCTCTTGCAAAATCGGTAGTCGGCCTGGCAGTGATATTGGCAGGAACATCGAAACGCCTGCGGCCATATTTTCCGCGTATTATTCGCATAAGGGTAATATTACTAAAGGAAACGGAGCCTGCAGAGCGTCACGGCCTGCACGGAATGCCGCAGAGGGGAATATGACGGGCATTACGTATGCCGCATAACGGCGCAACAGAGGCATGACGGCATCGCGTGTCGCCTGATGTCCGCATATAAGAAGTTCGTCATTTCTGGCATCAAGGCCGGCCTGCTTCATAAAAGCAAACACATAGTACAACACGTCGGTATCTGCTCCTACGGTATGCGTGGCGGCCATTGCAAGCGAACCTTCGGCATCAAAAGCCATAAGGTCTATCTCCCTGCGGCCTCCGCACTCGTTTATATGGGCATAAAGTTTGCCTGAGTTTCCAAGCAGAGTCTTACGGCTGAAATAGCGGAGCAATGGCGCGATATGGCAATGCACGGCAGGATTGCGGAACGTACGGGCAAGAAAACCGGCAGTAGCGGCGTCCAAGGCCCATGCCACCAACACATCGGCCGACGAAATTTTGTCGACAAAGACTTCACCGGCGTCAGCATTGTCCACAATACACGCATATACGAGAGCGTCTCGAGCCGCAGAAACATCGACAGCACCGGGCAACACCATGTATGTGGACGTGCGCACAACAACATCGACACGGGCGAAGTCCGACAGCAGCACGGGTGCCGCATACACGGCTTCTTCGAGCGCCTTGTGCCCTCTGAGAGTCGGGTCGAGCGGAATTGAGAACTGCCTTAACGACGCATCCTCTACCGTCGACCACATTACCGCACGAAACAGTCCCGGCTCAAGCTGTATGGCAAGCCTCCACAGACGGGGCTGTTCAGGAGCCGTAATTTCAGATGCATGGGCAGTCATCACGCAGCCAATCAGAATACCTTGATGTTGATGTAACGTTTGGGATTACGCTTGATGTCGCTGAACAGAGAGTCGAGCGACACCACCGTGGCGTTTATATTGTCGTACAGCGCCGGGTCGTTGGTGAGTTTACCTATCGACGAATCAGGATTGTTTAGACTTGCCGACAAGGCTTCGAGGTTGGCGACCGTAGTCTGCAAATCGGCCATAATGCTGTCGACAGGCGTCTGTCGAAGTTTGCCCGAAACGGTGCCGAGGTCTGAGGTGATGTTGTCGACATTGCCGGTTATGTTCTTCAGGTCGGCGCTCACCGGCCCGAGGCTCGCCATCACTTTATGCAGCGAACGGAGCGAGGCATCGAGTTCGGAACTTATATCGTCGAGACGGTCGAGGCTCTTTGCAAGCGACGGATTGGCGGCAATAGCATTAAGGCTCGTCAGCAGTGTGTCTATCTTCGGGAAAATAGCCGAGACCGACGGCATGAGATTGTCTGACAAAGCGGCAAGCATACCCGGATTTGTCGAACTCTCGACAGTGTCGCCTACGGCATAGAAGCCATCGGCCGGATTGCCGAGAACAAGATTTACCGAAGCCGTGCCGAGAATGTCGCAGGCAACGACCGCTTTAGAACCGCGCGGAAGCCGGAGCTTCTTGTCAAGGCTAAGCTCGACCGTGATATTGCCCGGACGTTCATAGTCGTATGATATTTCCCTCACAATTCCTATTTTGTAGCCGTTCAAGGTAACTGGCGCAGACTGGGCGAGACCTGCCACATCGGAGTAAGTGGCATAAAAATAATTTGCAGCCTTGAATATATTGACCCCTTTGAGAAAATTAATTCCAAAGAAGAGTATGGCCAGCGCCAAAATGACAAGTACCCCTATGAGCACTTCTTTGCGGAAGATAGATTTCATCTTATTGTTTTGCAGTTGTTACTTACTAAGTGTTTTACGATAGCTTTTGAAAGCATTGAAAAGCGCCTTGGCACATTTGTCGCGCCCCTTGTCCGACGCCAGGAAACGTTCAGCCTCGGGATTGCATATGAAGTCAAGTTCTACAAGTACGGCCGGCATCTTAGTTGCCCAAAGCACAAGGAAACCGGCCTGACGCACACCTTTGTCGGCACGCCCTGCCGTGGCAATAAGCTCCGACTGAGCCTTCGATGCAAAATCGATGCTCTGTGCCATGTTGTGGTTCTGTCCAAGCTCGAATATTATATATGACTCCGACGACGACGGGTCGAAACCCTGATATTTCTCCGAATAGTCTTCTTCAAGTTCGATTACGGCATTCTCGCGCATGGCAACGGCAAGGTTAGCCTCAGACTTATGAAGGCCTACGGTATAGACCGATGCGCCATGAATGCTGCTGCGCCCTTTTGTACGGCGGTCTACCGAATTGACATGTATCGATATGAACAGGTCGGCCTGAGCGTCGTTGGCTACAGATGCACGTCGGCCGAGAGGAACAAAAACATCAGTGTCGCGCGTCATGACCACTTTTACACTGTCGCCATATGCCTTGTCGACAAGCTTGCGAAGACGTTTGGCGACATCGAGTGTTATATTTTTTTCAAGATTGGAGCCGCTGCGGCAACCAAGGTCGCGGCCTCCATGGCCGGCGTCCAAAGCCAACACGAAATCGGCTTTCTCCGACGCATATGCCAACTCGACCGTCATCATAAGGACAGCGGCGGCAAACAATAGAGCCGGAGTATGCTTAAAAATCATATCGACGTCTTTTTTGTCTTCAAGATGCAAAGGTACTACTTTTTTCGCCACAGACATTAGTCTAAAGGTCGAAATAATTCGAAAAGAGGCAAACAATCGTGCGCTTAAATCCTTTTATATATTATTAGAACAAGCAACTGCAATTTTGGCACGATTATTGCGTTAATTCATCACGGCAGCACTCTCCTCTGCCATTGCAAAAACGACATATGGAAAATAACCAAAAATACACCAAAGATGCACAGGAGCTTATCGAACGTCTCCGCACACAGTGCACAAGCCATAACAATCCTTTCATAATGCCGGCACACCTTCTGCTCGAACTGGCAAAGCCCGACACCCGCTCTGCCGAGCTGATGGAGCGTGTTGTGGGCGCCGACAGGCTCGCCGAACTGAAGGCCGACCTCGACATGGCCCTATATGAGCCTTCTGTCACCGAAGACCGCAGTGCCGACTATTACAACCGCATAATAACCCTCATAATCAAGCTCGCCATAATAGAAGCGCGCTACCTGAAAGCCGAACTTGTCGATGTAGAGCATCTGCTTCTCTCTCTGTTCCACAACAAAGAAGTGAAATCGATGGGCGCTTTCGCACCATTCTTCAGTGCAGGAATCGAATACGACGTACTGCTGCGAATGCTCAAAGCCGACATGCAGCCCGACAGCGCTACCCCTACAATGGACGCCGACATGTCGCCTGCCGACGGAGACAAGGCCGAAGAACCGTCCGACCCAAACAAAAACGCCGCCGGACAAAAATTCAGACGTCCCGGAGGGCGCACCGCCGACACTCCTATGCTTGACAAGTTCGGAAACGACATGACCCGGGCTGCCAGAGAAGGGCGCCTTGATCCTGTTGTCGGACGTGAAACAGAAATCGAACGCCTCGCTCAAATCCTGAGCCGGCGCAAAAAAAACAACCCCGTGCTCATCGGCGAACCGGGTGTAGGCAAATCGGCCATCGTAGAGGGCCTGGCGCTGCGCATAACGCAGCGCAAAGTTTCGCGGACACTGTTCGACAAGCGCGTCGTGTCGCTCGACATGGCTTCGATAGTCGCCGGGACCAAATACCGGGGTGAATTCGAAGAGCGCATCAAAGCCATACTCAACGAGCTCACCAAGAACACCGACGTGATTCTTTTCATCGACGAAATCCACACGATAGTGGGCGCCGGCAACGCTTCAGGCTCGATGGACGCGGCCAACATGCTCAAACCGGCATTGGCCCGTGGCGAAATACAATGTATCGGTGCCACGACACTCGACGAATACCGCGTAAACATCGAAAAGGACGGAGCCCTCGAGCGTCGTTTCCAAAAAGTGATGGTAGAGCCGACCACTGCCGAAGAGACTCTTGTCATACTGAACAACATCAAACCGAAATATGAAGCCCATCATGGAGTGACATACACTCCGGAGGCTCTCGACGCATGCGTAAAGCTTACCGACAGGTATATCTCCGACCGAAATTTCCCGGACAAGGCCATCGACGCTCTCGACGAAGCCGGCTCAAGGGTACGCATATCGAACATCTCAGTTCCGACCGGCATCGAAGAACTTGAAACAGAACTTGCATCGACACAGGAGGCCAAAACCGCAGCAGCGCAACGCCACGATTTTGCCGAGGCAACACGCCTGCGCGACGAAGCCGCCCGATTGAACGCCGAACTTGAAAAAGCACGCAAAGACTGGGAGAAGCAGATGGAAGCAAACCGCGAGACCGTCGATGCCGACAAAGTTGCAGAAGTGGTCGCAATGATGACGGGCGTGCCCGTACAGCGGATTGCGCAGGCCGAAGGACTGCGTCTCCTTGAGATGGCGCCGACTCTCCGCCGCGCCATAATCGGACAAGACAACGCTATCGACAAAATTGTAAAAGCCATACAACGCAACCGTCTCGGACTGAAAGACCCCAACAAGCCAATCGGCACTTTCATGTTCCTCGGCCCTACCGGCGTAGGCAAAACACATCTGGCGAAAAAACTCGCCGAATATCTGTTCGACAGCGCCGACACCCTCATACGCATCGACATGAGCGAATATATGGAAAAATTCAGCGTGTCGAGGTTAATCGGCGCACCTCCGGGATATGTCGGCTATGAAGAAGGCGGTCAGCTCACCGAACGCGTAAGGCGCCACCCGTATTCGGTTGTGTTGCTCGACGAAATCGAAAAGGCACACCCCGACGTGTTCAACCTGCTGCTGCAGGTGATGGACGAAGGGCGTCTCACCGACAGCCTCGGCCGGCGCATCGACTTCAAGAACACCATAATAATAATGACCTCGAATGTCGGCACCCGGCAACTGAAAGAGTTCGGGTCGGGCGTAGGTTTCAACACACGCGAAGTCGACCGCGACTACTCGCACGGTGTACTCTCAAAAGCGCTCAACAAAGCGTTCTCTCCTGAGTTTCTGAACCGAATCGACGATGTGGTGATATTCGACACCCTCGACCGTGACGCGATTTTCAAAATCATCGACATCGAACTCGCCGGTTTCTACAAACGTCTCGGCGCTATGGGATATACCATCACCCTCAGCGACGAAGCAAAAAACTTCATAGCGTCGAAAGGCTGCGACGTACAGTTCGGAGCCCGTCCGCTGAAACGCGCCATACAGAAATATCTCGAAGACGAATTGGCCGAGTTGCTGCTCTCCTCTACAGCCGAGGCCGGCGATGAAATCATTGTCGACTACGACACCGACCAGGCCAAAATTGTGACACATCTGCTAAAAGCCGGCGCCGGACAGCTCCTTGAGCCGGACACCGCCAAATAAGCCGGATGACAACTGAACACTACAATGAAATATGCTCCTTCCTGCGGCACCTTCTTGAAGGTACTCCGTGGGAAGGACACGTATATACCGTCGGCGGATGCTGCCGCGACATGCTTATGGGCGAGCCTATAAACGACATCGATTTGGCAGTGTCGCTGCCCGACGGAGGCGTCGCTTTGGCCGAATGGCTCAGAAAGAAAAAGCTTACGATAGGCGAACCGATTTATTTCCGCAAATATGGCACGGCAAGGCTTCATCTGAAAGCATTCCCGAAAGATGAACTCGAACTTGTACAGACTCGCCGCGAAAAATATACCGACCGCACGACCCGTAATCCGTCGGTGGCATTCGGCCCTATTGAAGACGATTGTCTGAGGCGCGACCTTACAATCAACTCTCTGTATCACGACATAAGCACAGGCGAAATACTCGACATCACCGGCTGCGGCATAAGCGACATCAAAGCACATCGCATACGCACTCCGATGGAGCCTGACGCCACTTTCGACGACGACCCCGTGCGTATATTGCGTGCCATACGCTTCGCAGCAAAATACGGATGGCAGCTCGACGATGCGACCGTCGACGCCATGACACGCCACAGCCACCGTCTTGAAATCATATCGCCGGAGCGACTCTACGGAGAATTCGAGAAAATACTCACAGGGGCACGGCCTGCATTCGCCCTCGACTTGCTAAGACACGTAGGTGCAATGCAAATCATAATACCCGAGCTTGCACCGACTTTCGACATGACACAGTCGGACTACCACTTCGGCACCGTATGGCAGCATACTATCGCCACCGTCGAAGGTGTACCGGGTACTCCCGTACTGCGGATGGCGGCCTTGCTGCATGATATCGGCAAAACAATATCACGGACGGTGGATAAAAACGGCGCCATACGTTTTCCACGGCACGACCGACGGTGCAAAGGCATAATCGCCAAGGCCTTGTCGAGATTGCGCTGCCGCACACCGTTCATCGACAAGGTAATTTTTCTATGCGCCAACCACGAAGCAGCGAAATCATGGGGCGCCAACGCCGAAGCAATGAGCGACGAAGCCCTCAGACGCCTACAATATAAGTGCAGAGTACGCAAACGTTTCGAATCTTTGCTCTCACTTATAAACGCCGACAACAGAGCTTACGCCCAAGAACATTGCATGCCGCAACAAACCAAAGAAATTGCGCTGCGCTCGGCCGCGCTCATAAAGTCCGGCGAAGCAATGTTCGGCTACAAACTCCCCATAAAGCCTTCCCGGATATCACGGATAATCGGGAACAGCGACCCCAAAAGCATTGCTAAAGTCACCGAGAAGCTGCTCGACAAAGTTTTTGCAGAACCAAGGCTCAGCCGCGAACAGCTCGCAGAAATGGCAAAGACGTTTAAAGAACGACAAATTACGTTTTAGCTATATCAAGACTTTGGCAATTTAGATACTTTCGCTCGGCAGATTGCAAATAAATTTGCATTTGCACTCGACTTATTCGTATCTTTGCCTCAACTTAGACATAAAGTATGAACAACAGCGACAAACAGGAAACACTTGACAAGCGCTACCTACGCATGGCTTCGATATGGGCAGAAAACTCATATTGCCAACGGCGCAAAGTCGGAGCCATACTCGTAAAGGATAAGATGATAATATCCGACGGCTTCAACGGCACTCCCGCCGGTTTCGAGAATGTGTGCGAAACTGCCGACGGAATTACCAAACCGTACGTTCTACACGCCGAAGCAAATGCCATAACAAAAGTAGCCCGGAGCAACAACTCAAGCGAAGGCTCAACTTTGTATATTACTGCGTCGCCATGTCTCGAATGCTCAAAGCTGATTATCCAGGCAGGCATAAGGCGTGTAGTGTTCAACGACCTATACCGTCTCAGCGACGGCATAGACCTGCTACGTAGAGCCGGAGTGGAATGTGTACATATAGGAGACATCTCGTCGGATAAACAAGAATAAAAATGTCAAAAGACAGAAAATACATGCTATGGCTACCCGTGGCGGCGGCCGTATTTTTAGTAGGTGGCATCTGGCTCGGTTATGGCTTCGCACGTTATGACCATAACGCCACCGCAAGGCAGAAACTCGACCTCGTATTCGACATAATAGGTCAAAGCTACGTCGACCCTGTTAATTTTGACAGCCTCGTAGAACTTGCGATACCGGAGCTTTTGTCGAACCTCGACCCCCATTCTTCGTATATAGCTGCTGCCGACCGCATGGTGGCAAACCGCGACCTCGAAGGTTCTTTCTATGGCATCGGAATACAGTTCCAGATGATGAACGACACCCTGTATGTACTCGAAGTGATTGCCGGCGGAGCCGCTGAAAACGCAGGCATGCAGCCCGGCGACCGAATAATCGAGGTTGACGGCACCAATATTGCCGGCACAGAGGTGTCGACCGATAAGGTTTTCAGTATGCTAAGAGGACCCAAAGACACCAAAGTGTCTGTCAAAGTAAAACGCAACAACACTCCCAAGCCGCTGTCTTTCGACCTTATCCGGGCTGAAGTGCCGGTTTCGCCAATCGACGCATCGTATATTCTCAACGACTCAATCGGGTATATAAGGCTCAGTAAATTCTCCGAAAACACATACCCCGAATTCTTATCCACACTCGCACAGCTCCGCTACGACGGCGCAAAGGCTTTTATAATTGACCTGCGCGGCAATGTTGGCGGATATATGAATCCTGCCGTACTTGTCGCAAACGAGTTCCTCGACCCTGAAAGCATAATAGTAATGACAAAGGGCCGCACACGCGCCGACCACAGCATTATCTTCTCCGACGGTACAGGCGCTTTCAGAGATGCCCGGTTGGCGATACTCGTCGACGAGTTCTCGGCATCATCAAGCGAAATCCTCGCCGGAGCGCTACAGGACAATGACAGAGCACTTATTGTAGGCCGACGCACATTCGGCAAAGGACTCGTGCAGCGTGGTTTTGAGTTGCCCGATTCAAGCGAATTCAGACTCACCGTACAGCGATATTACACTCCGTCGGGACGTTGCATACAGAAAAATTACAAACCTGGGCACAACGGCGAATATCAGACCGAGATATTCGACCGCTACGACCGTGGCGAGATATTCAGCGCCGACAGTCTCAAAGTCGACTCAACGCTTATTTTCCACACCAGGAACGGGCGCCCTGTCTACGGCGGTGGCGGCATAGTGCCCGACGTGTTCGTGCCGTCTGACACAAGCGGCGTCACATCATATTACATCAAAGTAGCCAACGCCGGCCTGCTGAGGAAATTCGCCTACGAGTACGCCGACCTGAACCGCGAACGGCTGACCGAAAGCCGCGATACCCGAGAGCTGCTCACGCTTCTGCCATCCGACCAGGTTCTGCTGCAATCGTTCGTCAACTACGCGAACTCGAAAGGAGGAATAGCCCCGAGGTGGTATTACATCAACATTTCCGCGCCATTGATTGTTAATCAACTGAAAGCTCTGATAGCACGCGACATCGTCGGGATGGACGGCTATTTTGAAATAGCCAATGCCACCGACCCTGTAGTACTTGAAGCCGCAAGCCAAATCCGTAACGGCGGCGCCGACTTTCCACTATCAGACCATTGATTGACAATATCCATAATGAACAAAGACGACATCCGCGCACAAGTAAGGGCACGCAAAGCAATGCTCGACAACGACGAACGAATCGGCGCTGCAAAACGCGTATTCGATACGCTGTGCTCCATGGCCGCGTTCACACTTGCCGAAAAAGTGCTTGTATACCACTCGCTGCCCGACGAACTGTCAACGCACGAGTTCCTCGGAGAGTGGGAAGCGCGAAAACAATTTTTTCTTCCGAGAGTCAACGGTCTCGACCTCGAAATACTTCCGTACAGCCGGACACACACTCATCTTGGAGCATTTCGGATTGAAGAACCCGATGGCGACGACACCACCGATATCGCCAACATAGACCTCATAATAGTTCCGGCAGTGGCTTATGACCGATTCGGCAACCGTGTCGGAAGAGGAAAAGGATATTACGACCGCCTTTTGGCTCGGGCAAAGGCCATTACTATAGGTGTCTGCTATGACTTCCAACTGCTCGATGACGAAATCGACGCCGACGAGCACGACATCCCTGTCGATTTTGTCATTGCCGACAAACACGGAATAATCCGCAGACGGCGAAAATAAGGGATTGGACTCTATCAGTCAGAGTCGCCAACGCGGCCAAGCTCTTCCTGCAATTTACGGGCCAAACGTGTAGCCCTGCGGTTCTTGACAATCGCAAGCGGTATTCCGATTGCAAGGCCTGACAGAAAACCTATATACACGGCATCGTTCGAGACATCAAATGCCGGCACAGCAAGAGACAACAGCACGACAAGCCCAAACGAAATGCCGATGGCTCGAAGCTGTTTCTGCTTTTTGCGCAGAACAACAGCAAGAGAAAGAGCCTCTACAACAGGAAGCGAAATATAGGAAGTACGGGCTATACGCCGCGAAAAACAAAAATTGAGAATAGCCATAATCAGGCCGAATACGCCATAAACCACGGCGACCCATATCGGAAATTCGAGCACGGTGACAATCATTGGAGACAAAGCCACCACACACAGGCCTATGATTCCGGCCTTTATATAAAAATCGACCAACGAACGCTGGGCAGTACGTATGCGTCCGCTTGCAAGTTCCTGCGCCAGACGACGGTTATCGTCTTCAAGCGCATCGGTCTTCACGGCGATACGTTGCCACTTATCTTTAAGTCCTTCTAAATCCATAGCTCGTGTTTTTTAGGTATTTGCCATTTTAGACAATTTTTCCTTGATGCGATAAAACCTCACACCGACATTAGACACCGAAATACCCATTATAGAAGCGATTTCATCATAAGAATGGCCGTCGAGCCATAGCGTGACAAGAGCCTTGTCGATAGACCCGAGACGCGAAATAAGAGCATAAAGCTCTCTGTAACCTTCAAGGTCGTAATGGCCGCTGTCATCTACAGGCTCGCAAAGTACATCATCAAGACGCACTGTCGTGGCGCCGCCATGACGTCCGTTGCGCCGGTGCCAGGTTATGCAAGTATTGATTGCCGTGCGGTATATCCACGTCGACATCTTAGCTTCTCCTCGGAAGCTGTCAAGACCCTGCCAAATATTGACAAGGACTTCCTGATATAAGTCTTCAAAATTTGCCGACGTCGACGCATAGACCCAACAGACCTTTGCAACCACCTCTTTATAGCGGTCGGCAACGGCAAGGAAACGCTCCTCTCTTTCGTCGGTACTTCGCATGATATAGATAAGACGCATATTTTGCATAATTATTACACCTCACGATATCTTTTTTGTGTCAGGAGCTCCAATGTTTGTCCGGCATTGACTACCTTTGCATCCGAAAAACAAAACAACAACAATATGAATAAAATCTTACCCTTCGCAGCCATCGCTGCAATCGTGCTATCGGCCTGCGCTTCAAAAGAAAACAAGGCTTCGGAGACCGCTACAAGCGATACTACCGTAGAAACAAAAAACATTTCAGGAAAATGGCTCATAGAAAACGTGGTGCTGAACGACTCCACTTCGGCCAAACCGTCTGAAATCACCCCGGAAACACCTCAATACATACTGTTCAACGACGGCCAATACATGGTTCAGACAAACTGCAATACCATTCAGGGCGACTACACCACAGCCGGTGATTCTATCAAATGGGGTGCATCGCTAATGACAGAAATGGCATGTGAAAACATGCAGGTAGAAGACCTTATACGGCAAATACTACCCAATGTAACCGTAACAGAGTTCACCAACGACTCTACCCTTCGCCTCAACACAAACTCTGCCGAACAATACATCACCCTTACAAAGGCACCCGAGACTGCAGAATAAGCCCAAACGAGCATAATGCAAAATACAACCCGGACTTATTGGTCCGGGTTTATTAATTCTAAATTTTCAGACCGGTCGGACATGTCAGAGTGTGGGCCTTATATAAAAAGGAAGCCCCGGAGGCGTTGCCTTCGGGGCTTCAGAGGGGGCGGTTACCTA
>CAJTXL010000033.1 GCA_910583525.1 uncultured Muribaculaceae bacterium | reverse complement strand
TTTAGAGACCTTAAAAACCTTAAAGTCCTTACAGCGTCAAAAAGAGTTCTCCTGTCCCCCAATTTTTGTTCCTTCACCTCTTTTGTTTTTCTGTTTCAGCCGTGCCGCCGGACCAAGAGCCGGCCCGACAATGCGTACACACACAAGCAGGGAGAGAAAACGGCCGCGCCGGGCGCCGTTTTCTCTCCCTGTTTTTTATTATCGGTAATTATCGCCGTCAGTTGTCGAAGCGTGATGCGAGTGCTTTGAGGGCATCGGCGGCTGTTTGGTCGACAAGTGTCGGTACAACGCTGACATAGCGACAGTTGAGCCAGTATTCGTCGGTGTCTTCGGCGTCGGGTTCGTCGTTGATGAAACGGCCGGTGAGCCAATAGAACGGAACGCCGTGAGGGTCGAGATAGCGTTTGTACTCGTCGCTCCAGTGGCCTCGTGCGGCGCGGCATACTTTTATTCCTTCGGGCATGACGCGAGCCGGGATGTTTACGTTAAGGCATATTCCGGCCGGCAGTCCGTTTGCAAGTACGTCGGCGGCGATGTTCGCCACGAAAGCTGTTGAGAATGTGAAGTCGGCTTTCATGGAGTGGTGCAGCAGCGAGAAGCCCACGGCAGGTATGCCTTGCATACAGGCTTCTATTACGGCACCCATTGTGCCTGAATAAGTTACGTTTACGGCTGAGTTTGAGCCGTGGTTGATGCCCGAGAATACTACGTCGGGTTTGCGCGGAACTATTGTGTGGAGTGCGAGTTTAATGCAATCGACGGGCGTGCCGTTGACGGTAAAAAGGCGTATGCCGTCTTTTTCGGACGGCAGTTCGGTAATTCTCAGAGGCGCGTTGACGGTCAGTGCGGCTGATTGCCCCGAGTGCGGATGTGCCGGTGCGACTATATAGACATCGCCGAGAGAGCGTACGCAGTCGGCAAGGTGGTGTATGCCGGGGGCGTCGACGCTGTCGTCGTTGGTTATGAGTATCAGTGGGCGTGGTGCTTCCATAATGTGGTGATGTTTTCTCTTTTAAACAAATCAGACAAGGCGTTTGTTAGCCCGGGAATTGTGGAAATTGGTCGAAATCGGGGTCGCGTTTCTCCAAAAATGCCTGAGCGCCTTCCTGAGCTTCGTCCATGAGGTAGTACATCAGTGTGGCGTCGCCCGCGAATTCCATCAGTCCGTGCTGGCCGTCGAGTTCGGCGTTGAGGGCGCGTTTCACCATGCGTATGGCAAATGGGCTGCGTTTTATGATTGTCCGGCACCAGTCCACGACTTCGTCTTCGAGCTTTTCGAGAGGTACGACTTTGTTTACCATTCCCATTTCGAGAGCTTCCTGCGCGGTGTATTGTCGGCACAGAAACCATATTTCACGTGCTTTTTTCTGCCCTACGCAGCGTGCGAGGTACGATGAGCCGAAGCCGGCGTCGAAGCTGCCTACTTTCGGCCCGGTCTGGCCGAACCGGGCATTTTCGGATGCGATGCTAAGGTCGCAGACCACCTGGAGCACGTTGCCGCCGCCGATGGCGTAGCCGTTTACCATGGCTATGACGGGTTTCACGAGCGAGCGGATGGCTTTGTGGATGTCGAGCACGTTGAGGCGTGGTGTGCCGTCGCTGTCGCGGTAGCCTCCGCGCGATTTGTAGTGCTGGTCGCCGCCGGAGCAGAATGCTTTGTCGCCGGCGCCGGTGAGCACTACCACGCGTACTTCGGGGGTGTCGCGGCAGTATGCAAGGGCGTCGAGTATTTCGGCGTTTGTCTGAGGCCGGAAGGCGTTGTACACCTCGGGGCGGTTGATGGTGATTTTGGCTATGCCTTCATAGAAACCGAAGAGGATGTCGGTGTATTCTTTTATTGTTTTCCACTGTCGGGGCTGTTGTCCGTTCATATTTGTATGAAGTGTTATATAAGTGATTTGGCGTCGCCTGCCGGCACTTTTACGCATAGTATTGCAGGGGCGTCGCTGTCGGTTAGAAAATCGGATATATCGGGGTGTTCGAGAGTTGTCTCGTAGTATCTGAAACCGTATCCTTTTGCCAGCTCGCGGAGCGGAAGCCGTGGTGGAGTCGTAAAATATAACTCGCGTTCGGGCAGCTCACGTGTGGTTGCCACGGCTCGGAAAATGTCGCCGCCGCCGTTGTCGAGCACCACCATCCTGAACGATGTCGGTATGCCTTCGACTGAAAGGGCTCCGATGTCGTAGGCCGCACTCATGTCGCCGCTAACAAGCACGGTGGGGTGCCCGGATGCCATTGCGGCTCCGATGGCCGTCGACGTAGCTCCTTCTATGCCGCTTACGCCTCGGTTGCAGTCGATGCGGTGCTTGCCGTCGAAGCTTGCGAGTTGGGCGTAACGTATTGCAGAGCCGTTGCTGAAATGGAAGTCGGCATCGGGCATCGCGTCGGCGATATGCCTTATAAGTGCGGCCACACTTGCCCCAGACGGCTTGTTCTGCCGGGTGGCACTGTACCACTGCGCGGCAAAGCCGGGGTCGCCATCGACATGTGCGGCAAAGGCCGAAAAGAACTCGGCAGTATCACAGTCGATAGTGTCGGTGAGCAGACCGAATGTATCGACGATGTTGTCGTCGGCACCGAGCGAAATGTGGCGAGTGCCGCGGCACGAACGCAGATATTTTTTCAGCCGGGCCGAAACCAGGCTTCCGCCTATGCTGAGCACGAAATCGGGCTCGGGCAGGGCGGAGCAGTCGTCGGGAAAGCTTGAGAATGTCTGTCCCCACGGCAGGTTTGCCTGAGCCTCGGCCATTATCGCAAATCGCTCCATGGCATTTGCGGGCGACAGGCTTTGGCGTAGTTTGTCGCAGGGGTGCATATCTCCTGCCACAATCATTACTTTTGCGTTTTTGTCGGGGAACAGAGACTTTACCAACTCTGTGCAAGAGCCTTTGGCCGTCGCCGCAGGCCGGTTTATCCTATGTGCGAAAGTCATAGGTTTGTCGGGGCACACGGGAGTCAGCGGAACGTCGAACTGCATATTGATGTGCACCGGTCCCGGAATGCGGCCTGTGGCTGCCGACAGGGCGTCGTTGATGATGCGGTTGGCATATCTGAGGTGGCGTTCCGACCGCATGTCGGCTATGTCGACCGACTTGCGCACCACAGCGTCGAGGGCATGCGCCTGTCGTATTGTCTGACTGTCACGCTGGTCGAGCATATCGGCCGGTCTGTCGGCCGATATGGCAATAAGCGGCACTCGTCTGTAGTATGCCTCGGCCAGTGCCGGAGCATAGTTGAGCACTGCAGAGCCGGAGGTGCATACGAGCGCTACGGGTTCGCCGGTGGAGAGAGCCATACCCAAGCCGACGAATGCGGCAGTCCGTTCGTCGATGACGCAAGTGAGACTGAAGCGCTCCGAACGCGCGAGCACTACCGAAAGAGGTGCGCACCGCGACCCCGGCGAGACTATTACCCTGCTGATGCCGTAGGCTTCGAGCAGCTCGGCGAGCAGATGTGCGGTAGGTTTGTCGATAGTTTCCATTATCGTTAAATGCGCTCTTATTGGTCGGAATGGCCTGTTTATTTTTTTCGTCCTAACAAAGTTAGCCTTTTTTTGTTAATTCTACAAAACATCACCTCTATGCGACACATTACGCTGATAATATCTGCCATAGTCCTTTCGGTCTCGGGAGTCTTAGCACAAGACTCTTGCCGAATGATGCTGCCGGCGGAAAGATTGGAAGCGCCTGCCGATATTGCTGCCGACACTATGCCTGTCGCAGCGGATGCTGTCGTCGATACCGCCGGATTTGGCACTATAAAAAATGTAGAGCCTCGTAAGGGCCTTATATCACGGATTATTGATTATTTCGACGACTCCAACAAACCAAAAAAGAACAAGCCTTTCGATTTCAGCATTATAGGGGGGCCGCATTATTCGACCGACACCAAATTCGGAATAGGTCTCGTTGCCGCAGGGCTTTACCGCACCAATATGGCTGATACGGTGACGCCGCCCTCGGATGTCGCCGTATATGCCGACGCTACCACGAGCATGTTTTTCAAACTTGGCGTGAAGGGCACGCACATAATGCCTCGCGACCGTGCCAGAATCCATTACGACGTTAATTTTTCGTCGGTCAAAACCAAGTTCTGGGGCATAGGCTACGACAATAATGTCAACGACGATAACGAATCGGGCTACAAGTATCTTAACTCGCAGGCCGAAGCCAGCATAGTGTGGCGTATCGCCGATGCCTTGTATATAGGGCCTTTTGCGACTTTCGACTATATCAACGGACGCCATTTCGAGAAACCATGGCTTTGGGAGGGCGAATAT
Organism: uncultured Muribaculaceae bacterium; assembly: GCA_910583525.1. Classification (GTDB taxonomy): domain Bacteria; phylum Bacteroidota; class Bacteroidia; order Bacteroidales; family Muribaculaceae; genus CAG-873. The sequence continues at coordinate 23,986 of CAJTXL010000033.1, read as the reverse complement.
GACCGCACTTTCAACGTGGGAGTCGGTCTTACGCTCCAGTACGACAACCGCGATTTTCTCACCAATGCCTCGCGCGGTGTCTTTGCGCGCCTCGACCAACGATTCAATCCACGTTTCTTGTTCAACAGGTATGCGTTCTCGCTCACCGAACTTACCTTCGCCTTTTATCATAAGGCCTGGCGTGGTGCCACCTTGGCCTTTCAGCTGCACTCGCGCATCACTTACGGCAATACGCCGTGGGGACTGCTGTCGACGCTCGGCGGAAGCGACAACATGCGTGGCTATTTCGAAGGCCGCTACCGCGACAAGTCGGAAATCGACGTATGCCTCGAACTGCGCCAGCATGTGTGGCGCCGCAACGGTATTGCGGTGTGGGTCGGAGCCGGAACTGTTTTTCCTAAGTTTTCTGCCTTGCGCTGGGGCAAGGTGTTGCCGAACTACGGTATAGGTTATCGTTGGGAGTTCAAAAAACGGGTCAATGTGCGCCTCGACCTTGGTTTCGGGCGTCATCAGACAGGATTTATATTCAGCATCAATGAAGCGTTCTGATATACATATCGGTGAGCGTTCGGCTTTGACGGCATCCATATTGCTATGGGTGCTTCCGCTGGTGTTGCTTGTTCCCAATGTGGCTCTTGACATCACCGAGCGGCACTATACTATGTTGGACCGGCTTGTGAATGTGGCCCTTCCGGCCGGTGTGTATGTGCTGCTCCTTGCCTCCTGCCGCAAAAATGCCTGGGTGGCGCTCTGCCTTGTGCCTTTGATGGCTTTGTGTGCCTTTCAGATAGTGCTGCTGTTTCTTTATGGAGAATCGCTGATAGCTGTCGATATGTTTCTCAATGTGGCTACAACCAATTCGGGCGAGGCTGCCGAGTTGCTTGGCAATCTCCTGTATGCCATAGGTTTTGTCTGTCTTCTTTATCTGCCGCCCCTTGCATTGGCTGTATATGCTCTTGTAAGAGGTTCGCGTTTGAGTCTGCCTACCCGTCGCAGGGCTTTGTCGTGCGGAGGAGCGCTCGCTGCATGCGGAGTGGTACTGTTTTCCGTTTCAGCATCGGAAAGAGGTTTTGGGGCGGCGTTACGTACGCTCTTCCCGGCTAATGCCGTAGGTAATATCATTGAGGCGGTACGTCGCACAGAGTCTTCGGATGCTTATCCGAAGACCTCGGAAGCATTTAATTTCGGGGCGCATAGCCTGCATGCAGATACAGGGAAGGAGATATATGTGCTTGTCATAGGCGAGACTTCGCGCGCCGGCAACTGGCAGCTGAACGGATACGGGCGTCGGACAAGTCCGAAACTATGTGCGCGTCAAGGACTTCTGTCTTGCACCAAGGCTCTCACCGAGAGCAACACCACGCATAAGAGCGTGCCTTTGCTGCTGACGCACCTCGACAGCCGTTGCTTCGGTGATTCTATATATGTCTGCCGAAGTGTAATCGATGCTTTTTCTGAAGCCGGATATAGGACGGCATGGTTTTCAAACCAGCCGCGCAACGGTTCGCTTATAGATTTTATGGGTGAACGTGCCGATGAGACCGTCTTTCTTGCCGATGGCGGAGGCTCGCATCACGACATGGAGCTGTGTCGATATCTTGAAAAAGCTGTAAACAAGGCCGGTGGCGACCGATTATTCGTAGTGCTCCATACCTATGGTTCGCATTTCAACTATAAAGAACGCTATCCTGCGGAATTTGCCGTTTTAGGTGTCGGTAGCGAGGTGGAGGCCGATGCAGCCAACCGCCGAGAGCTGCTCGATGCCTACGACAACTCCATACTATATACCGATGCGGTTGTAGACAGCGTCATTGCTACGGTTGAAAGCGCCGGATGCCCTGCCGCAGTCGTATATCTTGCCGACCATGGCGAGGATATTTTTGATGACGGCCGTCGCCGTTTTCTTCATGCGTCGCCTACGCCCACCTATTGGCAGCTACACGTACCTTTTATAGTTTGGATGTCTGATGCCTACCGCTCCCGTTATCCCGAAAAATATGTGGCGGCCTCGAAGAATTCGGGCAAGAATGTATCGTCGAGCCGCTCGGCATTCCATACCCTGCTTTCGCTTGCCGGGATATCTACACCCTACTACAATTCAGAGGCAGCTTTGACCGAAAAAAACTATCGGGAGCCGGAGCGTCTCTATCTCAATGACTATAACGAAGCGGTGCCTTTGCTGCGGTCCGGCATTCGCCGTTCTGACATAGCGCAGTTCGAGGCTTGCGGTATTTCAGTGGCCTCGAGGTAGGCCAACGAAAAGAAAGAGGTCGTCCGCTTGAGCGGATGACCTCTTGGAATTTTCGGTTTAAAGTGCTCGCTGTAAAAGTGAGAGCCGAATGTGCAGGTGTCAGAAATTATTCTGCAACGGCAGCAACAGCTTCGGTAGCTTCTACAACAGCGGTAGAGTCGTTGAGGCTGTCAACGGCAACGGTAACTTCTTCAGCTACGGGTGCTACTTCTTCTACGGGAGCTTCAGCAACTTCAGTTTCGGCAGCCTGCTCTTTGTTACCGCAAGCGAAGAACGACATGCTGAATACAACAGCAAGCATTAAAACTAACTTTTTCATTTTCGTTTTGATTAAGTAATAAAACAATTGTTTGCTTCAAAAACGCTACAAAGGTAGTGCTTATTTCGGATATGACAAACGAATTGCGAATATTTTTTTGTAAAAAAATTCTGTTTTTAACATCCAGTCTGTCGCGTCTGATGGCAGTCTGTGCGGTAAATGCAGATAGAACAGGCTATTAGCTACTTATGACGAGTGCGCCTATTTCAATGTTATATACAATGCTCCGTTGGGATATTCCGGCAGGTCTTTGCGGATTTCAATCTTTTCGATGTCGGAGGTCTTGATGGAGTTCAACGGTTGTGTCCATAGCTCGCCATTGACAAAGACGGTAGGCAGCGGACCGTCAGCCTCGACTTTTTTGCCGTCGACGTAATAGCTGAGGCACACTACGGTGTCACTCGTGGCCTCGATGGCCTTATTGCCTTTTATGACAAAGGTGTTGTTTGTCATTGTCGTGGTCTTGTCTTTTGTTTCCTTTTTGGGTATTCTGAAGTTTACGGGCAGCGAATACTGCACATCGACGGCTTTGCCCTTGCTGCGGCCGGGCGTCCATTTGGGCATGGCCATGACTACGCGTACGGCTTCCCTGTCTAATGCTGTGCCGGCGCTTTTTATTATCGACGGTTCTTTGACTTCGCCGTCGGCTCCGACAACAAAGCTTACTACGACAAGGCCTTCGATGTTGGCTTTCTGTGCGCTTTCGGGGTATCTGACATTTTCCATCAGATATGCCATCAGGCTTTTCTCTCCGCCGGGAAATTCGGGCATGGCCTCGGGAGCAGTGCCCGATGCAGTGTTTTCGGGCTGTTTTTTTGTTTCTGCCGCTTGCGTTGTTTGCGTATCGGCCGAAAAGTTTGTACCTTTGGCCTCAGAAACAGATGTCTGAATAAGCTTGGATGCCGATGCGGTGTCCATTGCCGATGAAACGGCGGGCATGTTTACGACTGCCAGTGCCGCGGCAAGAGCCGGCACGATGGCGATGGCGCGCAGACGGCGCGCCGGAGATGTCTTTTGATTGTACATCATAGTGATACGTTTTTTAAGTTTACTGTGATTGAGGCTGTTGGCGAGTGACGGAAATCTTGAGCCGACAGCCTTTTTTATTAATAGAAGTTGATATTGTTGTGCGTTTGTGCCGGAAGAGAGCACTTTTTCGTCGGCTTCGTATTCGTGTACGGCTTTCAGCTCGGCGAGCATAAGCCACGATGCCGGGTTATACCATAATATTATGCACACTGCCTGAGCGAGCAGAAGGTCGATGAAGTGTCCGGCTTCGATGTGGGCTACTTCGTGCCGCAGTATCATTGCGTCTTCCCCGGCGTTTCCGGAGCTGTTGAGCACTATGTAATGCCCCCAGCTGAAGGGTGCGAGACGGTCGTTGTCGAGCCTGACGATGGTATATCCGTCGTGTCGGCTGCGTTTGCCCCTGGCGACAAGCCTGATGAGGCGCACAAGCGTGCTTAAAGTCCATGCTAATGTGACGGCCATACCTACGATATATACCCATAGAACTATTGTCGGCCATGCCGGTGCGGCTTTTGCTGTGAAAGTCACCGAGAGGAGTTGCGGCAGGGCGGCATCGGCTATTGCCACTTTAGATGTCGGGATGTCGTTGATGGCTTTTATGGCCGGGTATAGCGTGAAGGCGGTGAGATACAGTGACAGAAGCAGGCATCGGTTGAAGCGCGGCTGGTTCTCGGCTGCGAGAAGCCATTTGTATATGATATATCCGGCTAAAAGAAGCAGCCCGGCGGCAAATGTGTAGGCGGCGAAGGTTCCCATGGCTATTGTTCCTGTCTTTTTGAGCTGTTTTCGACCATGTCTATTATCTGGCGCAGCTCGTCGACCGATATGCGCTCTTCTTCGACCAAAGCCGAGACGGCGGCCGACGCCGAGCCGCGGAAGTAGCTTTTGATGACTTGCGCCAATGAGCGTCCGGCAAAATCCGAGGCCTCAGCTATGGCGAAATAGCGGTGGGAGCCTCCGACGGCTTCATGGCCGACATAGCCTTTGTCTTCGAGTATGCGGACTGTTGTCGATACGGTGTTGAAGTGCGGTTTGGGCTCCGGATAGCTTTCGAGCATCTCGCGCACGAAAAGCGGACCGCGTTCCCACAGCATTCCCATGATTTCAGCCTCACGCTCGGTGAGCTTGGGATATTTTTCGGTTTTCCGTTTCATAAGCGTAACTAAAAACTTAGTTGATGCGGCAAAGGTATAACTAAGCTTTTAGTTACGCAAATTTTTTTCGAAAATTTTTTTGATCAAGTTGAAATTAGGGGCATTGATTGTATGGCCGCGGCGGTGCGACAAACCGTTTCACCCCCCCCCACTATCGCGCTACGCTGTAGCACTTTCGGATTGTAGGGTCGGGTTTACCCGGACCGCGCGCCACCGATGGGGCGCTTGCCCGGGTTTATTGCTTTTTACGCCACTCTGTGGCTGTTGCCCCAAATGGGGCGCGGAGGTGTGTCAAAATTAGTAGTGTAGGGGCTATGCTTCCGGCATTTTTTTTGATGTGTATGCGTTTGGCCCATCAGGGGTATGCCGAAGGCAAGCTCCTGCTATTTTATTAGGAACTTTATTAGGAACGTTGTTATGTTCCTAATAAAGTTTGGATACTTTTATGGCAAAGCCGCCGCCACGGCTTTCGTCGATTTCGAGCAGGGTAGTGGAGTCGATTTTGCGCTGTTCGATGACTACGGGCGTGGGGTTTGTCTCCCAGTCGGTGCCGGGGGCGTCGCGGTAGATGGTGGCGAGGTATTTTGCGTCCGGGTCAAGGAAGGAGAAGTTGACAGTTGCCTTTCGGGCATCTTTTCCTGTGGCTCCGGCAACAAACCAAGTGTAGCTGTCTTTTGCCTTTCGGGCAACGGTTATGTATTTGCCTATCTCGGCTTCGGGATAGACGGTCTTTGCCCAGTCGGTGGGGCAGTCTACTATAAATTGGAAAGGTCCGGGATTGGCTTCGTAGTGTTCGATGATGTCAGAAGCCATCTGCAGGGGAGAGTAGAGGATGACGAACAGGGCGAGCTGTTTTGCCAAGGTGGTGTTTACGCGCGTCTGCGGCATCCTCGGGTTTTCAAAGTTGAAAGTGACGGGAGTAAAGTCCATCGGGCCGGCCAGTCCGCGAGTGAAGGGCAGAGTAACGGTATGTTCCGGCGGATTGCCCCCTGCGGCGTTCCATGCGTCCCATTCCTGGCCTCTGACGCCCTCCTGGGTCATGAGGTTGGGGTAGGTGCGTTGCAGGCCTGTGGGCATTGCTGGTTCGTGGTTGTCGATGCATTGCCCGTATTTTGCTGCAATCTCGATAACTTTTCTGAAGTGCCGAACTCCGAATTGGCTGCCGTGCCGCTCCTTGCCCTCGAGAAGGTCTTTAATTGCCCATGCGCTGTAGCCCGTCTTGACGTAGCGTATGCCTTTGTCGCTGCAATAGCGGTAGGCGCTGTCGAGCTGTGTTTCGTAGTTGGCCACATGGCCGCCGGTTTCGTGATGGGCGATGAAGTCCACTCCTATGTTTTTGCCGTATGCCGTTATGGCATTGATGTCGAAATCGTCGTAGGGCGTCGTGAACGAGAAATTGTAGGTGCTCCAGTCGCGGTTCCATCCTTCGACCAGTACGCCGCCGAAGTTATTGCGTGCGGCAAAGTCCATGTAGCGTTTGGTGCGTTCTGTGGTAGCTCCGTGACGCTCGCCTTCGTGCCATGTGTGGGTGCGCATGTGGTAGCACCACCATATGCCTATGTATTTTTGCGGTTTTATCCAAGAGGTGTCTTCGATTCGGCACGGCTCGTTTAGGTTGAGCATCAGCCTCGACAGCATCAGCTCGGCGTCGTTGTCGGCTATTATGAGTGTACGCCAAGGCGATGTGCGCACGTCGGTGACGAACACTTTTTCGCCGGTAGACCAAGGGGTCAGGTGGGCTTTGAGTACGGGTGACCCGGGGTTTGCATCTACGTTGAGCGACGCGTAGTCGGTAAGGTTGGCTTCGTGCAGAGCCATCGACAGGCCGTCGGCGGTCTTGATTGTGACGGGAGTGCTTGCCGTTCCGATGCTGTCGAGCGGCAATTCTCGGTATATCCCTTCATAGTAGTGCGCCTTGTAGGGTATCGACCATGAGGTATGTTTGTCAGTGAACGCGAACTCGGTCACCTCGTCCATGATGGTGAAATTGCCCAAGGACTTTTGTCGCGGAAATTCATACCTAAAGCCTATGCCGTCGTTGAAGACGCGGAAAACGACGGCGATGTCGCGCATGGTCTTCTGTTTCTTTTGTCTGAGGTTTATGCGCAGTTCGTTGCAGTTGTTGCGGATTTCGTCTTCTTCGCCCCATACGGGTTGCCAAGTTTCGTCGAAAGAGTCTGTGGATGTCGATTTGATTGAAAATCCGTCGGTAAGAGCGGGCGCATCTTTGAGCACGAGGCCGAGACGCGAGGGCGCAAGGATTGTTTTGCCGCCGCGTTCGACGGTGTAGTAGGGCGTTCCTTTTTTGTCGAGCGAAAAGCCTATAGTGATGTTTCCGTCGGGTGAGCTGACAGACAGCGTCCGCGCCGATGCTGATAAGGCAAGCAGCAATGCAATGGCGGCTAAAAGAAGTGTTTGTTTCATGATTTTGTGTATCGGATTTGTTTTGCAAAAATAGCATTCGTTTTCGGAAAAGTGGGGAAAGAGAGGGTGTATTAAGCTATTTTAAGAAAAGGACGGGGTGTGCGACAAGCGTAGAAACGGGATTATCGCACGCCCTACGGGGTGCTTTTGGAGAGAGGTCACGAAAAACCCGGGCTGCGCGCTCCGTAGGTGCGCGCAGCCCGGGCCTATTGCTGTTTGTGCCACTCTGTGGCGTTTGCCCCAAGTGGGGCTGGCGGATTGTCAATTTTGACACATCCTCTTTGCGCCTGTCGGAGCTTTCTTTGCGATAGCTATGTGTCAGTCTACTTTTACGGGTTGCGAGAGTTCGCTTTCGCGGTTGTCGCGGTTCAGTGCCGAAATGGCGTAGCTGTAGCCGGAAGTGGTTGTGCTCCACGAGGTTGTCGCCGTGGTTCCGACGAGGCTTGCCGACCATTTGCCTTCGACCGACGAAGGTTTCACGCGGTATACTGCATAACGGATGCCTTCGGGTTGTGCTTTCCACGAAATAGTACCGTCGGTCACGGTAATGTCGGATACGGCAGTCGGCGCTGTTTCCGATTCCTTGCCGATAACGGGGATGAGGGCTTTGTCTTTGTAGACTTGGGCCAGGCGGCTGAGCACGTTTATTTTGTTTTCGTTGAAGCATGTGGCATTGAACAGGAAGCTACCGCAGGTGTTTTCGTTGTCGCGCGATATGCGGAACTGGTCGCTGAGCTGGTCGAGGTTCTGATAGGCTGCGCCTTCGGCCGGAACGCCGAAACGGTAGAGGGCGTGGCCGATGGCGAGTTTTGCCTGAAAAGAGTTCGTGTTCCACCATGAGCACATCTTGGTGAAGTTCATGGCTATGTTCGAAGTCGAGTTGTATAGCTGAGGAACGACAAGGTCTATCCAACCGTTCTGACACCATTTGCGGACATCGGCGTAGAGGTCATCGTAGTTCTGTAGGCCGTTGGAGTCGGAGCCGTACATCGGGTCGCTGGCTTTGTTGCGCCATATTCCGAAGGGCGAAATGGAGAAAACGATACCGGGTTTCTTGCTTATGAGCAGTTCGTGGATTTTTTCTATAACTTCATCGACTTGTCCACGACGGAAGTCGCCTATGTTGGCATATCCCGCACCGTAGGTCTTGAAGTCTTCGGCATCGTCGATTACGCCCGTCTTAGAAGGGTAGGGGTAGAAGTAGTCATCGAAGTGTATGCCGTCGACATCGTACTTTGTAATGAGGTCATCGACGACATCTATCAGCAGTTTCTTGACTTCGGGACGTGCCGGACGGTAAATTAGCAGATTGTCGTAGCGCATCGTCCATTCGGGGTGAAGTTTTGCAGGATGGTTCGCCGCTCCGTTGGAGGCGAATGCGCTTGCGCTGTTCGATATGCGGTAGGGGTTCATCCATGCGTGGAATTCCATGCCGCGACGGTGGGTTTCTTCGACCATCCATCCGAGTACGTCGTAGCCGGGATTGCCTCCTTGGCGTCCTGTTATATATTCGCTCCATGGTTCGTAAGGCGAGTTGTAGAACGCGTCGGCGCATGGGCGTATCTGCATTATTACGGCATTGACGTTGTATTTTTCAAATTTGTCGAGATATTTTGTGTATTCTTCTTTTTGGATGGATTCGATATTCGCTTTTGGCCAGTCCATGCGCCCGACGGTGGCGACCCATACGCCGCGTATTTCTTTGTCGGGCATCGAATAGCTGACGATTACCGGTTCGTCGGGTTCATCGGGCGTCGGTTCGTCGGGCGTGGGGTTGACGGGCTTTTCGGGTTGTGGATTAGGCTCGTCGTTGCCGCAGGCTGGCAGTGCCGTGGCCGTGCCGAGAAGCATTATAGATAGCAGGCAGAGTTTTTTGAGAGTCATATTCTTAGGAAAGATTAGAAAAGGGCGCACCGTGGGTTTAAACGGTGCGCCCCGATACTGATTTTTTTATTTGGCTATTTTGAGGGTGGCAGCGCCTGCGCGGACGATATATACGCCTGCGGCCCAGCCGTTGGTGTTGATTTCGGTGCCTTGTGCAACGACGGCGCCGGTTGTGCTGTAGACGGTAACGGCGTTGGCGGCGCTTATTACACCGGCTTCGAATGTGATGGCGTCGGCAGCGTCGACGGCGTCGATGCCCGCACCTTTTTCAATTGCGATGGTGCCGATTGCCGGGGTGGTGAACTCGTTTTTTTCTTTGGGAAGCGCCCATCCGGCGATGCCGCCTGTCGCGTCGGCGTTGTTGAAGATGACGTAGATGTTGTCGGCGGCGTCGAAGGTGATGTCGAAGGGGCGTTTGCCGTATGTGCCGAAAGGTATTTCGTAGAGCTTGGTGAGAGCCGGCACGCCGTCTTCTCCGAATGTTACGGAAGCGACGTTCATCTGAAGACCGTTGTCATGGCCGCCGACAGCAAGGATTGTGCCGGTGACGTTGACGCCGAGTGAACCTACGGGATTGCCGCCTACGACTACCGACATGTCGCCTGTTGTGAAGTCCCACACACCTTGTGCGTTGACGTGCATGAGCTGCGGATTGGCTTCGCTTTCGTGCCAGCGGTACTGGCTTGCCCATACGCCGCCGCGACGGTCAGAGGCGATGCGCTGGTTGGCGTTTGCCATTTTGCCGTCGCAGTTGCCCCACGATGCGGTGGGTGCAGTGTCCCAGGGTTTGGCGAGGTTGCCGATGGCATATGCGAATACTTCGCCGGCGTTGCTGTTGAGGTCTTCGTCGTCGGTGTATAGCATGCGTGCTTCGCCTTCGCCGTAGACGGCGATGTCCTGAAGCGAGCCGTGTACGTTGGCGCCCCCGATAGTCACAAGACCATCTGCGTTGCGTTCTCCCTCAGCGAATACGGGCTGGAAAGCGGCTGTAGGATTTGCACCGTCCATAACCCATGCGCCGCCGTGGGCGTCGCTCCAATCGCAGATGAATACCTGGCCGTTAGAAGCCACGTCGATACCCATGGGGCTTGAAGTGCTTGCTTCAGGCCATTCGATGCTGCCGGTATAAGGCTCTTCGTTGATGGCTTCGAGGGCGGCGTTGAAAGCGTAGATGCCGCCTGCAACACGAGCGCCGGTCTGCGAGCCTTTCATCGGGCTGCTTACATATATTGTGCCGAAAGTAGTGTTGGCAGGGTTGGTGTCGGCAGAGATGCTTTTGCCGGAGCTTAGCTGTATGGTTTCGTTTGTGCCTTCTGTGAAGAGGGTCGGTTCGGTGATTGTTGCGGCCGAAACAGTGAGCGACCATGCGTAGCTGCCGTCGGCCACGTCCACTTCGGGAATATCGATGCTGTTGATGCCTTTGACGCCTGCGCCGAGTTCTACGCTTTTGACAACGGCATCGTCCTTGATGATGTTGAGCACGACTTTTTCGGCTGCGTCATTGAGTATAAAACTAATTTTGCCGTTTTCGGCCTTGAGGCCTGAGGCATACACGTTGGCGCCTGCGAAAGCAGAACCGGCGCCCAGCAGCATTGCTGCCATCGGAAGTAAAATCTTCTTCATGGTGTTTTTTTGATTTGGTTGGTAATATTAGGTTTGATTATCTGATGATTTTTATTGTCTTGCCATCGGCTTTGGCAATGTAGATGCCCGGTGCGAGAACAGCCGTGTCAATTTGCTTGCCTTGTGCTACAATGGTGCCGGAGGCGCTATATAGGGTTGCAGCGTTGCCTGAGCTTATGATGTCTCCGCGGTAGCTTAGGCCGGTTTCGGCGATGGCGTTGTCGATGCCGGTCGAAACGGAAAGGACGAGCGGCGTGATTGCCTTGACGGTAGTGCTGTTTTCGGTTTTGGGGAGCACGTACATCGACAGGCCTGCCGTTTTGGTGCTACCCTGTGTTGCGGCATATAGGTTGTCGGCGTAGTCGAAGGCGAGGTTGCGCACGTTGTTGGTGTAGCATGTCATTTTGTTGCTGCCGTCGGCAAAGGTGCGTTCGCTCAGGCTTGGCTTGCCGTTTTCGTCGTAGGTGATATCGAAGAACGAGAACTCCGAAGCACCGCTTGTTGCGCTCGAGATTGCCAAAAGAGAGCCGTCGGCGCTTACGGCAAGAGCACCCGTTATGCTTTGGGGCAATGTAGTGTCGCAGTAGTCGAGCGCGTCGTCGGCATTGAAGTGCAGCAGATATGTTTTCGGAGCCATGTTCACGGCAAGCCATATTCCGCCTTTGTTGTCGGGACGTATGCGTGCGCCGGCGCCGGCGTTGAGTGTTACGGTTGTGCCGTCAAACTCGAATGTCTTGCCGATGACTTTCGACGGTGCTTCAGCCCATGATGTGTGATAAGAGCCTATGTTATAACGCATTACACCCCCCCCGAGACAATCTTCATCATAGGTGTAGAGAACGAGACCCTCGCCTTGGCCGACAGTGCATGCGCTGGCTACAGAGCCGGCGATTTCTATGCCGTCGGCATTTTTCAGAAGGCCGCTGCTTGCGCGAGTGCCATCGAAGACTTGGAGAAAAGGAGCTGTCGGGTCGTTGCCGTACATCATCCATATTCCGCTTGTCCCGTCAGTCCAGTTGGATATATACAGATTGCCGTCGAGACTGACGAATGCGTCGTTGAGCGCCGAGGGGTTGGGCGAAGTCTGTACCGGCCATGCTACATCGCCTTTGTACACTTTGCCTGCGGCATCGAGAAGCGGAGACCATGCGACTGCTCCGCAATATGATGCTTGCTGCGTGGTAGTGTAGGCACCTGAAGTTCCGTAAACAGTTCCGAAGGCCTCTGTTTCGGGATTGATATTCACCGACATGCCGCGCATACGGCCCCAATCAAGGTCAGAGCCTGCGCCTATGACGGTCTTCTGGTTGACGGGCGTAACGTATTCGCCGCCTTCGGTGGCCTCGGCTGTGGCTTTTACAGCCCAGGCATATGTGCCTTTTTCGAGTTCGGGGAGTTGGCCTGTGAACTTGTTTTCGCCTTTGCTTAGGCCTGTTGACGGGATTGTGCCTGCTACCGAGCCGTCAGCATTGTAGATTACGATTTCGACGCTTGTGGCCGGCGTGTTCAGAGAGTATACGAACTCATATTCGGTAGTGCCGACGTTGTCGCCGCTCAAACCGTAGGCGTATATGTTCGGTTCAGTGGCAAAGGCACAGAGCGGAAGGATGGCGGCCAATGCCGGAAGTATTGTTTTTTTCATTGGGTTATTGTAGAACGGTGCGCCATTGCCGAAGACATCGGCGCACCGTTCCTATTATTTTATTTGACTATCTTGAGTGATTTTGCGCCTGCGCGGACAACATATACGCCGGGCAGAAGCGTTGTGGCGTCGATGCTGTATCCTTTGGCGACCATAGTGCCGGAGATGCCGAACACTTCGACCATTTCGCCTGCGGCTGTGATTGTGCTGTCGTCGTATGCGATGTCGGTATCGGCAACTTCGGTTGCGTTGATGCCTGAGGACATGTTCAGCGGCATGCGTGCCGGTGTGGTGTACTCGTTCTTTTCTTTGGGAAGCGCCCATACGCCTATGCCGCCTGCGTTGTCGTTGTATGCCACGTAGAGGTTGTCGGCGGCATCGAACTCACAGTCGAAGGGACGTGAGCCGTATGTCGAGCCGATGGCGTAGAGAAGTTCGAGCGACGGTTTGTCGTTGGCGTCGAAAGTCACTTTTGCCACACGGATGTCGGTTTTGCCTGCAACGGCTATGAGAGAACCGTCGTGGTTCACGGCCAACGCGCCCATAGGTGTCGAAGTCTTGAATATGGCAGTGTTGCCGCAGTGGTAGTCATATTCGCCGGTCTTGCCGTTGATGTGTATTGCCGAGGGATATTGGTCGGAGTTGGTGTCACGGTTGTGCCCAATCCACAGGCCGCCGCGTCCGTCGGGGCTGATGGTCTGGCTGGTGTTGGCGAGGTGACCGTTGTAGTTGCCGTAGATTTTAGAAGGAGCTGCGGCCCAAGGCTGTTCGAGAGCACCGATGTCGTAACGGGCTATGAAACCCTTGTCGGGGATATCTTCGTCGGCGGTGTAGAGTTTGGTGTCGGCACCGGTGCCTGTTACGCAGAGGTCGACGATAGAGCCGTGCACGCCGGTGCCGCCGATTGTAACCCATCCGTCGGCATTGCGCGAGCCGTCGGCGAATACGGGGCTGAAGTCGGCTTCGGGTTTGGCCGGGTCTATAATCCATGCACCCGAATGGCCGTCGGACCAGTCGCAGACATACACTTTGCCGTCGTCGGCCACGAAAAGTCGCATCGGGCTTGAGTTGCCTGCCCATGTCTGACCGCCTTGGTAAGGTTTGTTGCCTTGGTCTGTGATGTCGGTGTGTGCGGCGTCGAGAATGTATACTCCGGTGCCCATGCGTGCGCCTTTCTTGCCGTTGGCTTCGATAGATGTGGCGTAGATGCGGCCGAAGAAGGGGCTTTCAGGATTGCGGTCGATAGCCACAGAGCGCGTGTTGGCGATGTCGAGCATCTGGTCGCCGTTTTCGCTGAACTGCACGGGTTCGCCTACGATGGGGTCGGCCTTTGCTGTGATTGACCATTCATATTGTCCGTCGGCAAGTTCACTGCCCGGTATTGTGGCGCTGACCGTTCCGCGTGCCTGTGGGCCAAGGTCTATGCTCTTAACCACAGAACCGTTTTTGAGGAGGTTGACGCACACCGATGTCGCGTCGGCGTTGAGGGTGAAGCGTATGTTGTTTGCCGAAACGGCTTCGAGGGCCGATGCGAAAACGTTTGCACGTCCGCGGTCGGCAGCCGGGTCGTAGTTGGGGTCGTCGAGCATGGCGATGGCGCCGCGTACTTTTGCGGCTTCGCACGTCACGTCTTCTTCGTATGTGGTGTATCCTTCGGCCTCTATTTTGATGTGGTATGTGCCCGGAGCGAGGTCGGGGAAGTAATATATGCCGTTATAGTAGTTGTCGGTGGTGTATGTCTTGTTCACACCGTTGCCTGTAAGGGTGACTTTTGCGCCGTTGACGGGCTTGTACTGGTCGTGGTCGCCGAAGGTTGCGCCGAGGTAGAGCGGGTCGCGAAGTATTCGCTTGGCGTCTTTTGCCGCACCGGCTATTATGCCTGTGGTGGGCAACGGAGCCTGGAAATAGTCGCATATGCCGGTATAGAGCTGATATGCCACGATGTTGCTGTAGTCTTTGCTGAGCATGCGGTGTGCCTCGGGCTTATAGTCGTGGAATGCGATTTCGGCGAGGAAGCCGGGGCGCCACATTTCGCGCAGTACGCCGAGGTGGTATCCGTCAGTCCAGCTTGAATAAAAAGCTGAATCTGACACGGCATAGGGCGAGTTTATGTTTTTCTGTGCCTGCCAGCATGTGAGCAGATTGTCGTGGAGATGCTTCCATCCTGTGCGTGCCATCTCTTTGGATGCCGGTATGTCGGGGTCGTTGATGTTGAAAGGCTGCCCGGGCCTGGGGTCGGCACCACGGTACATTGTCATCAGATGGTTGGAGCCGTTTCCGTTCGAGTGGATTGAAAGGAACATGTCGGCCTGCCAAGAGGTGGCTTCGCGTCCGATTTCGACGAGGATGCGGTCGTCTTCGGGGCGGTTTTCGGTGCGCGACATCATTACGGTCGCACCGGCTTCTTCGAGGAGACGGCGCAGTTCAAGTCCGCGCCATAGGTTGTGCTTCGACTCCCAGCATCCCTCTTCGCACACGTTGGGGAATGGGATTGTGGCGTTCCAACGGTCGGTGGCGACGGAGCCGTCGGAGCGGTATCCGTTTGTGAATACACCCGGAACTTTAGTGCCGGCCGAGGCTTCGAAGCCTCCGTGACCGGGGTTTAGGTAGATTTTCTTGCCTGCAAGGCTTTCGGCATTGGCCGAAGAGGCCAATACTACGGCAGCGAGGGCTGAAAGTAAGAGTTTTTTCATTGTATCGAGATATGGTTTTGTCTTTTTAGATGAGTTTTAAGCAGGGATGCGGCTTCTCCGGCCGCATCCCTGCGGTTATTTATTTTTTCTTGGGAACCTCTACGAGGATGAATCCGGCTCGTGGGGCCGCTGCCATCAGACGGAGTTCGCCGTCGGGGCCGATTGCGGCGCCGGTGTTTGCCGAATAAGCCGAGCATTTGCCGCCTTTGAGGTCGTAGCTCCATGTGAGGGGATGGTCTCCGGCACTGAAGTCGGTGAATGCCATCTTGGTGTCCATGCCCGACGAAATGTCGAACAGATGCAGTGTCTGCGTCCGTTCGCTACCCCAGCCGTAATAGTTTGTGGCAAGCATGTAGCGTTCGCCGCAATAGTTGATTACGCGTGCGTCTTCATCGCCTTTGAGAGGATATTCGCAGCCTTCTTTCGGCTCGATGCGGTTGAGCAGTTGCAGGTCGATGTCAACAAGGAGTATCGTCTGTTGGTAACCCGAGGTGAGAGTGTAGAGGCCTTCTTCGCCGATTACGGGGTTGAGGGCCGCATAGTATGCTACACCGTAAGGCGTTTTGACAATTTCGGGTTCAGCGGTTACTGTGTTGAAGTTTTCAACACGGAAGCGTGCTGCCGAAGCGCCTTGTGCGTGGTCGAAGAACCACAGATAGCCGTTGCCTGCTTCGTCGAGGGTGACGCTCATGTTGTCGCCCCAGCGGCCTTTCACTTCCTCAGAACCGGGGAATTCGAGCACTGTCTCGCAAGTGGCGTTTTCGTCGGCCCAGTGGTACACTTTGAGCGGAGCCGTCTCTGCAAGACCCGTCGATAGGTTGCAGGCATAGAAGTGTCCGTGCGCTATGCCTCCGGCGCTGACGTCGAATGTTCCGCCGCCGAGGCCTGTCTTGTCGAGCGGACGGCTTACGGGGCTGCCGGCTTTGGCGTCGTCCCATTTTATGATAGACGGGTTTGTGCCGCCTTCCCGTGAGAGTATGAACAGGTTTTCACCGTCGAATTGTGCCCAACGGGTGTTTTCTGCCGCGAAATCGCTCCAGATATTGGCTGCTGCGGAGTAGTCGTAGACGATGGCTTCGGAGAAGTCGGCGCCGAAAGTGGGCACTCCGGCGAAGGAGATGTCATAGACAGCCGTGTGGCCTATGAAGTCGAGTTTGAGCTGGCCGGGATTGTCGGCCGAGAGCTTGCCGTTGTGAAGCTCGGTGAACTCATATGGCGTGCGGCGCGGTATAAGACCTACGCTGACGATTTCGGCCGTGGCCGAGTTCTCACAGTTGAGGTATACCGTCTGGTTTGCGGCGCTTACGAAGCCGGTGCATAGTTCGCCTTGGTCGTCGCGGCATGTGATGCTTGCCGCAACGGGAGTCTCTGTTGCCGGAAGCACGTTGAAGACGGCGTGGTAGACCGACGAGTTCATGTTGTTGACAACGGTGATGTCTGTCGTACCCTTGGCGATGTCTATCTTGCCGTCGCTGATGTCGTAGCTGGGTTTGTCGAGCGACGCGCCGAGCGACAGCTTCGTGTTGAAGCGCAGAGCCTGTATGTCGGTTTCTGCCGGTATGGTGAACGTGAGCGTCTTGGTCTCTTCATCGACCTCTCCGACAATGTTGTCGGCACCCGAGAAACCGCCGTTGCTGACGGCGATGTCGTAGATGAAAGTTTCGCCCGACGGGTTGTCGTAATTGTCGTCATCGTCGCAGGAGGTAAAACCGGCTGCAAGGATTGCCGCCGAGAGCGGCAGGGCTATATGTCTAAACATTTTCATGATTATGGTTCAAGGTTTATTATTTTGCCCATTCGGGGTTTTGTTTGAGGTTTTCGGCATATCCGTTCTGCACGAACAGCTGGATTTGGTCGGCCGGTATGGGGCGGATGTAGTCGTGTGCCTGAGGTGCCGGACGGCGGTTGGCCGCCGGGGTGACAACGAGGTAGCCTTCGGTCTGTCCTGTCGGAAGCACCACTTTTGTGGGGTCTGCTTTGGGGAAGTCTGTCAGGTTTATGTAGGCGCCCGTGCCGATGTTTTCGTTATATTCGCTCCAGAGATATGCGAGTTTTTTCCAGCGTTTGAGGTCATCGAGGCGCGAGCCTTCAAATGCAAGTTCGACGCGGCGTTCGCGGCGTATTTCCCACAGTATCGAAGGCACGTCGGGGTCGCGCATGGGGTCGTCGTAAATCTGGTCGGCGACGGCAGGCTGGCCGCCTATGATTTGGAGTGCCGGCATGTTGACGCCTTTGCGTGCGCGGAGCACGTTGATTGATTTGTCGAGGTCGGCCTGCGACAGCGTGCCGAGTTCGTAGCATATTTCGGCATAGCTGACGAGGATTTCGCCGAGGCGGAACTGCGGACAGTCGGTTACGTTTTTGTTGTTGGCCGTGTAGATGATGTCGGTGCTTGTCTGCTTTTCGGGGTCCATGTATTTCCACAGAGAGAAGCCCGAACGCGAATAGGCTGCGCCTGAAACGTCTTCGCCGGCGATGTAGTATTTGTCGGGACGGATTACCATCGACAGGCGCGGGTCGCGGTCGGTGAAGTAGTCGGCGGCGGTCAGCGGACGGTAGTTCGCGTCTTTTTCATATACGGGATGTCCGTCGGCACAGAGGAACGCGTCGGCAAAGTCGCGGTTCGGTCCGGTCTGCGGCAGCAGATAGTTTGTGTTGAGCACGTTGTGGCCGCCTTTGGTGTCGATGTAGCGTTTGCGGAGTATTACCTCGGGGTTTCCTTCGAGCTTGTCGCTGTAGAACAGGGCGTGGTAGTCGTCGGCGAGGGTGTATTTGCCCGAGTTCATCACCGCGAGGCATGCGTCCTTTGCCAGCAGGAGGCATTGGCGGCCCATTTCGGGATTGATGCCGTGATATTTGAGGTATGTGCCCTCGCGGAGCATGACACGTGCAATCATGGCTGCGGCCACGTATTTGTTCACTTGCAGGTCGCCGTCGTTTTCGCGGATATTGTCGAGTGCGAAGCGAAGGTCGGCGATAACGCGCGGCATCACCACTTTGTCGCGGCTGTCGCGTGCCTTGTAGAGCGAGTCGAGCTCGGTGCTGTTGATACGGGTGGTGTACCATTGTGTGTCGCCGTATGTGAACGACATGTTGGCATATTCATAGCCGCGGAACAGACGCCCCACGCCGAGCCAGTGGTTGCGAGTGGCCTCTTCGAGACCCGGTACGCGCTCTACGCCCGATAGGAAGTAGTTGGCGCGGAGCACACGCGAGTATGTGTAGTTACCGTCGGAGCCGCTTACAACGATATAGGGCCACGAGTCCTGGATGACGTCGGAGAAATTGTCGGTCAGCTTTTCGTTGTAGCCGAAGTTGCCGGCATAGCCGGTGAAATAGGTCGGATAGAAGCCGTTGGCGTAGATGCGGATATGGTCTTCGGTTTGCCAGTAGTCACCGTCTTCGATGTTGTCGACGGGTGTGACATCGAGGAAGTCGTCGCACGAAGCGAGCGAAAGGCCGAATGCCGCAGCGAGTATCAGTATGTTGTGTAATTTCATGTCTGTATTCTATAAGAGGAGTTTAGAAAGTGATTTGGAGACCGAAAGAGTACTCTTTTGAGAAAGGATAGCTGCGGCCAATGTAACCGCCGTCGCCTGTAGTTACGGTCATTTCGGGGTCGATGGGCACTCCGTTGAGGTGGTCCCATGTGTGCAGGTTTTCAAACGATGCGTAGATGCGCAGTTTTGAGAGCTGCAGTTTGCTGAGCACGCTTTGCGGCAGAGAGTAGCCCACCGTGAGGTTTTTGATGCGGCAGTATGCCATGTTTAGCAGATAGCGTGTCTGACGCTTGAAGTTGGGGCTTTCGCTGCGGTAGTTGAGTGCATAGGGGCGCGGATAGAATGCGTTGGTGTTTTCTTCCGTCCAATAGTCCATGTGGTGCTTGTAGTATGCTTCGCCGTAGTGGAAGCTCGGGTTCACGAGTTGGCCTGTGCCCCATATTTCGCGTTTGCCAACGCCCTGGAAGAAGATGCCGGCATCGAAGCCTTTGTATGTGAGGTCGAGGCGAGCGCCGTATTGGAAACGTGGTGTGGAGTTGCCTATAACTTTCCAGTCGCCCGGGTCATCGATTGTCGGGGTGTCGGTTTTGCCTACATTGATTACGCCGTCGCCGTTGAGGTCTTTATATTTCACGTCGCCGGGTCCGAACTGGAACGAGGTCTGTGCATATTTGTCGACGAGGTACTGCTGCGAAGCCACGCCTTCGGCATAGCCGGTGATGTTGCCGGCTTCGTCGTAGGTGAAATCGTCTTTGGTGAAGAGGCGGTCGGTTTCATAGCCCCATATTTCGCCGAAAGTCTTGCCGTTGTAGGCATAATCGCAACGGCGTTCGTTGGGGTTCACGTTGCTGTATTTACCGACAGCATCGCTGAGGTTGGCCGAAACATTCACTCCGAGGCCGAAAGAGAAGTTATGATGGAAATCGACTGCAATTTCCCAACCTTTTGTGTTGAGATGGCCGTAGTTGGTCATAGGTGGCGTCTGTCCGAAAGTCGAGGGCAGCGATGCGCCTGTGTTGATGAGGTCGGTCGTCTTGCGGTTGTACCAGTCGAACGACACGCCGAAGCGGTTGTTGAACAAGCGCAGGTCAAAACCGATGTCGGTGGTCTCGATTTTCTCCCATGTGAAGCCGTTTGCGAGTGCTTTCGGCAGGCCGAGCGTCCATGCACCGTTTTCGCCCATAATCCATGCGCTTTCGCTAAGTCCCATTGTGGCAAGGAAAAGTCCGTTGCTAACGCGGTCGGAGCCGAGTTTACCCCACGATGCGCGTATTTTAAGGAACGAGAGTGTCGGACTTAGGCTTTCCATAAACTTCTCGTTCGACACAATCCAACCGGCGGAGAAAGAGGGCAGGGCAGTCCAACGTTTTCCTTTCGGAAATTTTGAAGAGCCGTCGTAGCGGAAGTTGGCTTCGAGGAGATAGCGTCCGCCCCAGTCGTAGTTGAGGCGAGCGAAGAAACCTGCGATATTGTATTTGTTATTGTACGAGCCTGCGGTCATCTCACCTGTGGAGAGAGAGATTTCAGGACGCTCTATGGCGAGTAGGCCAAGCTGCTTGGAGCTGTTGCCATAGGCGTTGGTGCTCTCAATGTTTGCGCCGGCAAAAGCCCCGAAGTTGCCTATGCGTTCGCTTTCGTATTTGTAGCGTATCAGTGCGTTTAGCACATGATAGTCTGAAAAGTCGCTTACTTTGCTTGAGAAATCATCTGTCGAAGCAGTCCATGAGGTATAATCCCATATGTTGTTCCAGAAGTCGTAGCCGTAGACTTTGCCGCCGTTGGTCTGAGTGTATCTGTCGACATGCGTGAAAGTATAGTCGGCTTCAAGAGTGAGGCCCTTGTAGAGGTTGAGGCTGAAACCAAGGCCGAGGCGCATCCAGTTTTCACTGGTTTTGTTGCGATTGGCTTGTGCGCGCTCGGTGATGGAGTTGCGGATAGGCTTACCGTTGTATGTGCCGTAGGGGTAGGTTGCCGGCCAACGGTAGAGATAGTAGAACTCATCATAGGCTGAGCTTCCGAACTTAAAAGGTGTTTCGTTGTCAGTGCGCGTGTACATAAGACGGGTGTGGAACTCAAACCAGTCTTTAAGTTGACTCTTGGTGCCGAAATTGACGTTGTAGCGCTGTTCTTTTTCATTGTTTACTTTAATCATGCCGGAGTTTCCGAGGTAACCGAGGCCGACGTTATACGATGTTTTGCCGGAGCTTCCGCTAATTGCGAAGTTGTGGCTCTGCATGAATGAAGAGCTTTTCATCATTTCGCTGTAGGGGTCCCAGCTGCGGTAGAATTGGAGATAACCGTTAAGCTTCTCGAAGTCGCGGCCTTCGACCAATTCGGGCGAAAGGTTATAGCTGCCGTATACGCGTTCCCATTCTTTCATTCGTTCGACAGTATTCCAGTCGAAGTACATGTTGTTGTCGGTCAACACCGACTTTACTCCTTTTGAACGTTCAACGCTTAAAAGTGCGAGCGTGGCGCCTTCAGACCCGATTGCGAGTTCAGGTTTAACAGTCGGTTTTCGCCATGCGAAGTTGTCGGAGTAACTTATTGTGAATTTCTCGCCTTGTTTGGCTTGTTTTGTGGTGATAAGTATAACGCCGAAAGCACCGCGTACACCGTAGATTGATGCCGATGCGGCATCTTTGAGCACTGATATGTTTTCGATATCGTCAGGGTTTATGCGGCTGAGGTCGGTTACTTCGACATTGTCTACGAGGATAAGTGGTTCGGTGGTGCCGTTTATCGAACCGCCTGCAGCACGGATGGCTATTGTCGATTTTGCTCCGGGACGGCCGTTTGCTGTATGGACGGTAAGACCCGGCACGGAACCTTGTAGCGCGTTGGTTACTTGTGATATAGGACGGCTGTCAAGTTGTTTGCCTACGTCAACGGTCGAAACTGCGCCGGTAAGGTTTACGCGTTTCTGTGTGCCGTAGCCCACTGCTACCACTTCGTTGAGCACGTTGGCGTCGGAAGTAAGGTTGATGACAAGGTCTTTGCCTGAGCCGATTTTCATCGATGCGGTTTTCATGCCCACATACGACACTTCGAGCTGCTGTGACGAGGAGAACTTGCCTTTGAGGGTGAATTTGCCGTCGACATCGGTGGCGACGCCGCCCTGCATGCCTTTGACACGCACGCTGGCGCCTATGGCCGGTTCGCCTTCGGGTTCATAGACGGTACCGCTTATAGTGGTGATGTTTTTGCCGTCGGGCGCTTCGGCCTGTGCGGCAAGATGTTTGTTTTTCGACAATACAATGTTGTGTCCTTCGATGGCGTAGAATATATCTTTGCCGTTGAACATTTTGTCGAGCACTTCTTTTACGGGCTTGTTTTGGGCGCTTACGCTGACTTTCGTATCTGTGTCGACATTGCTGTTGACAACAAACAGATAGCCCGTCTGCTTTTCGATAAGCGGTAGCACGCTTTTGAGCGGCTGGTCGTTTACGGTGATGGTGACTGTCTGCGATTTAACTTTTGCAGCATAGGCCTCCGGGGCGTGCAGCCCGCAGATGAGGCCCAACAAAGCCAGCATCACGCATTTCAATAGATAATTGGCTCCTTTGGGAGATGGCGAGAGCCATACCTCATGTTTGGAATTCATAAAAATGCAATGGTTGGTTAGGATGTTGGTATTAGAAATAGGTTGATTATTCGGGTTCTATGAATGACGTCTTTTGCCGCCGGGAGTAGGCTGCTCGGGTGTTATGGCAATGAAACGTTTGTCTTTATCAGAAGTGTAGCTGAATTTGATGTCGCGCCGCAACACGTCGAGGGCATGTTCGATGCCGTCGTCGATATAGAACTTGCCGCTGAATTGTTCGTCGCAGCTGAACTGCTTCGGCATCTCGATTTCGATGCCGTAGTATTTTTCGAATTTTTCCATGATTTGTTGCATCGGCAACTCTTGGAAACTTACTATGCCCGAAATCCATTCGGACGGAGATGCTGTGCTCATGCCTACATTTATATTACCGTCGGATGTTACCATAAGCTTCTGTCCGGGTGTCATGCCGGTGGTATGAACGCCGTCGGAGAAATTTACGCCGCCCTCCACGAGTTCTATCACGAAGTCGTTGCCGGTGCTGTAGGCATCGACATTGAACTTTGTTCCTGTCACTTCGATTTCGCCACGGCATGTTGATACGGAGAATGGGTGCTCTGTATCTTTCGCGACAGCGAAGAAGGCTTCGCCGTCGATTTCGACCGTACGCTTTTTCCCGACGAAAGCGCCCGGAAATTTCATTGAGCTGTTTGAGTTGAGCCATACGCTGGTGCCGTCGGCGAGCACTACGTTGAGGCGTTGTCCCGGCGGAACGTTCAGCTGCTGCATCGGCAGATTTTCAGGCTCGGCGTATGTGTGTGCCAACCTTTCGGCTCCAAGGGTCAGAGCCACGATGGCGACTGCTGCCGCAGCTCTTCCGGCCCATTTTCTGAAAAACCATACTCGACGGTTTTCGGTGAAATCGTCGCAGAACGTGTCGGCGAGCATCGATGCCGTGTCGAAGAATTTGCGTTCGTCCATGTATGTGCGACGGTTTTCTTCGGACGCTTCGACCCAGGCACGGACGCTGCTGCGCTCGGCATCGGTGGCTTTATTTGCAAAAAGGCGGTATAATATGTCTTTTTTCATGGTGGAGGCGGTGGAAAATGTGATGTTTTTTCCGCTTGTACACGTTAAGCGGTTTAGGATGCCGCCACCCTAAAGAAATATTTTGGAAAAAGAAGATTTTTTTAGAAAAATAGTGTTCCGATAGTTTTTTTTGGAGTTTTGGATGCCTACCCGGCCATGACTGAACTGCCGGTGTCGGCCAACAGCAGAAGAAGTACTATGTAGTAGTCGCCGAGGTCGGCGCGCAGCGTCTTCAGTGCTTTTGAAACGTGGAATTCGACGCTTTTAACCGACAGACCTTCGATTTCGGCGATTTCTCTATATGTTTTGTGTTCTATTCTGCTCAGAAGGAATATGCGCCGTGTTTTTGAGGGGAGACTGTCGAGAGCCTGTTTTATGCACGCCCTCACATCGCTGTCGTATAGCCACAAAGGGTCGAAAGCCTTGAGGGTCGCAATATCCATTTCGAGCTGCCAACGTGCGTCGTCGAGCATGCGCTCCTCGGCATTTCGGCGCACAAGTTCATGGCTGAGATGGTCGAGGCAGCGGTGCTTGACAACGTTGAACATATATGCTTCGACGTTGTCGTCGAGGTCTATACTGTCGCGGTGCTCCCATATGTAGGCATAGCTTTCCGACACAATGTCCTGCACAAGGTGGGCATTGTGGATATAGAGCATGGCGAAACGCTCGAATTGCCGACGTTTCGAGAACAGTCGCTCTATTATTTCTATGGGAGAATTGGAGGCAGACATAAATAAGCGCCGGCTATAATTATAACCGACGCTGCAAAGATACGAATAAGTCGAGCGCAAATGCAAATTTATTTGCAATTTGCCGAGCGAAAGTATCTAA
>CAJTXL010000032.1 GCA_910583525.1 uncultured Muribaculaceae bacterium | reverse complement strand
AGTGCGCCAAGGCCGAGGACCTGGGGAACTTCTACCGCGTGCCGGCCGACAACCGTGGCCTGAACTACGACAAGTATTTTATCGAAGGCGACCAAACGCGCAACACGTTGACTGAGTTCAACTCCAATAACACCCGGCAGCTCGATGTAGATGAGACCATCGCAAAGATTGCCTCATTGGAGTATATTCAGAATGAGCTTAACGGCATCGGCAATTTCGTACAATAACCGACCATTCATTGTCACATGAAATTTCTTGTACTTGGGTGTAACGGCATGGCCGGACACCAAATTTCGTTGTATCTACAGGAGCAGGGGCATGACGTAACCGGCTTTGCCTTGGAAAAGTCCAAATTGCTCAACAAGAGTATTGCCGGTGATGCGACTGATTTTTCCACTCTCAAGGACATTATTCATGAAGGTAAATATGATACGGTTGTCAACTGCATCGGTATCCTTAATCAATTTGCCGAAAATAACCATGCCCTTGCGGCATTGCTGAACGGATATCTGCCGCATTTTGTCGCTTCTGCCGCAAACGAAGTCGGCGCTCAAGTAATCCACATGAGCACGGACTGCGTTTTTTCAGGCACGCGTGGACAATATACCGAGGACGACTTCCCGGATGGCACAACATTCTACGACCGCAGCAAAGCCTTAGGCGAACTCAATGACGACCGCAACATCACGCTTCGCAACTCAATCGTCGGGCCCGACATCAACGAACATGGAATCGGTCTTCTCAACTGGTTCATGCACCAAAACGGTGAAATAAACGGATATACAAAAGCCATGTGGACCGGGCAGACCACGCTTCAGCTTGCAAAAACGATGGAAGCGGCGGCTCTTGAGAGGGCTACGGGATTATATAATACAGTTCCTGACTCAAATATCTCAAAATATGAGCTGTTGTGTCTGTTCAACAAATATCTGCGCGGCAACAAGCTTTCAATCCATCCTATAGATGGTGTCAATGCAGACAAATCTCTAAAACGTACTCGTTTCGGCTTTTCGTACCGTATTCCTGATTACGAACAAATGGTGGCAGAAGCGGCTCAATGGATTTTTGCACATAAGTCTCTATATCCTCACTATAATATCTGAGATGAAAAAACTGAAGCTGATGACGATTTTAGGCACCCGCCCTGAAATCATAAAGATGTCGGAAATCATAAAGAAATCCGACAAATATTTTGACCATGTTTTGGTACACACGGGTCAGAATTACGACTATACCCTCAACGAGGTCTTTTTTAGAGACCTCGGTCTGCGACAGCCGGATTATTATATGGGAGTTGTCGGAGAGAACCTCGGACAGACGATGGGTAATGTTATCTCCAAAGCTTATGAACTGCTGGCAGAAGTTAGCCCCGACGCTGTCATCGTTTTGGGCGATACCAACTCATGTCTTTCTGTCATTGCGGCTAAACGCCTTAAAATCCCCGTGTTCCATATGGAAGCCGGCAACCGTTGCAAGGACGAAAATCTACCCGAGGAAGTCATCCGCAGGATTGTCGATGTAACCAGCGACATAAACCTCTGCTATTCGGAACATGCCCGCCGCTATATCCTTGATAGCGGAGTAAAGCCGGAGTACACATATGTTGTAGGTTCGCCTATGGCAGAGGTGCTAAAAATTCACAGGGAATCGATTGACAATAGCGACATACTCTCAGAACTTGGGCTTGAGCCGCAACAATATATACTTCTGAGTGCTCACAGAGAAGAAAACATCGATATAGAGGCAAATTTCAACTCTTTGATGGAAGCGGTCAATACAATGGCACGCCACTATGACATGCCTGTTCTTTATAGCTGCCATCCTCGTTCAGAAAAGTATATCGCTGCCCGTAGCTTTGAGTTTGACGGCAGGGTGATAAAACATAAACCGCTCGGTTTCTTTGACTATAATAAATTGCAGCAAAATGCCTTCTGTGTAGTCAGCGACAGCGGCACGCTCCCTGAAGAAAGCGCGGCACTTCATTTTCCGGCAGTTTCTGTGCGCACATCGACCGAACGCCCCGAGGCTCTTGACAGCGGCGTCTTCGTCATTGGTTCAATTTCAGGGGATGCCGTAATCCAGGCCGTCGATATGGCTGTTTCGATGCAGGCCAACGGCTATGTCCCATCTCCTGTCAAATCATATATCGATGCCAACGTAAGCGACAAAGTCGTGCGCATCATTCAATCATATACGTCTATCGTAAATAAAATGGTATGGCGTAAAGAATAAGGCTGACAATAAGTTTAAAAGCCACCAAAAGTTGGATAAAAATTTTTAGGTTGCTCTGAATCATTATAGGGAATGAATCAAGTTAAGGCAGGCGTAGTTCTAAATTATGTTATTATAGCCCTCAATACCATTGTAGGCTTGGCATATACACCGTATATGCTTCGTTGTTTAGGACAAAATGAGTATGGATTGTATTCTTTGGTCGCTTCAGTAATAGCCTATTTGACCATTCTTGATTTAGGATTTGGAAATGCGATTGTACGCTATACTGCCAAATTTAGAGCCGAGGGCAAAGCCAAAGAGCAATGGGATATGTTCGGAATGTTTATAATTGTATATACTATTATAGGAATTATAACTCTTATTGTTGGCATTTTTCTATATTTTAAAGTCGATGTTTTGTTCGACAAAACTATGAATATACATGAAATTTCGCAGGCTCGAACAATGATTCTTCTATTGGTCTTTAATTTGGCCATAACTTTTCCATTTAGCATATTTAGCTCTATAATAACAGCTTATGAAAATTTTATTTTTCATAAATTAGTTAGTATCGTAAGGTTGTTACTCTGTACGGTTGTGATTGTTGTGTTGCTTTATTTCGGGTATAAGGCGGTGGCAATGGTCGTAGTCCAAACTATTTTCAATGTTCTTACATTATTCTTGAACTCTTGGTATTGTTTCCAAAAAATCGGAATCAAAATACATTTTGCAAAATTCAATATACCATTTCTGAAAGAGATTTCAATCTATTCTTTTTGGATATTTCTTAATACGATAATGGATAGGATATATTGGGGTACAGGCCAATTTGTATTAGGAGCTATCTCCGGCACGATAGCGGTGGCTGTTTTTTCTGTGGCGATAACACTTCAAGCTATGTATATGACATTTTCCAGCTCAATTTCGACTGTCTTGTTGCCACGAATCACTTCAATGGTGGCACAGAACGCATCAAATAAGGAAATGTCAAATTTATTCATATCAACTGGTCGTCTTCAGGCCATAGTGTTATTTTTTATTCTTTCAGGATTCACAATATTCGGACAAACTTTTATAGAATTTTGGGCCGGCGACGGATATGACCAATCATTCATAGTTACGATGATTTTTTTCGTAGCCTTGTTTATCCCTCTTGTCCAAAACACAGGCATCGCTATACTTCAAGCTCGTAATCAAATGAAATTTAGGTCATTAGTCTATTTGGTCATATCAATAATCAGTCTTATGTGCCAAATAATATTTTCAAAAATGTACGGCGTTATCGGATGTGCCATGGCTATTGGGCTGGCTCTAATCGTTGGACAAGGTTTGATTATGAATGTCTATTATTCCGTTAAACAGCATATTTCTATGTTTAGATTTTGGGCTGAAATCGGCAAGATGTCCATTGCACCATTATGTATGACTATTTTGGGAAGCCTGATTTTCAGATATTTCTCGTTTACATCCCCTTTAAGTTACATAACTGCCATAGTTTGCTATACGTGCCTATATTGGCCTATATTTTGGATTGTATCAATGAATAAATACGAGAAGAATTTGGTGTTATCACCGATAAATAAGCTCTTAAAAAAAGCTATATAAAAAATATTTTGCTCTTATTTTTAGGTATCCCCAAATATAAATGATTGTATTTGCTTCACATAATATAGATAGTCAGATACGAGCAAATAGCTCATCCGGCGGAATCTTTTCGGCGCTTGCTTCATATATATTGCAAAACAGAGGAGTGGTTTATGGGGCTGGGTTCGATGAGTCTTGGAATGTCTGCCATAGAAGGATTTCCGATTTAAATGATATAATCGAATTAAGGGGAAGCAAATATGTCTTTAGTTACTTTAAAGATAGTCTGGAGCAGGTTCTGAGTGACATGGCGAATAATACACCTGTTCTATATTCAGGTACTCCTTGTCAGGTTGCAGCAATTAAGAAAATAGTTGGGGACAATCCTCTGCTTCTTTGTGTAGAAGTGATATGTCATGGAGCACCCCCAAAAAAATATTGGGAGAGATATTTGGATGAAGTGTGCTCTGGTTTGAACAAAAATAAGAATGAAATAACATCTATCAGTTTCAGAGATAAAAGAACCGGATGGCGGACTTCCTCCTTTACAATTATTTTTAAGGATGGCACCATATTCAGCCAAAAGAATTCTCGCAATCCTTATATCAAGGCTTTTCTCGCAGATTTGACGCTCAGAAAGGCATGTTTTTCATGTCCGTTCAAGTACCCCAAAAGCTTAAGCGATATTACACTCGGCGACTTGTGGGGAGTTGAAAAGCTTGCACCTGAATTTGACAATGAGCTTGGGATGTCTCTAATTATTGCAAGAACTGATAAGGGCGTGAATGCACTAAGTTCGGCTGGCATCCCCATATGTAAAAAGCTTGATTTTGACAAAGTAGCAATGTACAATCAGGCCTTGGTAAGGCAGGCTTCAATGCCGCAAAAATATCATCAATTTGAAATTGAAACGGAGACTTCTTCTTCGTTGATAACTCAAATGAGGCGATTTACACGTTTAAAACATTCGGCTCATATCATTCATCTTATAAAGAAGATGGTGAAATTGATTATTGGGAAAAGATGAAAATAGGAATTCTAACGTTCCATTGGGCAACCAACTATGGAGCTGTACTGCAGGCTTACGCTCTTCAATATTATTTGATAAGCATCGGGCATGAAGTAGATATTATAGATTACAAACCCAAGCAATACGATGATACCATTTATGCCTTTATCCGATATAGAAAGTTTTTAGGCTTAAAAAATTATAGAAATCAGAAAAGAAAAGAAGGCCGCCTTTCTGAGTTTAGAAAAAAATATCTGAAATTATCAAACCGTTTTTGGACACAAAAGGCATTGAATTCGGCGATTGGTCAATATGAAGTACTGATTACAGGTAGTGACCAAATAATGAATCCTTCATTTCTTAGATACGGTGAAAAAGGAAAAAAATCTTCTGTTTACTTTTTGGATTTTAAAGGAGATTTTATAAAAATAGCTTATGCCGCCAGCTTTGGATGTACTTCATATCCGACCGAATTATTGAATGACCTTACAGGTTATTTTGAGGATTTTAAGGCTATTTCTGTCCGAGAAAATAGTGGAAAAGAAATCGTGTCGGCGGCAAAATATATAGGGTCTCAACTTGTCCCAGATCCGACGCTATTGTTAAAAAGTTCTGATTACTTGCAATTTATTGTCCCGTCAGAGGACAGGAAATTATTTGTTTACATGCTCCATGGCAAGGTTCAAAAGATATTGCCTATTCTAAATTCGGATTATGCGGTTACATTCTCAAATGACGAGAGCATTGAGGAATGGCTAAGCAGCATATACCACGCAGAATGTGTGATTACGAATTCTTTTCATTGCGTAGTCTTTTGTTTGCTTTTCCACAAACCGTTTTGGGTTGTTCTTGACTCTTTGGAGAACGTGGGTATGAACGACCGTTTTTATTCCTTGCTGAGCCGGTGTAATTTGACTAACCGAATGCAAACTTTTGAAAGTATGAATTTACGCGATGAGGCTTTAAATATAAATTGGTCTCGCACGGATGAACTCATATCGGAGTTTAGTAATATTGGGAAAGATTTTATTTTGACTAATTTAAAATAATCATGTAGGGAGTTGATGAAAACAATAAGACCATAAAGTGTTTTTATCAGCTTGAAGTGATTATTGCCTGCTAATGATGTAACCAATTTACGGGTTTCGTTATGGCATTATTTATAGATATGCGTTTTATGACAATGAATGAAATGCCAATAATAGAAATATGCGCCATGTTTTCTACAATTTATGTCACCCAAGTCAACCATTTTATGAACAGTTATCTATAATGGAAGTTTTTTATTGCTTAATATTCTTCTATTTTTTAGCAAAGTTGTTGTTTGATTTCTCGGCAAGCCATAGCACAAGGTTTCGTAAAACCCAATGTGCTGTTTATGGTGGTACTGCGTGGTTGGTAATGGCTCTACGTTCGCCTCAAAACGGCATCGACATGAAAGGATATCTCCCGATGTTTGAGCACATTTCCCGGTTTTCATTTGAGGATGCCTTGACCCGTGAAGTCATGAACTATGAGCAGGGGTATGTGGTATTCAACAAACTGGCCAGTCTGCTTTCAGACAATATACAATATTTCATTGTTCTAAATGCAGCAATAATCATTTTGATTGTCAGCCATATAATATATCGCTACTCTACGAATATCTTCCTTTCGTTTTTGATATTTGTAAGTTTCGGATGCTATACTCTATGTTTTTCAGGACTTCGCCAAGCATTGGCGATAGCCTTAATATTTTGGTCGTTCAAGTATTTGACCGGGAACAAGCCTTTAAAATTTGCGGCAACAGTATTGGTTGCCTCGACATTCCATACATCTGCATTAATATTCGGCATAATGTGGTTTGTCAAGAATATCAGGTTGACATTTTCACGTGGGCTTGGAGCTCTTCTTGTGTATTCAATTCTTGTTTTGCCGTTTCTGAAAGTCCTGTTGCCTATAATCAGTTCATGGGTATTTGATGATAAATATTCTTCATACGGCTCTGATGAGGGAGGCGCAATCACAATGGCTGTAGTGTATTCTTTTGTGTTTCTCGGCTCGTATCTGTTGACCAAAAACGACGCTCGGCCCATAATAAACACATATCGTTGGGCAATACTATTCGCTGCGTTTTTCCAATTCCTCGGATTGGTCAGTCAGGGGGCTATCACACGTATGGCTTTTTATTTCAGTATTTTCTTCTGCCTTTTTATTCCGGCAGTCCTTTCAAATATAAACTCTCAGACTCGTCCGTATATAAACACCACTGCTGCAATCCTGTTTGCTATTTTCTTTTTGATTACTATAAGTTCGGGCTATCTAAATATTGTGCCTTACCATTTCTTTTGGGAATATGGGTGGCAGAATCCCTTACCTTTATCTTACTAAAAAAACAATGACGATCCTGCAAGTCAACGTTGTCTTCGGACAAGGCAGTACGGGCAAAATCGTGGCTGATGTCGATGCACACTTACGAGAAATTGGGCATCGAAGTATTATATGCTATGGTCGTAAAGAAGCGCCGTTTCAGTCGGATGTGCACAAGTTCTGCACCGAGGCCGAAGCTGCCGTGCATAAGCTCGCAAACCGCGCCGGGATGTTGATGTATGGCGGCAATCTGCTGTCGACACGCCGTCTCGAAAGCGTCATTCGGCACGAGAAGCCCGATGTGGTGCATCTGCACTGCATAAACGGATACTGCGTGAACATATACCGGCTGCTGCATTTTCTTGCCAAGGCCGACATACCTACCGTGATGACTCACCATGGTGAATTCTTCTATACCGGTAATTGCGGACATGCGCTCGATTGCCTTAAATTCGCTCAAGCCGATGGCTGCATTAGCTGTCCTTACCCAAGACAGGCTACCGGGGCGTTGTTCTTCGATAGGGCGCATGCCGCATGGTGCAAAATGAAAAGAGCTATACAATCTTTCAAACCCGACAAACTTGTGTTTACCGCTGTATCGCAATGGGTAAAAGAACGGGCTTCACTATCGCCGATAGTGGCTGGATACCCTTGCGAAGTGGTCGAGAACGGGCTTGATACGGATGTCTTCAAGCCGACACCGCTGTCGGCAGAGGCTTTAAAAAAATGGCCGCAGAACGGTCGCAAGACGGTTTTGCATGTTACGGCATCGTTCAGCGATGCGCCCGGAACGTTTAAAGGCGGAGATACAATAGTGGAGCTTGCGCGACGCATGCCCGATGTCAATTTTGTAATCGTAGCCTCATATAGTTACGTTACCGGCAATCTGCCCGACAACATGTTGCTAAGGGGGCGCGCAGGCTCGCAACGTGAACTCGCCGAGCTATACACTGCCGCCGATTTAACGGTCATAGCCTCCAAACGCGAGACATTCTCGATGATTGTTGCCGAAAGCCTCTGCTGTGGCACGCCTGTGGTTGGCTTCAAGGCCGGTGGCCCCGAAAGCATAGCGATGCCCTGGTGCACACGGTTCGTAGAATACAGTGAAATTGATGCTCTTGCCGTGGCTACCAACGATATGCTTTCGTCTGCTATCGACCGAAAAAACGTTTCCGACCAAGCTCGGCTTCGTTACTCCAAAGAGATGATGGCCGACAAGTATATGGCCATATATCAAAGTCTTTTCGATAATTGATTATGACAAAATACTATCCGCGCACTCTCGTGCTGTCGAACAACAGCTTCTCGCACAGCAACTCCAACGGGCGCGCTCTCGGCAGCATGTTTGCCGGTTGGCCTAAAAACCGCCTGGCGCAGTTTGCAATAATGTGCATTGACCCCGATTTCGACGTGTGCGACAATTACTGGCAGGTGACCGACGCAGAAGTCGTGCGAGCAGTCTTTCGTGGCGAGAGTGCTGTGACAGGGCGTTCCGTCAAGCCGTCAGCCGACACCGCTGCACAACGTTATGGCGGTGGACGTAGCCGTAAGACGGCTCTAATGATGCTGTTGCGCAACGCCGCATGGCGTCTTGGCCGTTGGCGTGGGGCCAAACTCAAACAATGGCTCGACGATTTCGCGCCCGAAGTCGTTGTGCTACAGAGCGGCGACTCTGCCTTTATGCTCGACCTCGCTCGAAGCATCGCATTTAAGCGGCACATACCGCTCGTAATCTACAATACCGAAGGTTACCTATTCTTCGACCACAATTTCTTGAATCACCATTGGAGCGACCTCTTGGCATTTCCGCTCTTCAAATCGGGTTACCGTCGTGCTTTCAGGCGGACATTGGCGGCAGCAGTGTATTGTGTCTATGTAAACAGCAAACTTGAGCGTGATTATCAGAAATATATGCCACACCAATCGTCGTTTATCTATAATTCGTCGGCATTGGAGTTTCGCCCCAAAGATTCGCTTGCAGAACCGCCGAGGATATCCTACCTCGGCAACCTTGGCATACGTCGCCCCGAAGCTCTTGCCGAAGTGGGCGCTGTGCTACAGGGCATTTCGCCCGAGCTGTATATCGACGTATACGGTAATGCCAAAGAGACCGACCGCGATTTGCTCAACGCAGCACCCGGCGTGCGATACCACGGCAGCGTGCCGTACGACGAAGTCATCAATATAATCCGGCGCTCCGACATCATATTCCATGTCGAGAAAAACGACCCTGTGCTCGTGCGCGAGCTTCGCTACGCATTCTCTACCAAAATAGCCGATTCAATATGCTCTGGCACCGATTTCGTGGTATATGCTCCGTCAAACCTCGCCTGCTCGCAGTATGTAATAGAGACCGACGCCGCATGGCATGCCGACACGCCCGAAAAGCTGCGCGGTGTTCTTATGCAAATTCTTGACCCCGACAACAAGCAGCGCCTCGAAGTGCTCGGCAACGCCAAAAAGGCGGCTTTGTCGCATAATCTTGAGCGCAATGCAGAAAAATTCCGTGAAATACTGGCCTCTACGATTGACAAAGGACTGACCGAATGAAAGACCACCTCATATATCTTTCTCGCACTACATGTGACGCCATAAAACTCATCGCGGCCTTATTTGTGCTCACCGCCCACATGGCAACCGTGACGCTCGGCTCTTACGGCTCTACCCATTGGCTTGCCTACGCCACGGCTACGCAAAACGGGTATATCGGCGTTGCCGTTTTCTTCTTTCTGTCGGGCTTCGGTTTGATGGAAAGCGAGAAACGTTCGCATCTCACTCTCGCCTCGTTTATATCAAGACGTTTTGCCAAGGTATATGTGCCTGTACTATTGGTTACGGCCATATGGCTACCAATCAGCCAATTAATTGCCCCCCCCCATTCTAATTGGCTATAATACAATATTTTACGATTTGCTGTTGGACTTTGCCGACCCTGTTATGTGGTATGTACGCGTGCTCATACCTCTTTATGTCGCATTCTATCTTATGACCCTTATTTGCCGACGCCGCAATGCAACAGCGGCAGTTTGGCTGCTTTATGCAGGATGTATGGCATATACGCTTTGGAGTATTGCCAACGACTCTATCCGCGACCACTCAGTGCCGATGTTCGCTCTTGGTGTCATCGCATCATACTACCGACAGCGAGGCATTATGTTTTTCACCGCAATTACATGCGTGTCGGCCGTCGCCACATGCGCTGCGACCGTGCTGCTTACATCACATCCGCTTACAGGGATGATACATGTGGGCTTCGACTACGCATTGATAATTGCGATGGTGGCTATACTCTCGGCTCGCAGGGTCGAATGGAAACTTCCCGTAGTGCTGACGGCCATCAGTTTCGACTTATACCTCGTCCATTTTAAAGTCCTTGAGGTAGCGAGCCGTTATCTGCCGCTCGGAGCATTCCTGTTCGTGTCGGTGGCTGCAAGCTTCGTAATCGCAATGGCATTCCGGCGCCTACGCGAACCGGCTACAAATTTCGTTTCACGACTATTACCGGCATAATCCTATCATATGTCAGACAATCAGCATTTAGTCCTTTTAATATCGTGCATGCACCAGCACGACCATTCAATCCTCGAAAAAAGCAATGTCCAATCGGATTGCGTTGTCGTAAACCAATGCGACCGCGACGAGACCGAAGAGTTCGACTTCATCAACAAATTCGGACAGAAACGGCATTGCAAGTTCATTTCGACCACAGAACGTGGTTTGTCGCGCAGCCGCAACATGGCAATTGCAAATGCCCCCGACGATGCTATCTGCCTTATCTGCGATGACGACGAGTGGATGGCCGACGGCTACGAGGATACGATATTGGATGCTTTCGCCGAACACCAAAACGCGGCTCTGATAGCGTTCGCACTCGACCGCAAGGACCTACGTCTTCGGAAGGAATATCCTGAAGAGACGAAGTCTTTAAAATTTGTACAAATTTTAAAGACTTC
This sequence comes from uncultured Muribaculaceae bacterium, assembly GCA_910583525.1. Taxonomy (GTDB): domain Bacteria; phylum Bacteroidota; class Bacteroidia; order Bacteroidales; family Muribaculaceae; genus CAG-873. The sequence continues at coordinate 21,259 of CAJTXL010000032.1, read as the reverse complement.
GTCTCTTCAGTTGAGTTTTAAGAAAACTCAACTGATGAGATACGGGATATCCTTTGATGAAAAGATGGGATCCGGCACGGGCAACGGCGGTGGAGAAGAAAACAAATTCATGCTCGACATACGCCGCCGCAGATTGAAAATGATGTATGTGCCAAAGATAATTGCCACAGTAAAACCAGGCGAAAGCCAGTGGTTCAAAGGCTACACACCGACGCATATGCAGAACTTTGGATGGTCGTCACGCCGCTCGATGGGTCCGTTCATCGGCTTGCTCTATATTCATCGATGGATATTGACACATCAACATTTCTACAAAAAAGACATAAGCGCATGGGGCGCATACACCAATGCCCTTAAAGGCTTTTTCCAAAGCAGATAACGATGGAACATTTCAGAAAATATTTGGGCACGCTGATTTCGACCACGCTTCCGCATGAAGATTGTCCGCTTGATAGGCAGACGGTACTAAACGAAGTCAAAACGCAACGGGCAATGCTTGCCCGATATACATCTGACAGCCATATCTTTTGCGACAAAATAGGGGGGGGTAAATCGTTGCATGATAAGCAAATACGCGATATTGGATGGTGGCATTGCGTAAGAACCGAACCGATAGACATCGATATGCTTACGGCAAAACAACGTTACCGTGTCCGTCGAGGCTTGCAACGAAACGACATCTTCATGGCATCTGTAGATGACATTGACATGGAAGCCGAAGGCATTTATCAAGCATACCTCAACAGCATAGCCGATTACCCAAAAGTATATCTGCCGACGCCATCACCCAAAGATACGTTCATTTGCGGATTGAAACAACTCATAAACGACAAATCAGACCTTTGGCTGTGCCGCGACAAGAAAAGTGGTAATATTGTCGGATATGCCCACACGCCATATAGAGAAAACGTAGTGTTCCTGTCATCGCTAAAACTCGACCCTGCATATTTCAAAAACGAAGTAAACGCGGCGCTGGTCTACGAAATATGCCGGTATTATCTCAACGAAAAGAACTTTGCATATATCATCGACGGAGAGCGCAATATACGTCATCAGACCGCATATCAGGATTTTCTTGTTTCTGTACTCGGGTTCAGAAAAGCGCCGTGCACTCTAAATATCGTTTATCATCCTGCGGTCAAACCTATAATAGCCATGCTCTATCCGTTGCGTAACATCCTGAAGCCATTGGCACGCTCGAATAAATTACTCTTCAACATATACTGCATTCTCCTGCAAGAGCAATGCGCACGGGAGTGCAGACAAAATTAAAATAGATGTTTCAAAAATTTTCAGTGGCGATGTGTGTCTACCGGGGCGACAACGCCGCAGATTTCGCCACGGCGGTGCGCAGTGTCTATACGGCGCAGACGGTGAAGCCGACCGAAATCATTGTCGTTGTCGACGGGCCGATACCCGACACGCTTGAAACCACGCTTGCTATGCTTCAAGACGAAGCGCCGCTTCGTATCATCCGCTTTGACGAGAACCGGGGTCACGCTGCGGCGCGTCAGGCCGGTCTTGAGGCGGCTTCTACCGAACTCGTGGCGATTATGGATGCCGACGACATTTCGGAACCTGACCGATTCGAGAAGCAGCTCCGTGCATTGGAGCGAGAACCAAAAGTTTCGGTGTTCGGAGGACAGATACGGGAGTTTGTCGGCGACCCGTCGAACATGGTAGGCGAACGCCTCGTGCCATCGGACAATGGCGAAATAAAATCCTACCTGAAGTCTCGCTGTCCAATGAACCTTGTTACGGTGATGTACCGCAAGTCTGATGTCGTCGCTGTCGGCGGTTTCATCGACTGGTACTGCGAAGAGGACTACTATCTGTGGGTTCGCATGGCCTTGGCCGGGTATAAGTTCGCCAATGTGCCCGATGTTCTTGTGAACGTCCGCGTCGGTGCCGAGATGTATTCGCGCCGCGGCGGCTGGCGCTATTTCCGCAGCGAGGCCAAACTTCAACGCTATATGCTGCGGAATAAACTCATCGGGCTTCCGCGCTATCTCTACAACGTGGCCGGCCGCTTTGCCGTGCAGGTGGCAATTCCCAACAAAGTGCGCGGCTTCGTATTCCAAAAACTTTTCAGAAAATGAAGAAATACAGAATCGGTTACACCACGGGGGTGTACGACATGTTCCACATCGGGCACCTCAACATCATCCGCCGGGCCAAAGAGCAGTGCGAACATTTGATAGTAGGTGTCAGCACCGACAGTCTCGTCGAGGGCTACAAGCACAAGACACCGGTGATACCGTACGAACAGAGAGCCGCGATAGTGGCGGCCTGCCGCTATGTCGACGAAGTCGTGCCGCAGACATCTATGGACAAACTCGATGCCTGGAAAACGCTGCATTTCGATGTGATGTTCCACGGAGACGAATGGCGCGGGACAGACCTCTACAACGAATACGAGCGCCGGTTTGCCGAAGTTGGAGCTGAAATAGTCTATCTGCCGCACACCGACGGCATAAGCTCGTCTATACTCAGAGAAAAATATGGCAAATAACATCTCCACGCTGCCGCACGACCAATGCACCGGCTGCCGCGCCTGCGGCGATGTTTGCCCAAAGGGCTGCATAAGTTTCGTGACGGACGGCGAGGGCTTCTTTTACCCTACGGTAGATGAAAGCGCCTGCATTTCGTGCTCGCTGTGCCGCAAAGCGTGTCCGGCCATGAATGCCTCGTTCAACGACCGTCCGACAGAGGCTATCGCCGCTTATGCCGAAGACGCCGCGGCGAAACATTCGGGTTCGTCAGGCGGTATTTTCGGGCTACTGGCTAATGCCGTGCTGTCGAACGGCGGCAAGGTGTGGGGTGCAGCGTTCGATGCCGACCTCAAACTCAGGCACACATCTGCGACAGACGCCGAAGGCTTGCAGCCGTTGATGAGGTCGAAATACATACAAAGTGACACTACGGGGTGTTTCCGGCAGATTGCCGAAGACCTGCGCAAAGGAATACCGACGCTATTTTCGGGTACTCCGTGCCAGTGCAACGCACTGCTCAACACGCTCAAAGGCGGCCACGAGAAGCTCGTTACCGTCGAGGTGGTGTGCCACGGCGTGCCCTCGCAGGCTCTGTTCGACCGCACACGCGCATGGTATGAACAGAAATACCGCCGCCGGATGCTGTCGTTCGCGTTCAGGTCGAAGCCTGTGGGTGCTCTGCACCCACAGGCGTATTCTGTCGAATACGCATGTGGGTCGAGGCGAAAGACAGAAAACGGACTGCATTACCAGTACCCCTACTACTTCGGTTTTCAGAAATACATCACTCTTAGGCCGTCGTGCTATGCTTGCCTTTGGGCGAAGCCCGAACGCTGTGCCGACATCACTCTCGCCGACTTTTGGGGCATAGAAAAATATGATTCGTCGCTAAAAGCAAAAGATGGCGTGTCGGCAGTCCTGGTAAATACTCCGAAAGGAAAAGAGCTATTCAGCCGCCTTGACGGCGCCATACTGCAAAAGGCATCTCCTCTCGAATGGCTGTTGGAAAACAACGGATGCCTCAACAGCCCGACAAGGCTAAAACCCGAACGGGCCGCATTCTTTGATGCACTCCGCACCGAGCCGTTTGACATTGTCGTCAAGAAGCATCTGACGCCACGCAGAAAATGGATTTTCAATTTATACTACGGCATGCCGGCTTTCATGAGGAAACTCGTCCGCCGACTGATGGATAAACGGATGAAATATGAATGAACTGATGCGCAGTGAGACCGAAGACGCCTATGGTCTCAAAAAACTACAAAATGTGATATTGAACATAGCGCAGTATATAGATGCGTTATGTACCGAATATGGTATCGGTTACCGTCTGATGGGCGGCTCCGCCCTCGGCGCGAAGCGACACGGCGGTTTCATACCGTGGGACGATGACCTTGACGTGTTCATGACCCCGACAGAATATGAACGCTTCCGCGACATATTTAACAGCTATGGCGACCACTTTCGTTATACGCTCCAGGAACTCGGCGCGGTCGACGAGCGCGTCATCACAGCCAAATTGCGTCTAAACAATTCTTACTACGAAGAGCCTGTTGTCAAAGGATGGAAGATGCACCACGGTGTCTATGTTGACATCTTTATTCTGCACACATGTCCCGACAACAGGCTTGCTCAGTATTGGCAATATTTTTGGGCAAAGTATCTTATTGTAAAAGGGCTTGCCAATAAGCCTTACGACCGTCGCGGCGGTCTTGCCGGACTTGCGGTGAAGATGGCCCGTGTTCTGCCTAAGCGCTTTCTGTTGGGCTACGGGCTGAAACAGGTATACCGCTGGCGCGATACCGATACGGAATGCTTCTGCAACTTCCTTGGAAAGGCGCTGTTTAAGAACGGCAAATACAGCCATGACGATTTCGCGCAAACGAAACGCGTTCCTTTCGAGACCATAGAGCTGAACGTCGGAGCCGGTTTGGAGCATTTTCTGACAGCACGCTTCGGCGACTATATGAAACCGCCGTCGCCCAAACGCATCCGCTACGAGCAGCACGCTTCAACGTGGAATCTCGATACACACGACTATTCTGACCGCTCCGATGAAAAATACCTCTTTTGACATGGCTATGAAATGGCTTTTCGACCGTGTTATGGCTTTGGTCGGGCTGCTTGTCCTGTGGCCGGTGCTGCTTGTCGTTGCCGTGCTCGTCAAAGTGAAGATGCCGGGCGGCCCGGTCATCTTCAGGCAGCGGCGCGTGGGGCAAGGCGGACGTCTGTTCACCATGTACAAGTTCCGCTCGATGACCGTCGGCCACGGCGGCTCGTCGGTGTCGGTGGCCGGAGAGAGCCGCATAACGCCTCTGGGAGCCAAGCTGCGCCGCTACAAACTCGACGAACTGCCGGAGCTGTGGAACGTGCTCGTGGGCGACATGAGCTTCGTGGGGCCGCGCCCCGACGTGCCCGGATACGCCGACCGCCTCACGGGCACCGACCGCGACGTGCTGCGCCTGCGTCCCGGCATTACCGGCCCGGCATCGCTGAAATACCGCGACGAGGAAGACTTGCTCGCCAAAGTCGATGACCCTCAGAGATACAACGACGAGGTCATTTTCCCCGACAAAGTGCGCATAAACCTGTATTACCTCAACCACTACTCGTTTGTCAAGGACATTCAGATGATTTTCTGCACCGTGCTTGGCAGACACATGAAATACAACAACGAACTGATATGAAACGTGAACGCATTTCGTGGTCTCAGCCAAAGGAGAATGTCAAAGGAGCTACAATCTGTCTGTGCAAATTCAAAATTCGATTTTAAATTTGCACAGACAGATTAATATTTTGTGGTGAGTTGACGGATGTTTATTACTGATGGGGGAATATATTCGCCGTCGTATACTACGGCTGTGTTCCTTACGTTGTCGCCGAGGATATTGCTGAGATATTTTAGATTTTTAGTAAAATCGGAGTGGAATGTCTTCGCTGCTTTTACCTCGAAAAGGTCAAGATGCAGCCCATCACATCTGATAATATCCACTTCGTTTCCGCGGTTTTCACGATAGAAATAAAGATTTGGCAGTTTACCGTTGTTATGTTGTTCCTTTAGCAGTTCTATCACAGCGAGATTTTCGAATACTGCACCTCTCAAGGGGTGGCTTTCGAGATGTCCGGGCGTTTCGATTCCGAGAAGGAAGCACAGCAGTCCGGTATCGTAGAAATACACCTTGGGCGTTTTTGTCAGCCGCTTGTTTATGTTGACATAATATGGCATGAGGGTAAACGCTATATATGATGCCTCAAGAATGGACAGCCAAGATTTTACAGTCGGCGAGCTAATGCCGATTTCAGTCGCCAAGGCATTTGCATTAAACTCGGTGCCGCATCGGCCGGCAAGCAGACGCATGAATGTCTTGAAGTGATTCATCGAACTGATATTCTTGAGTTGCCTGACATCTCGTTCAATATACGTGGAATAATAACTGGGATAGAATAAATCGAACGGACGTTTCCCGGTAATTACCGAGGGATAGAATCCGTTACAAAGCAAATCTTCAGTCGCTCTTTCTGAATAAGCCCCACATTCTTTCAGGCTTAGAGGAAGGAGTGTAAACAAGCAAGCTCTCCCGGCCAATGATTGTGTTATTTTTTCCATCAAGGCAAAATTGTTGCTGCCCGATAGTATAAATCGCCTTTGGTCATCATGGTCTACAACAACCTGTATGTATGAAAATAGTTCGGGAATATGTTGAACTTCATCAAGTATCACTTTGTCGCCACAACTGTCTAAAAACAGTTTCGGGTCGTTGGCGACATTTTCCCTAAGTGAAACATCTTCAAAATTGTATTCATGAAAATCGGGAAATATAGTTCTTGCCAATGTGGATTTTCCGGATTGGCGTGGGCCGGTTATCACTACAACCGGGAAATATTTTTCCGCCCTAAGAATCAAAGGGGTTATTTGGCGAGGTATATAGTCCATGCTTTGCACAAATTTAAAATCCGATTTTAAATTTGTGCAAATGTACTCCAAATATGTGAAAACTCAAAATATTATAAGATAAAGATATGAAACGTGAACGCATTTATCTGTGCCTGGCGCATATGAGCGGTCGGGAACAGGATTTCATAAAAGAGGCCTTCGACACCAACTGGGTGGTGCCCATGGGTCCCAACGTCAACGGCTTCGAGAAAGACCTCGAAGAGTTTGTCAATAGAGTTGAGAATGGAGAATGCAGAATGCAGAATTCTTCATCATGCACTCCTAATTCTCAATTGACCAAGCGCGTGGTCGGTCTGAGTGCCGGCACTGCTGCGGTACACCTTGCACTGCTGGCCTGCGGAGTCGGCCCGGGCGACGAGGTGCTGGTGCAGACCTTCACTTTCTGCGCGTCGAGCCACCCCATAACATACTGCGGCGCCACGCCCGTATTCATCGATTCGGAAAAGGACTCATGGAACATGGACCCCGACTTGCTCGAAGAGGCCATAAAAGACCGCCTTGCCAAGACAGGACGCAAGCCTAAGGCCATCATCCCCGTGGCCCTTTACGGCATGCCCTATCAGGCCGGCCGCATCATGGAGATTGCTGACCGCTACGGCATCCCTGTGATAGAGGATGCCGCGGAAGGATTGGGTTCACGTTTCGACGGTCAGGTGCTCGGTACCTTCGGCCGCTACGGCGTGTTGAGCTTCAACGGCAACAAGATGATAACGACATCGGGCGGCGGCGCGCTCATCTGCCCCGACGAAGCGTCTGCCAAAGAAGTGCTCTATTTCGCCACCCAGGCACGCGAGGCCTATCCCTACTACCAGCACAGCGACATAGGCTACAACTACCGCATGAGCAACATCTGCGCCGGCATAGGCCGCGGACAGATGACCGTGCTCGACGAGCATATCGCGCACCACCGTCATGTGCAGGCGCTATACCGCGAGCTGCTCAAGGATGTCGAAGGCGTGGCGCTCCACGAAAACCCGTCGCCGCGCTACGACTCCAACTTTTGGCTCTGCACGGCCACGCTCGACCCCGGCCTACACGTCAGGGGACAGGAAAAGGCCTATGCCGAAACGCTCAGGGGCGCTGTGGGCGGCGCGGCCGGAGTTGTGCATGCGGCTGCTGCGCCGACCACCGACTGCCAGCCAAACGCCAACGTCGAGGCTCTGCGCATGGCCCTCGACGCGGACAACATCGAGGCGCGTCCGCTTTGGAAACCCATGCACCGCCAGCCCGTGTACAGCGATGCGCCGGCCTATGTCAACGGCGTCAGCGAGAGCCTCTTCGCCGTCGGCATCTGCCTCCCGGCAGGGCCCTACGTCACCGACGACGACGTCCGCTACATCGTCGACACCATCAAGGACGCTATCGGATAAGGCTACTCCCCATAAATATAAACAATAATCGAGGCATGGCTACGACGCATTCCGCTCCGTAGTCATGCCTCGATGGTATTTAACATAAAAATCTTGCCTCAAGAAGTTATATCGGACATCAATATAGAAAAACAGACGGGTCAAATATTTGACTCGTCTGATAAGTGTCCGAGATGAGATTCGAACTCACACAGCCTTACGGCCACTACCCCCTCAAAGTAGCGTGTCTACCAATTCCACCACCCGGACAGGATGTGGTGCCTTTAGGGCACTGAGGGAAGCTCAAAAGCTTGAGCGAAAAACGGGACTCGAACCCGCGACCCCGACCTTGGCAAGGTCGTGCTCTACCAACTGAGCTATTTTCGCAGTTGACATCGGCATTATTACCGTTTTGCGGTGCAAAGTTAAGATTATTTTTTGAGACAGCCAAATTTTCGAACGCTTTTTTAGTTATTCCAACAACTATTTTTAGAGTATTAATTGGGTTCAAATACAAACATACTCTGACAGAACCTGCATTCTTCGGCAATAGAAACGAAAAATAACGCCCGGCATCCGATGTTTGGTCGTAGGTGCCAGGCGTTATTATGTATGCACGGAACGTAATCAGAATGTGGCACGGATTGCCGCGAAGAAGTTACGCCCGGGAGCGTTTATTCCGGATGCGAATGTGCGGTATTCGGTATCGAGGATGTTGTCGACGCCACCTTGGAGAGTTACCGCCGGATGTGGCCGGTAGGATACGTGAAGGTTTAGAGTGAACCAAGCCGGAAGCCCGTCTCCGTCGAGGCCTTTGACGGTGGCATACTGAATGTTGTCTTCTCCGTTTAGATTGTATCGGCTCAGAGGTTTGCGGCCATTGAACAGAGTGAAGAATTCACCGGTTATTCGGTCGTTGCCGCTGTTGTATGAAATGCCGAGACGTCCGAAAAGCGGAGCGACATGGTCGAGGGGCATGCGTTTTTCGCCGTTGCGGCCCAAGATATTTCCATAGGCATAGCTCACGGCGCCGTCGGCCTTGAAGTGGCCCGAAAGGCGCAGGGTGGCGTTAAGTGACGCACCGAATACATAGGCGAGCCTGTTGTTGCGGCTTGAGAAGACGTCGCTCAATTCACCGTCATATTCTACCTTGTCTTTACCGTCGAAGAGTGCCGGTGCAAGGGCGATAGCGTCGAACATGTAAGTGCCAAAGGCAGAAGCCTCGGCTTCGAACACGTCGTTTTTGACGAATGCCGCGCTTAGATTTGCGCTGACAGTTTTTTCGGGTTTGATGTCGGGGTTGGGCATAACCACCATGCCGGGCTGGGAGTCAAACACTTTGGCGATGTCGTCGATATTTGGAACGCGATAGCCGGTAGAGAGGTCGAAGCCGAGAAGCCACTCGTTGCGCGGTCGGAAGGTGACTCCAATGCTGGCGCTGTATGTCGGGTTGTCTTGGCGTACGGTGCCTACATTATGTGCAAGGAAAGGGAAAAATTCGTCGCTGATGAATGTGGAGCGCAGAGAGGAGAAACCTACCCGTATGCCGTCGTTCAGTGCCCATCGGGAGTCGATAGACCAGCGGTGCATTGCGAACAGGTCGACGTTGTGCATATGGTTGTGTCCGTCTGGGTACCTGGTGTCAAGGTTTTTGCGCTGTCCGGTATTTATGTCGACGCTGTTGGCTGTCGATTTGAGAAACTGGAGCGACGCGTCGATACCTGCCCTAAGAGAGTGCGGACCGAAATTTTTGAGCCATTCGGTTGTGAGCCCTACAATGTTGACGCGTTCGTTTCTGTTTCCGAGCCATGGGTCATCGAGTTTGCGGTTGTGTCGGCTTTCCTTGACGTTCTGGTATGATATGGTAGCCGAAGCCACGTCGGCGCCGAGATAGTTGTCGAGGGTAAGGGTATAGGCGGCCAAGAGCCGTGTCTGAGGTCCGTAGTACCATTGGGCGAACTTAGGCTTGCCTTTTTTCATGTCGGTGAGGCGGTCATAACGCGGAATATCGCCCGAATTGGAGAATTGAAAATTGAACAGATGTCTGATGCGTTCAGATTGGCGGATTAGGAATTTCTGCATCAGGTCGTATTGACGATAGCCCGATTCGAGCTGATGCCAATAGCGCGGATTAGGCACGAGGACATCTTTGCCGTCGGCATGAACCACACTGAACTGCCGGTGGATGTAGCTGTCGTCTTTCATGAACGGATTTGAGGTGCGACCCGATTTAAGGTCGCCGAATCTGCTGAAAGACAGAGAAGTGAAAGATGCAATACGCGGGCCTGCAATATTAAAGTCGAGATGCCACGAAGATTCGTTGTTTACCGAACCGTACCGTGTGAATGCCGAGCCTTTGAACAAGACACCGTTTTTAGATGTTTCCGGGTTTTTAGTGCGGAATGCGATGGCTCCGCCGAGTGCGTCAGAACCGTAGACTACCGAAGCCGGGCCATACAGTATGTCTACACTGCTGATTGCCGCCGGGTCGAGAGTTATGATATTCTGCAGGTGTCCGGCACGATATATCAGGTTGTTCATCCTGACTCCGTCGACGAGAAGAAGCACCCTCGAGCTTTCAAAGCCACGGATTGAGGGGCTACCTCCGCCGAACTGGCTTTTCTGTACGGTGAGCATGCCGTCGGCCGTAAGAATGTCGGCTGCCGATTGCGGATTTATCTGTGCGATACGGTCGGCGGTTATCGTGAATACAGGCATCGATTCTATCCGCTCATCGCCTATATGGCGATTGGCCGATACGACGATTTCGTTGAGACTGACTGCCGTTTCACCACCGTCGGGTGCGCCGACAGCTGTCAGCGCACCCGTCAGGGCTATAGATATGAATACTTTACGCATGTATGGTATTATTGAAGCGATTGTATTAAAGTTCTACGAGCATCTCGCGGCTTGCCGGGCCATAGACCACGACCATTCGGTATGTGCCGGGGTCAAGGTCGGAGATATCGATTTTCATGGGCGAAATGTAGCGTACGGCCTTACGGAGACGGCTTCCGTCGCGGTCGAAAATGGCCACGCGCGCCGGTGTCTGCTCGGGAAGCGTAAGACGGATTGCGCCTCTAATGGGCGTACGGGTAACACGCATGTCTTCGAGAGCTTTTGCATGGTTCACGGGCAGACCCGTGAGGTCGGATGGCGAGAAGCGTACATCGACTCTCAGGGTGTTTCCCTTAACGTTCGAGGGGCGCACGTAGACAGTGTGTCGCGATTCAGGCATACATTGTGTGAGGTCGAGCGAAAGGTACATCGGTTTTATGGTGCTGTCGAAGTCAAGGTGTATGTTGTCCATGTTGAAAGTGATTTCGACGGGGCTGCCGTTGTCTCCGTTCTCAAGTTTCATGATGTACCCTTTGAGGCCGCGTACTTTAGGTTGTGCGAGACTTTTCCATGGCGATTCGTCGGGGTTCTCGGCGCGCACGCGAGTGTCGTATTCGCTAATAAGGTATGTGCCCGGGATGCCTTCCTGCGTGGCGAATGAGAAGCCTTTGTCCTCAAGGTCGCTTATGGCGTCGATGTCGAAGTCTGAGGGAAATGCGATGAAGTTCCATTCGCCCGGCGTAAATGTGTATTTGAGGACGAGCTTGCGTACGTTTACAACGCCGTCTGACACTACCGCCTGTCCTGCAGAGCCGGCATTTGCATATACAATCAGCTCGTCGATGTCGTGTCCTCCTTCAAGCTCGACGCGCTCGTCGGCTTGGATGATGAACGCACGGCGTATGCGGAAAACACATGTGCAGACGTTGGAGTGCGCGTATTCTTTGTCGCCCGGCTGGAATGCCTCTACTACCACCTGTCCTTCGTCTGGGATGTTGTAGAAAAAGATTTGGTCGTTGTCTACTATTCGGGCAAACTCCGAGCCTTGCGAGATTCTGTACAATACCGGCAATCCCGATGTCGATGTTGCCGTGAGTTTTTGTGAGAACGGCCGATAGTTGTTGATGACAACTTCTGAAATCCACTGCACCGTCTGGCTGTTGTGCGGTTGTGTGCGGTAGTAAAGACGCGGCGCACCTATGCAGACCACGTCGTTGCGGTTTCCGTCACCTCCGGCTCCGAAAGCCACGCGTATTGTCTTGCCGACGCCGGTGTTCTTGATTTGGTAATCCCACTCGAACACTTGTTGCCAATCGACGTTTCCGGAAGACAGCTCGGCCGTGGTCAAACCGTTGTATAAGTCGTAGTTGAGCTTTCCGCGAGAGGGATTGGTGATGACTTGGCCACCGAGGTCAACTACGAAGCGGCTGAACTGCGAAAGGTCGGTTGCGGTGTTGGTCTCCACCCATCCGGCGGCATGGATGCCGTAGCCTTTGCCGTATAACGGGTGGCGTGTATTGCACAAATCGCCGACATGATTGTAGGAGCCGTCGATTACGGCTGTGCCGTAACCCGGACGGACTGTCGGCGGTTCGGGAAGGTCGGTCATGTAAATATAGGGGTTGTCGCCTTCTGACAGATGCCCGACAACCTCGTCTTCGCCTTCGAATTTATAGGTGAGGCGATGGACCACGCAAGTTCCTTCCGGCGCATCGGTCTCTACGGCGTATACGTTGTCGATTGCGGTTTTTGCACCGTCGAGACCTGCGAGGAGGTCGACGGTCTTGAGGTGCCGGTAGGTGCGGACGTCATCGTAGATTTCGAGACTTAGTTTTTCGAGTTTTCTGTCGAGGGGGTCGACATAGAGGTATATTGTCTGCTTGTTGCTGTTTTCGGCATGAGGATGGGTATAAAGGTACTCTACTGTGGGGCCGAAGTTGAAGTTGAATGTACGCGTTGAAGATGCCGGTGCATATGTATTGTCGCCAAGAGTGAGTGCTTCAACTACAATCTGACCGCGTTTTCCCGGTGTCGGTACGAGGATATGGCCGTCTTCGATGGCAGCGATATCGGAGCCTTGCACGAGGGTGAAGTAAACGGGGGTGCCACCTGTTGCGTATGCACTTAGGTCAACTGTAGGAGAATTGCTGAAGATGGTTCCTCCCTCATTATCGAACACTACCGACTGTGCTTCTTTTGCAGGAGCATCAACAGTATAGTAGAGTCGGCATGCGGCAAGGTTGCAGAAGTCATCGGTATACCCTCCGCCGATATCGTAAAAGCTAAGACCAAGGGTCTTGATACCGGTTGCCGCTGCCTGTGTCTGGTCGAAATAATAGGGCGCATTTGACTTACGCGATGGGTTCGAGTAAGAATACATATTACCTCGCGAACTTGTTTCGGCGCCGTTCAGCATAACAATCATTCGTGCATATCCGACTGAGTTAGAGCCGTCGGGTTTGAACGCCTGTAAGCCCATCGAGAACCTGGTGTAGGTGAATGTATGGCCGAGGTTTGACACGTCGTATATGAGCTGCGCCCGTTTGCCGGAGCTTGTAGCCTCTTCGGTGTAGGTAGAGATACCTTTGTGGAAGATGGAAGTCGGGTGGATTTGCATCGGACGTCCGTCGGCGCATTTGTCGATGCCATAGGCTCCGACTGTGTTGACGGTAATACATGATTCGGGCAAGTCACTGAGCCATACCGCGCCTTCTGTATAAGACTCGTTGAAGCAGTCAGTCATGACTGAAGTTCCGTCGGTGAACTCGATTTCGAGCCTATAGAAATAATCGCTGCCGGGGGTATAATCGAGGTCGGCAATTATATAGCGTCCGTCGAAGAGCTGATAGGTGTCCCGGGTCGTTGATGAACCGTCGGACATCTTGAATGTACGGCCGGTCACACTTCCGATGGTTTTGCCGGCGAGGTCGACCTCGGCCTTTATGTTTGCTGACGCTGTGCCATGGGCAATGCCCAGAACGTTTATCGACTGGGCGTTCCCGCCTGTCGCCGCCAAGATGGCGACGAGCAGGGAAAACGTTAATTTATAGAAATATGAAGGAGTTTTCATTTTACGAAGATTTTAGCGGAGTAGTCCTTGTTGTTCTCACTTATGACAACGAGATAGAAGCCTTCGCGTAGCGATGTCGAAAAAGAGAAATCGGAGCAATGCGTGCGGATTATGTTCACGCCGTTGGGAGTATAGATATTGATTGCCGCATTGCCCTGAAGGCCTGTGATGACACATGTCCCGTTGTCGGTAAATATGTCGTAGTGAGAGCGTTTTTCACTATCGGCGCCTGTCGATATATGCTCGAAAGATATGGTAAAGCGGTTGTCGTTTCGGACGCCTGTGCTGCGTGAGGCCGACCGGGCGGTGAAGTTGAAGAACTCGCCGGCCTCCGACGGTTTCCATTTTTCACCGGTTACGTTATCGGTGATTGTCAGTTCATAGTCGGGGTATATTCCGGTTATGGCACCCAAACGCAATTCGAGGGGCAACGAGGCCGGAGCCGAAATGCCAAGGTCGATGTCGACGGCCGGTGTAGTGGCAACGGCAGTTTCGCTGTAGTCGGTACTCATCGCGTAGATTTGCGGCACGTCGGTTGAGAAGTTCCATAACTTGGGAGCGTCTTCATTGACAACGAATGTTTCGGAGGCGTCTTCATCGAGATTGATTACGACGTGGTCGAAGAACCGGTTGTCTTTGTATAGCTCGATGTCTATGGACTTCTTCTCGGTGGCGTTATAGGCCATAGTGCGTTTGGATGGTTCAGTCTCCTTAGCCACAGGCGTGACGGTAAGTTCGGCGTTGTCGGCCATCGTCTGAACGAAGTATGACTGGAAGGGATGGATTTTCTGTTCAGAGTTGTAGTCGGTCATGTCGAACACGGAATAGTTGCCTGTAGCCGGGTCGGTCTGGTAGATGAACTTGGTTACGTGCTCGGGGTTGAAGTCGACATTCTGGCTCTTTGTGAGGTTAATGTTCGTGAGGTAGGGATTTCCTATGAGGTTCCAACCTTCGACAAAAGCACCCTGGTCGGGGTCTGCCGCGTAGTAATGCCTTAGGTCGCCGATAGATACGGGCTGGTCTTGAAGGAGACTACCGTTGCCTATGGTCAAGGCATTATTGAGACCTGTAAGCACTTCGAGTTTCACATCCTCGTCGAGAAATCCTTCGACAAGTTCGGCTTCGACCTGTAGCGTGCTTATTGGGGATGTCGCTCTGAATGTGTTTGCCGCTACAGCGGTCGTATCCTGTCCGAGGACTTCAGAGTTGTCTCCGTTGAGCAGGCGCAGACGCACGAGCGGTTCAAGGCAGAATCGCATTTTGAGTTCGTTGGCGTTGGCGCCTTGAAGGTTCACGGTGATTTCGTTGATGCCGAATTTGTCGATTTTATTGCGGTCAACAAGGATGTTGAATTGGCTTTCAGTGGCCTTGAAATCGATGGTGTCGCGGTCAGCTGTGGCGTAGGTGTTTTCATTTACGACGATTTTGACCGGAGCACGATAGTTTCGCGGCATGCCGATGACATCGGCGATTACGGGAATGGAATTTTCACCGTCGCGTAATACTACGAGTGAGTCGCCGGCTATGGCATGGCCGAATGCCAGCTGGATTTGGGCCGGACGTGATTCAAGCGAGTCTCCGGGGAGTGGAGGTGCCGTAAAGAACATTATCTCAGATGCTTCGGAGAGGAATTTGTGTGGGATTTTGAATAAAGCGTATCCCGGAGCGACCGAGTCGGCTTCGATGAAACCTGCCAAGTGCTCGAGTGTACCTGTGCGGCGCATTGCCACAGCCAACCGTTCGTCTCCGAGTATTGTGCGGTGACGGTATGTCATGACTGCGGTATCACCGTCGGCAGGCCTGTTCGTATCGGTGAGCGGTGTGCGGTATGTCAAGCCATAGTACTCCATGTTGAGAGCAGAATATTCCTGGTAGTCGTGGTTCAGGTAGCAGTATGGCGTGCCCCGGAATGTGGTTACAGTCGCTTCGCGCTCTTTTCCTTGCGGAAGAGCCAGGGAGAGGATTGCCTGAGAGCCATTATCGGAGGCATCGGCGTGTGCCCGGGCATCGAAGGGGAAGGCTACGGGCTCGTCGAATGTTACGGTACCGTGAAGGTAATCGTTCGTGACGGGGGTGATTTCGCCAAGGGAGAAAGCATCGCGTCGCATGCCGTTTTCATCGGCATAATCCATATTTATATACGAAAGTAGTTTTTCGTCGTCGAACCGTACGGCCTGATACATATATCTGATAATCTCTTCCTGAGTAAGAGCCCGGTTCCATACAGCCACCTGGTCGAAAGCCCCACTGAACACGTCGTATGCCGTCCATGCCTCGAGAGCTGAAGATTTGCCGAGGTATAGGCTGCCTATGCCCTTTGCGAGTACAGATGGCCGTCTGTTGTACACGACATCTTTCTGTCCATTGAGGTATACGTCGATGCCTGTAGACGAGCCTACCATCGCCACGTGGAACCAACGGTTCACGTCTGATTGGTCGATGGCGAGTTTTGTCGAAGTAAGTGCGCCGCTGCCGCTCCATGTGCAGCTGATTTTACCGTTCACCAACTGAATGCCGGTAACGCCGAGTGCGTCGATTAGTGATATAAGGCGCGTTACGCCGCTTGATATATTCTTGACAGAGTCGATTCGCACCCATCCCATCATAGTGATGTCGTATGTGTCACGAAGGTCACTGAAGTCGGCCGCACTACCGGCTTTCATGAGGCCGTTAAGCATGCGGACGCCTGTGCCGGCTTGCCGCGGTGCGATGCGGTTGCGAACCTCGACGTTCAATGGAATCATCGAAGGCCGGTAGCTGCCGCTGCTGTCGGTGGCAATGGGATTGTCGTGACTGCGGAGAGTTGTGCGTACCGACGAGTTCAGAGGACCGAGTTTACCGAGGTCGAGGCGCATCTCGCCGGTGGCGTGGCCGTCTGCGAAATAGAGGCCGCTGGGGAGAAGTATGCCGTCGGACTCGATTTGGTAAACGTTTGCAGGCTCGGGCAGGTTGTCGATGATGTCTGCCGATAGACCGTAGGTTGTCTTGTCTTCATCGTAGATGTTGAGTATACCGTCGGCTCCGAGGCCTTCTACCGTCAGTTCGATGGATGGCTTCAGTGTTACAAGCAGTATTTTCTTGTCGGCAATGTCAGACAAAGACATTCCTGCAAGCCTGAGCGAGCCTGTTTCGGGCATATACACCGGTTCGGCCACCATCTCCCAGCTTTGCTGCTCGGCGTTGGGTTCAGAGATGTATGCACGATAGGTCTTCAGGGGGTTGAATTCGCCCTCTACAGGATAGAAGTCAATGTTGTAGACCGTTTCGTCAGAAATACCGTCGAAAGAGTGGATAAGGTATCCGACGGGGTGGTAATCGAAGTAGTCGGTATCAAGGTTGTCTTGCTCGTTCTGCCATTGAGCGGCGTCGAATGCGTAGATTCCATAGTTGCGTGTGTCGGGAGTGGTGGCTTCAGCTACATCATCCGGCTGCGCGGCCACGTGTCCGGAGAAGCCGATGATAGAGTCGTTGTGCGATGTGAAGATGTGGTCGACACCTGCCATGGTGCCGATGCAGACATAACGAGCACATGTCGGGACGGTCATCATCGGGTGTGTCACTTGGGCACGTACGCGCGAACATATGTGACGGCGCGTAAACATTTCAAGGTCGTTTTCGAGCGAACCGCCGTTGAACGGATAGTACGCCACCAGTCCGTCGACTTTGTCGGGGTTTGTGGAGTACATTTCACGCCGGATGTCTTCTTCGCTCAAGGCATGGTCCCATATCTTTATTTCATCGGCGGCGGCTTCAAGGGCATATCGCTCTATGGCGTCGGCGAAAAGAGACAAAGGTACTGCGTGGTTCAGTGTGAATTCGGGGATTATACGTGCTTTTTCGGCTACTTTGATGCCGTTGACGTAAAGACAGATGGTGCCGTTGCGCCGACATGTGACTGCCACGTGATGCCATCGGTTGAATTCAAGAAAACCTCCCTGTACGATGTCGCTCTGCACAAAAGCGGGTTCGTAGTTTGGCTTGGGATATGTATGCCGCGGTGCGTAGAAGAACTTTAAGACGCCACCTTCAAGATATAGCGACCATCCTTTAGTGTCGCCTATGCGTGTGGTGTTACCGATGATAGTACCGTCGCCCATCGGTTTGAGCCACATGTCGACGGTGAAGTCGTTGAAGAAATAATCCTGGTATCCGAGGTCGACACGCCCTACCCCGTTGGAATAGATTGCGCGCCCCGGCTCTTTGATTACGGTATTGTCGACCGAGAGCGGCGGAGTGACATTGTCATCCGTCTGGAGAGATGTGGCAGCTTCGCCGTCGTCGGGATTGCCGGGTTGAGTGACGGTGAACACTTCTGATACGGTGCTCACATCGGGCGATTCTCGCAGGGTGAGCGTCAGCTGTACCTTATCGCCGGGCTGAAGGCTCTTCCGCAGATATTGGTATGGGCTGTCAGAGATTTCCTGACCGTTGACAGTCCACTTATAATAGTAGTACATTGGTATGCGCCACTCGGTATCGATGCCGATTGTGCGCCGGCCGTCCTTGAAAGAAAACTCCTTAAGCTTGAAACCGTTGCTGAAGTAACGGTCTGAGGGGTGCTCAAGGTCGGCCACCCACACGCCACGGCCATAGTCGCACACCACCATTTCTTGGGTGGTATAGTTGATGACGGCATTGCCGCTTTTACCCGACGGGTAACCTTTTGTCCAATAGCGCCATGTGTCGACATACGTTCCGTCGGGCTTGCACTCGAGGATATAGAAGCCGGCGCTGCCGGTGTGATGAAAGTAAAGGTCGCCGCTGCCTTCATGAAACAGAAGCTGCGAGCATGGGATTGCCGGAAGTCCTGTACCGACCTCTTCGAATGTCTGTGTGTCGACGTGGTAACGGACTACTTTAGCCGGGTTTTTGCCTGAGCCACTGATGCCTATATATAGGATGTCGCTGTTGTTGGGGTCGGCCGCCGGGAATGAGTTGGAGAAGCGCAGAGCCTGTCCGTTGTAGAGGAGATTTTGGAATGTCTGACCACCGTCGGTCGATATTTTATAAGTATTTGAGCTTGTGCATACGAAAAGCGTGGTACGCTTCTTGTCGCGGCAGAGGGCGAGTTTGCAGAGTGATACTGTTTCGCCAACGTTGGTGCCGAGGAATGTAAGACGCTGACCGAGGTCGTCGCAACGTGCGAGGGTACGGTCCGATGTCACTCCTGAACGTGTCATGAACCATGAGCCTGACACAACGTCGGCGTGGGTCGAGGCATTACGCCAAGAACTGAGGGCCATATAGTCTCCGTCCCATCCTTGCGGCCCTATACCTCCCGAGAAATATGTGATGCCCGTGTAGGGATTTATGAACGACTCCGTGCCTTCGTAACCGCGCCAATGCCCCCATCGGCCGTAACGGTATGTCTGACCGTCGATGTCCTGGGTGTTTCCGCACATCACCTGGTCGCCGAATTCGTTTACGGCAATATGGTAGAACAGCATTTGTCCCATGTCGCCGCCTATTTGCGACCATATGCCGTTTCCGGCGGCATTTGCCCGTAGGTCGTCGTCGACAACGAGCATGCCGCCGTCGGAACCGCGGAACACGCGGCCTGACCTATGGGAGCGTATAAAATGGTTGTCGGCGTTGTGGCGCGAAGCCGACACGGTATACCATTTGCCGTCGGTGTGCTGCGCCGCAAGGGCCGTGGCCCAGTTGAAATTACTGAAAGTGCGACCTCCGTCATAAGATAATCCCGAACTCATCGAGCAACCGTAGAGCTTGTTCTGATTTTTGAAGTTCACGCCGAAGCCTCCAAGCCATACCGACGCCATTTCATTTCCGAACACGTTGCCGCGACCGATGCCGAACGACGGGTCTTGTAGCGTAATCCATGTTTTGCCACGGTCGCTGCTGCGATAGACAGCCGAGCAATTTGTTATCTGCGAACCCGTGGCGAACCACATTTGGTTGGGATTGTTGGGATTGACAACCAGGTCGCCGACCGATTGAGCCGGGCAAGGGAAGATGGCATCGTTGTCGGGGTCGTCGCCTTGATAGGACGGTTTCCGCACTGTCACACTATCTTGGTCGTACACGGTGAAGTGCATCTTCTTGATGTTATAGACGCGTCGTCCGTTGACAATCTCACTTTTGGCTCCGTCATCGAAATAGAGGATGGAGCGCGAGGTCGGAAGGTATATGCGGTCGCGGTCATTGGGGTCGAAGCTTATATATTGGAACCATAGGCCGCGACGTCGGTCCTGAGGGTTGACGTCCTTCAGCGAATCGGGTACAATGACTTCGTTCCAAGTCTTACAGGTGTCTTCGCTAATCCAAAGTTTGCTGGCCCATCCGCCGCTGGGACGCGTAGCACCTATGAACTTAAGATTTCCGGCTTTATCGCGGAAACAGTCGCCACGTTTGAACCCTTTGTGCGTCGCTCCTACTATTTTACGCCAAGAGTCGCCGCCGTCGGTAGTTTCGTAGACCGTTGAGTTGCTCATGAATGCGAATACATGGTCCCAGTCGTCAGGGTCAACGGGGATGGCGTAGCCGTTCGATACGCTGCGGTCGGCTCGGTTTGGGATGCGGTCGGTGATGCACTCCCAATGCTTGCCGAGGTTGTCGGTTTTGAAGATGCCGGCGCCGTCGGCAACCGCGTAGAGACGGTCAGGGTCAGTGGGGTGCAGGGCTGCCCAATGCATGCGTCCGCAGCTGGGATTGGGCTTGACCGGGCGGAAGTAGCCGTGGTTACGAACGCCGCGCAGACGGTCGTCTGGGGTATATTCGATTTCCGGCCAAACTTTATTAAGCAGGTCTTCGGGGACGGCACGGGCCACGCTACGGCGCATGTTGTCTGTGAAGAGCGTATCGATGAACATATACAGCGAGTCACCGCCGGGTTGACGCCCGTAGGCCGGAAGCCATTGCTTGGCATACCATCCGTAGCCGATTTTACCGCGGGCTGTTTTCTTGTCGGCCACAGCCGTGTTCATAATTTTGACGATTTCGTCGGCAGACCATCCTTCATGGGCAAGTTTAAGATAAACTTCATCATCAAGCAGGTCTTCCATCTCCACTTGGCCGAATATAGAGTCGGGCAATTCGCGCACGACGTTCTCCAATCGGGATGGCTTTTTGCACTCCATAGCATCCGCCTCGCCAAATGTACCGGCATAAATGTGCACGGCCATGACTGAAGCAAGAATCAGAGTGCTTGGCAACAATTTTTTTATCATAACATTAGTTTATTATTTTGATTTTTTTAATTTCTTGTAATAAATTTGGTGTCTGGGAAACAGTCGTTGGTGCCAATCAGGCAATCAGTGTCAAAATGCAGAAAAGATGCGACGGACAAGGGCCATGCGACATCGTGAGCCACGCAGCGAAGCTTGTCCCGAGGTGTGCCGGATTGCCCCGGCATACAACTCAGAATAGTACATTATCATGCCCCGAAAAAACTCTAACGCGGTTGAATGGTTTATAGCCTTTTTAAATCGCGGCGCGAAATTAATAAAATAATTGTAAACAAACAAAAAATAGATTACCAAAGCAGGGCAACCGCATCGGAATAAACAAGAATTAAGTCAGAATTAATCATTTTTCA
>CAJTXL010000031.1 GCA_910583525.1 uncultured Muribaculaceae bacterium | reverse complement strand
TATGGTAACAATTATGTCTGTCAATTATTTCGCAGTCTTCCGACCACTAAAACCCGACAGGGTGCTGCGTTGAGAGCATCTGTCTACCCATGGCCGCGCACCTAAAGGCGTGCTTGCCATGGTCTATTGTTATTGTGCCACTCTGTGGCAATGACACCTCTAACGAGGTTTTGAAAATTTATCATGCACCGACATTCCGGATTGACCCACAAAATCGGCCTGGCACACAAAAAGCACGGAGCGGCTTCACAGTCGCTCCGTGGGGTGCAGGCTATTCCTGCATTTTTCTTGTTCTCTTGTTACCGGCCTTTCGGGCCGATGGGGCAAATGCTTATCGAAGCATTATCTTTTGTATCTCAGAGCCGGTGCGGCGAATATAGACGCCGGCCGAGGGATTCTCTACGCGGCGGCCCGTGAGGTCGAAGTATTCGACAACACCGTTTTCGCTTACAGACACGCCTTCGATGCCCGTCGTGGTGTCTATATATTCGGCATTGAAGTCGGGAGCGGCCGGGTCGCTAAAGTCGGCGGTGATGTCGTAGAGGCCTTCTTTATCGACCGTGTAGGGCGTCAAATCGTCCTGGCTGTTTATGTCGACTGCCTTAGCCACTCCGCCGGCGTGATAGACATTTCCTTCGGTGAGCTGCGACCAGTCGGAGTCATGTGCGGCACGCGAAACCGTGCTTTGGGGCAGATGCGTGGTGAACACATAGCCGAGGTCGCCGTCGGTCACGTCCTTGTTGCCGCCGATGAGTATGCCCGAGGCGGTGAAAATCTTGCCGTTTTTCTGCATCACAACGGGCTCGTCGAGCTTATAGTAGCGGTTGCCGAAATGGCCGTGCATGTAGAGCGCTACCGGGCATATCGTTTCGCGGACGCTGACGATGGTCTTGGCGATGGCCGGAATAAAGCCCTGACCGGGTGCCACATAGGCCATAAGGGTGTATTCACCGAGTTCGTCTGCAAGAATGTCGACCATGCCGGCGGCATCGGTGCTCGGCTCTACATCGGCGCTCTCGACCTCGTTGCCGGAGGCGTCAAGGATTTTGTAGCCGACCAAAGCGGCGGCGTCGGCATCGACGCTCACGCCTTCGACAGGCGTGATTTCGCCGACAAGGACTTCGCGCTCGACATCGGAGAAGCTCAGCCCGGCCGATTTAGCCGACGGTGCCCCGGGCTTCGTGTAGGTGACGGTGATAGATGCGATGTCAGAACGGTCGCCACTCGATATAAATGTAATGCCATTAACAGGCTCTGTAGCCGACCATGTCATATTTGTGAGGCTCGTTTCTGTATTGCCATCTTTATGCTTAATATTAAATCTGGCACTGCTTGTAACATTTCCTTTTACGAATACCACAGAATTGATTGCACCGTTCTCAGGAGCCGTAATTGTAAATGTAGCCCCGTTCATGACACGCCACTCAAATTTTGTGTTGTCACTATTAGTCCATAATCGAGAAGCTTTTCCGCCAACTTTGTTTGTTGTTATTGACAAATCACCACCGTCATTGAA
Organism: uncultured Muribaculaceae bacterium; assembly: GCA_910583525.1. Classification (GTDB taxonomy): domain Bacteria; phylum Bacteroidota; class Bacteroidia; order Bacteroidales; family Muribaculaceae; genus CAG-873. The sequence continues at coordinate 31,667 of CAJTXL010000031.1, read as the reverse complement.
CGAAAATGAAGGTTTTGCCTCTGTTTCATTATATATTGTGGAGCTGCCGCTCTGAGCTACCATGCCATACGCACCTGCCTTTGTGAAGTCGAACGTTGCGGTCTTGGTTTCGACAGCCGGTTTGGCCGGGCCTACAGTGAGGGTATAGCTTGCCGTAGCGGCTTCGGTGCTGTCGTCGCCTGCGAACTTGGCCGTAACGGTGGCCGTGCCTTCGGCAAGCACCCAGAGAGCGCCGTCGCCGAGCGGCGAAAGGGCTGCCACATCGGGGTCGCTTGAAGTGAGTGTATATGCAAGGTTCTTGGGGTTGTTGAGCACAGGCAGGGCGTCGTCCGAACCGAGGGCAACGGTAGCCGTCTCGACGGCGTAGCCGAACTCAGCCACGTTCTTGTCAGTAACGGTTATGAAGCAGCTTGCCTCATCAGCTTCGTTCTGACCCTCGACGGCAGCTATAGTGGCGGTGATTTCGGTCACTCCGATGCCGCCGGCGAGAGCGACCTTGCCCTCGGCATCGACAGTGGCGACTTCGGGATTAGAACTTTTGAATTCGGGTGTGAGCGAGCTTACGCTATTTGTAAGCACCGGGAGCGAGACTTCGTCGCCGGGTCTGAGCACAAGGTTCTGTGGCGACCAGCTCAGATGCGGTTTGAGAGTATTGACGGTGAAGTAGAACGAAGCCGTTCCTGCCTTATAATTAGTGCCTTCTCCCCAAGACACATCCACCTTGGTCGTCCCGGCATTTTTCGCTTCGTACTTAAGGCCAACAATATCTACAATGCCCTTGGTCTCAGGGGTGAGTGTAAGATTTGTCACGTCTGAGACAAAGCCCGCCGGGCTAACGGTGAATTCTGCGCGGTCGCCGTAGTTAACCGACAAGGGCGAGAATGTGAGGTTCTCGACGGCTGTCGGGCCGGTGGTGTATGTGATTTCAATCTCTGCTAAATATATGGCTTTAGATGTTGATGGCTGGTTCCATTTCAAGACTATATCACCTGAAGCCTCTCCAGTCATCGTTATATTACCGTCATCATATGTTGTTGTCGCATTGATTTTAACGCTTGAACTTGAGCCGCTTTTAAATGCAACGCCGCCAACCGTAGCGGAAAAATTTATGGTTCCACTTGATGCACTATGTGTATTTACTTTAATAGATGTAACACTTCCCTTTATATCGCTTGTCGAGATTGTCAACTCTTTAACAGGCTTATTGCCGCTTCCTATTTGTAAGCCGCGGCTTGGGCTATTTGTATCGTTGCTTAAATTTAAACTATGACTCGCCGTTTTCATCGTAGCATTTAGCGTCCACGCAGCGGAGACCTTAGTGGTTTGATCTGTGAGAGTATTGGTCAACTTAGACGTACTCCAAGATGAAGAACTTATTTTAACGCTATACGTTTCCGCCCACGCCCCGATGGTGCTAAGAGCAAGGGCGCAGAAAAGAGTTAGTAAAAATCTTTTCATAAAGAAAATGAGAAATTTAGAGAACGATTGATGATTAGTTTACATACCTCTGCCACGTTTCCGAAAGACGCGGCAATAAGGCGATGCAAAGTTAAACACAATTTCACTATTACCCCCCCCTGATTAGTTAAATGATGTTAATATAATGTAATGATGCCATTAAATTGTAGAGCCGCGGTTTCTGAACAAACTCTTAATGGGTCAATCCGAAATGTCGGTGCACGAGATTTTGGATTGCGCCGAATGTAGGGACGTGCCTTTGGCACGTAGGTGTGTAAGTGTCGGCCAATCAGCCTACATGCCAAAGGCATGTCCCTACATTTCGACATTCTCGTCCTTCCGACTTTAACATATGCACCGACATTTCGGCTTGGGCCGAAAAAGAATGGTACGACGATGCCGATTTATATTTTTAAATGTTGTATATTTGTAGTTTCATTAAATAACTAAGTAACTCGCAAAAATTAGCTAATGCTTATTTGAGAAGGATTTTCGAGCGATTTTGGGCATGGAGCAAAGGAGTGTAGCGAGCTACACGACTGAGCGACAGGCGCAAAAGCGCCGAAAAGACGAACAAAGAAGCATTAGCCCATAGGGTTACTTGATACATTTATTAACTAATTTTTGTGAGTTACTTAAAACACGAATGACAACATTTGAGGATTTAGGCGTGCGCGAGGATTTGCTCCGCGGCATCGCCGACATGGGCTTTGAAACTCCTATGCCTGTGCAGGAAAAAGTAATACCGGTGCTGCTCGACGGCGACCACGACCTTGTGGGGCTTGCACAGACCGGCACAGGCAAGACTGCGGCTTTCGGCCTGCCGGTGATACAGCGTGTCGACATATCCGACAAACGCACTCAGGCTTTAATTCTCGCCCCCACACGTGAACTATGCCTACAGATAGCCGGCGACCTTGCCGACTACTCCAAATATATCGACGGCCTCGAAGTGCTTCCCGTATATGGCGGAAGCAGTATCGAAAGCCAAATTCGCGCTCTCAAGCGCGGCGTGCAGATTATAGTAGCCACTCCGGGCCGTCTTATCGACCTCATCAACCGAGGTGTGGTAAAACTCGACCGCGTACACACCGTCGTTCTCGACGAAGCCGACGAAATGCTCAACATGGGCTTTGTCGACTCTATCAACGACATCCTAAGCCATGTGCCCGACGACCGCAAGATGCTAATGTTCTCGGCCACCATGCCGGCCGAAGTGGCAAAAATAGCCAAACGCTTCATGAAAGAGCCTCAGGAGGTGGTAATAGGCACCCGTAACGAAGGTGCCAAGAATGTGCGACACATCTATTATATGGTGAACGCGCGCGACAAATACCTTGCACTCAAGCGTGTGGTCGACAACTCGCCCAATATCTACGCCATCGTGTTCTGCCGTACTCGCCGCGACACCCAGGAAATCGCCGACAACCTTATCCGCGACGGCTACAATGCCGAGGCACTGCACGGCGACCTCTCGCAGCAGCAGCGTGACATTGTCATGAAGAAGTTCCGCGACCGCGTGGTGCGCATCCTCGTCGCTACCGACGTCGCCGCACGTGGCCTCGACGTCGACGACCTCACCCACGTAATCAACTACGGCCTGCCCGAAGACACCGCAGTCTACACCCACCGTTCGGGCCGCACGGGCCGCGCCGGAAAGACCGGCGTGTCAATCGCCATAATACACTCGCGCGAAAAAGGACGTCTCCGCGAAATCGAACGCATCATAGGCAAAAAGTTCGAGCACAAAGAAGTGCCCACGCCCGAGCATATCATAGAGAAGCAGCTCTATAACCTTGCCGACCGCCTCGAACGTGTCGAAGTCAACGAAGACGAAATCTCGCGCTATCTCCCCGGCGTGCTCAAAAAGCTGTCGTGGCTCTCGACCGAAGACCTGCTCAAACGTGTGCTCTCGCTTGAATTCAACCGTCTGCTCGATTACTACAAAGACGCGCCCAAAATCGATTTCATCGACGAAAAGCCTGCTAAAGAGCGCAAAGGCAAGGAGAAAGGCACTAAGGAAAAAGGCGCCAAACGCACCGACGCCGAAAAAGACCGCCGTACCGCCGAAAAGGGCATGGCGAGGATTTATGTCAATGTCGGCAAGGCCGACGGCTTCTTTGCCGGAAACCTTATCGACATGCTCAATAAAAACATACCGGGGCACCGTGTCGACGTGGGCCGCATCGACCTGCTGCCGAATTATTCGCTCTTCGACGTCCGCAAAGGCGACGCATCGCGCGTGGTGGCCGCGCTCAAAGGCCTTGATTTCTTCGGCAAACGCATTTTCAGCGAAATAGCCGACAAAGACCGCGACTATGCCTCGGCATCGGCGCGGAAGGAGAAGTCATCGCGAAAGTCGAAAAAAGAACGCAGATGAAACCGATGCGCAGAATAGCGGTAATAACGTGTATGATGGCGGCCTTGGTGTCGTGGGCGCGCACGGCGGCCGATTTCTTCGTGTCGGCCCCTGAAGAGGCTGTGCCGATGCTGGCACACAACACGCGTCTCGACATGCTCGACTATTTCAACCACGGACTGCCGACAACGTCTGAAAATCTTGTCAACGGCCGCTCGCGTGTCACCGCCAACGCCCCCGACCGCATCGAGATACAGCTTACGCGCGATGCTTCGCTTGTCATAGGCCTTATGCCGTTCAAATCCGACACCCTTGTGGTGCACATAGAGACTGTTCATACGCCCGTGCCCGACAGCCGCGTCAAGTTCTACGACAAAAACTGGCATGCCTTGTCGCGCCAGCCCGAAATGCTCGGCGCAAAGGCCTTCGTAACCGATGCAAAAGCCGCCGCCAAGGCCGAGATGCCCGAAATGGTATTCTTCAAGGCCGATTTCGACCCTGTGACAGGCATTTTCTCGTTCGACAACACCACCGCCGGATACTACACCGAGTTCGACCGTCCGTCGGGACTGGCGCTGATGCGTGGCTCCGTAGCGATGCGCTACGACGGAAAAAAGTTCGTCGAAGTAAAAGAATGAACAGCATGGACCGACAAGCGATACCCCTTGCAGAACTGTGCCGCCGCATCACACGGGTGATGTCCGTTACGCCGGGGCTTACGAACGTTTGGCTGACAGCCGAAACCTCCGATTTGCGCGTGTCGGGCGGGCACTGCTACATGGAGCTTATTCAGAAAGACCCCGATACGGGCGCGCCGCAGGCAAAATGCCGTGCAGTGATATGGGCTTCGACATACGCAAGGCTCGGTGCCGCATTCTATGCCGCAACTGGCAGCCGCCTGCGTTCCGACATGAAAATCATGGCACGCGTGTCGGTAAACTACCATTCCGTGTACGGTTTTACGCTCGTAATCAGCGATATCGACCCCGATTATACGGTCGGAGACCTCGCACGCAGGCGCAACCGCATCATAGCAAGGCTGCGCGAAGACGGCGTGTTCGACCTCAACCGTTCGCTGCCTTGGGCCGATGTGCCAAACCGTATTGCCGTAGTGTCGGCACGTGGTGCCGCCGGATATGGCGATTTCGTCAAGCATCTGCACCTTAACCCCTACCGTCTGCGTTTCGACACTACGCTGTTCGAGGCATCTTTGCAGGGCGAGCGCACGTCGGCAAGCATAATATCGGCTCTCGAAGCCGTTATGGAGAATATCGACGATTACGACTGCGTGGTTATCATCCGCGGAGGCGGTGCCGTCAGCGATTTGGCCTCGTTCGACGATTACGAACTTGCATCGAACGTGGCTCAGTTCCCCTTGCCCGTTGTAGTGGGCATAGGGCACGAACGCGACGTCACGGTCCTCGACTATGTCGCCAATGTTCGCGTCAAGACGCCGACCGCCGCCGCCGAACTGCTCATAGGCCGCATGGCCGAAGCGCTCGGCACGCTGCGCTCTATCGGAGAAGGCATACAGCGCACAGTGGCCGACCGTGTGGCCGGCCAGCGCCGCCAGTTGGCATACTATCAAGGCACTCTGCCCGAACTCGTCCGCGGTATTCTCGACCGTAACCGTCGTAGGGTAGGAGTGGAAGCGTCCTGCCGTCTCGCCGATGCCGTGCGTGCGCTCACGCTCCGACAATCGGAGCGACTCAAAGCCCTCGCAGAGCTGCTCGACGCGCTCAGTCCCGAGGCTACTCTGCGCCGTGGATATTCCATAACCCGATTCAAGGGGCGCGCCGTGACCGATGGCGCGACCTTGCCCGAAGGCGCTGTGCTCACCACTACATTTGCCCGTGGCGAGCCTGTCGTGTCGAAAAAAATAGTATCTTTGTAAACGCAAAACACACCGATGGACGATAAAAACAACGAAATGACATATTCTCAGGCTCTTGCCGAGCTTGAAGGCATCCTCTCGGGCCTGCGTGGCGAAAATTGCGATGTCGACACCCTTGCATCGCGCACACGCCGTGCCGCAGAGCTGTTGGCCGAGTGCCGCCGACGTCTGACGCGTACCGAAGAAGACCTGGCAAAAGTGCTCGAAGAGCTTGACAATGCCATTGACGCATGATTAACTTCACCCCCATAATCCGCCCCTACTTCGCTTGGCGCCGAAAGGCCACCGAGCGCATAGCAACACCGGCCGATACAGAGGCCGTACAGCGGCGTGTGCTCTCATGGCTTCTCGGAAATGCCCGTTCCACGCATATGGGCGAGCGCTATGGCTACCGTTCGTTGGATACTTACGAGAAATATGCCGCCAAAGTGCCTATTGTCGACTATGAGGCCATACGCCCCGACGTGATGCGCATGCTCAACGGCGAGGCCGGCGTGCTTTGGCCCGGTCGGTGCATGCGTTTTGCGCAGTCGTCGGGCACATCGGGTGGAAAAAGCAAATATATCCCGGTGACCGATACGAGCCTGAGCCGGAACCACTACCGGGGCGGCATAGAATCGGTGGCTTCGTATCTTGCTATGCACCCGAACAGCCGTCTCTTCGGCGGAAAGAGCCTTATCCTCGGCGGAAGTTTCGCCAACGAACTGCGCGATGTGCCTAAAGGTGTGTGCGTGGGCGACCTTTCGGCAACGCTGATAGACCGCATAAATCCCGTGGTCGGACTTCTGCGTGTGCCATCTAAGGAAATTGCCCTTATGTCGGACTGGAACAAGAAGCTGCCGGCCTTGGCCGAAGCAGCGCGCCATGAAGACATTACCAACATTTCCGGCGTCCCGTCGTGGTTCATGACGGTGCTGAAACGCATTGTGGAGCTTTCGGGAGCGTCGACAATACACGACGTGTGGCCCAACCTCGAAGTCTTCTTCCATGGCGGAATAGCTTTTGAGCCTTATAGGCAGCAGTATCACGCCTTGACAGACCCCGACCGGATGCACTACCTTGAGACATACAATGCCTCGGAAGGCTTCTTTGCAGTTCAGGACTCGCACGATTCAGGCGTGATGCGCCTGTTGCTCGATGCCGGCATCTTCTACGAGTTCATACCGCTCGAAACCTTCGGAGAGCTTGATGCCGAAGCGCTTCCGGCATGGCGTGTCGAACCTGGCCGTACATATGCGCTTGTCATAAGTTCATGCAACGGCCTGTGGCGCTATGTTATCGGCGATACGGTACATGTCGAAAGCACCGAACCATTGCTTATTTCAATAGCCGGGCGCACCAACAGCTTCATAAACGCTTTTGGCGAGGAGCTCATGGTGTGGAACGCCGACAAGGCTCTTGCGGCGGCATGTAACCGCACGGGGGCTTCGGCAGCCAACTATACCGCCGCGCCTGTCTATGCCTCGTGCGGCACCAAAGGCCACCACCAGTGGCTTATCGAATGGGCTGTGCCGCCGGAGTGCGGCAATGAAGCATTTGCCGACATTCTCGACGCGGAACTACAGGCCGTGAACTCCGATTATCAGGCAAAACGTGCCGGAGGCATCTTTTTGGCACGGCTGCAAATAACAGAAGCCCCGACAGGTCTTTTCGACCGTTGGCTTGCCTCGACAGGCAAGTTGGGCGGACAGCGCAAAATACCCCGTCTTGCAAACGACAGGCATATTATAGACCCTATGCTCAAACTCATATAAAACAACAATACGACAATAGCATGAAACTACACAGACTGATAGCCGCCATCACCTTTGCGGCGGTAATATTCGGCGCTTCGGCTCAGTCGCCGAAATATATATTCTATTACATCGGCGACGGAATGGGCCTTGGCCCCGTTATGGCCGCCGAGACTTACAACCGCACAATCCTCAAAAACGACAAGCCGCTCACCATGATGCAGATGCCCGTCGTCGGATGGGCTATGACCTATTCTGCATCGGGCAACGTAACCGATTCGGCCGCAGCAGGCACGGCATTGTCGACAGGCAACAAGACAAACAACTACATGCTCGGCATGGCGCCTGACACGATGTCGGTATATTCAATAACCAAACCTCTTGCCGAGATGGGATACGGCATAGGCGTAGCCACGTCTGTAGCGCCCGACGATGCCACTCCGGCCGCATTCTACGCCCATGTGCCCAACCGTGCCATGTACTACGATATCGACGCACAACTCGCTTCGAGCGGATTTCAGTTCATTGCCGGAGCCGGTCTGCGCGGAACCCGGAAAGACGGCAAGGACACAGACATATACGAGCGGCTTGCCAAGGAAAATGTGCAGGTTCTCCGAGGTCCTTCGCAAGTAAAAGACATGTCGGCCGGACGTGTACTGCTTCTGAACACTGACGGACACGGCGACAATAACATATCCTACACCATCGACTCTGTGGCCGGAGTGCTCACTTTGCCCGTCATTGCCGAAACTTGCCTCAGACAGCTCGAACGTACATCGCCCGACCGTTTCTTCATGATGCTCGAAGGCGGAAACATCGACCATGCGCTCCATGGAAACGACGGCGGAGCGGCCATCAAGGAAATAATCAATTTCAACGAAGCTCTTGAGGTGGCTTACAACTTCTATCTTGAACACCCCGACGAGACGCTGATTGTCGTTACTGCCGACCATGACACCGGCGGCCTGTCGCTCGTATCTCCGAGAGGCGCAAAAGGCGGCTTGGCAAACATCGACTGGCAGAAAGTGTCGAAAGAAGCCTTCAGCAACTATTGTAAGTCGGTGCTTCGCAGCCGAATGGTGTATACTTGGGATGATATGCGCACTTATCTCTCCGAAAACCTCGGATTTTTCAGCCATATAAAACTTTCGCCCGAGCAGGAAGAAGAACTGCACAAGCGCTTCGACGAGACATTCTCGATGCGCAACAGCGCCGACCAGAAAACGCTCTACGCAAGTTTCAATGCCTTTGCCGTTGAAGTGTTCCGTATCTTTAACGATGCCGCAGGGTTGGCGTTCACCACAATGAACCATTCAGGCAACCCCGTGCCCGTATTTGCTGTCGGCGTCGGTGCTGAAAAATTCAAAGGTCTGAACAACAATACAGGCATTCCAAAGGCGATAATCGATACGGTGGAAGGCCGTTGACGCCTATCGCCGAGAACGTATGAACTCGTCGAGGTCTACTTCGCGCGGCAGGTTGAACCGTTGGCGCAGGCGGTAGCGTGTCTTGTTGACGCTGTCGCGCGATATCCCCAGCGCAAGTGCTATCTCGTCGGTCGACTTGTGCATGTAAATCATCATGCACACAAGTTCGTTGCCGGCGGTCAGCCCTTGGAACTCGCGTCGTAGTTCCGGCAGAAAATGTGGGTGTACGGCAGAGAACGATTGCCTGAACTCACGTTCTTGCTCTTTTTCGAGTATCAAAGGCTGTAAGATGGCGCCATCGCCGCTTTGCGCGGTTTTGAGGGAGCGTAGTTGCGCGTTGAGGTCTTCGATGTGGCTGTTGAGCATTATCCGCTCCGACAGAAGACCGCTGATTTTGCTGAGCTGAGAATTTATTTTCTGCCTGTTGCTGCGACGTTGGTAGATTATCCATGCCGAGAGCAATGCAAACACAAGGACGGCAACGGCTGCGGCCGAAACGGTGCGTTGCACAATCAGTTTATGTTGTAGCTCGAGGGTTTTGTTCTCTTCTCTCAGCAGCGACGCCCGTTCGCGTATGTCGGCACCGACCAATGCGTTAAGTTTTTCTCTGTTGAGAATCGTGTCTCTCATTTGGGCATATTCAATGAAATGTTCGCCCAATTTGTCGTAGCGCCCGTATTTTGCGTAGGCGTCCATAAGCGGTGGAAGGCAGTATTCCGACAGCCCGTGAATGTCGCCTTGGGCACGGTATTCCTCGACGGCATCCTCTAAAAGCCGTATCCCCTCGTCGGCGCGGCCTTGTGCCAGGTAGCCTTTGCCGAGCGACAGCGACATCACGTCAAGCTCCCATTCCGGCGTGTCTCTCAACGCTTCGAGCGTCGCTACGGCCTTGTCGAGCGAATCGGGCCATAAGCCACGGTCTATGATATAGTCGGCCTTTTCGCTAAGGGCCGCACGCATCATCGTGTTGCGGTCGCCCTGAACATTGCCGTATTTCGCCACATGGTACGACTTGTCGAGATTGGACAATACCGAATCGGGCTTGTCGAGCAAATCGAATATCGTTGCCCTGAAACGGTAGAGGTCCGGCAGATAGCGTCCGCCGAGCTTGTGGCTGATATTTATAGCCTCGGTGTTTGCGGCAAGTGCGTCCTCGCCCATAGAGAGCACTACGTAAATATCGCCCAGATTGCCGTAAACCTCTATCGCACCTTCCGATACCTCGTATTCGGGATGTCGTTTCAGACAGTCGACCGCTTGCCACAGATAGTCTATGCCGTTTTGGTAATCGCCCGTGACATTGTAGAAATATCCCATCTGTGCAAGCACCTTCAGCTGTTCGTCGGGCGATTTGCTGTCTTTCAATGCTTCGACGGCACGCTGTTGCATTGTAAGGAACTCCGATGCCGGCGCTCCCGATTCCCTCAGTTCCCACGCTTGCCGGTTCAGTTCCGATGCTTCTGAGCTATGCTCTTCGGCTTTATCCGAACGGCAGCCTGCAAGCAGTATCGAAAACAACACAAAGTAGGATTGGAATATGCGAAAATGTTTCATGTCACAAAATTAGCAATAAGAACGCACAAATGGACACAATCCGATGCTTGTCCAATAGATTGTCCATTGCACTTATGGATTGTGTCTGTCGACCCCATAGAAAAGTCGTAGGCCCCGATTCTTCACGAGTCGGGGCCTCCTATTTATTAAAAAGTTAGTTCGTGTCTTGCTAAACTCTTTTATGTCTTATTACTGATAATAGGACATTGGCGGCAGCCGATGGTTTAATACATATCGGCATTTTAACTCCATTTAACACTTGGCTATCTTATGCCCGTCGGCAATCAGAAGGCCGTCGTCTATCATCTGTTGAAGGCAGGATGCCACAAGGTCGAACCGGTGAGGGTAGTGCGGTTTGAGCGAACGGGTGTCGAGCCAGCGGCAAGGAGCTATCATGTCGAAAAACGTGTCGAGCTGTTTTTTGAATGCTTCCGTGTCGAACGGCTTCTCGGTATGTCTGCGCGCATGGCATACGTCGCATTTGCCGCAGTCGGCCGCGTTTTCTTCGCCGAAGTAGCGGAGCATCCCGGCAACGCGGCATCGGCTATCATCGTAGGCGAATGCCGTCATTGCGGCGAGTTGGCGCTCCATTGCGGCACGGCGGTCTTCGTATACCTCTTTCGAGAAAGTCAGCTTGTCGGCCGGTACACGGTTGGCGGTGAATAGGAGCTGTGCCGTTCCGCGCCGCGGAATATAGCTTATGATATGCTCGCGACGCCACCGTTTGAAAATTTCATGTACGGCGAGCGGAGTGATGCCGCATTCGCGTGCTATATAAGGCTCGTTGACGAATATCAGGTCGGCAAAAAGCCCCGGATAGGTGCGCAGAATGAAGTTGAGCACGGTTTCTTCGGTAGGCTCGAGGTCGAGCTCATAGAGCTGCTCGCGTTTCAGGCGAATCATTATCTGCGTCTCTATGTCCATCTCTTCAACGAATTCCAGGTAACCCGAACGTTCAAGCAGGCCGATGGCGCTCATTACAAGCCGTGGCGGCATGCGGTATTTTACGCACATGGCATCGGGGTTGAAGTCGAATATCGCGCCGAAGCCTTCACCCATCGGCAGCGAAAGATAGCGGCATATTTCGTCGTAAGTGTGGCGGATGAAGTCTTTGTCTGGAAAGGCCTGCGAGAGCCTTCGGGCAAGTGTCGCCTTGTCGCGCGCGGCTACGAGCATTACGGCGAGCGACTCCTTTCCGTCGCGCCCGGCACGGCCGGCCTCCTGATAGTATTCTTCGAGCGTCGACGGTGGGTCGTAGTGCACCACCAGGCGCACGTCGGGTTTGTCTATGCCCATGCCGAAAGCCGTGGTCGCCACCATTACGCGCACCTTTCCCGATTGCCAGTCGTCTTGCCGCTGCGACTTTTCGTGTGTTTCGAGGCCGGCATGGTAGTAGAGCGCGTCTACACCTTCACGGGCAAGCATCGATGTCACATCTACGGTCTTTTTGCGCGAACGTGTGTAGATTATCGTGGAGCCTTCGGTGGCGCGGAGTATTTCGAGCAGTTTGCCGAGTTTGTCTTCGGTGTGCCTTACAAGAAACGATATATTGTCGCGCGTAAAGCTCAGCGCGAACCGTGCCTCGTTGCGCATCCCTAAGCGTGTCACGATGTCGTCGACTACGCGCGGCGTAGCCGATGCCGTGAGGGCAAGAAGCGGAATGTCGGGGAATTTCTCGCGCAGCTGCGACAGCCGCAGATACGACGGACGGAAATCGTAGCCCCATTGCGATATGCAGTGGGCCTCGTCGATGACGAACAGCGCCGGTTTCCATGCAATGATTTGCGATAGGAAGCGCTCGGTGGCAAGCCGTTCGGGTGCGACATAGAGCAGCTTCACGCGCCCTTGGCGGCAGCGTTCGAGCGCGTAGTCCGATTCGGCACGAGTCATGCCGCTGTGCAGATATGCCGCCCGGATGCCGTGCCGCCGCAGATTGTCGACCTGGTCTTTCATCAGCGAAATCAGCGGCGTCACTACAATCGTGAGGCCGTCGAGAAGCATCGCCGGAACCTGGAATGTTATCGATTTTCCGCCGCCGGTAGGCAGAAGTCCCACCGTGTCGCGTCCCGAAAGCACCGACTGCACTATCTCGCCTTGCATCGGGCGGAAAGCATCGTAGCCCCAGTAATGCCTCAGTATGCCTATGGCGTCTGTGGCGCAAAGGCTGTCGCCGCCGTCGTGCTCTTCTTGCTCCGAAAAATCGTAGTAGCCGTACATCGGTCTATAGCTCCCCGACGCGGATTTGCTTCACCATCAGCTGCAGGGCCGACGGGGCGTTTTGGTGCTTGTTCTCTTCGATGGTGTAGCAGATATTGAACGGACGCCCTGAGTGTATGTGCTCGAAATACGACGCCATGTTGAATGCTATGCCGTTGATTACGCGCCCCGAAGTGTCGTCGACAAGTTCAAGCTTTATATGCTCGAGGTTTCGCCCCACAAGCCTGCTTGTGCCGAAATCCTTTACGCGCCGGGTGCAGAAAGTGGGTATGCGGTTACCCGGCCCGAAAGGCGTGAACAGCCGCAGCGTGGATACGAACTCGGGTGTTATGTCGGAGAAGGTCAGGAACGCGTCGATGTCTATCTGCGGCGTCAGCTGCTCGGGCAGAATGTTGGCCGACACGTATTCCTCGAAGCGGCGCGTGAACTCGGGTATGTTCTCTTCGCGCAGCGACAGCCCCACGGCATAAGTGTGGCCGCCGAAATTTTCGAGCAGGTCGCGTGTCGATTCTATGGCCTTGTACACGTCGAAGCCCTGCACCGAGCGCGACGAACCTGTCGCGAGCCCGTTCGACAGCGTCAGCACAACCGACGGCTTGTAGTAAAGTTCGGTAAGGCGTGATGCCACGATGCCGATGATGCCCTTGTGCCAGTCTTTATTGTAAATCACGATTGACTTTTTGGGCGAGTGTACGTCGCCACGGGCCTCAAGAATCGTGTTTGCCTCTTCGGTGATGCGTTTGTCCAGTTCCTTGCGGTCTTTGTTGTACTGGTCTATTTCGAGCGAGCGCCGGTTGGCCTCCTTCGAGTCGCGCGCCACAAGTAGCTCCACGGCTTCGCTGCCGCTCTGCATGCGTCCCGACGCGTTGATGCGAGGGCCTATCTTGAACACGACGTCGTTGATTGTTATTTCTTTGCCGCCGAGGCCGCAGGTACGGATTATTGCCCTTAGCCCCATGTTGGGGTTGGTGTTGAGCCTTTTGAGGCCCATGTAGGCGAGCACTCGGTTTTCGTCAATCATCGGCACGATGTCGGCGGCGATGCTCACGGCCACAAGGTCGAGCATGCACTCTAATTCTGCCGTAGCTATGCCGTTGCTTATCGAGAACGCCTGCATGAATTTGTAGCCCACGCCGCATCCAGATAGGTGAGGGCACGGGTAGGTGGAGTTTTCGAGCTTAGGGTTCAGGATGGCTGTTGCCGGCGGCAGTTCGGCATCGGGCATATGATGGTCGCAGATTATGAAATCTATGCCCAGCGATGCCGCATAGCTTATTTCCTCGTTGGCCTTGATGCCGCAGTCGAGTATTATTACCAGTTTGACGCCCTGCTCGGCTATCTGGTCGATTATTTTGCGCGAAATGCCGTAGCCCTCTTCGTAGCGCGTAGGTATGTAGAAATCGAGCTCGGAGTAGAAGTTCTGAAGATAGCGGTATACCAGGGCAACGGCGGTGGTGCCGTCGACATCATAGTCGCCGTAAACGAGAATTTTCTCCTTGCATCCCATGGCCCTGTTGAGACGTTCGACAGCCTTGTCCATGTCGGGCATCAGGAAAGGGTCGTGAAGGTCGCGCAGTGACGGGTGGAAGAACTTTTCGGCGGCGTCGATGGTCGTTATGCCGCGTTGCACCAACAGGTCGCTCACAGGCGGACAGTTGGCAAAACGGCGTGCAAGCTCAGCCCCGAGGCGCTGTTCTTCGGTCGATAGTGAGGGATAGTTCCATTTCCGGGTCATAGGTCTGCGCGTTTGTTTCTGCAAAAGTACTGAATTATGGGTGAAAAAGCAAGCACGAGGGGGCGGCGATGCCACGACTATAAACTTTTTTAACTTGTGTTTATGCAAAATAATTTGTAATTTTGCATAGATTTAATTGAGAAACAATCATGGCAGACAAAAACGACGGCCTCGCAATGCCGGCTGCAAGTGCCGATGTTGTCGACCGCATCAAATATCTAATCAAGCTGAAGCGCTACAACCAGTCGAGTTTCGGACAGGCGATAAATGTCGATTCGGCTACCGTCTCGCGCATTTTGAGCAGGCGCAAAGCTCCGTCCGAGTCGTTTATAAACCGCATTGTCGTAGACCTTGGCGTCTCGAAGCGTTGGCTTACCGAGGGCAAGGACGTGCCTTTCCCCAAGGGCGGCGACAGGCGCGCCGCCGCACAGCCTGTCGGAGCGCCCGTCTATAATATCGACGTGACCGCAGGCACCACGCCCCTTAGCCGCATGTTCACCGACGAGCGCATCGTAGGGCGCGTATGTCTGCCCGGGCTGAGCTCCGAACTGCCAATCGTGCGCGTCAGCGGAAACTCCATGGTGCCCAAGCTGAACCCCGGCTGTTTCATATCCATAAGGCCCATAAGCCTCGACGCGCCCATCTCGTGGGGGCGCATATATGTCTTGGTGCTGCCCGACTACCGTTTGGTGAAATATGTCCGACGCAATCCCGACCCGTCGCTGCTCACGCTTCACAGCGCAAACCCCGACTACGACGACATCGAGGTGCGCCGCTCCGACATCGAAGGCCTCTATCTGGTCGA
This sequence comes from uncultured Muribaculaceae bacterium, assembly GCA_910583525.1. Taxonomy (GTDB): domain Bacteria; phylum Bacteroidota; class Bacteroidia; order Bacteroidales; family Muribaculaceae; genus CAG-873. Next base: position 16,485 of record CAJTXL010000031.1, on the reverse strand, counting down.
AAATATAATCAACCATGACTTCCTTGCATAAGCCGCTTCCGCCTTGCCATATCGCAGGGCGCCTCGAGGCCGGATGTGACGAGGCCGGCCGCGGATGCCTTGCCGGACCCGTCTATGCCGCTGCCGTCATTTTGCCCGACGGTTTTTCGCACCCCTATCTCAACGATTCCAAGCAGCTTACAGAACGCCGTCGCATGGAACTCCGCGATGTAATCATGCGCGATGCCGTGGCTTGGGCGATAGCGAGCGTCGATGCCGCCGAAATCGACAAAATAAACATACTCAATGCCTCTATCGAAGCCATGCACCGTGCGCTCGACGCCCTGCAAATCCGTCCCGGCGCAGTAATCGTCGACGGCAACCGCTTCAAGCCCTACCGCGACCTGCCTTGTACGACCTTTGTAAAAGGCGACGGCCGTTTTGCCAATATCGCGGCTGCATCGGTGCTCGCAAAGACCGGGCGCGACCTGTTCATGGCCGAGGCCGCAAAAGAATATCCTGTCTATGGCTGGGACGTCAACAAAGGCTATCCCACTGCCGCACACCGGCGTGCCATAGAGGAATTCGGCCCCTCGCCTCTGCACAGAATGTCCTTCCGGCTGCTTGCACAACCGTCCTTGCCCGGATTGTAACCCTCTCTCAACTATGCCAAAACACGAAAAGTCGCCCAAACTTAAAGAGAAAATAGCCGTACTGCCCGATACCCCCGGAGTGTATATGTATTTCGATGCCGCCGGCACGGTGATTTATGTCGGAAAGGCCAAGAATCTCAAACGCAGGGTCTCGTCCTATTTCAACCGCACGCACGATTGCCTGCGCACCAACATATTGGTGCGCAACATCGCCGATATGAAATATATCGTCGTGCCCACCGAGCAAGATGCGCTCAACCTTGAAAACTCCATGATTAAGGAGTACAAGCCGCGCTATAACGTGCTCCTGAAAGACGACAAATCGTACCCGTGGATAGTGGTCACCAACGAAATGTATCCGCGCGTATTCCTCACGCGCCAGCATATACGCGACGGCTCGAAATACTACGGGCCCTACACCAACACCGCCGTCGCACGCACCGTGCTCGACCTCATAAGCGAACTCTATCCCGTCCGCACATGCCGCATACCAATTACGCCCGAATATCTCAAGAAAGGACGCGGACGTCTCTGTTTGCAATACCACATCAAAAAATGCCGCGGATGCTGCACCGGCGAAATCGACGAGAAGACCTACGGCTCATACATCGACCGTATCAGACAGATACTGCGCGGAGAGACACAGGAACTAATGGCCTATCTGCGTGCCGAAATGGAACGCCTCGCCTCGGAGCTGCGTTTTGAAGAAGCTCAGGAACTGAAACAGGCCTACCGCCTGCTCGAGAACTACCGCTCGCGCAGCGTAATCGTCAGCCAGACCATAGGCGACGTCGATGTGTTCGGCTTCGATGACGACGGCTCAAACGACGTGTATGTCAACTATATGCACGTGCGCCGTGGCGCTGTAGTCCGCTCTGTCACGCTCCGATACAAGCGCTCGCTCGACGAATCGCGTGCCCAGCTCCTCGGATATGCCATGGACGAAATCCGCCAAAGCTTCGGCATTGAGTTCGACGAGGTCATTGTCGCCGAAGTCCCCGAAGTCGAGATGACGGGTGTGTCGTTCACCATCCCGCGCCGTGGCGACCGTGCCAAGCTGCTCGAAGTGTCCGAGAAGAATGCGCGTCAGAACCGCATCGACGACCTAAAATACCTCGAACGAAGCAACCCCGAAGAGCGCACCTCGCGCCTGCTCGAACGCATGAAATCCGACTTCCATCTGTCTGAGCTGCCGCGCCATATAGAGTGTTTCGACAACTCCAACATACAGGGTACCAACCCCGTGGCATCATGTGTCGTGTTCCGCGACGGCAAACCGGCCAAGCGCGACTACCGTCACTTCAACATCAAGACCGTCGAAGGCCCCGACGACTTCGCCTCGATGAAAGAGGTGCTCACGCGACGCTACACACGTATGATGCAAGAAGGACAGAGCCTGCCGCAGCTCGTCGTAGTCGACGGCGGCAAAGGGCAGCTAAGTTCGGCCGTCGAAGCTTTCGACGAAATGGGAATACGCGGCACCGTGGCCCTCGTCGGCATCGCCAAACGCCTCGAAGAAATCTACTTCCCCGGCGACAGCGTGCCACTCTATATCGACAAGAACTCAGAAACCCTGCGCGTGGTGCAGCATCTGCGCGACGAAGCCCACCGCTTCGGCATCACCCACCACCGCAACCGCCGCAGCAAAAGCGCCCTGGTGGGCGAACTCGACGGCATAAAAGGCATAGGCCCGCGAACCGCCGAAGCACTGCTCGTCCATTTCAAAAGCGTAAAACGTCTCCGCGAAGCCTCCGAAGCCGACATCGCCGCAGTCATCGGCCCCGCCAAAGCCAAAATCGTGGCCTCAGCTCTCCAACAAACCCAATAATCCCAAAGGGACGTACCTTCGGCACGTAGAATCGCAAAACCCTGATAACCAATCCACATCACCCCCACCCCAAAATGCCACATCGCCCAATTGTACGGACGTGCCTTCGGCACGTAGGATGATTGACAGGCGGCTACTCGTATGTCGGCACGAGGACGCACACGGCCCCGGCAATCAACTCGCAGCCTCGTCAGAGGCAAAACGCCACAGCGTGGCGCAAACAGCAATAGCCCGGGGTAAGCGCCCCATCGGTGGCGCGCAACCCCGGGTATTCAAGCGCTTCCAACGGAGCACCCCATTCGGCGGTGCGATAATCTCGCCACTACGCCCCTGCTACGCTTTTGGAGAATTACTTCACAAGAACTTTCTCCGAACGTCCTTTCCCATATACAACATACAACCCTTTCGGAAGCTTTGCCGAAGCCTTGGCCGCGATAGTTGCCTTGAGACCGCCGTCATAGCCGTAAACATATAGCATACTGTCGGTAAGGTTATGAACGGTTTCTCCGTCGCACTCGACAAGCTGTGCGCTCTTGTCTACAAGCACGGCTTCAATGCCGGCTCCGCCGATTTCGCTTACGACATAACGGTGATATGAGAATCTTTCTGCGTAAGCTTGTTTATATTCAGGCAGAACAAAGAGCTGCAATGTATATTCATGGCAATCAAATGAAGAGGCATATGTTTTAGGGGGGACACCGTAGAAGGTTATAGAGGATAGGGCTGTGCAGTTATAGAAAGCTCCAGAATAAATGACAGTTATGCTTTTGGGCAGTGTAACACTTTTCAGCTCGGTGCATTTAGCCATTGCCCCATAGCCGATTTCAGTTACATTGTATGCCGTGCCGTTATACTCTACGGTTTCGGGTATTACAACATCTCCTTTATAATCGCCACCAATTGTGCGACACATAAAATACAAACAGTCTACAGGATAATTGGTGAAAACACTAATATCCAAAAACGCACCTTCAGAACCGATTACTCTCAAAGAGTCGGTTCCGATTATCTGATAAAAAATCCCGTTTTGGTATATGTCGGGCTTCTTTAGCTCCTGTCCCCAAGGCCAATCGCCCTCCGGGTACGACCACCAGTCTTCAGCAAATGCTATAGTGGCAAGCAACAGGCATGGCAATATTAAGAAAAGTCGTTTCATAGCTATTGTCATTTAATAATTGTTTTATGTTTGATTATTTCCCCGTTACGTATAAGGTCTACGAAATATAGACCGCCATTAGTCGCATCGGTTGTGGCCTCAAATGAAGTCTCGCCGGAAATGAATTTAAGTCTCGACATAGGGCATTAGATAGAATGTGAAACAATGCTTGACTTTGCGAAGAAAAGCAAAATAATGTATATTTGCAAATTTTCTGGCGCATTTTTTTATTTTATGCCGAAAAAATGCTTGACAAAGTCGCTGTGCGTCGCTCTTTTGAAGAAATTTTGAACTGAAACTCTGAGCTTTGAAAAAGCCCCCCGAACAACGACTCTACCCGGCGGTGATGCCCCATACAAAAAGGCCATATCGCCCGGTTGTAGGGACGTGCCTTCGGCACGTGGCCGCACACAGACCTGGTAATCAACTCGCAGCATCGTCAGAGGCAAAACGCCACAGCGTGGCACAAACAGCAATAGCCCGGGGTAAGCGCCCCATCGGCGGCGCGCAACCCCGGGTATTCAAGCGCTCCCAACAGAGCACCCCATTCGGCGGTGCGATAACCCCGTTCCAACGCCACTATCGTGCTACGCTGTAGCGCTTTTGACAGATAAAACGGTTTACCCGGCAGTGAGTCCACCGTCCACGGGATATAGTCCGCCCGTGCAGAACGATGAGGCGTCGGATGCGAGGAAATAGACCATCTCGGCGACTTCCTCGGGCGTGGCTACGCGGCCGAGCGGAAACAGCGCGTTCTCCTCACGCCACAGCTCGTCTGCCGCCGGGCCGCCTGCCGCCTCTATGCGGCCGAAAAGCGACTCTACCAAAGGCGTGCGCACCGTACCGGGGCATACTGCGTTAACGCGTACTCCTTTCGGCGCAAGTTCGAGCGCCGCAGTGCGCGTGAGCTGTGCCAATGCGCCTTTTGTCAGTCCGTAGGCGAAATTTCCGGGCTTGCCTATGAAAGCCTGGTCAGAGGCATTGACGACAACAGAGCCTCCGCCGCCTTCGATTATTGCCGGAACGGCTGCGCGGAGCGTGTTTACCGTGCCGTATATATTGGTCTTCACCACGAGGTCGAACTCTTCGTCCGTTACCGACAGCAGGGTGTTGCGCCTGTGTATGCCTGCGTTGGCGAATACGCTGTCGAGAGCACCAAAATGCTTGACCGCTTTCGCCACGGCAAAGTCAAGATCCGGCTTGTGGCGTGTGTCAGCCTCGATAAATATGGCTCTGTCGCCAAACTCCTTGGCTACGGCCTCGCCGCGGCTGCTGTCGATGTCGCAGGCAACGACATTCCATCCGGCGTCGGCAAAGCGCCGCACGGCTGCGGCCCCTATGCCTGCCGCAGCGCCTGTTATCAGGATGGTCTTATTTCGGCTCATAAGTACCTTTTAGCAACGCGTCGTATCGCTCCTTGTCGTTAATCAGGTCGAGTGCCGCGCCGAAATCCTTGTTGATTTTGCTTAGCGGCCGGTAGTAGGAGCCGTCCTCGTAAAGGTCGCGTGCGAGTAGGCCTGTCATGATGGCCTCGACCAATGGCTTCGACCGCTCCCATTGCTCGGGCTTGAACTCGATTTTGGCCTCGGTGCCTGCCGCGATGAGCTTGTCATCAAGCTCTTGCGGCATCGTGAAGTCGCGCTGGAAGTCGGCTTCGCTCGGATACGTTTTCAGCAATGCCTTGCGGTTGGCATCCACATAGTTGACTATCACCTTGTTCACTATTCCTTTGGCGATAAGGTCGCGGTAGTACACGCTGTAGTACGACGTATCGGCCGGAACGAAGACGTCAGGTATTATGCCGCCACCGCCGTATACGGGGCGATGGTTGCGCAATGTCTCGAAACGCAGCGAGTCGGGGCGAGCTATGCTGTCGGCGCTCCATAGCTCACCGGCCTGATATCGGTTGAGCACCTCAAGCATATATTCCTCGGTGTGCCCTTTGTCGTAATGTTTCTGTATGCAACGCCCCGAAGGGGTGTAGTAGCGCGACACCGTCAGGCGTATCATAGAGCCGTCGGGGAAGGGGAACGGGCGCTGCACCAAGCCTTTGCCGAAAGTGCGGCGCCCTACAACGAGCGCACGGTCGTTGTCCTGTAATGCTCCCGACAGTATTTCGGCCGCCGATGCGGAGTTCTGGTTCGCAATCACCACTACGCGTCCGTTGAGGAAACTTCCGCGGCCTTCGGTGGTGTAGGTTGTGGGCTGGGTGGCACGCCCTGCCGTGCTCACAACGGGTGTGCCGGCAGGCAGGAATTCCGACGCAAGGTCGAAAGCCGCGCCGAGATAGCCGCCGCCGTTGTCGCTAACGTCGAGAATAAGGTTCTCCATGCCCTGTTTTTTGAGTTTCGCCATAGCCCGGCGCACCTCGTCGGCTGTGTCTTCGGCAAAACGCGTTATGCGGATGTAACCCGTCTTGGGGTCGGCCATGAAGGTCTCGTCGACGCTGTACAGCGGAATATTGTCGCGTGTCACTAAAAAGTCAATCAGTTCGGTGCCGCGTTTCACTTTCAAAGCCGCGACCGACCCCTTGGGCCCGCGCAGATATTTTATCACGTCGGTGTTCTTCATCTTGCGCCCGGCAATCACGGTGTCGTTTGCCGATATTATGCGGTCGCCGGCAAGTATGCCCACCTTCTCCGACGGGCCGCCCGACACGGTCTGTATCACATAAACCGTGTCTTCGAGCATGTTGAACTGTATGCCTATGCCGCTGAACTTGCCCTCGAGAGGCTCGGTGAACTCTTTCGTCTCAGTCGGCCCCGTATATGCCGAATGGGGGTCGAGCGTTTTGAGCATAGCCTTTATGGCCTCGGTGGTGATGGTGTCGCCGTCGACATCTTCTACGTAGTATTGTTCGATTATCGCCTGCGCAACACGCAGTTTCTGCTGCGGATTGAACGCCTGTGCCGACATAAGCAGCGGCAGCATGGCCATTAAGGCTGTTACGGCGGCTATGATGGGATTTTTCTTCATTGTTTGGGTAGGAATGGTGAAACGTCGTGGCCGTACGATGCAAGCTCTCTCACCACCGACGACGATATGGCCGAAAGCTCCGGGCGGCTAAATAATATAACCGTTTCGAGACCCGAAAGTTGGCGGTTCACGTCGGCCATCTCGCGTTCATATTCGAAATCTTTTAGCGAGCGCACTCCGCGAAGAAGAAAACGGGCGCCGCATTGGCGTGCGAAATCTACAGTCAGACAAGAGTATACGGCTACTTCCACACGCTTTTGGCCGACGTACAGCTTGCGTATTTCCTCTGCCGTGGCCTCGCCCTCGCACGACGCTTTGGCCGCGTTGGTGCCGACGGCGATTATTATACGGTCGAAAAGCTCCAGACCGCGCGACAGAATGTCGGCATGGCCGGTCGTGAAAGGCCTGAACGACCCGGGAAAGAGGGCGACCCTCTCCGGTGTGGTCTCAATGGTCGATGTTGGTGTCATCTTCTACTACAAGATTGTCGATGATGAAGTTTTGCCGCTCCATGGTGTTCTTGCCCATGTAGAACTCAAGCACCTCGGCCACGCCGTCGTCTTTGCGCAGGCTCACCGGGTCGATGCGCATGTCCGGCCCTATGAAGCCGCGGAATTCTTCGGGCGATATTTCTCCGAGACCTTTGAATCGTGTTATCTCGGCATTGTCGCCGAAACGTGCTATGGCCGCCAGGCGTTCGTCGTCGGAGTAGCAGTACACCGTATCGTCGGGCGTATCGCTTTTTTTCGCTTTGGCGGTACGCTTGGCCGTCTTTTTGTTGCGCACGCGGAAGAGCGGTGTCTGTAGAACGTAGACGTGCCCTTTCTTTATCAGGTCCGGGAAGTAGTTCAGGAAGAACGTCAGCATCAGCAGGCGTATGTGCATCCCGTCGACATCGGCATCGGTAGCGATAATCACGTTGTTGTAGCGCAAGCCGTCTATGCCGTCCTCGATGTTGAGCGCTGCCTGAAGCAGGCTGAACTCCTCGTTGGTATACAGCTCCTTCTTTGTCGCCCCGTAGGTGTTGAGCGGTTTGCCGCGAAGTTTGAACACGGCCTGCGTCTCAACGTCGCGAACCTTTTCGATAGAGCCGCCGGCCGAGTCGCCCTCCGTGATGAAAATCGACGAGGCAAGCTTTTTCTCCTGGTTGCCGCGGGCGTCATTCAGATGTATGCGGCAGTCATTGAGCTTGCGGTTGTAGAGGCTCACTTTTTTCGCGGTCTCTCGCGCTTTCTTCGCCACTCCGGCCATGGCCTTGCGGTCGCGCTCGTTCTCCTGAACCTTTTTTAGTATCACCTCGGCGATGTCGCGCTCGCGGTGCAGGTAGTTGTCAAGTTCTTTCTTGATGAAATCGCCTATGTACTTGGCTATCGTCGGGCCGTCGGGTCCCATATCGCGTGAGCCGAGCTTAGTCTTCGTCTGCGATTCGAACATAGGCTCCTGCACACGTATGGCTATCGCCGCCACCATGCCGCCGCGGATGTCGGAGTATTCGAAATTCTTGCCGAAAAACTCTTTGAGCGTACGGCTTACCGACTCCTTGAACGCGCTAAGGTGCGTGCCCCCCTGTGTGGTGTGCTGGCCGTTGACGAAAGAGTAGTACTCTTCGCCGTACTGGTTCACGTGCGTTATGGCCACTTCGATGTCAGGCCCTTTGAGGTGGATGACATTGTACAGCGGCGTCTGCGTCATGTTCTCCTTCAGCAGGTCGAGCAGACCGTGGCGCGACACGAAGCGGTGCCCGTTGAAGACGATTGCCAGCCCCGAATTAAGGAAGGTGTAGTTCTTCAGCAGCGGAGTTATGAACTCGTCGCGGTATGAATAGCCCCGGAAAAACTCCGTCGCCGGTTTGAAGCGCACCATCGTTCCGTTGGGCTGCTCACAGTCTTCGGTGCTGTCGCTCACCAATGTGCCGAGCGAGAAAGTGGCGCGGCGGCATTTGCCGTCGCGGAAAGCCGTGATTTCGAAGAGCGACGACAGCGCATTGACCGCTTTCAGGCCTACGCCGTTCAGTCCCACGGATTTCTGGAACACGTCGCTGTCGTATTTTCCGCCCGTGTTCATCTTCGATGCGACATCGACAAGGGCTTCGAGAGGTATGCCGCGACCGTAGTCGCGCACCGTCACGGTGCTTTCATCGACAGTCACCTCGATTTTCTGCCCGAACCCCATCATATATTCGTCGATGGAATTGTCGACCACCTCTTTGAGCAGCACATAGATGCCGTCGTCGGGGCTGGAGCCGTCGCCGAGTTTGCCGATATACATGCCCGGACGCCGCTGGATGTGTTCTTTCCAGTCGAGGGTCTTGATGCTGTCGGCATTGTATTCGGCCGTCCCTTCGGGCGTCACCGGACTGTCGAGGCCTCTCTCGGCATCGATGCTGTCTTCAAAGAGTGTGTCCTTGTCTTCGTCGCTCATTGTGTGATTATTCTCCTGATATGAATGCTTTTGCGGTGGCGATGTCTCCGGCATGGTCGACATCGACTATTTTCGGGAAAGGATAGGCACGCAGCCGCAGCCCGGCGTCGAGCAGTGCGCGCTGGTAGTTGCGCATGCGGCTCACGCCGCGCTCCATGCAGTCGGCCAAAACGTCGAGAGCCGGAGCCGTAAGGCCGTAGATGCCTCCCGAAATATATTTGTCCTTGCCGTTCGCGGCATCGCGGAATGCCGTTATTAGCATGCTTTCGGGGTCGACATCCACATACAGCGGTTTTTCGTCGTCTATGAAATTGGTGACGCCGAAGCAGCCGTCGGCACTGTCGTCGGCATCGAAAGCCTCGGCGTAGCGAACGAAGTCGGGCTGGCGGAAAATCGTGTCGACCGTCGTTAGTATGAATTTGCCGGCAGTGAAACCGCGCGACACCTCATAAAAGCTGTGCATAGAGCTGGGCGTCGACTTAACCGTGAGCCGTACGGGGAAGGGCAGCTCCGTGGCTATGCTTTCGAGGTATTCCCTGACGGCTGTCATCTGTTCGTTGACGATAATGCTCAGCGACTCGGGCTTGTACGAAGCGAAAATGTCTATCAGGCGCCGTATCATCGGGCGTCCGTCCAAATCGACGAGAGGCTTGGGTACGGCGATGCCCTCCTGTACAAGGCGCGAGCCTTCGCCTGCGGCTATTATGGCGTAGTGCATTATTCTGGCTTTTTCGATGGTTTTTGTGATTGTTCCTGACGCTTCAACGGCGAGCGGTAGGCCTCGTCGTAGCGTTGCCGGTTGCGGTATATGTCGATGGCGGCATAGACGGCGGCACGCAGCGACTCTTCCGACGCCTTCCCTTTGCCTGCGATGTCGTAGCCTGTGCCATGGTCGGGCGACGTGCGCACATAGGGCAGCCCGGCCGTGAAGTTGACACCGGCATCCATCGCCAAGGTCTTGAACGGCGTAAGCCCCTGGTCGTGGTACATGGCGAGTATGCCGTCGAAAGCCGCGTAGTTGCCGCTGCCGAAGAAGCCGTCCGAAGGGTAGGGGCCGAAAGCGAGAATGCGGCGCTCGCGTGCTTCGGCTATGGCCGGACTTATGATGTCGGCTTCCTCGCTGCCCAGCAGACCGTTCTCGCCTGCGTGGGGGTTGAGCGACAGCACGGCTATGCGCGGTGTCGGCACGTTGAAGTCGCGACGCAGAGAGCGGTCGAATTGCTCAAGGCGCTCAAGCACCGCATCTTTTGTTATCGCCGCAGGCACTTTCGACAGCGGTGTGTGGGCCGTCACCAAAGCCACACGTATATGTTCGGTGCAGAGCACCATAAGAGCCTTCCCGGGGTGCTCGTCGTCGGTAAACGATGTCTCAAGATACTCTGTGTGCCCCGGGAATGTGAACGAGGGACTTTGTATGGTGTGCTTGTCAATCGGTGCAGTCACAAGTACGTCTATGTCGCCGTTCTTCATGTCGGTGACAGCGGTTTCGAGAGCCGCCAAAGCTGCGGCACCGGCCTCTTTCGACGGTACTCCCGGGTCTATCTTGAGGTCTTCTCCGACTACGTTGACTATGTTGTAGGCCCCCTCGCGTGCCGATGCTGCATTGTCTACGCGGTTCAGCTGTATTTGCGGCAGCTCCATGGCTTTGCGGTAGAATGCCGCGGCTTTTGCCGAGCCGTATACCGTGATGGTGCAGAGGTCGGCCAACCGTGGGTCTTCGAGAAGCTTTGTTATTACTTCGTAGCCTATGCCGTTGGGGTCTCCGTGGGTGATGCCCACTTTTATTTTGCGGTTATTGCTCATTTTTGGTCTTTCTTTTGTGTTTCGGCATGGCCTGCGAGCATGCCGCAGGCGGCCATTATGTCTTCGCCGCGCGATGCGCGTATCGTGGCCGTAATGCCGGCATCGTTGAGGCGGTCGCGGAAACGCTCCATGGCACCGCGCTCGGCCGGGCGGCCTTCAAAGCCCGGTATACGGTGAAAGCGTATGAGGTTAACTCTCGCGTCAGTGCCTTTGAGCACTCGCACGAGCGCGTCGGCATGACGTTCGTCGTCGTTAAGCCCGGCGAACATCGTGTACTCCATCGAAAGCCGGCGCTGGTGCGCGAAATCGTAGCGGCGCAGCACCGGCATTATTTCCCTTATCGGGAAAGCCTTTTCTACGGGCATAAGGCGTTCGCGCTCGAGCGCGAATGGCGAATGTATGCTCAGGGCTATGTGCACTTGGGTCTTGTCGAGAAGCGTGCGCAGACCGTCGAGTTTGCCTATCGTCGACACGGTTATGCGCCGCGGACTCCATGCCATCCCCCACGGCGACGTCAGAATCTCGATGGCGGCAAGCACCGCGTCGAGGTTGTCGGTCGGCTCGCCCATGCCCATGAAAACGATGTTGGTGAGCGTTTCGCTTTCAGGTATCGACAGCACCTGGTTTATTATCGCCCCGGCATCGAGGTTGCCCTGCCAGCCGCCGCGCCCCGTCATGCAGAAGCGGCAGCCCATGCGGCAGCCGGCCTGCGACGATACGCACAACGTGGCACGTTCCTTGTCGGGGATATAGACGGCCTCGACATCGCGGCTCCCGACACCCTCAAAAAGATATTTGACAGTGCCGTCGGTGCTGCGAGCCTCGGCAAGAGGAGCCTGGCGCCCTACGGTATAGCCGAGTTCGGCAAGACGTGCGCGCGCCTTCTTGGGCAGGTCGGTCATGGCATCGATGTCGCTTACGCGTTTCACATAGAGCCACGATGCCATCTGCTTGGCCGCGAAAGGCCGCAGCCCCAATTCGGCGGCAACGGCGCCAAGCTCTTCAAGTGTCAGTCCTAAAAGCTTCTTCATCAGTCAAGATTGTGCCCCAACGAGGCGAATGCGCGTGCAGGCGACATGCCGTTGTAGAGTATCGAATATACGGCTTTGAGTATCGGCAGGTCTACGCCGTACGAAGCATCGTTGATGTCGGTGATGCACTTCGCTCCGTAGTAGCCTTCGGCGGTCTGCTCCATCTCCATCTTGGCCGCTTTCACCGAGTAGCCCCGGCCTATCATCGAGCCGAAATTGTGGTTGCGCGAGAAGCGCGAATATGCCGTCACGAGCAGGTCGCCGAGATACACCGAGTCGCATATCTGTCGCGGACGCGGCGATACGGCGTCGAGGAAACGTTCCATCTCGCGTATCGCGTTCGATATCAGTATGGCAGTCATGTTGTCGCCTACCTTCATGCCGTGGATTATGCCGGCGGCGATGGCGTAGACGTTCTTCAGAACGGCGGCATACTCGATGCCGTCGACATCGGTCGATGTTATGGCATTGGTGTGCTTGCCCATAACCTTGTCGGCGAACAGTGCGGCGAGGCTCGGGTCGGAGCAGCCCACGGTGAGGTACGACGGTCTGTCGAGCGCCACTTCTTCGGCATGGCACGGGCCCGAAATCACCAATGTCTTTTCGGGAGACACGCCGAAGCGCCGAACCATGTAGTCGGTGATGAGTTCGTTCGAGTCGGGCACTATGCCTTTTACAGCCGACACCACGGCCTTTGTCGATATGTCGACCGATATTTTGTCGACATGGTCCTTGAAATACGGCGACGGCATCACAAGCAGCAATGTGTCGGCGACGCTGCATACCTCGTTTATGTCGCTCGAAAAATTGATGCGTTCGATGTCGAACACCACATCGGTCAGGTATGCCGGGTTGTGGCGCAGGCGCTTGAAGTCCTCGATGCGGTCGTCGCGCCGCATATACCACGTGATGGTCTCGCAGTTCTGCATCAGAAGCTTTGCCAGGGCTGTAGCCCAGCTGCCTCCGCCCATCACGGCTATGTGGCCCGGAAATAAAGTGTTGTCCATGGCTATGTGCGTTTTATGCCTTGGCGGCGTTCTCAATCCATGCCGCTACGCCTTCGGCGCCGGGGTTCTTCAGGCCCAGCTTGTTCTTCTTGTTTATTCCGCAGAGATCCTGGAAGAGTTTGCCTGCGCCGGCTGCTGCGAGAGCCGCAACGGTGAGCACGCCGGCCTTCTGCAACGGTGCGACCCATTCTTCGGGCACGCCCACGGCCATGAAGGCCTCGGCTGAATCGCGCTTCTCGACTTTTTCGGGGCGCATCTGCGGAAAGAGCAGCACTTCCTGTATAGCAGTCTGTCCTGTCATGAGCATCACAAGGCGGTCCATGCCTATGCCCATGCCAGAGGTCGGCGGCATGCCGTATTCGAGGGCGCGGATGAAGTCGCCGTCGATAATCATCGCCTCGTCGTCGCCCTTCTCGCCCAGACGCATCTGCTCTACGAAGCGCTCGTACTGGTCTATCGGGTCGTTAAGCTCGCTGTAGGCGTTGGCAAGCTCCTTGCCGTTCACCATCAGCTCGAAGCGTTCGGTCAGTTCCGGATTGTCGCGGTGGCGCTTTGTCAGCGGCGACATTTCAATGGGGTAGTCGGTGATGAATGTCGGCTGTATATATTTGCCTTCGCACTTCTCGCCGAAAATCTCGTCGATGAGCTTGCCTTTGCCCATGCTGTCGTCTACCTCGATGCCGAGCGAACGCGCCGTGTCGCGAAGCTGTGCCTCGTCCATGCCGGTGATGTCCACGCCCGTGTGCTCCTTGATGGCCTGTGCCATCGTAACACGGGGGAACGGTGCTTTGAAGCTTATTACATTGTCGCCAACCTTTACCTCGGTGCTGCCGTTCACGTCCAGGCATATCTTTTCGAGCATACGTTCGGTGAACGCCATCATCCAGTTGTAGTCCTTGTAGGCAACATAGATTTCCATGCACGTGAACTCGGGGTTGTGGGTGCGGTCCATCCCCTCGTTGCGGAAGTTCTTCGAGAACTCATACACACCCTCGAAGCCGCCTACAATCAGACGCTTGAGGTAAAGCTCGTCGGCGATGCGAAGATACAGCGGAATGTCGAGCGCGTTGTGGTGCGTGATGAAAGGGCGTGCCGAAGCGCCGCCCGGTATCGACTGCAGTATAGGCGTCTCAACCTCGATATATCCGGCATTGTTGAAATACTCGCGCATCGAAGTGTACACCTTCGTGCGCTTCAAAAATATCTGCTTCACGCCGTCGTTGACTATAAGGTCCACATAGCGGCGGCGGTAGCGCAGCTCGGGGTCGTCGAAGGCGTCGTATGTCACCCCGTCCTTTACCTTCACAATAGGCAGCGGACGCAGACTCTTGCTTAGAACCGTCAGTTCCTGCGCGTGCACAGAGATTTCGCCCGTCTGTGTGCGGAACACATAGCCCTTGATGCCCACAAAGTCGCCTATGTCGAGCAGTTTCTTGAAAACCACATTGTAGAGGTCTTTGTCTTCGTCCGGACAGATATCGTCGCGCGAAATATATACTTGTATACGGCCGTCGGCATCCTGCAGCTCCATGAAAGAAGCCTTGCCCATTATGCGGCGGCTCATTATACGGCCGGCTATCGACACTTCGCGCCGTGGTGCCTCATCGTTGAAGCTATCCTTGATTTCGGTGCTGTGCCCGGTCACCGTATATTCGGCGGCAGGGTAAGGTTCTATGCCGAGACGGCGCAATTCGGCCATGCTGCCGCGGCGTATCTGTTCTTGTTCGCTCAGTTCGAGTACGTTCATATCTTTATTAACTTGTTGACAATGGTTCAAGCCGGAGGCGCAGACCGCTCCCGGCATCCGGCCTCACATGCGAAGCCGTTCTATCTGCAAAAGTAATGAAAATTTTTGAAACATCGGCAATTGCCATCCCCATTTGCATTTCTCGATTATTGTCACTAACTTTGTAACGGCGGTAACTGTTACCGCCGTTACAAAGTTGTTCGGCCATGAAATTTTATAATCGCACATCGGAAATCAAGGAATTGCGGCGGATAGGCAATCTTGCATTCGACAATTACTCACGGATGACAGTTATTACAGGCCGTCGGCGTATCGGTAAGACTTCGCTTGCTGTTGAGTCTACAGCAGGAGATGCCCCGACAGTCTATCTCTTCGTAAGCCGTAAAAATGAGGCGGCGCTTTGCAACGAGTTTTCACAGCTTGTCGCGTCGGCGCTCGATTGTTATATACCTGTGGGAATACAATCGTTTGCGGCTCTTTTCCGTTTGATAATGGAACTTGGCAAAACACACCGGTTCAATCTTATTATCGATGAATTTCAAGAGTTTGTAAACATCAATCCGTCGGTATATAGCGATGTGCAGAATGTGTGGGACCAATACCGAAAACAGACGCATGTCAACCTGATACTGATGGGGTCGGTGTTCTCTATGATGCACAAAATCTTCGAAGGTTATAAGGAACCGTTGTTCGGTCGCGCCGACAACATTGTGCGTCTGTCCGGATTCGGAACTGAAACTCTCAAAGAAATAGTGAGAGACTATCGCCCGGGCTATGATAATTACGAACTGTTGGCATTGTACTCAATAACGGGAGGTGTTCCTAAATACGTCGAGTTGCTGTGCGAGAACAGCGATTTGTCAATCGGAGGCATGCTCGATTACATTGTCAGAGAGAATTCTCCGTTCACCGACGAGGGGCGAAATATACTTATCGAAGAGTTTGGCAAGGACTATGGAACATATTTCTCCATACTCAGCTGCATTGCATCGGGGATAAACACCCAGCCTGACATAGAGGCGGCCTTGGGCGCGGTAAGCATAGGCGGTCAGTTGAGACGTCTGATAGATGACTATTCCATCATATCCCGTCAACGGCCTATAATGGCAAAAGAACGTTCGCAAAGCGTGCGCTACGCCATCAACGATAATTTTCTCAAATTTTGGTTTAGGTATTACGACCGAAACCAGTCTATTGTCGAAATCAAGAATTTCGGACTTCTGCGTAGTATAATCGAAGCCGACTATACCACATTTTCAGGCTATATGCTCGAACGGTATTTTCGCCTCAAGATGATGGAGTGCATGGAATATTCCGAAATAGGTTCTTGGTGGGAGCGTAAAAAAGGTCGCGAAGCCAACGAGATAGATATTGTAGGCATTCTCGCCCAAGGACACAAGGCTGTTGTGGCCGAAGTCAAACGGCAGCGACGCAACTACGACCACAAAGCATTTATGGAAAAAGTCGACCGAATAAAAAACGCAATATTGTCGAACTACGAAATCGAACCGCGCCTGTTGACCCTTGACGATATGTAGTCACAATGTGAACATACAGCAACCGTAGTGGAAACGTACTGTAAACGCCCCAAAACCGCATGGTAGGAACATTTTACAGGAATGTCCTATCCTCGTAAACGGAAATGTGCAGTGGCGGTGTTTCTCCTTTTCTCCTGTCAAAAAATAAACTTTTGACCCTTTTGTACTTCTGTATAATTTCCCGAAATAGGGGAATTTCTACAACCGCATAGAGCACAGCGGCGCTAACTTTGCGCCACGATGAGACTCCTACAGCACACACGCCGCCACCCGATACCTCCCCGGCCCTACGTCGCCCGTTTCCGGCGATGGCTCGGACGCCCGATGTCTCGCCTCGAAGCACGCC
>CAJTXL010000030.1 GCA_910583525.1 uncultured Muribaculaceae bacterium | reverse complement strand
AAGAGCAATTAACCTACGCTCATTTCCAATAAATTACACTCTTTTCGTAACTTCGGTTTGCAAATTTACGAAATACCAATCAAATATCATCATTCGATTGAGAAAAAATCTCAATTTTAACATTAACAGCTGCCGTAGGTAGTTTGTTCGCTAAGGAGAAGTTGACTGTTTAATTATTGCGGTACACAATATATTTGTGTTTTTGAGACAATCTACAAACGGCAGACCACACAATCGCAGTGAAGCCTGCCGTTTATATGTTGCGCTTATTAGTACACTATTTGATAAGCACCGCTCCCGGTTCTTTAAAGACAATGGGCAACCAATAGCAAAAGCGTTTCTTTTGCGGAGTAAAATATTTTACCCTGAATTTAGGCAAAGCATTTGCCAGCCTTAAAGCCTCTGCATTGACAGCATCGTTTTTGCTCTTAAACCTGTCGACTATTTGTGGGTCGGTAACGGTGCCGTCGGGCTGAACGTAAAATTCGACGACAACCCTCTCTTTGCCCGTAAACCCTTCGGGGATGCGAATGTTGGCATCCAACCATTCTTTGAGTTTGCCGTTGCCGCCGGGAAACTCACAATGGGCATCAAGGTTTATAAGGTGTCGTTTTCTTTCTGCTTTTAATTGTTCGAGGTATTTGGGCGATACGGTACAGAATACCGCACGATTGCCATATTCATCATTTTTGACTTCCATCTTTTGAATGGAATCGGCCTGGGCGAGTTCCGGCATCGCAAACCACTCGTTGTTGAAGTAGAAGAAAATAGTTTCGGTATCCTGTTCTGTGAGAGGGAACTGAATCTCTCTGACCACGCTGTCGTTTGTGCAACAATGCTGCGCGAAGACCATGCACGACTGCACAACAAGCAAAGAAATAGTCAGTAGTGTTTTCATTTATAGTATATCAAATTGTTCTCCGGGTCCAGGATTACGGTTCCGTTCTTAAAGAACGAAGGTCCTACGCATCCAAGTTCGCCGGTGCCGAAATCGAATTTATTGTTTGTGATGCCTATAGAAAATCCTGTGTTCGATTTGTCTCCGATTTTACAATATCCGGCAAAGATGCCTTGCCCGACAATATTGCCGGCTTTATCTCTCGAAGTCGATATCGTGATTTTGTTCTTTTTTAGAATCGGAAGCATGGCATTTCGGAAAAAGAAAACGCTTGAACCATTACCGAGGTCAAAATTGAAATTGCCCGAAATAGACAGGTTATGCCCCTGCGTGTCAGACAACTCCAGAGTTGACGTAAAAATGGGCATCGGGTCATTTGTGACAAGCGTGTATCTACGCATCTTTTCCAAACTTACATCCTCGTGCCTTACATAGTCGAGCATGTTTTTCTTGAAATTGAATCGTATCAGACAGGCCGTCGTGTCACTTTCGTATTTAAGAAGATTTACGGGTGTCGTAACTTTGTCGTCGTATGGGTCGACCACAAGGACAAGCCCTTCATACATTAAATCGCCAACCGGGACTTTGCCCCTGAGCCGTTTGATGATTCGATGTTTCCTCTTATCTGAACACAGCCATTCAACCTCGTCGGTTTTTATTTCGTCAAGCGGTAGAGAAGCAAGAAGTTTATCGTACATTTCAACGCTTAAAGTCATGCCTGAGCAGCCGGTCTCGACAAAAACAGGCGTATTTGCGTTGCCGTTTATGGTGGCCTCGGTAAAGTAGTGCCCATTCTTCTTTACCAACGTAAAGTTTGCGCAACAATTCTGCGCAAAGGCTATGCACGACTGCACAACAAGCAAAGAAACAGTTAACAGTGTTTTCATTTATCGAAAATTTATGTCCTCTTCATTCCCAAAGGACTGTTAATATACACAAAAAGCGTGGAATGATGTTCGGTTTATTTTAATGGAGGCATCGCCAAACGCCTTACTACGAAATAAACAGTCCACTCCCACGCCTTACCGTATATCGGCATCCCCTTGCCGGGGAGTGGATATGCGACAAGCATGAGCGTTTTGTTGACTGCCCGACCCTTCGTAGTAGTGAAAATTGGCGATTTCCCATTAAAGGTTCAAGCACGAAACGCTTATATGAATATGTCCGCAGGATAAAATCCCACGTCGCAAAGTTAACGATTTTTCCCGATATTACTAACTATATTTGCCCCACTTTTACGTATTATGCCCCGGTGCCGACTTCTTAATGTACACCGAATACACACAAACCTGCAAAACTAATCTGATACCATCATGTCAACCGACAGACGCACATTTCTCAAGACCATAGGCCTCGCCGGCCTGTTCACAATCGTTCCACGCCATGTGTTGGGCGGAAACGGCTATATCGCCCCCAGCGACCAGCTCACAAAAGGCATTATCGGCGTAGGAGGCATAGGGCGCTCCAAACGTCATTTCACAAGCGACCAACGCTGCCGCCTCACAGCCGTCTGCGATGTCGACAGCCGCCACCTCAACCAGGCCGTCGGCATGGCGAAAGACAAATTCAACGAGACTGTTGCCGCATACCACGATTTCCGCGACCTCATCAAGGACCCCAACGTCGATATCGTCCATATCGCCACGCCGCCGCACTGGCATGCCGTGATGGCCGTCGAGGCCGCACGTGCAGGCAAAGACATTTGGTGCGAGAAGCCGATGACCCGCACCATCGGCGAAGGAAAACGCGTCGTCGAAGCCGTGCAGCGCTACAACCGCATGTTCAGGCTAAACACATGGTTCCGCTTCAAAGACACATTCTACGGCTTGGGCACCGACGTGCAGCCGCTGAAGAAACTGATAGACAGCGGCCTGCTCGGATGGCCGCTGAAAGTGACGGTGTCGGGCGCCACGGGCTTCAAGTGGAAATTTTTCTGGACCGGAAAAGAGAACCTCGAACCTGAAATCGTTCCGGCCGAACTCGACTATGACTTTTGGCTCGGTCCGGCTCCTTTCAAGCCTTACAACTCCCACCGCGTGCACCAGACTTTCCGCGGCTATTGGGACTATGACGGCGGCGGTCTTGCCGACATGGGTCAGCATTATCTCGACCCCATTCAGTATATGCTCGGTAAAGACAACGACCTACCCGTGAAGGTGGAGGTCGATGCCCCTCAGCAGCATCCCGACGCCGTAGGCACATGGCGCAAAATCACATATACCTATGCCGACGGCTGTCAGATTGTGCTCGAAGGCGAAAAATACGAGAGCAAAGGCAAGGTGCCCTATATCGAAGGCCCCAAGGGCAAGGTATACCAGGGCTTCGAATGCACCATCCCCGATGTCATGAACAAGCTCGCCGAATACCCCGACCCCGAACCGCAGCGAACCGACTTCCTCGACTGCGTACGCACGCGGCAGAAGTTCGCCCTCAACGAAGCCAACGGACACTACAGCTGCACACTCGTGAACATGGCCACCGTAGCCTTGCGCCTCGGCCGCAAAGAGCTTGCATTCGACCCCTCGACACAGACTTTCGTCGGCGACGATGCCGCAAACGCACTAATCAACCAGCCCATGCGCGGCCCCTGGACCATCTAATACCTATCGCAATGAAAAAGCTATCAGTAGTAATACTGCTTGCGGTTCTGCTCGCTTGGATGCCGGCGGCCGCACAGCTCGACAGCCGCAACCGCTCTGTCGAAACCGTTATCGCCGACGGACTCGCCCAGCTCCCGGCCAAGAACGCCAAGAAATACCAGGCTCTCGTCGATATCGCCGGTACGGGCCAGCGCGGCATGGAGCTGCTCTGCGGAATGCTCAAGCCTGCCGCCGGAAACAAGAACTCAAAGTTCGAATATGCAATCGACGGCGTAGTCAGCATGGTAAGCCATCCCGACAAGGCCGATATGCGTAAAGGCATACACGACGGCCTTGTAAACGGCCTGAAGAACTGCACCGACGATGCAAACAGGGCATTCCTGCTCGCACAGCTCAACAAAATCGCCGTCCCGGCCGACTACGACCTCTATATATCCTTATACAAAGACCCCTACCTCAAAGAACACGCAGCAGTCGGTCTCGCACTTCTGCCGGGCGTCGAAAGCCGTCTCGCCGAACTGATAAATTCAAGCGAGGCCCCCGACGCCGCCCTCGCGCGCATTGCCGCTCACCGTCGGCTTGGTGGCGTCGAACCTGCATTGACAGCGTGGGCGGCATCGGCCGACCCTGAAACACGTACGGCCGTATACAATGCCCTTGCAGTATGCGGCAGCGAAGCATCGCTCCCTCTGCTGAAAAAAGCCGCCTCGGCATGTGCCTACGGCAACGACCCCACAGGCGCTACCGAAGCTTATCTGCAGCTTCTCGAAAGCCTTGGCAACGACAAAAAGGCTCTTGCCGAAGCGCGTGCGCTCACCAAGACCTCAATGCCAGAAGCCCTGCGGTGCGCAGGCCTGCGAATGCTTCTCAAAGCCGACGACGCCAACGCCGGTAAATATGTGGTCGATGCGCTAAAAGACAAAAACATAGCCTACCGCAATACCGCTCTCGATTTTGCACCGTCCGACGAAGCCCTCTATGCCACCGTGGCATCGAAGTTCAAAGGCTTGTCGCCTGCCGCAAAAGTAGACGTGGCACATTGGCTCGGAAACCGACATGTCGCTTCTCAGGCCGAACTGCTTGCCGCCAACGCCGACTCGAAAGACGCCGCTGTCGCAGAAGCCTCAATCGCCGCCCTCTCGAAAATAGGCGACGAAAAAGCCCTCGCGGCCCTGACGGCTCTGTTCGGCACTCCTTATGAAGACGCCGCCCAAAAGGCTCTGTTGAGCTTCAACGGCGACATAAGCGCCGCATTGTCCTCGCTCCTCACATCGGCCGACGCCAAAACCCTTGTGCCGGCCCTCGGCCTTGTTTCGGCCCGAAGGGTCTACGATGCCTATCCCGCCGTCGTGCGCCTCGCGGCCTCCGACAATGCCTCAGTGGCCGCCGCAGCTCTCGACGCCCTCGCCGGTGTAAGCCGCCCCGAAAACTTCGCTCAGCTTTGCGGAATGCTCGAAGCCGCCACATCGGATGATGCCGCAACCCGTCTGCAGAATGCAGCCAAAAGCGCCATTGCCGCCCTCGATGCCGATGCTCAGTACTCGCTTATCGCACCACGACTGAAATCGGCCAAGGTCACACCACTATATTATCCTATGCTCGCACAGGCCGGAAGCACTCAGGCCATCAGCAAACTCTTGTCCGACTATGAGAGTAACCGCGATGCAGCCGCTTTCGACGCCATGCTGCAGGTCGACAAGCCTGCCGGGATGCTCGACGTGCTCTACGGCCTCGCAGCACGTACGCCGGCCGAAAAAGACCGCGTGCTCAACCGTTATATCGACATTGTGGCCGCTGCCGGGCTTCCCTCGGCCGACAACTACAGGCATTACAGCCGCGCTCTCGCCCTCGACCCGTCGGACGATGTCCGTCGTCGACTCGTAGAGGCTCTCGCAAGCAGTCCCGAACTGCCATCGCTGATGCTTGCCTCAAAATATCTCGACAAAGACGCCGCTACCGCATTTGCCGCCGCCACCGCCGTAAAGACCATCCTCGGCAAAAACGAGGCTTTGCAACAGGGCCGCGCGGTGAAAGACATGCTCGAAAAATCGCGCGAAGTCTTCCTTGCACGCAAGGCCAAGGGCGACGCCGATGCCGGGTATGCTGTCGATGAAATAGGCGGAATGCTTGCCGCGCTCAATGCCGACGGCGGTTTTGCCGTAGCGGCAGCTGATGCCCTTACTCCGGCTCTTACTCTCGGCGACGATGTCGAGAACTTCGACCTTTATTTCGATTGGGATGCAACGGCTCCTGCAACTTTGTATCTGCGCTCCATGCCGCTTGTGACCCTCGACCCGGCCAAGGGCGTAAGCTCCGGCTCGGCTACATTACCCGTGGCCGACGGTTGGAACAACATCCATGCAAAGATGCTCAACGACCGCCTCTTTGTTGATGTCAACGGCCACGGCCTTGTCGTCAACCAAATCATAGCCACTGCCCCCGACGGCACCGCAGCTCCTGTCAGCGGAGCCATAAGGCTTGTGAAAAACGGCGGAGACGATGTCAAGGTCGCCAACGTCTATCTCAACGTATTGCCCGACACGCCAATCTTTACCCTCTCCGACGAAGAAGCCGCACAGGGCTTTGAGGTGCTGTTCGACGGACGTTCGCTCGACAAATGGCACGGAAACACTTCGGCCTATGTGCCTGTCGACGGAAACATATATGTCACGGCCCAATATGGCGGCGAAGGAAACCTCTACACGAAAAAGAACTACAGTGACTTCATTTTCTGCTTCGACTTCTACTTCGACGTGCCTGCCGTCAACAACGGCATCGGCATACGCACCGGCCGCGACGTCACAGGCGTCGATGCCGCCTACGAAGGCATGGAAATCCAAATCCTCGACCACGATGACCCCGTATACCAGGGCAAGCCTTTCGGCTACGTCGGCCTGCGTCCGCACCAGGACCACGGCGGCGTATACGGCATCGCCACTCCCGAGCATGTCGAATTCGGCCCCATAAAACAATGGCATACCGAAGAAATCAAAGCCGTAGGCGACCGAATCACCGTCACTGTCGACGGAAAGGTAATCCTCGACACCGACATCCGCAAGGCATGCCAAGGCCATAACGTTGCGCCCGACGGCGGCCGCGTGAACCCCTATACCCTCGACCACAAAAACCACCCCGGCCTTTTCAACAAAGAAGGCTACATAAGCTTTTGCGGCCACGGTGCCGGTGTGATGTTCCGCAACGTGCGCGTGCTCGACCTCTCCCAAAAGCAGAAAACCGCAAAAGCCGGTCGAAAGGCAAAAAAATAAGCGATTGATGTTTGAATGTATCGATAGTATGTGTGTGCCGACCTCGATAGTCGCTATCGGGGCCGGCAACCGCATGCGCACATACATGCACTACGTCGAGGCGAACCCCGGTCGGGTGCGGCTTGTAGCTGTAGTCGAGCCTGACGAAGTACGCCGAAAGGCGCTTGCCGCAAAATTCGGGCTTCCGCCCCAAAGGCAGTTCGACAACTACGAAACTTTCTTCCGCAACCCCGTCGAAGCCGATGCAGTGTTCATCTGCACGCCCGAGCGCGAGCACTATGCGCCGTGCATAGCCGCCTTGAAACACGGCTACCACGTCCTGCTCGAAAAGCCCATAGCACAGACCTACGAACAATGCCGACACATTGCCGACGTGGCAAAAGAGACAGGGCGGCTCGTCTGCATATGCCATGTGCTACGCTACCATCCATGCTTCCGTAAAATCAAGGAACTCGTCGATTCGGGCCAATCGGGCAAAATAATCACTGTCACACACATCGAAGACGTCGGCATCGAGCGTGCAACACACAGCTATGTGCGCGGAAGCATGAACACCGAGGCCGGAAACAACCCTATGTTGCTCGCTAAATGCTGCCACGACATCGATTTTCTCGCATGGCTCTCGGGACAGGAATGCAGCCGTCTGTCCTCGTTCGGCTCGCTCAGGTGGTTCAGAGCTGAAAATGCTCCTGCCGGTGCCGCCGACCGATGTGTCGACTGCGCCGTCGAGCGCGAATGCCCGTATTCGGCACTCGACCTCTACGGTCGCCGCAGGCAATGGATTGCCAACTTCGACATTGCCGAAGGCGAAACCCTCGATGACGCCATACGGCGCGAACTGACGCATGGACCCTTCGGCAGATGTGTCTACCGTTGCGACAACGATGTCGTAGACAATCAGGTGCTCACAATGCAGATGGCCGACGGCACGCTTATGACATTGTGCATGGACGTCTTCACCCGTCGCGACGGGCGCCGAATCGACATCCGCATGAGCCGTGGCGAAATTGTCAGCGACGGAAAGACTGTCGAACTTACCGATTTCGCCACCGGCAACCGTATCTTGTACGACTTCACCGAAGAGGCCGCGAAACCGTTCCACGGCGGAGCCGACCTCAGGCTCGTCGAAAGTTTCATAAACGCCATCCGTGGCGAAGGCGACACTCAAGGCCTGACCACTGTCGAGGAATCGCTCCGCAGCCATCTGTTGTGTTTCGAAGCCGAGCGTAGCCGCCGCACGGGCAAAATCGTGACTCCGGGAAGGGGATGACAAAATAAAATTCAATCCATGTAAGAATAAGTTCATTGTAGCGCAGTCTTCCGTCAGGCTGCGCTTGATTGTGTGTGGCGTATTCCGATTTTAAATATATTTGCGCATCCGAATACTTTCCGACATGGCAACAAAAATGAATTTTCAGCGCACATTGATGCTCGGCGGACTGGCGGCCATAGGTGCTGCCGGACAGGATGCGGTAGCCGCCGACCGCGACAACCTTGTTCTTATAGTCGCCGACGACTGCGGATGGTACGACATCGGCTGCTTCGGCGCAAAAAACAACCGCACCCCAAACATCGACGCTATCGCCGCCAATGGCATCAAATTCAACAATGCCTTCAACTCGGTCTCGACAAGCGTGCCCACGAGGCATTGCCTTTACACGGGCATGTATCCAATCCACAACGGGGGGCACTACAACCTCAGCGCCATTGCCGACGGCGTGAAGACTATGCCCGTGCGCCTGTCGGAACTCGGCTATCGCGTTGGCTTGGCCGGAAAATGGCACATACAGCCCAAAGAGGCTTTCCCATTTGAAAAAGTGCCGGGCTTCCCTGTCAATTGCCTCTCCAAAGACCCCAAGCACACCATGGACGGCATCGAAGAATTCATCTCGCGCGACGACAGTCAGCCGTTCTGTCTGGTCGTGGCATCGACCTGTCCGCATGTACCTTGGACCGGCGGTGACCCGTCTAAATATGACCCCGACAGCCTCGTCCTTCCGCCACATTTCGCCGACACCCCCGAACTGCGGAAAAATTATACCAAATATCTTGCCGAAATAGACGTGCTCGACCAAGAAGTCGGCGACGTAATCGAAGCCCTCGAAGAGCGTGGATTGATGGACAATACCCTGGTCGTTTTTGTATCCGAGCAAGGAGCGCAGCTCACGGGCGGTAAATGGACCAATTGGAGCGCTGGAGTCAAGTCGGCCATGGTCGCACGCTGGGACGGGCATATTGCCCCCGGCGCAGAAACCGACGCCATCGTGCAGTACGAAGACATTCTCCCCACTTTCATGGAAATCGCCGGAGGAAAACCCGGCAAGACCGACATGGACGGACGCAGCATCGTAAAGCTGCTCGAAGGCGACAAAGACTCGCACCGCAAATACGCCTTCCATCTGCACAACAACTATCCGTCAGGCCCCGTATACCCCATCCGCGCCGTCAGCGACGGACGCTTCCGCCTCATATGGAACATGACGCCCGACAAACGGATGGTTGCCAAAAACATGGAGAACGAACCATGGCTTAAAGAATGGCGCGCAAGCGACGACCCCGACGTACGCCGAATCGTCGACCGATGGTACACACGCCCTGAGTTCGAGCTGTACGACACCGCCGCCGACCCGTGGGAGATGGATAACATCGCCGACAAGCCCCGACACCGAAAGACGCGCGAAAAGCTGCTGAAAGAACTCAAAAAATGGATGAAGCAGCAGCACGACAGCGGCATCGCCGCCGACAACGAGCACAACAAGCCCTACAACAAAAAGGCACGCGAATACATAGACAAACTGTAACAACCGGAAAATTGATATTGTAGGGACATACCTTCGGCATGTAGGCGTTCTCGTCTGTAAATCAACAATATGCCTTTGGCTATGCTGGGTGACATTTTTTTGGCTTGCAATCCCACTCGATATTAACGAATAAGGCCGAAAAGTCGGTGCATGAGAATGTAGAATCCGCATCCCGATGGCAGCCATAGTCGGATCGGCATGCGCCATAAATGCCCCATACGGGGCAAACGCCACAGAGTGGCGTAAATAGCAATAGACCCGGGCAAGCGCCCCGTAGGGTGCGCGCGGCCCGGGGAAATCATCCCGACATACAAAAGCGCTACAGCGTAGTGCGATAGCGTCGCCTCTCCACGGCCCGGTAGAGCAGCGGCACGATATAGATGTTCAGTATCGTCGAGCTTACAAGGCCGCCTAGAATTACCAAGGCCATAGGAGCCTGTATCTCGTTGCCGGGAGCCTGTGCTTTCACCGCAAGCGGTATAAGGGCGAAAGCCGACGTGAGCGCCGTCATGATAATCGGCAGCAGACGGTCCGACGACCCTGCGGCTATACGTTCGCCCAAGCGCATGCCTTCAGCCGCAAGGGCGTTGTAGCGGCTCAGCAGAAGCATGCCGTTGCGTGTGCTTATGCCCATAAGCGATATGAAGCCTATGATGGCCGGAATGTTCAGTTCGCCTTTGGCGAGCGCAAGCATGAACACGCCGCCAATCATAGCCAACGGCATGTTGACCAGAATAACAAGCGACTGCGACAGGCTGTGGAATTCGCCGTAGAGCAGCATGAATATTATCAGGAGCGCCCCTAGAGAGGTCAGCAGCAGTGTCCGAGAGGCCGCCTGCTGGTTCTCGAACTGTCCGCCGTACACTATGTGGTAGCCTTCGGGAAGCGCTATTTTGTCGGCCACCTGCGAGCGTATGTCATCGACGGTGCCCACAAGGTCGCGTCCGTCGACATTTGCGCTGACAATAAGGCGCCGTTCAACGCCTTCGCGGTTGACCGTGTTCGGTCCCGACGATACGGTGATGTCGGCAAGCTCTTCCAAAGGCACCGGGCCTTTGTTGGTGGCTATCGGCAACAGCCCGACGTCGGAAATGGCGTCACGCGAGCTTTCGTCGAGTATCACGGCCACGTCGTAGGCAAATCCTTTGTCGTAGACTTCGGCCACGGTGCGGCCGCCGAATGCGGTCGAGATGCTCGTGCCGAAGTCGCCGAGGCTCACCCCGTGCTGCGCCAACAGCTCGCGGCGCGGTTTTATGTGCAGCTGCGGCCGCTCCATCTGTTGCTCGACATTGACGTCTACGGTGCCGTCAACGTCCTCTACTATTTCTTTCACCTGTGCGCCTATGCCGAAAAGGGTGTTCAGGTCTGGACCGAAAATCTTTATGGCAATCTGCGACTGCGCTCCCGAGAGCATTGCGTCGATTCGGTGCGAAATAGGCTGGCCTATCTCTATGATGGCGCCCGGGATTTCGCTTAGGCGATGCCGCAGTTCGGCGCTTACCTCGCTGCGTGAGCGGCCTTGCAGACGGTAGGGGGCCTCAATCTCCGATACGTTCACTCCGAGCGAATGCTCGTCAAGCTCGGCGCGGCCTGTCTTGCGCGCCACCGTCAGCACCTCGGGCGTCGACATGATGATGCGTTCGGCCTCGCGGCCTATGCGGTCGCTCTCGTCAAGCGATATGCCCGGAAGCGTGCTCACGTTGATGGTGAAAGAGCCTTCGTTGAACGACGGCAGAAAGCCGCTGCCGAGCGTGAACATAAGCCCCAAGGCTACGGCGAAAAGGCACGCCGTGCCTATGAGCATGGCTTTTCCGTGGCGCATCACATAGGCGAGGCTCTTTGAGTAGGCGCTGCGCAGTGCACGCGTCAGCTTTGGCTCTTTGTCAAGCTCTTTGTTGTCCTTGTCGCCTTTGGCAAGCAGAAAACTGCAAAGCACGGGCGTGAGCGTGAGAGCCACTACGGTCGAGGCCGCGAGCGACACTATGAACGCAAGTCCCAGCGGTTTGAGCATACGCCCTTCCATGCCGCTGAGGAAGAACAGGGGCAGGAAAGCCGCCGCAATAATCAGCGTGGAGTTGAAAATAGGCATACGCACCTCGGCCGACGCGTGGAAAACGACGTCAAGCACCGGCTGCCGCTCATCTTTAGCCTTGAGGCGGTTTTGCCGAAGACGCTTATATACGTTTTCGACGTCCACTATGGCATCGTCGACAAGACATCCTATGGCTATCGCTATGCCGCCCAGGCTCATGGTGTTGATGGTCTGCCCCATGGCATGGAGTATCAGCACCGACACTATTATAGACAGCGGAAGCGCTATGACCGAAATCACCGTCGTGCGCACGTTCATCAGGAAGATGAACAGCACTATTATCACAAAGAAAGTGCCCTCGATAAGCGAGCTTTGCAAGTTGCCGATGGCACTGTCGATGAACGTGCTTTGCCTGAATATGTCGGTCGACACCCTTACGTCCGCCGGAAGTGTGGCTTTCAGGTTGTCAAGCTCCTTGTCGATGCGCTCGGTGAGCTGCTTCGTCCCCGTCGCCGGTTGTTTCGTCACGGTTATTATCACCGCAGGCTCGGCCTCGACGCTCGCCACGCCTATGCGCGGAAGACGTCCGGCCTCTTCTACCGTAGCCACGTCGGCCACGGTCACCGTACCGTTTTCGTCCGACCGCACCACGGCCTGCCCGAGCGCTTCGGTGTCCGAAGTGTTTATTTCGGCCTTGATTATGTATTCGTTGCCGTAGTCATACACTACGCCGCCCCCTGCATTGCTGTTGAACCCCTCGGTGGCGGCAAGCATGTCGCCTACGCTTACGCCGTGGGCCAGCATGGCCTCGGGGTGCATCTTTATTTGGTACTCGGGCGCGTCGCCGCCTATCACCGAAACCTGCGACACGCCTCCGAGGGCGAGCAGACGCGGTTTTATGGTCCGCTCGGCAAGCCGCCGCAGCTCAAGCAGCGAGGTGCTGTCGGAGCGCAGCCCGATAATCATCATCTCGCCCAATATCGACGACTGCGGACCCATCACCGGCTTGGCCACCCCGGTCGGAAGCTGTTCGGCAACAAGGTCGAGCCGTTCGGCCACTATCTGACGCGCCGTGTATATGTCTGTTCCCCAGTCGAACTCGACCCATACCACCGAAAAACCGGCAGTTGAACTCGACCGTACACGCCGAACGCCCGTCGACCCGTTCATCGCCGTCTCTATCGGATAGCTCACAACCTGTTCGACCTCTTCGGGCGCAAGCCCCGGAGCCTCGGTCATAAGCACCACCGTCGGTGCGTTGAGGTCAGGGAAAATATCGACTTCCATCTTCAGCAGGGTCGCCGTTCCGGCTATAAGTATCAGAGCCGCCACAATCAGCACCGCAAGGCGGTTGCGCAGCGATATGCCTATTATCTTATTCAGCATCTTACCCCTGTCTTCAATGGTTATGGCTATGTCCCTGAGGAGCTACCGCCGAAGTCTCCGCGAGCCTTACGGCAGGCATTCCGGCAACGACAATCTCCATGCCCGGTTCGAGTCCGGCTTTGACTTCTAAGCGTTGGCCGTCGCTGTCGCCCGCTTCGATGCGGCGCTTGATGTAGTGCTCCGCGCCGTGGCGTTCGTACACATAGTACGCCCCCTGCTGCTCAGATACCGCCTCTACAGGCACGCTCAGCACACCCTCGCGCTCAGTTCCTATAAGATATGCCGTGAAAGGCGTCCCCACGGGTGCGCCGTTGCCCGGCACTGAGAAATATAGCGGAATGTATGCGCCCGTCGCTCCGGCGTCTGTGCCTGCACTGCTGCCCGTGCGCCGGCCTCCGAGAGCCGAAACCCTGTACGGCTCGCTGCCCGGAATATCCACCGTGGCATCGGTGAACGACGGCGCTTCCCTGTAGTGTCGCCTCGGCAGCTCTATGCGAAGCACCGAGCCGCTGCCTTTGCCTATCGACGCTATCGGCTCGCCGACACCCACATACTGTCCTTCCTTGGCGAGCAGCGACGTTATCGTGCCGCTCACCGGCGCTTTAGCCTGTCCTGATGCCGCCGTGGGGCTGTAGGCAGCCTGGGCCTGCGCAAGCGCCGACTGTGCCGCGTAAAGCTCAGACTGCGTCGCCAGACGCTCCCTGTAGAGGCCCTCGACGCGCTCAAGCTCTATCGTGGCGCTCTCAACGGCCGCCAATGCGGCTCTGTTGGCGTCGCCGCCCGTAGTGCCGCGTGCATCTATCGTCGCCACCGTCGCGTTCTTGCCCACTTCGGCGCCGGCATTGATGCCTCGGCCGAAATGCACGATGCCTGCCGTCGGCGCCGACACCACCGCATCGTCCGCTCCGGCCTGCATCACACGTCCTGCCGCGCGCACCGTGCTGTGGAATGCGCCCGGACGCAACGTATCCGTGGCCACGCCGAAACGACCGGCCACCTCGTCGTGCAACACTATAACACCGGCCTCATGCTTGTGCCCGGCCTCGGCATCCTCGGCGTGCGGATGCTCATGCTTGCATCCGGCCAACAGAACCGCCGAAACAACAAGAAATATATTGAAAACTCTGTTCATATCAGAAAATGTAAAAACACTATAATCACAACCGGCCATCGGGCCAATACGCGTGCCAACCGCGTCAAAACGGCTAATATTGTGTCAAAATTAGCAATAAATCCCCGACAAAACAACCCCCGGCTCCAAATCGGCCGCAAAAATACCAACCTGTCGGTGAACATATGTTTTTTTCAACTATTAAGTTATAAAAGTAATGCCGCTATCTGACGGCAACATTTGGCAAATACAGGCGCTATAATTGCCCCATTTGGGGCAAAGCCACAGAGTGGCTAGACAGCAATAGACCCGGGCAAGCGCCCCATCGGCGGCGTGCAGCCCGGGTTTGTTTATCCCAAAATTCTAAAGTGCTACAGAGTAGCGCGATAAGCCCGTCCCTACGGCCAAAAAGAATACACATTCTCCCCAACTATAAAACCGTCCTCGTTAGCCTCAATCCGTATGCCCTCATCCCGGCACATCTCAACCACACCGGCAAACTTTTCCTTTATCAGGTCTAATGCCGCGATATAGCCTTCTGCCTCATAAACCCCCTCAAAGCAAATATTTGAGACCACATCTGATAAAACAGATTTCCTATGTTCATCAGATAAATTGCCGAGAACATCACGTAACGTCTTCATCTCCCCGTCATTCTCCCGTAAACGGTGATACATATTATAACCGATAGCTTCCGAAAGGCACTCGTCATTGTCATATAATCGAAAAGCACAATATAATGCGTATGCCTTGGCCGATGTCTTTTGTTCCTGTTTTCTCGTCAGTGTTGCAGCATCTCCGGCCAGCAACGACTCTCCTCTGTAAATACCATCGTTTTTGCCCGACACTCTACAATAATACTTGTAGATAGAGTCCAAAGCCATTTCAAAAGGCAATGCAACAATGATGCTGTCTGTTTTGACAGCTCGGATGACCGTCGCTCTTGCCGATGTATCGCCTTCAAATGCAATCAAATACTTGCCTTTAATGCCGTTGCGCCACGTTACGATTTCTATCGAGTCTGGAATTTCTACGGGTATATCTATAGAATCCGCCGCAGTTATTATGGAATCTACCGTAATATCCATGGCACAACTTACGGAATCACCCACAATTTGTACAACGCTGTCGGAGACTTCTGCCGAATGTCCTCTGCCTCGGTTGCAGCCGGTCGATACCAAAGCAGCACAACATACAAACAACAAAATCAAATGCTTCATATCAATCTGTTTTATTATTTAATTGGGCCGACTTACCATAGCTCCAATTGCATCGAATCGTTTTCGGTGAAATCCCATACTATTTTTCGGCCTTTTCGACTTTTTTCAGCAGTTTAATAATGCTCTTGTCGTTCTTAGCCTTAAGATTGTCGTCCAATGTAATATACGCTGCCAATGCGGCAAGAGAGCGTATAGTTTCATCTGTTTCCGATTTATATATACTCTTATTTAGTCGACAATCGACACAGGTGCCGGTAAATACTTTATCCTTGTTATAATAAAGGTAAACTATAGTGGGTGCGAGGCCGGTTTCCGTATTCGGATTGACTTTGTAATCATCAGCTATATAACTTGTCTCTGCAAAATCTTTGTTATAACGACAAAGCCGGAGCATCGCTTTAGCCCACCTTTCCGATTTCTTTACTATCTTTATCGCTATCTTCTCTTCATTGCCTATCTCCTTTACGACATAGGAAATAAGGTGCCGTTTTGTTTCCTTGCATATGAAAAAGCCGTCAAGCGAATCCCCTATGGCAAATACAAAAGCCGGAGCAGTTATGCCGTTTGACTCAATCACGCTTCTCGCCTTGTTTTTCAAAGTCATGATGTCAATATCTCCACACGCATTGCAGCCAAATGCCGCAATATGCGCAAGCGCCAAAAGCAATAATATAATTTTGAACAAATAACACATGATTAATACTAATAGAGTGAAGGGAACAATGTGGGATTTATAATGTCGGTGCTGTGGGTTTTACCGTCGGTTAATGGTAATCCTAACATACGGCGGACAAGATTTTCTACTTGTATCGCATGTGAGTTGTTTTCAGCTCCAACTATTTTTCTTGACAATGGTAAGCCGTGCCCGATTACTTCATGTATACTAACCCATATATTGGTTTTTATATCAAGGGTTGGCAATATTAGAGAATGTGTGCTGTTATTTCTTGGAAAGGTTAGGCCTCCTTTCCAAACTGCTTTTAATATGTCTTCTGTCATGCCTTCTTCTAGATTGAGCCAATCCAGAGTATTCATTTTCTTAACATAATATTGAGCATCGCCAGATATTTCGTTATCTTTTACATATTCAACAAAATGGCTATGCTTATCGAAAATAGCCGTGCCTATTAATGACAACAATTTGGCGCCGGGGTCTGACTGGTCTGTTTGAGAAATCCTGTCATTCCACAAATTCTTGTCAGAAATGACAATCTTCTTTCCCTTGGTTGAGATTAAGGATGTCAATTGGGTATAGGAGTCGCCGAATAAGATATCCAAATACCCCTTGAAGGCATCTGTGTCGCTCTGTTTGGCGCCTTTTATCACATCCCCCGTCGGGTCGATGAACTTCACCGGGTTGGCGCCGCAGTAAGTGAACGGCGACAGCCACGGATACGTCTCCGAGCGCCTGTCTGTAGCGTTCCACAGGCACATGGCGGTGTTGAGCGCCCGAGGGCCGAAGTCGCTGTCGCGCACGATGTGGCGCATCCTCTCCTTGCCCGCGAACAGCAGATGGTTGCCCTTGGGCTCGCGCCATAGCTCGCCGTAAGGGTAGTAGCCGTTGTGCTGCTCTATGAAGCCGTAGAAGTTCACCACCATGTCGACCGAGCCGAGGCGGTCGGGCAGCATGTAGTTGGGGTATCCGTGGCTGTCGAAGAAGCCGCCGGCGAAATCGACGCGCACCAAAGTGTCGCCGCTGAATGTGAACGGCCCCACATACCGCCGGTCGACAAGCGTGTCGGTGACCGACACCCGTGTCTGCGTTACCCGGCGCGAGAGCATCATGCCCCGGCAGTCGTGCGTCTGCGTCACTGTCGAACCTCTCCTTAAAGAAGACCTTAACGAGCTGCCTATCATTACGGCACGCCCCAAGGCATTGTATCTGTGCCCTATTGTCGTTTTGCCGATTTTTTCCGATTGCAGCCTTCCGGCGCCGTCAAACTCAAGAGAGCCGCACTGCGTGCCTATGCCCGTGCGTCCGTAAAAAGATGAACCTTCCACGGCATCCGTATCGCCGCTGTAGAAACTCGGCAGCGCGCCCTCATATTCGATAGTCGTCGCGTCAGCCACTCCGAACACCTCATCCTTGCCGTCGAGGTCGACTACGCCCCAACGCTTCACCCAAGTCGGACGCCCGATTTCGTCGTAGGCATATTCGGTAGAGAAATCCTCACCCTCGCGCTCAGAACTGTAGTCCGCTCCTACAAGCCTGTCGAAACTGTCATAGCGGTAGTCATACCGTCCGCCGCGAGTGTTTGTGTAGGCCGACGACGTGCCGCTGTAGCGCGGATGCGCCCCCGTAGCGTAAAACACCTCTTCGGTACAGCTGTAGTCGTTTACGGGCGTGTTCGGGAAATACGGCGGTTTGAAGCCGGGCGGCACCGTGGCCTTGGCCGAAGCCGCATAGTAGGACTGCGCCAGCGGATTGCGAGGGTCGGGCAGCAGAGGATTGAGTATCTCAGACCCCGTGAACGGTGCCTTTATGAATGTCGACACCTTGCTGAGCCAGCCCCGGTCGTCGTACTCAAGCGTCCGTGTCGCCCTGCCCGAAACCTGCTTAGCCACACGTCCGTAGCCGTCGTAGGCCATCGACATCTCAGCCGGCAACGAGGTGTTGCCGTCGAGCCACACCTTGTGCCCCACTATATTGCCGGCATTGTCATAGCTATAGCGCTGCCGCAGCGTGTGCTCCTGTTCAGTAGGCGCGTCCGACAGCCTTATAAGTTCGGTCGCAACCTCTCCGTTGTAGGTATATGACAACGAACGTACTATCTCCGTCGCACCGGGCGAGCTTTGGCTCTGAATCATGCGCCCGAACGCGTCGTAGAAATACGTCTCTGTATGGAAGTCGCCGTCATCGTGGAAATTGAGCATGCCCGTGAGCAGACCCATAGGCTCTGCCAGCCATGCCACCCCGGCAATGGAGTCGGGGCTGAAATCATGCGACATCACGGTGTAGCTGTCATATACGCGCACACACTCCGGTGTGAAACCATATCCGACATCGATATGCGAGATGTCGTACCACAGATGCCGCGAGCCGCTCGGCTGTCCGAGGGTGCACGCCTTGTCACGTATCGAGGCGATTTTCGTGCCGTCGTCTGTCATAAGCCCTGTAATGGCCTCGCGTCCGAGGCGGTCGTAGAGATGCACCCTGTACGTCTCAACCGGCATCGCAGGAATACGCTCGGCCAAAAGCCTGCCGCCGGGCGTATATATGTAGGTGCTGGCCTCTTCTCCCGGCTTCTTGGAGCGCACTGGTCTGCCGGCCCCGTCATATTCATATATGAATGCGAAGTCCGCCAGGCCGGCATCGTCCCTGTCATAAGACTTCGGCGGAAGCGCCGGGGGCAGTATGTAGCGCAGCCGCCCGAAATTGTCATATATATAATAGGTGGAGAGCCACGCCGTGCCCGAACCCTCGCGACGGAGACGTATGTTTCCGTCGCGGTCTTTGGCGACGAGCACGCAATGGCCGTCCTCGTCGGTGACGGCTTCCATCATTACCGAGCCCGGGGCGAACAGCCCGGCGCACGAAATGTTGCCGTCGCCGTCGACTTTTAACTCATGGCATGTGAAAGGCGCATCGGTGCCGTTGGGGCGCCGTTGTGTGACAACGCTTTTATTGGCGGCTTTCCATTCGCTGCCCGGCTTGGTCTCCGAAACCCTCAGCGTGCGCGGCGACGCCTCATAGCCGTAGTCGGTCCACAGAGCATCGTCTTCGACAACGTCGTATGTCATTTCGCCTGACACACGCCCCATGCCGTCGTAACGGTAGAGCCGTTTAGTGCCATAATATGTGTGGCGTGAAGATACAATGCGGTTCAGCCCGTCGTATTGGTTTACCGTACGGTTTGTGCGGCTGCCGTCTGCGTTTCTGTATCTGGTCTCGGTCGTCGAGAACGGCCTGAACGTCGGTCTTTCATAGTCGTAGCGCACCATGGTGCCGAGGCCTTCTATGCCGCTCGTTTCGAGCATCCCGTCATCATTGTATGTAAAAGTCTGTTTGCTGCCCCATGGCTGTCTGAGTGCCGTAAGCCCGATTAAAGGCTTATAGTACATACGCGTCACAGGCACATCCGTAATGGCGCTTAGGTTATGGCTTTCTGCATTGCCTGAGATGGCTGATGGTACGAGCCCTGCGACTTGTGACAAGTGCATCCCGTCGATTTTTGCGACAGGATAGCGATTGTTGTACCCGTAGAGGTAAGTGGCTGTACACCCGTCAGCATCTGTGTAATCTGCAATTTTCCCGTTGTCGGCATAGGTGCAATGTGGCGACTGTAAAGTATCTGTTTTGCCGATGTCCCATCGGGTTATGCGCACTGGCTTGAACCCCGAACGGCATCGGGCGTATTCTGCTTTGGCAACTGATATACAGGCTGCTTGCTGCCGTGTTTCGGACATTGGCAACCCGACAAAATTACCCGAAGCCATCTCAAGTTCTATGGAACTCCCGTCTGATGTCGGGTAAGCAAGTGTGACGGTTTCTGTCGGAAGGCCGCCACCGGTCGTCGTTACCGACAACGGCAGGCCTGTGCCACCTTTGTAGTTTGTGGTTTTTGTAACGGTATTGGCTATCCCCGAGCCATATTCGGTATGAGTATGCCGGGTTTGTCGCTCTGCCTGTAATACGACGCTCAAAGGATATATGCCGAACGGGTAGGAATGCTCCGACGGGAACTCTGTTAGGATGTTTCTGTCTCCCCACGTTCCATAAACATTCGTTTGCAGATATTTCCCGTCGGTCGACATTGTGAAGTCGGGCGCGTCTGCATCTTTGGGATTTATCGAAATCAGTTCCCTTGTTATATATGCGTATTGCAAAGTTCCGTTCGACACCCGTTCGAACTCATAGCGGTCTTCGCTAAGAACATCTCCGTTAGCGTCAAAAGTCTGTGCTGCTTTCAGCTGTGGCCCCTGGCTGAAAATGCTCGACAGGGAAACCGGTACGCGTTTGCCATACCTCACTTTAATAAAATTCCTGTCTATAAGTGTCAGCCCGAATGTATAGGACTTCTTCCCTTCTGAATATATTTCGTCCACTTTGCCGTACCAAATAGGTAACTCTCCGATGTCGTAGCGCATATAATTCGATTCGGGCAAAATGTTTATAACCCTGGCAAAGCGGACGCCGCCTTCAATATCCATTGACGTGATACCCGGATGCTTTTCGATGAATGTGGCTCCTGACGGGACAGAACGGACATGAACGCCGTCGTAGTCGTAGTCAACCCTTTTGGCCGGGACGCTTTCATTGTAGTCATACATCAGTATTGTCTTGACCCGTAAGCCTCCGCCTGAACTCAATGTCGGATTCCCGTTTTGTATTTCGCCGAAGTCATCGACACGGCAGGGTGGGAACGTATGCGGTTCATAGACATATTCA
The DNA here is from genome assembly GCA_910583525.1 of uncultured Muribaculaceae bacterium. GTDB lineage: Bacteria > Bacteroidota > Bacteroidia > Bacteroidales > Muribaculaceae > CAG-873. The sequence continues at coordinate 13,999 of CAJTXL010000030.1, read as the reverse complement.
AGTTTTCCTCCACCGGGATATTGTACCCGTTTGAGCATATTTGCTTCCATACACGCTGCATTGACTGAGCGGTCGCAGTTGACTGCGACATTGTGCCATCCGGCAAATGTGTTCTGATTGATAATATTGGCGTGTTTCTTTATTTTAAGTGCCGGGGTTAGGGTCGAGTTCTTTTTCCCATTGTAATAACCCCACCAGTCCTGGGCATATATGGATGGAAATTTGGCCGGGTCGAGAACGAATTCCTTTATGTCGTATCCAAAATGGTAACTGCCGATGTCAGAAAACTCGGCATTGGTCAGCACATAGCCTTTGTAGCCTGCATCACAATAGCTCAGTTTCACCGTTCGGACTTGTGGGGCAACATTGACAGTCGCGTTGTCGGTTTGCCTGACAGTTATTTTTGCAAGTCTGTCTATGGAATACGAAAAAGCCACTTTCCCACCGTCAAAAGTTATGCTGTCAAGCCTTGCATCCCCTGAAGTCAACCCATAGACCGTGTTCCAGTTGCTGAACATGTTACGGGCATTGTTCTCAATGGCGGCGGCATAATTGGTGTCGCAGGAATCGACAAGTACCGCGCCTCCTTCGTATGCGTAAGAACGTCCTTGGTGCAAAGACCAGGCGAAACGTATGGAACGTCCATATGGGGGCCTGATTTCTCTTAGCATCCATGCCGTGCGGTACTCATATTTCGATTTGTCGCCATAAACAAATTCATAGGTGTCACCGAAAATATACTCGGTACCTTTGTCGTCTCGCACACTGATTGTAGATATGTTACCTTCGACCTTCTCGCATGTCACCACGTATTCATCATCGCCTACCCCGACAAAATAATGGCTTCCGTCCTTGCGTGTTCTCAAAATCCTTGTCAGGATTTTGTCTGGCAACGCTATTTTAAAGATGTCGGGCATGCAGTCATAGCGGTTGGCGGTCGATTTAACATTGCGGACTGTATAGTAGGCCGTCTTCCAACGCAAGGTGTTCGTGCGGTCGAGAAGGTCGCCGGTCATGTCTGTCGATTGCTCGTCGGGACGTCCCAACACCGTGCGCGTCACACGCAAGGCCGGTAGTAGAGACCATCCGTAGCCCAACGGCCCCGGGTCATCAAACACTTTGACGCCGTTGCTGCGGTAGCGCAGCTCCAACGGCAGGCTGAATCCATTCACATCAATCGTATAAAGCGGCAGACTGAAGTCGGCTGCGCCTGTGAGCAGAGAGGGCGTTGGAAGCTGCTGCTCTATAATGGCCGCAGACTGAGGCCGTGGCGGTATCAAATCAATTGACAACGACGGGAACTGTTCCAATGCGGTAGCCGCAAAGCATGCCGTCAACGCTAATATGGTAAATAACTTCTTCATATGACAAGCATGCGTTTTTCAGTTATAGGAACAGCCCCTTCGATTACAATGACCAGCATATACGACCCGTGGCTTAGGCCGGCGGTAGTGATTGTGAAAGATGTCGACGGTTCGTCAAGTGTGCGCGACATGCGCCCGAAGATGTTGCCCGACACATCCACTATATAAGCCTCGGCGACAACGCCCGGCGCCTGTCCCAAGGTAATATCCACTGTCGTTGCACCCACCGACACCTTGGCCTCCGACAGCAGTTTTTGGCAAGACGGTTTTTCCAAGATTGTTTCTTCAAAAACCGTTTCAGGTAAGTTCTCAGCCATAAACAGATGCCATTCTCCCCCGTCACAACGTCGCTGCAGGGCCAACGGCAAAATAGTTCCGAAAACGTTCCAGCGGATAATTTCGACTGTGCTCGCCTGAACATTGTCCCAAATCAGGGTGTCGCTTGTCACGAACACCGATTTTTCAGTGCGGGACTCACGGTACATGAACGCATCGACCGTGTCGCCCGGCGCGAAGACAAAGCGCCCCCGTCGGGCCGCATCAGTGGCGGCATGCCCCCGGCAAGCCATCGCCACCTCTCCGAAAGCCAAGCCCGTGCCCGTATAGTCCGACGAAAAAGAGCGCCCGGCGGACAGCGGATAACATATTATGGCAGCCGCGCTGTCTGTCAGCACCCCTATGTCACGCCCGACCGTATATCCTCGAAAACAAAGAGTGTCACCCACAAGCAGATACATGTCCGTCGTGTCGCCAAAGCACTCGCGCACTATACCCTTTGGCGACAGAGACACATACCTGGCTCCGTGGATAGCCAATTCCGATTTGACAGAGGCATCCCATAAATCGGACACCATTTCTTCTTTGCCGAACGGGACCCGTTCGACCGGCAGCGCAAGCCTTTGGGCGCTTGCCGCAAAGCCCCACAAAAGGGCGATGGAAATGAAAAGACGCAAACTCATAGCACTGTGTGATGGTTTCCGCGCTAAATTAACCATTATGCTTCAATCCCCCAAACATTTCCGCATGTTATAAAACATCTTCCCGAACACGCACCGGCCGCAGCACGTTTTGCCTCAATAAAATGCCCAAATAGATGTTCTTCGGCATATTTGCTTGTTTTATGAAAATTATTGCCGTATATTCGCAAATTAATCCATCCCCACGCGGACGGACACATGAAAAACCGACATAAAACGCAAACGATAGAAACCTAAAATAACCCCCAAATCTACAAAATGAGTTATCTTAAATTTGATAAGAATTTGCTCATCAACCTCGACCAGTCGCTTACCAAGGAGATGCTCCGCACAAACCAGGCCGGTGCATACCACTGCACCTCGCTCGTGGGGTGCAACACACGTAAGCAGCACGGCCTGTTGGTGATTCCTATCGAAGGAATGGAGAACAAGCCGCACGTTATGCTGTCGAGCCTCGACGAGACCGTCATTCAGCACGGCGCTCCCTTCAACCTCGGAATACACCGCTACCAAGGCGGCGTATACTCCCCGGCCGGACACAAATACCTCCGTGAATTCGATTGCGAAGACGTGCCACGGATGACATACCGCGTAGGCGGCGTCATCCTCACCAAAGAAAAAATATTCATCAGCCGCGAGAACCGCATCCTCATCCGCTACACCCTTGTCGAGGCGCACTCCGCAACCACGCTCCGCTTCAAACCGTTCCTCGCCTTCCGCGAAGTCAACAGCCTCTGTGTGGCAAACGACGCCGTCAACCGCGCTGTCGAGCACGTCCCCAACGGCATCGCCACATGCCTCTACGACGGCTTCCCCACACTCTACATGCAGTTCAGCCGCAAAGCCGAGTGGGTCGACGAACCAAACTGGTACAACGGCATCGAATACGTCAAAGACCTCGAGCGAGGCGTTCCCTACTGCGAAGACCTCTGGGTGCCCGGCTACTTTGAAGTACCCATCAAAAAAGGCGAATCAATCATCTTCTCCGCAGGCGTAAGCCAGGCAAGCCCGCGTAGCCTCGCAAAAATGTACGAAGCCGAAATCGCAAGCCGCACGCCGCGCACATCATTCTTCAACTGCCTCAAAAACTCAGCAAAGCAGTTCTATATCCGCCGAGGCGACGGCATGTACCTCATATCCGGTTTCCCCTGGGGCGTAGTCCTTGCGCGGAACACCTTTATGGCGCTCCCCGGCCTCACGCTCGCCATCGACCACCGCGCCGACTACGAAGCCATAATGGACACCGCCCTAAAGGCCCTGACGCGCTTTGCCGACAACGGCGAAATATCAAAAGACATCAAAGGCATCGAGCACCCCGACATCCCCCTGTGGGCCATATGGGCAATACAGCAGTACGCCAAGACCTCAGGCATCGACGCCGCTGCCGCACTCTATGCCAAGCCCGTCGCACACCTTGTCGACTACATTCTCCGCGGCGGACACCCCAACCTCTACGTCGACGCCGAAACAGGCCTCCTCTCCACCGACGGACACGACCGCGCCGTCTCGTGGATGAACTCCACAATCGCCGGTGCACCCGTTGTGCGCCGCACAGGCCGTCTCGTCGAGTTCAACGCCTTGTGGTACAACGCGCTCCTCTTCGCCGCCGCACTCACCGAGAACGAACCCGGCCTCGCCGAACGCCGTCAGGCATGGCTCGCCGAAGCCGAAAAGATGAAACAGCCATTCATCGACACATTCCTCAACGAAAGCGGCTACCTCTACGACTACGTCGACGGCACATTCGCCGAGCCCTCCGTAAGGCCCAACATGGCAATCGCAATCGGCCTCGACTACTCACCCCTCGACCGCCGCCGGCGCAAATCAGTCCTCGACGTCGTAACCCGTGAGCTCCTCACCCCAAAAGGCCTGCGCACACTCTCTCCCAAAAGCTACGGATACCGCCCCTGCTACCTTGGCTCACCCGACGAACGCGACTTCGCAATGCACAACGGCCCGGCGCGCCCATGGCTCATCGGATTTTACGCCGATGCATACCTCCGCGTCTTCGGCATGAGCGGAGTAGGCTACATCGACCGCATGCTCATCGGCTTCGAAGACGAAATGACCCAAGGCTGCATCGGCTCCCTCTCACAGCTATACGACGGAAATCCGCCCTACACCGGCCGCGGCGCCGTCTCTCACGCCACTAACGTCGCCGAAGTGCTCCGCGCATACCGCTCTCTAAAACGTCTCGATTCCAACCTGTAAGATAATACCATCAACTCATGAAAGCTTTAATGTTCGGTTGGGAATTTCCCCCTCACATCCTCGGCGGCCTTGGCACCGCCAGCTACGGCCTGACAAGGGGCATGTGGGAATGTGGCGACATGGACATCACATTCGTCATCCCAAAACCATTCGGCGACGAAGACCGCAGCTTCGCCAAAATCATCGGCACATCGCAAGTCCCCGTAGCATGGCGCGACGTCAACCGCGACTACGTCGACGCACGCATAGGCCGGGTAATGGACCCCGACCTGTACTACCGCCTGCGCGACCACATATACGCTGACTTCAACTACATGCGCACCAACGACCTCGGCTGCATCGAATTCTCCGGCAAATACCCCGAAAACCTCCTCGAAGAAATCAACAACTACTCCATCACCGCCGGAGTGCTCGCCCGCACGCTCGACTTCGACATAATCCACAGCCACGACTGGCTCACATATCCGGCTGGAATACACGCAAAGCAGGTCACCGGCAAGCCACTCGTAGTCCACGTACACGCCACCGAGTACGACCGCTCGCGCGGCAAACCAAATCCCACCGTCTACGGTATTGAACGCGACGGCATGACCCACGCCGACCATATAATCACCGTCAGCAACCTCACCCGTCAGACCGTAATCGACCACTACGGCATCGACCCGGCAAAAGTCACCACAGTCCACAACGCCGTCGTGCCCCTCAGCCAAGACCTTCTCGACATCGAGATGCCAAGGGCCACAAAAGAAAAAGTCGTCACCTTCCTCGGCCGCATAACCATGCAGAAAGGTCCCGAATACTTCGTCGAAGCAGCCGCAAAAGTACTGCGCAACTGCTCAAACGTCCGCTTCGTCATGGCCGGCTCAGGCGACATGATGGACAAGATGATACAGCTCGCCGCAGAGCGAGGCATCGCCGACCGTTTCCACTTCCCCGGCTTCCAGAAAGGCCGCCAGGTCTACGAAATGCTAAAGGCAAGCGACGTCTACATTATGCCATCAGTGTCCGAACCCTTCGGCATATCGCCTCTCGAAGCAATGCAGATGGGCGTACCGTCAATCATCTCAAAGCAGAGCGGCTGCGCCGAAATACTCGACAACGTAATCAAGACAGACTACTGGGACATCGACGCCATGGCCGATGCAATCCATGCAATAATATCATATCCGGCCCTATACAACCAGCTCCGCGAAGACGGCCTTGCCGAAGTCGCACAAATCACCTGGGACAAAGCCGGCCGAAAAGTAATCGACATATACAACAAAGTCCTTGGCAGATAAAATAAGAGGGTGTTTAATAATATATGTTAACCGACAGGTTGGTGTATTTTTGCTTAAATTGCACATTGTGAGGAGAGAGCATGGCGGTTCCCATGCGACCGACGAGCAATGTGCAAGTTAACAAAAAGACACCAAGACCGGGGTAATGTTAAAAACACCCGATTAAAGATATAATAAAATGTATTACCCGAAAATAATAAATGATACGTCTCCGAAAATTTGGAGCGTCTTGTGCCCTGCTCTTCAGTCGCATAGCACGCTATGCTCGATCATCGCAGAACACAATCCGTCTCCAACTTTTCGGCCTGTCGATTAACAGATATTATTAAACACCCTCTAAAACTACAACATCATATGAAAGCCATCTGTTTTAACTTCGAAATACACCAGCCGTTCCGTCTCAAAAGATACCGCTTCTTCGACATAGGCAAAGACCACTACTACTTCGACGACTTCCTCAACGACGACATCGTCACACGTGTGGCCCACAACTCATATATCCCTGCCTGCGAGACACTCCTGCGCATGATAGAGCAGAGCGGCGGACGTTTCCGCTGTTCAATCGCCGTCTCAGGCGTCGCCCTCGAGCAGTTCGAGCATTACGTCCCCGAGTTCATCGAACTCCTCAAAAAACTCGCCGACACAGGCGCCGTCGAATTCGTCGCACAGCCATTCTCATATGGTCTCTCCTCGCTCGTCGACCCCGAAGAATTCGCCCGGCAGATTGCCGACACATGCAGCATCCTCAAAAGCCGTTTCGGCGTTCAGCCCAAAATCGTGCGCAACACCGAGCTTATCTACTTCGACGACCTCGCTCCGCAGCTCGTCGCTCTCGGCTTCAAAGGAGCGCTCACCGAAGGTGCAAAACACATCCTCGGATGGAAATCGCCCGACTACGTCTACTCGGCCGCCTCAGCCCCCAAGCTAAAGCTGCTGCTACGCAATGCCAAACTCAGCGACGACATCGCATTCCGCTTCAGCGACACATCCTGGCCCGAATTCCCCCTCACCGCCGACAAATACGTCGAATGGCTCGCCGCGACGCCCCCCGAAGAACAAATCATCAACATCTTCCTCAACATGGAAACATTCGGCGACCTGCACCCGGCAACCACAGGCATATTCCAGTTCCTCGAAGCGCTGCCCCGATTTGCCGCCGAACGGGGCCTCGACTTCATCACCCCCTCGCAGGCCGTAGCCAAAATCAAGGCCGTCGGCGAACTCTCCGTCGTGCACCCCATTTCGAGCGCCGACGAAGCACGCGACACATCAGTGTGGCTCGGAAACCGTCTCCAGAACGAGGCCTTCGACAAACTCTACTCAATCGCCGAGCGTGTCCGCGAATGCGACAACCGGAGCCTCAAACGCGACTGGCAGTACCTCCAGTCCTGCGACCACTTCTTTTACATGAACACACGACGCCCGGCTGCCTTCAGCCCCTACGAGACACCCTTCGCCGCATTCACAAACTACATGAACGTCCTCGCCGACTTCCTCATGCGCGTCGAAGAAGAATTCCCCTCGCAGGTAGGCAACGAAGAACTCAACTCCCTGCTGCTCACAATCCGCAACCAGGACGCCGAAATCGAAGCCCTCAACAAAGAACTCGCATCGATGCGCAAAAGCGTAGAGCAGTACAATATCGAGCACCGCAAGCGCGAAGAAGAAAAAACTGAAGAGCCCAAGCCCAAGAAAGCCGTCGTAAAGAAAACCACGGCAGCCAAAGCCCCCAAGAAACCCAAAACCGAAAAAGCCAAGACAAAGTAAGCACTCGCTTCGCGTCTGCGCCATAATTGGCAAATCACGGAAAAATGCCAATAATTGTAGGGACATGCCTTTGGCATGTTGCTGATTGACTGACGTGTAAACATCGACATGCCAAAGGTATGTCCCTACATTATAATTTTTGACGCTCCCACGACAATGCTACCCGAAAAATACGTAATAACCATAGGCCGCACCTTCGGAAGCGGCGGACGTGCTCTCGGACGCCTCATCGCCGACAAGCTCGGCATAGGCTTCTACGACAAGCAGCTCCTCGTAAAAGCAGCCGAAAAAGCCGGATACAACCTCGAATACCTCGAACGCAACGACGAACGCGCACCCAAGATACTCGGCGGAATAATACCCTTCTCAATGGGATTTTACCCAATGTCATGGCTCGGCGACAGCGCTGCCGCGTCCGATGGCATCTACAAAGCACAGTGCGACTTCATCCACGAACTCGCCGACTCCGAACCATGCGTAATCGTAGGCCGCAGCGCCGACTACATCCTGCGCGACTGCCCCAACGTTGTCAACATCTTCGTCCACGCACCCGTCAACGACTGCGCCCGTCGCATCGTCGAACGCTTCGAATGCAAATCCCTCGAAGAAGCCGCTGCGCTCGCCGAAAAGACAAACAAACTCCGCGCAAACTTCTACAACTTCTACACCGACAAACGCTGGGGACACGCACAAAGCTACGACCTCACCCTCGATTCTTCAAAGTTACCCCTCGACGAACTCGCCGACATGGTAATCGACTACGTACGCCGTCGTCTCCGCTAATCTGATATGCCTCGGTAAACCACCGACAGACACGCAAATTCCCCCAAAAAATCGCCCCCGCGGCTAAATGCCGCATAATCCGCTCCCGGCGTACCGTCGGCATGCGTCGTGTGCGCCATGCCCGTTCCCGGCGGCATAGGCAGATGCAGCTGACGCCCGAAATCTATCTCGCCGCCCGAATGCCTTCGCCAAGCCTTGTAGAGCGCCTCTTTCAGCGTCCACGCCTCCAATAGGCCGTCAGGTCTCTCTTTATAGGCCGAAAGCTCCGCCGCGCTCAGCACCCTCGGGCAGACGCGCGAAAGCTGGCTACGGCGCTCCTCTATGTCTATCCCCACTTCATAGCCGGGCGACCCCACGGCCACAGCCGCATAGTGCATCGAATGGCTGATGGAGACCTCCGCCTCAACGCGTCGCCCTCTGGAAAGCACTACGGGGGCGCCCGACGCATCATGCACCCGTTCGCACTCCGGTCCGAAAATCTCATCAAGAAGAACCGCCAAAGCCCTTTCCTCACGGCATTGGCGCGTCATGTCTTCCCCAAAAACTATAGGGGCGACATAGACATCTACGGGCGCGGCTAACTCAAATTTCATTCCTCGGATGTATGCTGTTGACAATGGCGAAAGCCTCCTTCTCAAGCTCCGTGCATATCGGCCGCAGCGAATCCGCCGGCTCGGTGCTTCCGGCAATCACGAAAGCGCCGCTTACGAGTACACCGTCGCCATAAGCCACAAACTGTACGGGCGTCGCGCTCGGGTCGCGGCTCACCACTATCTCGCACCTCATTCCGAGGCCGTTGTCGAAAACGTCACTGCGCGCCTTGGCGCCCCCCAAGTTCAGCGATATGCGCTCGCGGCGGTTCGCCAAAGCCACGTCAATATCTTCAGTCATTATGGTCGACAGATGCAACGTCGCTCCGTAGCGCCCGAACGAGGCATCGAGCCATTCCGGCTTGCCGTCGGGGTGCGAAACATCCGCGCCTTTGTTGATGCTCAACTGCACAGGCCCTGCGCTATGCTCCGTCCGCACAGTGTCATAAGGCTCGATGCGTGCGTAGGCATAACGCCGTGGCACGGCCCTGCCCTCGTCGGCGCTGTTGCCGCATGAATGCAGCAGAAACGCCGCGAGCAATATGGCAAAAATGGTCAATACCTGCTTTTTCACTTCTCCTGTATGTCGGGCATCACCTTCACACGCACTTCGTTTATGCGGTGCTCGGCTATCTCAAGCACCAGGAAACGGCAGCGGCCGTAGACAAGCGGCTCCTTGTCTTTCGGGAAATCGCCCTTTATAGCCAAAATCATGCCGGCAAGGGTCTCGACATCCTCTGTCACCTCGGCATACTCTTCCGGGTCGAGTTCGGTGATGCGGAAGAAGTCGGTCAGCGGCGTGCGCCCTTCAAAGACATAAGTGTCGTCGCGCAGACGCTTGTACGTCGTGTCAGGCTCGTCGTATTCGTCATCGATGTCGCCTACAATCTCCTCAAGCACATCCTCCAACGTGACAACACCCTGTGTGCCGCCGAACTCGTCCACCACGACAGCCATATGTATCTTCAACCGGCGGAAATCCTCAAGAAGGTCATCAATCTGCCGCGACTCGGGCACGAAATATGCAGGCCGGAGAAGCTTCTGCCACTCGAAATCGGCCGGGGTAGCCTTGCCTATATAAGGAAGTAGGTCGCGCGAGTACAATATTCCCTTGATGTTGTCCTGGTTCTCCTCATAGGCCGGCATGCGCGAGTAGCCGCTGTCAAGGACAACGCGCATCACTTCTTCGAAGCTCATTGTCATGTCAAGGTCCGTAAGCTCGACGCGTGGTGTCATAATTTCCGACGCGCTCGTGCCGCCGAATTTCAGTATCCCCTCAAGCATTTCTTTGTCGTCGCCGCTGGCGCCCTCGGTGATGTCAAGGGCAAGCGACAGCTCTGAGGGCGTGATGTCGTGTGTCTCCTTGGCTACGACACGCTTTACAAGGCTTCCCGATTTTACAAGAAGACGCGACGCCGGGCTAAGAATTCTGTAGATGCCCGACAGCATCGGCTGTGCCGTTTGCGCCCAGCCCATGTTGTTGTTGCTCGCATAAAGTTTCGGAATAATTTCGCCGAAAAGGAGTATCACGAATGTCAGCAGCACCGTCTGCAGAACAAAACTCAGCACTGCGCTCATGCCCTCGAATACCGGTCCCAAGGCGAAATTGCACAGCACGACAATAGTCACGTTCACAAGATTGTTCGCTATCAGTATCGTCGCAAGAAGCCGTTGCGGTTCCGACAATAGCCGTAATATGCCCGGGCCTTTGGCTTTGCTCTCAAGCTCTTCGCATTGTTGTGGGCTGAGAGAAAAATATGCCATCTCGCTGCCGCTTACGAAGCCCGACAGAAACAGGCAAAGTGTAGCCACAGCAAGAGCGGCAATCTCGGCAGCGCCGAACGTCGGCACCGCGATGGTGCACGCAAAAAAATTGTTTAAAATCAGTAGCAACGGCTCTATGGCCGGTAATGGGTCTATGTCCAAAGTTCTTAAAATTAGGTTTATGAATTGACGGCGGCTTGCCTATATGGCCCGTCGCTGTCGTATATCTCAAAAAAATCTTCGGAAAAAACGCAGGCGCCGCTCAACTTATCATATACCCGTGACCGGAGCGGTTCACGATATGGTTGCCCAGCTCACCGAGCTTTTTGCGCAGGCGCGATATGTTGGTGTCTACAATCCGCTCGTTGCTGCCCTCATCTGCATCCGACCACACCTTGCGGTGTATCTCTATACGCGGAACGTAGTTGTCGACATTCTTTATAAGAATGGCAAGAATGGCATACTCTATCCGTGATAAGGCAATCGGGCTACCGTCAAGTTTCGCGCTTTGGGTGCTCAGGTCAAGAGTAAGACCCTGAAAACTTATAGTGTTGTGCACCGATGAGGGACGGACTGTCGCATGACGCCTCAGAACCGACTTTACACGGGCTATAAGTTCTCGAAGCGAGAACGGCTTCGTGATATAGTCGTCGGCGCCGGCATCAAGGGCATCTATCACCATACGTTCGCTCTTGATGGTAGAGTAGAGTATGATGCCCATATGCTCTGTCCGGGGGTCGTCTTTGAAGTCGTAAATCAAATCCATGCCGGTGTACGCCTGCTGCATCGCGTCTACTATCACCAGACGCACGTCCTCGAGGCTGCCGCGGTCTACTTTTTCTGCATTGTCGGCAACGACTACGCCATAACCCTCGCTTCTGAGGTTCACGCTCAGAAGCTCCGTTATGTTTGCGTCGTCATCGACTATCAGTATGTTGCCCGCAATGGCGTTTGATGGCATTGGCTTTTCTTTTTGGCTTTAGGTTACGCAAATTAACGCATTTGCGCCGACATTTCAAAGCTCAGTAACCGAATTGTATTGCTATTGTTTCCGAAAATTATTATACCGACCCCCTCGGGAAGGCCCTCCAGGCCATTTTTAGATGAAATAGTTCCGGTTTCGGATGGCTTCCCGATGCCGGTGGCCGTCTCCTCTGAGACGGTCGGCTCTTTCGTCAGTCGGCGCGCTTGCGGAAATTGTCCCGTAGCGTGTCGATGACATTGATTATATAGTCGCCGGTCTTTTCAAGGTCACCGATGATGTCCATGTAGTAGATGCCGGCTTGGTACTCATAATGCTTCGAGTTGATGTTCTCAACATTGCCGCTCCTGAGCGAATTGCGGAAATTGTTTATCTCGCGCTCCTTGTTGTACGAGTCTATCAGCGACTTGCCGCTCACGTTCTCCATGTTCTTAAGCTGCGATATCATCATCTCCATCGCCGCTTTCACATAAACATACATCGTGTCTATGTTGCGGTATATCTCGTCGTTGAACTCAACGCCGCTCTGTATCTTCCGGTTCAAAATCTTGCCTATTCCGAGGCAGCTGTCGGCGATGCTCTCTATCTCGCTGATTATGTTGAGCATGGCGGCTATGCGGAGTTTGCCCTCGTTCGACAGACGGCCTTCGGCGCAGCGGTTGAGGTAGTGCGCTATTTCAAGCTCCATGCGGTCCGAGATGTCTTCGTATTTCTCCACGCGCGAAAGCAGAGTATTGTACTCCTCGCTCTTCTCCTTCGTGTGGATTAGAGTCTGAGCCATGTTTATCATACGCCCGACACGCTCGGCATATACCGAAATTTCCTTTTCGGCCTGCGCTATGTTCAGCTCGGCCGCGTTCATAAGGCCGCCCGAGATAAACTTGAGCGTGAACTCTTCGTCGTCGCGGCTCTTCGACGGCACTAACCATTCGACAATCTTCACATATACGCCCGTGAGCCATATCATTACAGTCACGTTCACAAGGTTGAACGTCGTGTGGAACAACGACAGCCCGAACGAAACGCTCATCTGCATCACCGCTATGTTACGCAGAACCTCATGCCCTGCAGGCAAGGAATTGTCGAACAGATGGTTGTACAGCTCTGGGCTGCTGGCCTCGAGAGCGCTTACATACTTGTATAGCGACGTCGGGTCGCCCTGGCCTATCGCCTCCGTGAGCCACGCGTTGAAATCCGCAAACGGCACGAAGATGCACAGGCACCACACCGTTCCCAAAAGGTTGAACAGTAAGTGACCCATCGACGCGCGCTTGGCCGCTACGTTGCCGCTCAGCGAGGCGAGAATAGGTGTTATCGTCGTCCCTATGTTGCTGCCAAGGACAAGGGCGCACGCAAGGTCAAATGTTATCCAGCCCTTGCTGCACATGATAAGAGTGATGGCGAACGTGGCCGCCGACGACTGTATAACCATCGTCAGAACAAGACCCACCAACGTGAATATCAGTATCGAGCGGATGCCCATCGACGCATAATCCTTCAGTACTGCGAACATCTCAGGGTTGCTCTGAAGGTCAGGGACATACGCGCTAATCAAATCAAGACCCATGAACAAGAACGAAAAACCTATCAGGAACTCCCCGATGCTCTTCGTCCGGCTCTTGTTCATAAGAAGCAATACCACCGCAAGGCCCACAAGCGGAAGCACGAACGACGAAATGTTTACCTTGAACCCGAACAGAGCTATTATCCACGCAGTGAATGTCGTGCCCACATTCGCACCCATAATCACAGCCATCGATTGTCCCAGCGACATCAACCCGGCATTCACAAAACTTACAACCATTACCGTCGATGCCGACGAACTTTGGATAAGCGCAGTGATGAGGAAGCCCGTCAGCAAGCCGGCGAAACGGTTGCGTGTCATTGCCGACAATATGTTGCGGAGTCGGTCGCCGGCCGCTTTTTGAAGGCCCTCGCTCATCACTTTCATGCCGTAGAGGAACAAGCCCACGGCACCGAGAAGGCCCAAGAAGTCTAATATACTATAATCCATCTAAGTTGGTGAAATGATGCCGATGCGGCACTAACGCCGCGGCACCCGTTTTTCGCGATGCAAAGATAATAACTTGCATTAACATATCAAAACAAAATCGACACCATATATATAATAACATCCGCCTTTCACCCAAAACCTTCTCGACCCTAAAGACCTTAGCGACCTTAAACACCTTACCCACAAAAAACCTCCTCTCTCTCCTGTACTACAAAAACTCCTGTTTCTCCTGTACTCCTCCTATGTTGCAAACCAAACGGATTAACA
>CAJTXL010000029.1 GCA_910583525.1 uncultured Muribaculaceae bacterium | reverse complement strand
TGAAAAATGATTAATTCTGACTTAATTCTTGTTTATTCCGATGCGGTTGCCCTGCGATAGTTCAGGCGGCATTGGCGTGGGGTTGGCTAATCGGGCTTATCTTATCCACGACAGTACATATTGGAACTCGCCGCGTTGCGGAACTTCTGTGGATTTGTCTTCGAATGTCCCTTGGCCGGCTTCGAGCGAGAAGTGATATAGCCCTATGCCCATGTCGAGAAGTTTCAGACCGTCGTTGCCGGTGCTGTAGAAGTCTACGCCTTTTGTGTTTGTAAAAGCACGCCATGGCTGGCCGTTCATGGCCGAGGGGGCGAGGCGCATCAGTTCGAGGGCATCTTTGTACGATGCTCCACAGGATATCTCGAATAAATCGTCGAACGGTTTGCGCCGTCGGCTTCCGGCGATGCGGCTCATCATTTTAGACTTGAGGCTTTCGTGCTCAGCCGGAAGCCCGAATGCTATAATTGCGGCTATGCGTTCGTCGGCGTCAGGCTTTACCATATCCGTGACAGTACCTTTTGAGTATGTGCCTCCAAGCCAGCAGGTGCCGATGCCGAGCCGGGTCATGGCAAGGACTGCCGCCTCGCCGACCATCCCGGCGTTGACGGCCGACAGACGGTCGATGTCTTTATAGACGAGGGCGAAGTAGTTCCGAGAACCTTTAAAGAGACCGTATGTGCCTACTTTTTCTGTTTCTTTCAGGATTATGGGCACAAGCCGTGCTGTCTGCCCTTGCAGGAATTGGCGTGAACTCGTCGCAATAGCCATTGCTTGGCTCTGCATGTCGGTTGGCAATGGACTGTCTTTATAGGTTCGCACGGAGTGGCGCCTTAGTATGGCTTCTATTATGGTAAGCATATGTTTCTTTGTTTTATCAAAGGAATAACGTTTATGTGCGGTTGCAATTGTGTGACACTCGCTACAAATCAGACACAATTTAGACAATGTGGCTACAAAGCGGCTAAAATTGGATTGAGACCTTGCTTGCGGTTTTTGGCTTTCTTAATTTTGTAATGCAATGGAAAAACAAAGATACAAAACAAATCTCCGCAAATCATTTTATGTAGTAGCCGGGCTTGTCGGGCTTGCCGCGATAATAGTTCAGGCATGTCGGCATAACGATAATTATCGGGCCGACCATGGAGTACCGCCTTGTGAAATTACGGCACCGCTAGATTCGTTGTTTGGCGGCATGTTCGACGCCGGTGCTCCGGGAGCCATCATCACGGTTATGCGAGGAGATACCATCGTATATAACCATGCGTTCGGTCTTGCCAGATTGGACTCTGCCGAACGTATTACCGACAGCACTTTGTTCAATTTGGCGTCCGCTTCCAAATTATTTTCGGCAGTAGCATTGCTTAAATTGTGCGAAGATGGTAAAATAAGTCTTGATGACAGCCTCAGCAAATATTTCCCGGAGTTTGCCGGCGATTTTTTCAATGATATAAACATACGACATATACTCACCCATAGTTCAGGATTGCCCGACCTTCGTCCTGTCGGCCATGATGCTTGGGCTAAATACTCCGACAATCATTATACCGTGTTCGGAACCGGCAAAGATTATCGTCTCTACGGTACGGAAAATGAGCATATGCAGACTTTTCAACGCCTTGATACAATTGCGTTCGTGCCGGGTACACACTATCAGCGTAATGACCCGGCGTACATTCTTGTAGCCCCCCTGATAGAGCGTGTGACAGGCAAAAATTTCGACGATTGGATGTCGGAAAATATTTTTAAGCCGGCAGGGTTGAAGGAGACTTTTTATTATACACCCGGAGAACGGCGTCCACGTCTTGCCCACGGATATGCTCTTGCCACACCGCATACAAAGAGCAGCGGGTCTTTTATTAGCGAAGATGGTCGTTGGACGGAGTTCGATTATGGCGAGGCTGATTATTTTCTGACTAAAGCCGACAGGGGAGCCTGTTCTTCGGCACGTGAAGTCATGCAGTTTAAGCGAGCTTTGTATTCAGGTAAGTTAATAGATACGGCATCGTTGAGGGATATGAAACGCCCATATGTAGTCACTGATGTTCCGCATGTCTGTTTCGGTCTTGGCACTGCGCTGAGGCTTGATGAAGGCATGCCCGTGAAAAGCTATCATATGAACAACAACGGCGGTTTCTCTGCAATTGAAGGTTCTTGGCCTGATTGTGGTCTGCATTATGTGGTGCTTTCGAGCCGTAATGATTGGGACCAGCGCGAGGTAATGGCTGCTATTGATAGTGTTTTGATTGCCAAGGGCTGGGTGAATAAAGATTAGGTCAGAGGGGAGCTATCGTTAACGATTGATGATTGTCGGCGGCTCTTGAGAGCCGTCGGAGAACGGCGAATGTCGGTCGGCACCGTAAATCTCGATGGTGCCGTTGTAGAAAACCGTACCTTCGGTCTCGGATAGAAACGGTTTGACTGTGACGTGCCATCCGTTTCCGTCTTGCCATATATCGGCTACGGAAAGACGGTGCTCAGCCCCTTGATGCACTATGCAGTGGGCAAGGATGCGTTTATGTCGTGGCGTTGTCACTGTTTGCCAGAGGATGTTGCAGTAGCGGTGGTGTCGGCTGAAATGTCGGTTTTCGGCAGTACGTCGCGTAAGTCGCGAATGGAATACCTACGATTGTACATTTGAGGTTCTACACGTTTGCGCACCATTTCGATGCTGTCAAGGTGCAGCGACGTGCCTCTGCGGTTGGTTGCGTTCATATAGCCGTAGACACGAGTGGCGTCGCGCAGCGAATCGGAGTAGAATACAAGTTCTTTCCATCCGTCGCCGGTGACGTCCTGCGAGCAGAACTCGATGGAGCCGTCGGCATACTCAACGACTATGCCCCAATCTGATTTTTCCTGGTTGTTGAAGAGTTTGGCACGCCAGGTATAAGAGTCGCCGCGTTCCCAGTTGGGGTCGCGTGCGAAATTGAATGTAAGCGTTTTTGAAGGCAGACGGTCGTTGATGGCGATATACCGTGGATATGGCCATACGTCGACAGAGTCGCCGGCGATAGACAGCGCCGCTTCTGCCGCTACGCGGTTGCCGCTTTCGATGAGCCTGTGTTCGAGAATCTCGATTGTGCGGTCGTAAACATCCATGTAGTAGGTAATGTTGCGGCCGTACCAGGCGAACGATGAATCGACTTGTTCGGAGCTTACGCCGTGGCGTGCGTATACCGATTGCTTCATTGCCTGTCGCGCCGAGTCTGTCGGGTAGTACGAACGGTTCATGTCGATGACGGCTTCGCCCGTATGCACATCGGCCATTAGCTGCGCCATCTCTTCGGGCTGTATCACCTCCGATGGTACTTTTGAGCAGGCTGTCGCCAGCAATGCGCTTGCCGCCAATATGCTAATCGGCTTTTTCATCGATGCTCGCAGTTCCTATATATTTGGAGTAAAACAGGATGATGAGAAACATTCCTACGGTAATGGCCGAATCGGCTATGTTGAAAACCGGGTCGAAGAATGAGAATGTCTGTCCGCCCACAAGCGGCATCCATTGCGGCCAGTCGAATGAGAATAGAGGAAAGTAGAGCATGTCGACGACGTACCCGTGGAAGATACCGCCGTAACCTTCGCCCCAGGGCACGAAAGAGGCTATTGCAGGCGGATAGGGGTTGTTGAATATTTCGCCGTAGAATACGCAGTCTATGATGTTGCCGAAAGCACCGGCTGTAACGAGGGCTACGGCCGCCATATATCCGCAGGGTACTTTTGCTGCTTTTACAAGCCTGCATATATACCAGACAAGGAATATTACCAATGCAATGCGGAATAGAGTGAGAAATAGCTTGCTTCCCAGCTCTATTCCGAATGCCATGCCGTTGTTCTGAATGAAGCGCAGATGGAACCAGCTGAAGATTTCAACATCTTCACCAAGGTAAAAACAGGTCTTGACCCATATTTTTACAGCCTGGTCGATGAGCAGAACCAAGGCAATGATGATGCCGGCCGTCAACGACAGCCGACGGCCTGTCGATAGCGTCATAGGCAGTTTTTTTGTCAATGGTTCGGGTTGTTTTTCTCTTCGACGCACAGGGTGGCGTGTGGCACGGCGCGCAGCCGTTCTTTGGGTATCAGTTTGCCTGTGGCGCGGCAGATGCCGTATGTCTTGTTGTCAATTCTGACAAGCGCTGCCCGCAGATGCGATATGAATTGCCGTTGGCGTTCGGCCAGGCGGGCGTTGGCTTCGCGTTCGAGTGTGTTTGCGCCTTCTTCGAGCACCTTGAATGTGGGTGACGTGTCGGCGGTGTCGTTGCCGTCGCTGTTTCGCAAAGAGGCGCACAGCTCGTCGTAGAGCGCAGTGGCCTTTTCGATTTTATCGAGTATTATCTGGCGGAACTCCTCGAGTTCGGCATCTGAGTATCTTGGTTGTTCGCCCATGATTGTTCGTTTCTTGAAGAGAGTGTGGTGGATAATTATATGCTGCCCGGCAGGCTTGTTGCAGCCGGGCAGCACTTGTTGTAAGGTCAGGATAATGTTATTACCGTTCCGAGCTTGAGGTCGTCGATATCGAGTATCTCTATTTCAGAATTGTCGGTGTCGGCCACTGTTACGGCGTCGGCAAGAACTTGGGTTGCGATGTAATCGCCGTATTCTTTGATGACATCGTCTATTTCAGGCCCCGGAAGGAAGCGCAGCACGATGTGGTCTGTTATGTCGTAGCCGCGTTTTTTCCGCAGATTCTGCACTCGGTTGATGATTTCGCGTGCGAGGCCTTCGCGGAACAGTTCGGGCGTGATGTCGATGTCGAGCGCAACGGTGAGTGCGTCTTCGTTGGCGACGAGCCATCCGGGAATGTCTTCCGATATGATTTTTACATCGGCGATGTCGACGGTGTGCTCTGTGCCGTCAATGTCGAGGACAATGTGGCCGTCGCGTTCGAGTTCGGCTATACGGTTGCGGTCGAGGGCTTTTAGCATGGCCGCTGCCTGTTTCATCTGTTTTCCGAATTTGGGTCCGAGCTTCTTGAAGTCGGGGTCGACGCGTTTTACGAATACTTCGTTGTCGGAAGCTACGATTTCGAGCCGTTTGACGTTGACCTCAGTCTTTACGATGTCGGAAATGGCTTCCAGGACTTGTGCGGCATGTCCGTCGGCTGCCGGAACGAGCATTTTTGCAAGGGGTTGGCGTACCTTTATGTTCGCTTTTTTACGCAGAGAGAGCACCAGCGAGGTGAGCCGCTGTGCAATGTCCATCCGTTCTTCAAGTGCGGTGTCGATTGCTGTCTCGTCTACTTTGGGGAAGTCGGCCAAGTGCACCGATTTCGTTTCGGAGCCGTCGGTGAGGTCGCGGAAAAGCCTGTCGCTGAAGAACGGTGCCACGGGCGCCATCAGTTTGGATATTGTGAGCAGGCACGTGCGCAGGGTCTGGTAGGCGGCGAGCTTGTCGGTGTCGAGGCCGCGGCTCCAGAAACGTTTGCGGTTGAGCCTTACGTACCAGTTCGACAGTTTGTCGAGCACAAACTCGCTGATTTCGCGCACAGCACGTGTCGGTTCGTAATCGTCGAGCGATTCTTCGACATGCGCGACGAGCGTGTTGAGCAGCGACAATATCCAGCGGTCAAGTTCGGGACGTTCCGATAGCGCTACCTGTTCTTCTGTGCCTGAGAAACCGTCGACATTGGCATACATTGCAAAGAAGTTGTAGGTGTTCGAGAGCGTGGAGAAAAATTTACGCGACACCTCGGCGACGCCGTCGCTGTCGTATTTGAGGTTGTCCCACGGCGACGAGCACGAAATCATGTACCAGCGCAAGGGGTCGGAGCCGAATTTCTCTATGCTGTCGAACGGGTCTACGGCATTGCCTTTGCGTTTCGACATTTTTTCGCCGTTTTTGTCAAGCACGAGACCATTGGATATGACTGTCTTGAACGCTATCGAGTCGAAAGCCATCGTGGCTATGGCATGAAGCGTGAAGAACCAGCCTCGTGTCTGGTCGACGCCCTCCGCAATGAAGTCGGCCGGGTAGAGGTCGCCGCGGTCGAAGGCTTCTTTGTTTTCGAAGGGGTAGTGCAGCTGCGCATATGGCATAGAGCCTGAGTCGAACCATACGTCGATGAGGTCTGTTTCGCGTTTCATAGGTTTGCCGGAAGGCGAAACGAGGATGATGTCGTCGACATATGGGCGGTGCAGGTCGATGCGGTCGTAGTTTTCTGCTGAGTAGTCGCCCGGCACGAAGCCTTTGTCGCGCAGGGGATTGCTCTTCATGATGCCTGCGTCGACGGCTTTGTCGATTTCGGCATAGAGTGTTGCTACGCTGTCGATGCACAGTTCTTCTTCGCCGCTTTCAGTGCGCCATATCGGCAGCGGAGTGCCCCAGTATCGGCTGCGCGAGAGGTTCCAGTCCTGGAGGTTTTCGAGCCATTTGCCGAAACGTCCTGTGCCGGTCGATGTCGGCTTCCATTTGATTGTGGCGTTTAGCTCCATTAGCCTTTCGCGCATTGCTGTCGAGCGGATGAACCAGCTGTCGAGCGGATAGTAGAGCACCGGCTTGTCGGTGCGCCAGCAATGGGGGTAGTTGTGGACGTGTTTTTCGATTTTGAACGCTTTGCCTTCGGCCTTCAAGTCCATGCAGATGGCAACGTCGAGCGTTTCCGTCTCGGCGGTGGCGTCGGGGTCATAGGCGTTCTTGACATAGCGTCCGGCCCATTTGGAGTACAGCGGTACGTCGACCATCGATGCCACAAAGTCGGGGTCGAGGTCTTCGATGCGGTAGAAGCGTCCTGTGAGGTCGACCATCGGACGGATGTTGCCGTCGCGGTCGATAAGGTGCAGAGGCGGTATTCCGGCCTGTTTGGAAACACGGAGGTCGTCTGCGCCGAAAGTGCCGGCTATGTGGACGATGCCCGTGCCGTCTTCGGTGGTTACGTAGTCGCCGGCAATGACTCTGAAAGCTCCTTCGCCCGGGTTCACCCATGGAAGAAGCTGCTCATAGTGCAGGCCTACGAGTTCGGCGCCTGTGAGCGTGCTGACTATTTCGTAGGGAACGAGTTTGTCGCCTTTGCTGTAGTCTTCAAGGGCGATTTCACGGGCTTTGGGATTGAAAATCGAACTTACGAGTTCTTCTGCTACGGTTACGGTTACCGGCTCGCCCGAATATGGATTATATGTGCGCACGATTGCATATCGGATTGTCGGCCCGACGCACAGTGCTGTGTTCGAGGGCAGTGTCCACGGTGTCGTTGTCCATGCCAGCATGCAGGCCTTTCCCCAGCCCTGCATTGCAGGCAGAGGGTCTTTGAGCGTGAATTGTGCTATGCAGGTGGTGTCTTTGACGTCGCGGTAGCACCCCGGCTGGTTCAGTTCGTGCGAGCTGAGACCCGTTCCGGCGGCAGGGGAGTAGGGCTGTATGGTGTATCCTTTGTAGAGGAGACCTTTGCCGTATAGGCGCGCGAGAAGCCACCATACAGACTCGATATAGCGGTTGTCGTATGTTATATACGGGTCTGTGGTATCGACCCAGTAGCCCATGCGGTTTGTGAGGGTTTCCCATTCACGGGTATATTTCATCACTTCGCGGCGGCATGCGTCGTTGTATTCGTCGACAGATATCTTTTTGCCGATGTCTTCTTTTGTGATGCCGAGCGAGCGTTCTACACCGAGTTCTACGGGTAGACCGTGGGTGTCCCAACCGGCTTTACGCTTCACATGGAAACCTTTCATTGTCTTGTAGCGGCAGAAAAGGTCTTTGATTGTGCGGCCCATCACATGGTGTATGCCCGGCATGCCGTTGGCCGACGGGGGGCCTTCGTAGAACACAAACGAGGGGGCGCCTTCGCGCAGTGCCACGCTCTGCTCGAAGAGGTGGTCGGCATTCCACTGTTCGAGCATTTCTTTGTTAAGCTCCGACAGGTTTAGGCCGTTATATTCTTTGAATTTCTTCATAGTCAAGAAAAGTATGGTGCGATGTTGAGTAAAAAAGGGCGTGCCGGCATAAAGATAGCGGACACACCCTTTTTAGTATCGAGAAGCTTGGAGCTGCGTTATTCTGCGGCGGGAGCTTCAGTTTCTTCGGCAGCGGGAGCTGCGGCGGCTTCAGCTGCGGCGGCAGCGTCGGCTTTTTTCTTAGCCACGAGTTCGGCTTTAGCCTTGTTCTTGGCGGTTTCTGCTTCAAGGCGCTGTTTTGCGTCGAGTTCGCGCTTGTCGGCCATCGAAGTCTTCAGTGCGTTTGTTTTTGCGTCTTTTTTAGCTTTCCATGCATTGAAGCGTTTTTCTGCTTCTGCCTGGTCGAAAGCGCCTTTCTTAACGCCACCGAGGAGATGCTTCATCATAAGCACGCCTTCGTTGGAAAGAATTGAACGCACGGTGTCGGTGGGTTGTGCGCCGACAGTCACCCAATACAAAGCCCGCTCGAAATTGAGAGTGATTGTAGCAGGATTAGTGTTCGGATTATAGGAACCTATCCTTTCAATAAATCTACCATCTCGTGGTGCCCTGCTATCGGCGATTACAATAGGATAAAACGCATAGTCCTTGCGGCCATGGCGTTGTAATCTGATTTTTGTAGCCATTTGTTTTGTTTAATTGGTTTTGTATTGTTTTGCGGCGCAAAGGTACGCTTTATTTTCCAATATTCCAAATAATCTTTGAGGGCCTGCAAATCAGCGGCGGAAAAAATCGGATATTCTGTCGAACAGCGACGGTTCATGTGTGCGCACATGAACGCTGACTTTTGAGTTGACACGGCTCAGGAATATAATTGACGAGTGCAGGACGATGGCTACCCATTCTTCGAAAGGCACAATTGCGTGTATGCGTTCGAGAGGTATTCGGTGAAAAGGGGAGTCGGGGTCTATGCTTCGTATCACCAACGTGTCTACCGGACCGTCCATATCAATGGTGATGTTGTGGTGCCTCGACGCGTAGTTGAACAGTAGAGGCATGTCCAGGCAATCGGGGCTTTCCGGTAGCTTGCGGTATTTTTTATATAGGGTTTGGATAACTTTCTTGGTAATCATCTTACAATCTGAATACTGTGTGGTTTTTCTGCAATTCTTTGCCTGTGCGGCTTGCGTATGCACTACTTTTATAACTGATGAGCCGGAATTTTGTTGACAAAATTTTAATCAATTACATACTTTTTACAATTGTAACGATGTTGTAACCGCGCGGTGCCAGATTGTACACTTCCTGCCGTTATCCCTGTCGTTGTGGCAAAGTTCAATAAAAAAATCGGATTATGCAAAAAACTTGCTGTAACAAGAAAAAATATGTAACTTTGCCCCAAACAAAAAGTATTTTTAAAGTTAAAAAATGGAAATAAAAGGGACTATCATCCACGCGCTTCCCGAGGTGAGCGGCGTGTCGAAAGCCGGTAACGCGTGGAAGAAAAAAGAATATGTGCTCGAAAACACCGAAGGCCAGTTCCCTCGCAAGGTCGCGTTTACATGTTTCGGTGACAATGCCGATAAAATCAACTTGCAGGTAGGGCAGGTGGCCACAATATATTTCGACATAGAATCGCGCGAGTTCAATGGCCGTTGGTACACTGACATCCGTTGCTGGAGAGCCGATGTCGAAGCACCCGGTGCACCGGCCGGCGCACCTGTAGCAGCCGCTCCCGGTGCGGTTCCCCCGCCTCCGGCCATGCCTGCAGGCGGCGATGACGAGTTCCCATTCTAAAGTTTAAGTCACTTCAATATCTGTCACGATTGCAATGGCTGTAGAACTAAAAAACCTGACAAAACGCTCCGAAAATTATTCCCAATGGTATAATGAGCTTGTAGTCAAGGCCGATCTTGCCGAACAGTCGGCAGTCCGCGGCTGCATGGTCATAAAACCCTACGGATATGCCATTTGGGAGAAGATGCAGCAGACCTTGGACCGCATGTTCAAGGAGACGGGCGTTCAGAACGCTTATTTCCCCTTGCTTATACCCAAATCATTTCTTTGCCGCGAGGCCGAGCATGTAGAAGGATTTGCCAAAGAATGTGCCGTCGTAACACACTACCGTCTCAAGAACGACCCCAACGGCACCGGCGTCATCGTCGACCCTGAAGCGAAGCTCGAAGAAGAACTCATCGTGCGTCCGACATCAGAGACTATCATCTGGGGCACGTACAAGAACTGGATACACAGCTGGCGCGACCTGCCTGTGCTGTGTAACCAATGGGCCAATGTGATGCGTTGGGAGATGCGCACACGCATGTTCCTGCGTACCTCCGAGTTCCTGTGGCAAGAAGGCCATTGCGCCCACGCCACGGCCGAAGAATCGCAGGCCCGTACTGTGCAGATGATTAAGCTCTACGCCGATTTCGCCGAAAAATATATGGCAATGCCCGTCACCATAGGTGTGAAGACTGCAAACGAGCGTTTTGCCGGTGCGTTGAACACTTATACCATAGAGGCCATGATGCAGGACGGCAAGGCCCTGCAGGCAGGAACATCGCATAACCTCGGACAGAATTTCGCCAAAGCTTTCGACGTTACATTCGCAAACCGCGACAACCAGCCCGAATATGTGTGGGCAAACTCGTGGGGCGTGTCGACACGCCTTATGGGAGCGCTCATCATGACGCACTCCGACGACAACGGCCTTGTGCTGCCTCCTCATCTTGCGCCGATACAGGTTGTGATAGTGCCCATCTACAAGAATGCCGAACAGCTTGCCGCAATCACCGACAAGGTTATGCCTATTGTAGAGCGTCTCGGTCAGCTCGGCATTTCGGTGAAGTACGACGATGCCGAGAACAAACGTCCCGGCTTCAAATTTGCCGATTACGAATTGAAGGGTGTGCCCGTGCGTCTTGTGCTCGGAGCACGCGACATAGAGAACGGTACGGTCGAAGTAATGCGCCGCGATACTCTCGAGAAACATTCCGCGCCCCTCGCCGGAATTGCCGACTATGTGGCCACCTTGCTCGAAGAAATCCAGACAAACATTTATCAGAAGGCTCTTGCCATGCGTGACAGTCAGACATATGTATGCGACAGCTACGACGACTTCAAGGCACGCATTGAAAATGGCGGTTTCTTCCTTTGCCATTGGGACGGCACTACCGAGACCGAAGAACGTATCAAGGCCGATACGAAAGCCACGATACGTTGCATACCTCTCGACGGCGACGATGAGCCTGGAGTCTGCATGGTAACCGGCAAGCCGTCGAAGCGCCGTGTAATCATTGCACGTAACTATTGATTTCTAGAGGGTGTTTAATAATATATGTTAAGCGACAGGTTGGTGTATTTTTGCTTAAATTGCACATTGCGAGGAGAGAGCATGGCGGTTCCCATGCGACCGACGAACAATGGGCAAGTTAACAAAAAGACACCAAGACTGAACTAATATTAAAAACACCCGATTGAAATTAAGAAACTATGCTTTCAAGAAAAATGCAACGCCTCCGAAAATTTTTAGTGTCTTGCGCCCTGCTCTTCAGTCGCATAGCACGCTATGCTCCATCATCGCAGAACGCAATCCATCTAAAACTTTTCGGCCTGTCGATTAACAGATATTATTAAACACCCTCTTACACCCTCTTAACCTGATGCCTATGGCAAGTGCATCACCCGATATAGCCAAAGCAGTTGCCGGCCGCCCCGAACGGCCGGTAATAGCTTTGGTGGTTCCTTGCTATAACGAGGAACCCATGTTGCCCATATCGGCGCCCATTCTGCTTGGGGTGCTTGACACGCTGTCGGCTCGTGGATTGGCGTCAGACGAAAGCTATGTGCTGTGTGTCGACGACGGCAGCCGCGACGGCACTTGGAGGCTTATCGGCGAATTCCATGCTTCGGACAAACGCATAAAGGGTATTTCGCTTGCCCATAACCGTGGACAGCAGAGTGCTCTATTGGCCGGTCTTATGACCGTGCGCGACCGTTGCGATGCAGCCATAACCCTTGATGCCGACTTGCAGGACGCCCCCGACGCCATATATGAAATGGTTGAGAACTTCCGGCGCGGCGACGACATAGTTTATGGCGTTCGTTCATCAAGGCCTACCGACACCTGGTTCAAACGGAACTCGGCGCATGCCTTCTACAAACTGCAGAAGCGTCTTGGCCTTGAGACCGTCTACGACCATTCGGAGTTTCGGCTTATGAGCCGCCGGGCGTTGGAGCTGCTTAGCGAATATGGCGAAATAAACCTGTTCCTGCGCGGCATCATGCCTCATATAGGTCTGCAAAGTTCGATAGTTACCTACGAACGCGCTGCCCGAGCCGCCGGTGAGACAAAATATCCGTTGAGCAAGATGGTGTCGGCATCGATTGACGGCATCACCTCGTTCACCGCTCAACCTATGCGCATCATTTTCATGATAGGCCTTTCGTTGCTTGTCATTGACATCATAGTCGCCATTTGGGTTTTTATTGCACATTTCTATGGCAATGCCATTTCCGGATGGTCGTCGCTGATGTTGTCGGTGTGGTTCCTCGGAAGTCTTGTACTTGTGGCTTTGGGAGTTATAGGCGAGTATGTGGGCAAGATTTTTGTCGAAGTCAAGCACCGTCCGCGCTACGCCGTTGCAAAGGAGCTGCTCGACTGACAAGTCGGTTTTCGTGCTGTTTATTACTTTATCGCATTAATAATCATAGTAATGGATTATAAACAATTTCGTAAACGTCTTTCCGGGCTGATGGCTCGACCTGTAGAGGATATCGATGCCCTTGTCGAAGGCCTTGCGGTGGTGCTTCGCGACAGCTGTGCCGAACTTGACAGCGTTGCCATACCGACATTCGGCACTTTTGTGCCCGTTAAGCATAAAGAAGAAATTGTCAGCGATTTGTCGACAGGACGCAAGATGCTGTTGCCACCCGAGATAAAAATAGAGTTCCAACCCGGAGGACTGCTTCAAAAACGATTACGGAATGAATAATACAATCACGCTATCGCAACTGATTACACGTCTTGCAAAAGTGGCTGATACTGATATTGGCACTGCAAGGCGTTTTCTGCGTTCATTTTTTGCTGCGGTCGAAGAGGAATTAGTCAACGGCGAAACGGTGAGCATCAAAGGTATAGGGACTTTTCGCTGCAACACTGATGAGTCTTTTAATCAAAATGGCCCGGTGGTGTTTATCCCTGATACGGCTCTTGCCGACGAAATAAATGCTCCTTTTGCCATGTTCGAGCCGGTGGAACTTGCCGAGGACGTCGATTTCTCTGAAGTGGCAGAAGAAAAAGAACCTGAGCCTTTGACAGAGCCAGTGCCGGAAGCACCGCAAGAACCGGTAGCAGAGCCTGCCGAGATGCAGCCTGAGCCGTCAGAGCCGCAACCGGCGAAAGATGTTGCCGAGATACAAGAGGAAACTGTCGAAGAAGAGGTGCCCGACGAAGAATCTCCGGCAGAAACTGATACTGAAACAATAGAACTCGGACCGGCCGAAGAAGACGAGGAGCCTGAAATCACGCAAGAGGACGAAGAGCCGGAGGCAGAACCGTCTGAGCCGGGACACGGAAACCGTAAATTGTGGCTGTGGATAGCGCTCGGTCTTATCGCCGGCGCTGCTGTCGGATATTTTGCCGCAATGTATGAGCCGGCCGAAGCGGATGTTGCTGAAGAAGATACAATTTTGGCAGACACTACCGCAGTGACCTATCGTATTGAAGAGGTGTCGGTCGAAGACATTGTTCCGGCCGGTGATGCCGTTCCCGAAAAGCCGTCGGACGAAGCGGCGAAACCCGTATCTGAAGAAAGCACCGATGTTCTGCCTGAAAAGGCAGAAGATAAAAAGCCTGCGGCCTCGGAACCGCGTTACGATACGGTGTCTGGCACGCGATATCTTGCCACAATGGCACGCGAATACTATGGCAAGGGCATTTATTGGGTATTCATATATCAGGCAAATGCCGACAAACTCGATAATCCCAACCGCATAAAACCAGGCACACGCGTGCTGATTCCTGAGAAGAGTTCTTTTGCCGAGGCTACCGACAAAGAAACCCTGCGGAAAGCAGAACGCATACAGGCTGAACTGAATAAAAAATATCGATAGATTGGACGCTCAGAAAGACACCGGCGATAAAAGAGCCGAAGGCGATGGCATGCCCAAAAGCCTTCTGCAAAAGAACAACGGCAATTATATCGCCGCCCTCATTGAATATATCGATACTAATGTGGCATCGGCATGGACTCGCAAGCTCCTGAAAACGGTAGTGCTGGGGTTGATTGTCGCCATTGTGATATGTATGCTTATATGGCCTTTTGTCATAAGAGGCTGATTATTATGAATAAAAAACAATAATATATGAACGACCTTCCACAGAAATACAATCCTGCCGAGGTAGAAGATAAATGGTATGCCTATTGGCTTGAACACAAGCTGTTCCATTCAGAACCCGATGCACGCGAACCGTATACAATCGTGATACCTCCGCCGAATGTGACCGGGGTTCTGCACATGGGGCACATGCTCAACAACACGATACAGGACATACTTGTACGTCGTGCACGCATGCAGGGCAAAAATGCTCTTTGGGTGCCGGGCACCGACCATGCGTCGATATCGACTGAAACGAAGGTCATCGCCAAACTTGCCGCCGAAGGCATCCGCAAGACCGACCTCACACGCGAGCAGTTCCTTGAACACGCATGGGCGTGGACCGAGAAGCACGGAGGCATTATATTGCAGCAGCTGCGCAAACTTGGCGCTTCGTGCGACTGGGAGCGCACCGCTTTCACCATGGACCCGTCGCGCAGCGAAAGTGTGACGAAGGTCTTCGTCGACCTGTACGACAAGGGTTTGATATACCGCGACCTGCGCATGGTCAACTGGGATCCGCAGAACCGTACGGCTATCAGCGACGATGAGGTGTTCTTTGTCGAAGAGCAGTCGAAACTCTACTATCTGCGCTACTACCTTGCCGACGACAGCGCCGACATCGAAGCTTCCGAGGGCTGCGTGGTGCATACCGACGAAAACGGACGGCACTATGCCGTTGTCGCCACCACACGTCCCGAAACAATCATGGGCGACACGGCAATGTGCATAAATCCCAAAGACCCGAAGAACACATGGCTCAAAGGGCATAGCGTAGTCGTGCCTTTGGTAGGCCGTGTGATACCCGTAATCGAAGACCGCTATGTCGACATCGAATTCGGCACGGGTTGTCTAAAGGTTACTCCGGCACACGACAAGAATGACTATATGCTCGGCAAAAAGCACGGACTCGAAAGCATCGATATCTTCAACGAAGATGCTACAGTGAGCGAAGCCGCAGGCATGTATGTGGGCATGGACCGTTTCGATACCCGTAAAGCTATCGCCGCCGACCTTGAGGCTGCCGGCCTTATGGAAAAGGTGGAAGACTATACGAACAATATCGGCCTTTCGGAGCGCACGAAAGTGCCCATCGAGCCGAGGCTGTCGTTGCAGTGGTTCGTCAGAATGAAGCATTTTGCCGACCAAAGCCTTTCGCCCGTGCTCGACGACATCATAAAATTCGTGCCCGAAAAATACAAGACCACATACCGCATATGGCTTGAAAACATCCAGGACTGGTGCATCAGCCGCCAGCTTTGGTGGGGACACCGTATTCCGGCATATTTCTACGGCGACAAGACGGGTAAAGATGCCGAGTTCGTAGTGGCTCTAAATCCTGAAGAAGCCCTTGAAAAGGCACGTAAGCAGAGCGGAAACCCGTCGATGAAGATGGAAGACCTGCAACAGGACTCCGATGCCCTCGACACATGGTTCTCGTCGTGGCTGTGGCCTATCACACTTTTCGATGGCATAAACAATCCGGGCAACGAAGAAATCAACTACTACTACCCGACAGCCACTCTTGTAACAGGCCCCGACATCATATTCTTCTGGGTTGCGCGAATGATAATGGCCGGATATGAGTATGTGGGCAAACAGCCGTTCAACAATGTCTACTTTACCGGGATTGTGCGTGATGCAATAGGACGCAAGATGAGCAAGTCGCTCGGAAACTCGCCGGACCCCCTCGACCTTATCCGCGACTACGGCGCCGACGGAGTCCGTATGGGGCTTATGCTCGCCGCTCCTGCCGGCAACGACATCATGTACGATGACAAACTTGTCGAACAAGGACGCAATTTCTGCAACAAGATATGGAACTCTTTCCGCCTTCTCAAAGGATGGGCGGTCGATGATGCCGTTGCCCAGCCAGAAATTTCGGCCATGGCTGCACGTTGGTTTGAGTCGCAGCTCAACGCCACCGTTGCCGAAATCGAAGATTTGTTCGGCAAATACCGTATATCGGAGGCTCTGATGGCCGTTTACAAGCTTTTCCGCGATGACTATTCGTCGTGGTACCTCGAAATGGTCAAGCCGGCCTATGGTCAACCTGTCGACCGCAAAAGCTATGAGCAGGCATGCGGCTTCCTTGACAAGCTGTTGCGTCTTCTCCATCCGTTCATGCCCTTCATCACCGAAGAGCTTTGGCAGCATCTTGCCGAGCGTGCCGATGGCGAGTCGATAATGTATGCCGCACTTCCGGCCGGAGGTGTCGTCGATAGCGCTCTTATAGCCAAAGTCGATGAGGCGAAAGAAATTATCAACGGTATACGTGGCATACGTGCACGTAAGAATATTTCGCCTCGCGAGGCATTGAAACTCAATGTAATCGGCAGCGTAGATGATGCCATTGTGCCTATGCTCGTCAAACTCGGAGGCCTTGAAGAAGTAAACAACGGCTCGGAAAAGGATGCTTCGGCATCGTCGTTCATGGTCGGTACTGTCGAGTTCAACATTCCTCAGAGCACCGACATCGACGTAGAGGCTGAACTCGCCCGAATAGAAAAAGAAATCGCATATCTGACAGGCTTTAAGGCGTCGGTAGAGAAGAAACTTTCAAACGACCGCTTTGTTGCGAATGCACCCGAGGCCGTTGTTGCCGCCGAGCGCAAGAAACTGTCTGATGCCGACGCCAAGCTTGCGGCACTGCATGCTTCTATTGCTGCGCTAAAGGGCTGATGAGAACTATTCTCCGGCTTCTGCTTGCCTATGTGCTTGTAGCATTGTCGTTTGTCGGATGCAGCGAAGAGCCGAGGCCGGGCATGGCGACATTGTCGGGTCATGTTACGGCTGCCGACGGGCTGTCTCTTTCAGGAGTTGATGTTTCGCTTTCTCCACTCAACCGAAAAACCGCTACGGGAAAGACCGGAGAGTATACCTTTGGTCGCATAGCCGCAGGTGAGTACATTGTGAGTTTTTCAAAAGACGGTTTTGACGAAGCCGAAAAGCCGATTACTGTCGAGCCTGGCATTGACGTGCGCCTTGATGCCGTTTTGCAGGCTAAAGGCGGCTCTGTCGAGATAGAGCAGTCAGTGAAAGTAATTGCCGGAATGCTTGATTGCGGCAGGGATGCGCTGTCGGTGGAACTTAACGTCGATGTCGAGGTGGAAGGAACTGGAGACCTGACGTGGAGCTTCGACATTTCGCCGGCACCATGGCTGAAGGCCGCCACTCCTTTGGGTGGCATCGTCAAGCCGGGGCATAATCGGCTGAAGTGCATTTTCGATGTCGACCGCAGTGTGGTGAAATCGCCTATGACGGCTGTGTTGGCGCTTTCGATAGGAAGCAATACATATCCAATCGTTACAAGCTGTCAACCATAATAAAAGCGAGCCGTGCACTATTGCGCGGCTCGTTTTTTATTGCCCTATCGGAGAGACTTATTTTTTTGTTTTAAGGTATTCCTGATGGTATTCTTCAAGGATAGCCCTGACTTGTTTGCCGATTGTGACATAGGCGTCGCGGTCGAGATTGGCCTCTGACGTGCGTATCGACCAGTCGGGTCCGTTGAAGCCCGAACCGTTGAGTACGACAATGCCTTTTTCGACGGCAAGCCGCATTGTTACGTCGAGAGGGTCGTGGGTAGTCGGCAGCCATGCAGCGAAATCTTCGCCGTAGAATTTCTTTGCCCATACCATCATGTCGATTTCGCTGTAGTATCCTACGCGGAGAGGGTCGGGAACTACGGTAAAGCCGGTGTTTTCCCACAAGGCTTTCAGGCGGTCGTGAATCATGGCCTGCATTTTGTCTTTGTAGACATCTTCGGTGTCGAGCAGGCATTTGAGGGCGAACAGGCTCATCATGATTTGCTGCGGTGTCGATAGCCCTGCCGTGTGGTTCAAGGCCACATCGCGGCTGTCGGCTACCATACGGTCGATGAACTTGAGGCTTGGCACGTCGAGGGTCAGCGAGCCGTAGCGTTTGGCGAGGTCATCGCGGTCGGCCTGTGGCAGCTGTGCGAGCATGCGGTCGAAAATATTGTCCTTGTTGGCGGCAATGACGGCAAGACGCCATCCTGTCGCGCCGAAGTACTTCGAGAACGAATACACGCACAGGGTGTTGTATGGCAGTGTGTACATCAACGATTTGAAATCTGTTGCGAAAGTGCCGTAAACATCGTCGGTAACGACAATGAGGTTGGGATTGTCTTTTTTGACAATGTCGACGAAACGCTCAAGGTTGCGGTCCGACAACCGATAGCTTGGCGGATTTGACGGATTTATGAGGCATACAAGTTTTACGGCAGGGTCGCGAAGTTTGTCGAGTTCCGAATCGGGATATTGCCAATAATGGTATCCATCGGCTTCGACTTTGTTGGCGCTTACATTCACCACGTCGAATCCGAAGCGGTCGAGCTGCGGTATTTCGATGTAAGGTGTGAACAGCGGTGCCATGAGCGCGATTTTGTCGCCTTTGCGCACAAGGTGGTTGGCTTGCAGGGAGTCGAATACGTAGCACATGCCTGCCGTGCCGCCTTCGACAGCGAACAGGTCGTAGTCTTTTCCGCCGTCGTCGGCGCGATGTCCCATTTCCTGCGCGAGGTAGGGGCGGATTATTTCTTCGGTGTATTGCAGAATGCGCGGCGGAGTGGGGTAATGGTCGCCCGTAATGCCGTCGGCCCATTCGAGCACGAGGCTGTCGCGGTCGGCACCGATTTTTTCGGTGCAGTAGCGGTATGCTTTGGCAAGTAGCTGTGCTCCTTCGCCTTCGGTATTCTTGGCAAGGAAAGCCTCAAAGCGGTCGGCGATGCCGGCTTTCGACGGGCATCCCGCAATGCCGGGTTCTTCGTCGCGCACCCGGCGGCACTCCGACAATGCGAAAGTGCCTAAGAGGAAAAATGCTTCGCGTGCGTCGGCGGCAATCCAGTTGGGGTTGCCTCGACCGGCATTCAGATATGTCGCGCTTGATGTGCGTGCGTCTTCCTGGGCGAGACGGATAAGTTCGTTTTTGATTTCAAAGGGGCTCATGCGGTCGAGTTGCTGCTCGTACTCGCGGCTTAGCGGATTTGTATTGTCCATTTTATGAATTTTGGTTTGAGTTTCTTATGCACAGATTAGTGTTATCGCCACACCCATGAGAATTAATAAGGTGTTGCCGATAGCGTATGTAATTGTATATCCCAATGCCGGGACAGAAGAGTCGAGGGAGTCTTGTATTGCGCCGAGGGCTGCGGTTGTCGTACGGGAGCCGGCGCAGCATCCGAGATTTATTGCCGGAGGAAATTTGAATATTTTATCGCCGATGAGCACACCCAAGAGAAGCGGAACGGTCGTACAGATTATACCGGCCACCAATAGCATCCATCCGGCTTCTTTTATGCCGCTTATGAAAGTAGGAGCGGCGCTTATACCGATTACGGCGATGAACATGTTAAGTCCGAGGCTGTTAAGCAACCATACCGAAGAGTCGGGAATCCCACCGAATGTGGGGTGTTTGGAGCGTAGCCATCCCAAAATGAGGCCTGCAATGAGGGCTCCGCCCGAAGTGCTCAGGCTGACGGGTATGCCGCCGAGATGGATTGTGATGGCTCCTATCAGGGCGCCAATGAAAATGCCCAAGGAAACAAATACCATATCGGTGGTTTTTGTCGGTCTGTCGGCGTATCCTATTTCGGTAGCTGCTGCATCGACCTCGCGTTTCAGGCCTGCTATGGTCACCATGTCGCCGCGTATAAGTTTTGCCTGGGCAAGCACGGGGATAGCTTGGCCTCCACGTGTTATACCTGCAATTGATACGCCTTTCATAGCCGGAATTGCCCTTAGCTGGTCGACCGTCATGCCGTCGCATTGTTTTTTTGCAAGCATTACGGGTATTTTTTCGACTGCGAATGCGAGCAATTCGGCATCGGCGACTTCGGGTCCGAGCCAAGACTCGTCCTGTATCACATATTCTCGCCGTCCGCTAAGCACGATTTCGTCGCCTTTTGAAATCTTGAGCGAGCCGGCCGGGTCATCGACCACGGTTCCGCCTTGGCGTACGCGTTCTACGAAAATGCGACGTCCGAGTTTTTCAATTTGAGCTTCGATTTCATCGACAGTACGTGGAGTATCGAAGAATTCGCCGTCGGCTTTATATGCCCTGAATACAACAGGACGAAGTGCGTTTATATACGCCGGGTCATTCGTCACAGAACTGTTGTTCATGGTCTTTTCTAATTCGGCTGTCTGCTGCTTGACTTTTTTTAGTCCTCCGAGCATTGCCGGGCCGACCATGCCGAGAAGATATGCCGAACCGATGGTTCCGAAGATATAGGTCACGGCATAGCATACCGGCACCATATCCATCCAGTTTTGTTTGTCAGCGCCGGATGCCGACAAGGTCTTGATTGTGTCGTCGCCGACTCCGATGACAGCCGATATCGTCTGTGCACCGGCGAACAGGCCAGCAGCCTCACCGGGATTATAGCCGAACGCGAGAGCCACCCCGATTGTCACGCCGAAACATATTACGCACATGAGTACGGCAAAGATAACCTGTTTTATCCCGGAGCCTTTCATTGCACGGAAAAATTGCGGGCCTACACTATATCCGATTGCAAATAGAAAAAGCAGGAAAAATACCGATTTCACCGGGCCTGAAATAGGTATGTTCATTTGGCCTACGAGTACGCCGACAAGGAGTACCGATGTCACGGTGCCGAGAGAGAAAGTCTTGTACTTCAGTTTCCCGACCCAATAGCCTATACCCAAAGTCAGAAAGATGGGTATTGACGGATTGTTGCGGAAAATTTCGAGAATCCAGTCCATAAATCAAATTTTAGATTGAAACGGGTAAAAAATATATAATGCATCCTCGGCTCATGCTATCGGATACACTATATAAACAGCAGAGACGCCCCAATGTTTGTGTGGGGCGTCTCTGAATTATGGTTTGTCCGGATTATTTCAGCTTAGCGATGATGCGATGGCCGAATACGAAGTTTCCATCAGTGTGGCAAGTTCGTGGCGTCCGCCCTCGGGAGCATGTATCGGCGCATGTATCGTAAGCGTGATAGTCCCGTAGCGCGGCAGCCATGCCGTGCGGGGCATTACACGGTAAGCTCCGTCGATGGTTACGGGCACAACGGGTAGGTTGAACTCCATGGCAAGCTGGTAGGCACCACGGCGGAATGCGTGCATGCGGCCGTCGGGAGTGCGTGCGCCTTCGGGGAATACGACCACCGACATGCCGTCGGCAAGCTGTTTCTCAGCCGTCTCCATGGTGCGTCTTACGGCCGAAGGACTCGAATTGTCGACATAGATATGTCCTGACACGCGGCAGCTGTACCCCACCAACGGTATGCTTTCAAGGCCTTTCTTCATCATCCATCTGAAATTGTGTCCTAGATATCCGTAGATAGCGAAAATGTCGTAGGCGCCCTGATGGTTGGCTACAAAGACATAAGATGTATTCCTGTCGATGTTGTCGCGACCCTTTACCTTCACCCTTACAAGTGTAAGCATACAGAATAGTTTTGCCCATATTCGCCCCGGCCAATACCCCATGGTACGGCTGAAGCCGAGCATGCTTCCGATGATAGTGGCGAGAGCCGCCAATATTGTAATGAGCAACAGCAACGGTATGGCTACGAAGATTTGGTATATGCGATAGAGAAACAGCATGATTTACTTTGACTATAGTTGGGTCAATATTGAATTGTTTGCGAGCATTCTTGTAACTATTATGAAATCCGGGTCTGTGCAACGTCCTCTAATATCTGAGCCTGCTTTTGAGAAATGTATGCCTGCGTGGTATGGATTTTTTTGTGTAGAGTGTGGCAATACCTCTGTTGCTATTTCTTTATAAGACACCTTTCGGCAAACACCGGCGTTAAGCACCGCATATCCATAAATTGTATTCCCGGAAGGAGCGCTGAGTATCTTTGATATGTTTTCTACGGAAAGTTCCACATAATCGTTCCGGAATACTGAAATATAATCTTCAGGCTTTTTTAAGTTCCGCAGCTGAAATGCAGATGGCGATACTTCGCTGTCTTCTACCATTGATGGAGAGAAAATCACTCGTGCTATATTCTCTTCGTCTGTAACGTGCTCAGGTAATGATTGTAAATCAGACATATCCGAGAATTCTATGGATTTGTGTTAGAGCGGACATGAAGGCGTTTTTGCTAAAAGGCTCTCTACCACTTATTTGTTTGTCGTCAGAGATAAAAGCCGCATAAGAAAACTCATTATTGCCTATGCTTATGCCTGCAATGGCTTTATCTTTTGGAGAAAGCAGCAATGTGCCGTTCGGGTTTGGAAATAAGCGCCAATATTTAAGCATCAGGCCGGGTGTGGAGCTTATCGCAGCTTTTGTGTTGACATAAGATTGTTCCTCGATTGGCAAATCATCTTCACCGTTCCAGTTTTGCACTAATGTAGACTTTAATGCTTCGAGTTTTTTGAGCAATCCGGCCTGTACTTCATAATCATTTTCCAAGGCTGCCAACAACTCGTTTGATGAATGCTGTTGACAGATGGTATATATGGGGCGACGAGAATTTAAATCTGATTTGCAGTCAAAATTCACCATCGACAAGACTGCTGATGCGGCTGCAATGGGAAAATATCGAAAGGCAGTGGCAGTAAAGGTCGGAGTATGTGACGCTTTTACCGATTTGACTTTTGGCTCTATTATTTCAAAAGACCTGCTCATGACAATTTTTCGCGGCTCATTAGATTTGTGATATTCTCAGAAATAGCTCCAATGAACTCTTGATAAAGAATATCGTTCATAGTAATTGCATCCGACAGCATATCGTTGATGCCTATGTTTTTGGCTGTGACATTAAATGCCAATTCCATATTTGCCATTTCCTTTGAAACGACTTCTGCCGACAGAACTGTCTCCAACCTTAAATTATCTTCAAAATCAGTTTTAGAAGTTTTAGAGAGCTTTACGGGTTGTGGGTTCTCATCAAATTTATAAGATAGCATATCAGATACATATTTTTCTTTAAATGTGTATCTAATCATATCTGTAAAATTCGAATAAGCGTCGTTTACCTTTATCGGCCATTCATTGAACTTTATGATGCTGAATTGATTTACTGCATCCAATCGGGCAACTTCGCTGACAAATCGCATCAGTATGCCTATCATAGGTATCGCGGTTTCTGCAAATGTTTTATAGCTTTTAGGTCCGATTATGAATCGGGCTTGGTCTAAATCAAATATGAACTGTTTCTGTTCGTTTTCAGATTTGATTTCGGCATGATTGGCCTCTGCATCAGCCTTGCCGGTCAAATCTAAATTGAAAACAGATTTCAGAAATGGAATCATTCGATTACGGAAATCCACATCAGACAATGCCGGGGTAAATCCTATAGTTACCTCAGTATGTTGTAGGAATGTCCTTTTAAAAATCCTATGTTCCTTTGTCGGATATGTGTTTTTGATTGCCATAATTTTACATTACAAATTTAGCGCTAAGATGTCATATATGCAAATTCAACAAATTAGGCATCATCATGTCAAGATTGAAGCGGTATAATTGGAGCGCTATCTGATGCAAAATTAGCGAAAAATTTTGGCATACAGCCGTAAAAGTGTTAAATTCGCATCTTCAAAAGATGTTACAATGAAGACTGCAACTATCATACGTGCCATTGCTGCCGCTATAATCTTTTTTATGGCGGCAGCAACGGCGTATTCTCTTGATTTGCCGGTAAAAAGGGTCAAGGGAAAGCAATACTATTATCATAAGGTAAAAAAAGGCGAGTCGCTCTACGGTGTGTCGAAAAACCTCGAGATATCTATAGACGAGATACTGCGGAATAATCCGTCGGCGGCCGACGGCATCAAAAAAGGCGATTTGCTGATTTTTCCATATGAAGAATACAAAGAGAAAGAACCTATAGCCGATATGGCTGCGGACACCGTTGATGTCGATACGGTGGTTGCGGAAATTATTGAAGAGCGTATACCTTCAGTGGCGTTGTTGCTGCCTTTCGGGCTAAAGTCAGAAGAGCCGTCGAAACGCAACATGCTTGCGCTCGATTTTTACCGTGGCTTTCTGATTGCGGCCGATAGCCTTGCCTCCCGTGACGGAAAAGTGGAAATAGTGGCTCGTGATACAGAGGGGCTGACTGCCGACGGCATAGCCTCGCTCATGAGTGGCGACAGCGCTGTAGCCAAGGCGACTGTGGTGCTGCCGTACGACGATGAAGCAATACTCCATAAGGTCGCCGACGTTGCGGCTGCCAATGGCTCTTTTGTGTTCAACGTATTCAATATCAAGGATAGCCTTTACCGGGACAACAGCTTTGTGTTGCAGGCAAATGTGCCGCAACGGCAGATGTATGCCAAAGCTGTCGACGGTCTTGAGGCGTCG
The DNA here is from genome assembly GCA_910583525.1 of uncultured Muribaculaceae bacterium. GTDB lineage: Bacteria > Bacteroidota > Bacteroidia > Bacteroidales > Muribaculaceae > CAG-873. Next base: position 11,238 of record CAJTXL010000029.1, on the reverse strand, counting down.
TTCCCGGATTTCCGTCCGGTGATATTGCGTTCGTCTAAGGGCGCCAAAGATAAGGAGATGTTCACATCATATCTGATAGAACGCTATCGTGCCGAAGGCGTCGAGCCGATAATCATAGAATACGATGCCAATCTGTTAACGTCGGACCTTGAAACGCTGCCTGTCGGAGCTGGCGAAAAATACGTCATGATTCCTTCGTCAGGAACATTGGCGGAGTTCAACCGTTTCGCATATGTGCTTTGCACATTCCGTGATAAGCTGATGATGCCGTCAGACGATTTTGACGGAGAGTTTGCCGCCCAAGTTGAGGTCTTCGGCTATCCCGACTGGACGGCGTTCAGAGGCGATGCTCTTGAGACCTTGCACCGCCTTGAAGCTACGGTATATTCACGTTTCTTTGATGATTTCAACGGTTTTGCCGCAAAGAACATTTCGGATGATTTCAAACGTTGGTACGGCACAGACCTTATCGAGAGCGTGCCCACATATGGCCTGCTCGGTTTTGATACGGCCACCTACCTTATAAAGAATTTGCGTGGCGGCAATGGCGTGTTCGAGCCTTTGGCGCGACATGTCTTTTCGGGTATCCAGTCGACATTCGATTTCCGCAAAGACGGTGAGGGCTACGTGAACGACGGGCTGTATATTATTCGATACCAATCGGGAGGCCGCCAGTCGGCGCGTGTGCAATGACAGCGATTTCTTACCGTCGGGTGGCGATTGCCTTAACGGCAATGCTTTTATGTGTTTCAGCTGCGATGTCGCAGACCCACTATAAGCCGCGAATAAGCATAGGCGGCAGGGCCGGTGCCACAATGGGACGTATGTCGTTTTCGCCTTCGGTTGAGCAGAAATGGGTTATGGGCACTACGGGTGCCGTCTCATTCCGTTATACCGAAGAGAAACTTTTCGGTCTGATTGCCGAACTCGGATGGGTGCAGCGCGGCTGGAAAGAGGATTTTGAGACGGCGCCGTTCGAATACTCGCGTACGTTGACATATCTGCAGTTGCCCATTTTGACGCATATATATTTCGGCAGCCGACGCTTCAAGGCTTTTGTCAACCTCGGCCCTCAGGTGGCATACCTGATAGCGGACAATATAAAATCGAATTTCGACTACCGCAACCCGGCCTCTGTCGAAGGTTTCCCGAACAAGAACCGTATGACAGAGCAGATGTCGATGGATGTTGCCAACAAATTCGACTACGGTATCTGTGCCAGCGTAGGTGGTGAGTTCTTTGTCGCGCCACGCCATTCGCTCTATCTTGAAGGGCGTTTCTACTTCGGTCTCGGCAATATCTATCCGTCGGCCAAGGCCGATACGTTCAGTGCGTCGCGTTCGATGTCGCTGGAGTTTTCGCTCGGATACTATTTCAGGCTAAAATAGGGAAAAAGTATGGCAAAGGTAAAGCAGCGTACAATGTGGTTCTGCACTTCGTGCGGAGCCGATTCTCCCAAGTGGGCAGGCCGGTGTCCGTCGTGTGGACAATGGAACACCATGGTAGAGGAGAAGGTGAGCAGTTCATCGTCTAAAGTTTCTTCTTCGGCCATGCCCTTATCGGGCAGAAGCAAGGCCGTGCCGAGGCCTGTCAACCAGATAGAGGCTGTCGACGAGCCTCGCTACCATATGCCGAGCGAAGAGCTGAACAGGGTACTCGGCGGAGGGCTTGTGAAAGGGTCGATAGTGCTTATAGGCGGCGAGCCGGGCATTGGCAAATCGACGCTTGTGCTACAAAATCTGCTGTCGATACGCAACCGCCGCATATTGTATGTGTCGGGCGAAGAAAGCGTGACGCAGCTGAAACTACGTGCCGACCGCATAGGGCGCGGAAGCGACAACCTGTTCATAGTGTGTGACACTTCGCTTGAAAACATTTTCAGCCATATCGAAGATGTCGTCCCCGACATACTCGTGGTCGATTCCATACAGACCATCGCCACCGAAACGCTCGATTCGTCTGCCGGAAGCGTGAGCCAGATACGCGAGTGTGCCGCTTCACTCCTTAAGTTCGCCAAGGAGAGCGGTGTGCCTGTAATCCTGATAGGACATATAAACAAAGAGGGCAGCATCGCGGGCCCGAAGGTGCTTGAGCATATAGTCGATGCCGTGCTGCAGTTTGAGGGCGATAGACAATATATGTACCGTCTTCTCCGTGCCATCAAGAACCGTTTCGGCAGCACTTCTGAGTTGGGTATCTATGAAATGTGCCAACGTGGGCTTCGGGAGGTTACTAACCCGTCGGAGCTTTTGCTGAGCCATAATGGCGAAGAAGAGTTGTCGGGAGTGGCAATCGGAGTGACGCTCGAAGGCATGCGCCCGTTCCTTATAGAAGCTCAGGCGCTGGTGAGCACCGCCGCTTACGGCACTCCCCAGCGTTCTGTTACGGGTTTCGACGCCAAGCGGATGAATATGCTGCTTGCGGTGCTTGAGAAACGTGTCGGCTTCAAGCTTGGCGCGAAAGATGTCTTTCTCAATATCGCCGGTGGCCTTAAGGTCAACGACCCTGCGCTTGACCTCGGAGTCATCGCGGCCATACTGTCGAGCAATGTCGATATGGCAATTGCAAGAGGGTGGTGTATGGCAGGCGAAGTCGGTTTGTCGGGCGAGATACGCCCCGTGACGAGAATAGAGCAACGAATTGCCGAAGCGGAAAAACTCGGTATGTCAGATATGCTCATTCCGGCAGGAAACCTAAAGGGCTTTGATACGTCTAAGTTGTCGATACGCCTGCATGAAGTGGCAAAAGTGTCCGATGCCTTTCGTGAGCTTTTCGGTTAGCGGTATACGTGTTTCGTAGCTTTGCCGTCGCGAACCTCGATAAATATTCCACTCTGAGGCATGTGTTGTACAGGAATGCCTTGAAGTGTGTAGTAACGGGCTTCGTCCGATGGTGTCTCTAATGCGCTCACCCCTGTCTGTATAAGGTCGGTGTACATGACGTATGGTTTTTCTCCGGTCAATGATATGGTAAGTTTTCCAAGCGTTGTCCGTGGTACGCTGATTGTTGCGGATGTGCCTTTGTTTAATGCAATTGATACTTCCTCGCTGTGTGCGAGTGTGACATTGTTGCCGTCTTCAGGCCCGTATACATATATGGCTTCATTGCTTTTCGGTTCATATGATATTTGGAATGAAGCAGGTATCTCAGGTTGTATTTCATATACCCCGTCTGTACCTTCGAGCGTTGCTGCAACTTTTCCGCCGCTGATGAGGAATAACCGTTGAGGGTAGAACACAGCTCCTTGTTGGTCGGTCGGAACTATTGTAAACTGGTGATTGCCTGCCGACACCAAGGACCGTGAGTAGAATTTGAAATCGTATTTTCCGGGTTCTACGGCGATATAGTCGCTGCCGGTAGAAATAGACAAGGGGTTGGGTAGCCCAAACACAGGAGGTTTTACGGCCCAAGACGAAAGGGAATAATATGTTCCGCTTGTCTCTGTGGCGCTTATGCCGGCGAATACAAACCCTGTGCTGATTTCAACACCATTCAGTTCGTAATGTGAATCGACGGCAGTCATTTGTACCCGTTCGGTATCGACGGGTTTTCCGGCCTGGTCTACCGGGATGAGGTAAGGAGCCGTGTCTTGCGCTTTTATTGTTGTGCCGCAAATCAGAAGAAAGAAAGCTGTGCTGAGTGGTCGGATGAATTTTGTCATGATGTTATAATTTGTTATTTTCATTATAACATCAGTTTTAGGCGTGTAGTTCAATAGGACAATACGTTCTTTCGGGCTGCGTCGATTTTAAGGAGAATGAACAACAATATTGTAAAGCCCCACAGCGACGAGCCTCCATAGCTGAAGAAAGGTAACGGTATGCCTATTACCGGGCATAAACCTATCACCATGCCTATGTTTATGCAGAAGTGGAAGATGAAATATGACGCCACGCAGTAGGAATAGACACGGCCGAATGTGGTAGGCTGACGTTCGCCTATGGCTAACACACGCAATATCAAAGCAAGGAATAGAAGCGTTACTATGGTAGCTCCGACAAATCCTTCTTCTTCACCTATTGTGCAGAATATAAAGTCGGTATGCTGTTCGGGCACATATTTAAGCTTTGTCTGTGTGCCGTTGAGGAAGCCTTTGCCGAAAAAGCCGCCTGAGCCGATGGCTATTTTCGACTGGTTGACGTTGTAGCCTGCATTGCGGAGGTCTTCGACAATGCCGAGGGCAACCTGGATGCGAAGTTTCTGGTGCGGTTGCAGTTTGTCGAAAGCCATGTTGACGCTGAAAAGGAATACCACCGACAATACGGCTGTGGCACAGGCAATATATAGCTTGGGACGGTGGTATTTGATTGCTTCGATGACTATGTAGATGCAGGCAATGCCAATGATGCACAATAACGCCGGTAAGCCGGGAACATTGATTTCGCAGAGGTCTAATATATATATAATGATGCCGGTGCCACAGAACCAGAACAAAAGGTTGCGGCCGATTTCGGCCCGACGTGAGTAGAGGACGGACATTGCCGCCATTACCACCATTATCATTATCATTACGACAAACTCCCCTGTCGGTATGCCTATTACCGTCGTCTCTGTGAATTTTATCGCTACTACAAAAATGAGCACGGCAAAAATTGCGGCAAAAAGAACGAGACCGCTCATGCCTTCCCGGTAGAGTACCAAAAAGAGTGCGAGGAATGTTAGTGCCGAACCCGTCTCGTTCTGTAGCAGTATAAGCAGTATCGGTATGAAGATTATGGCTAAAGCCTTTACGTAGTTCGACGGTTTGGCGTTGAGCACGAAATGGTATGAACTGAATAGTTTAGCCAATGCCAGCGCAGTTGCGAATTTTGCAAACTCGGCAGGCTGCAGGCTCATAGGGCCGAACGAGAGCCACGATTTCGAACCCTTGATGTCGTGTGCAATGAACGGGGTAATGGCGAGCAGAATGACAATGCCTACGTAGATGGGATAAGCGTAGGTGTCATACATGCGTGCATCGATGAGCAGTATCACAAGACCGAGAATTAGGGATAACCCTATCCAACGGAGCTGTTTGCCCGAGAACTCCGTATCGGCGAACATGCTGGCGTTGTCGAAATTGTAGCATGCGGCATAGATGCTGACCATGCCGGCGAGCACCATAACGAGGTATATGGCTATTGTGGCCCAGTCGAGATGCCTGAATGTTGAGGCAGGGTCATTTCTTCTTGGCAGGGGCATAGTAAATCTTTGAGTTTAACATTTGCTCTTCCATATATTTCCGTTCAGGGGCTATGGTGCCTGTAAGATATTTTTCCATTACGAGACTCCCTATGGGCACGCCGTATGTTGCACCCCATCCGCCGTTTTCGACATATACGGCTACGGCTATTTTCGGGTCTTGGTAAGGGGCGAAGCCCATGAATGCCGAGTGGTCGTTGCCGTGCGGATTTTGTGCTGTTCCCGTTTTGCCGCATACTTCGATGCCGGGTATTGCCGCACGCCGGCAGGTGCCACCCGTCACGGCCATGCGCATACCTTCGGCAATGTCATTGTAGAAATGCGCTTCTATAGAGGGGGCGCGCCGCTCGAAGCTGGGCATGACAGTGTCTTGTATTTCTTTTACCACATGAGGTGTTATGAAGTGCCCACGGTTTGCAATAGTGGCTGAAAGGTTCGCAATCTGCAGCGGCGTAGACAGTATTTCGCCCTGCCCGATTGATACGGATATTATGGTGTTGGCGCTCCAATGTCCTTCGCTGTAAAACTTGTCGTAGAATTTTGCATTGGGCAGAAATCCGCGGCTTTCGCCCGGGAGGTCTACTCCGAGCCTGTAGCCATAGCCCATCGACACGAGATGGTTTTTCCATATTTCGAATGCCTTGGCCGAGCTTCCGTATTTGCTTCTCCGGTCAATCATGGCTTTGAAGCCCCAGCAGAAAAAAGCGTTGCACGAAGTCTGGAGTGCCGGTTTCAGCGGCAGCGGAGAGCCGTGGGCATGGCAGCCGACACGTAAGCCGCCGCTTATATATCCGTGCGAGCACGGGTATGCCGTATGCAGGTCTATGATGCCTTCCTGGAGCAATATCAGGCCTTGTGTCGGTTTGAATGTCGAGCCGGGAGGATACGCGCCCATTATCGCGCGGTCGAAGAGAGGCCATGATTCGTCCTGCACGAGTTTCTTGTAGTTTTTGCCGCGTTCGCGTCCGACAAGCAGGGTGGGGTCGTAGTTTGGCATGGATACCATGCAGAGTACTTCGCCGGTAGCGGGTTCGATGGCGACGACGGCGCCTCTTTTGCCCACCATCAGCGATTCGGCATATTGTTGCAGTTTGATGTCGAGGCTCAGCCGTAAATCGCGGCCGGAGACAGGCTCGATGTCGTGGGCGCCGTCATCATACCGGCCCTGTATGCGGCCGCGTGCGTCGCGGATAAGTATTTCTACACCTTTTATGCCTCGGAGATATGGTTCGTAGCTCTTTTCAATGCCGAGGTCGCCGGTGTAGTCGCCGGGCGAGTAGTAATCGTCGTTGTCGATGTCTGTCTGCGATACTTCTCTGATGTTGCCAAGGACATTTGCCGCTACCGGGTGTTTGTACTGCCTCAATATGCGTTTTTGTATGAAGAAGCCCGGGAAGCGGTACAATTTTTCCTGTAGGCGCCCGTAGTCCTGTACCGACAGCTGTGCGAGCAGTCTCTGCGGTGTATATGAGGAATAGCCCGGGTTGAGACGTTTGTCTTTCATGTCGGACAGACGTTTGTCGAACTCCTCGGGCGTTATGTTGAGCGTGCGGCAGAAATCGAGCGTGTCGAAGGGCTGTACGTCGCGTGGTATCATCATCACGTCATAGGCCGGTTGGTTGAACACTACCAGTTCCCCGTTGCGGTCGTATATCAACCCTCGCGACGGATATACGGTCTTTTTTAGAAACGCGTTCGAGTCGGCCGACCGCTTGTATTTCTCGTCGTTAATCTGCAAGTCGAACAGTCTGATGAGATAAATCAGCGCTATCAGCACGATAAAGCCGCCGATTACATATTTGCGCTTTTCGAGATTGTAATTCTTTCGCACTTTCTGAACAGATGTTGAGGAGTTGAGGATGCCTCGCTATGAGCGGCTATGGCTGCGTGATGAAATGCTGTCGATTGCGTACAGCAACAGGAATGTGTATGCCGTCGAGGCGACTATGCGCAACACCAGCAGTCTGAAATTGAAAAACTGGAATGCTTCGATTGTAAACATCATGGCACAATAGAGAGCCACCATCGTAAGCATGAATTTCAGGTATGCCGCAAGTCCCATGGAGTGCGACGACGGACTGCGGGAAGCAAGGTCGTCGTCCATTGATACGTATAGGTGGAAGATAGGTTTGCGTGCAAATGCCAAAATGGTGCAGCATAGGGCGTTTACACCGGGTGTGTCGCAGAAGACGTCAAGAGCCATTCCTGCAAGGAAACCGAGCATTGTCGACTTGTTGGTGCCCAATGTCACCGGAAGCGAAATGAGAAGGTAGAGGAATACGAGCGGCACGGCCACATTGAATAGTATTATGTGGTTGAAGACAATCGCCTGCGCCGGTATCAGGAGCAGGAACAAAAGCGCGTATCGTATTGCCAACTTGGTCATGGGTGCTTCAATTGCCGAACGGGTTCTTTTTAGCGTCGTTTTCTTCGCCGGCCTGCAACGCTCGCAGTTCATCGGCTTTGTTGTTGACTACGACCTGAACGTTGCCCAGTGTGGTGAAGTCGGCGAAAAGCCGTATCCTGAGCGAGAAGAAATTCTGATTTTTGTCTGTCTCGTCGTCGAGAACGACTCCTACAGGTAGCCCGGCCGGGAATACGGCCGAGTATCCGCTCGTCACAATGGTGTCGCCCACTTCAAAGACGGTATGTCGCGGCAGCTCTTCGAGCTGTGCTTCGCCGGGGTCGCGCCCGTCCCACACCAGTGAGCCGAAGTAGTCGCTGCGTTTGATTTTGCAGGAGAGCCTGAAGTGGGGGTTCAGTAGCGAAATCACTCTGGCGCTTGACGGCCCTACGTTGCTGACAATGCCTACGACACCGTTGCGGTCGATTACGCCGAGTTCGGGCCGCACTCCGTCGCGGCTGCCTTTGTTGATGGTGAGGTAGTTGAACGGATGGGCGATTGAGTTGTTGATGACATGGGCCACTATAAAATCGAAGTGGCGCACATCGGGGTCGAGCGACAGCGTATCGGTAAAGCCCTGCTCCTGGAAGATGTCGATGGTCTCTTGCAGGCGCACTACCTCGGCCTGCAGTTCGGCATTGCGGCGGTTCAGTTCCTCGTTTATGTCGTGGAGATTGAAATACGATGTTACGTTATTGGCGTTCTTGTAAGCCATAGACGCCAATCGTCCGGCCGATGTAATGTAGACGTGCTGCCGGTAGGGGTCGTCTTTAAACAGCAGCATGCAGCTTATCACCACGAAAAACGTGAAGATAAACCACTTGCTGTGCTTTAGAAGAAAACTTAATAGTTCGTTCACCTCGCAAAATTCCTTGGACGGCAGGACAATGCGTCAGCGTATAAGGAAAGAGAACCTGTTTATGTTTTTCAGAGCTACGCCCGTACCTTTTGCCACACAGAGCAATGGGTCGTCGGCGATATGGAACTGTATGCCGATTTTGTCGATAAGACGTTTGTCGAGACCGCGCAGCATTGCTCCGCCGCCGGCAAGGTATATGCCGTTTTTCACGATGTCGGCATAAAGCTCGGGCGGCGTCTGTTCGAGTGCGCTTAGGACGGCCGCCTCGATTTTGCTTATCGTCTTTTCGATGCAGTGGCATATCTCCTGATAGCTTACGGGAACTTCGAGCGGAAGCGCCGTCATCAGGTTCGGGCCGTGCACGATGTAGTCTTCCGGCGGATTTTCGAGTTCTGTCAGAGCAGAGCCTACGTGCATTTTGATTTGCTCGGCGGTGCGCACGCCCACCTTTATGTTGTGCGCGCGGCGCATGTGGTTGAGGATGTCGTCGGTGAGGTCGTCGCCTGCAACCTGAATGCTCTTGTTGCTGACGATGCCTCCGAGCGATATGACCGCGATTTCGGTTGTGCCGCCGCCTATGTCGACAATCATGTTTCCTTGCGGCGCCTCAACATCAAGGCCGATACCCAAGGCGGCGGCCATTGGCTCGTGTATCATATATACGTCGCGACCGTCGGCATGCTCCGAGGAGTCTCGCACGGCGCGCACCTCGACTTCGGTAGAACCTGACGGTATGCCGACCACCATGCGCAGCGAAGGCGAAAACCAGTTGTTTTTTGTCGAAGCCTTTTTTACCAGGCCGCGAATCATCAGCTCGGCGGCGTTGAAGTCGGCTATAACGCCTTTTCGCAGCGGACGCACCGTGCGTATGCCCGGATGGCCTTTTCCTTCCATCTGATGGGCTTCTTTGCCGACGGCTATCAGTTTGTCGGTTCGTGTGTCGAGCGCAACGATTGAAGGCTCGTTGATAACGATTTTGTCGTTATGGATAATAATCGTGTTGGCAGTGCCAAGGTCGATTGCAATTTCTTTTGTGAGTGAGAAAAGTCTCATTTTCAGTGATAAGGGAGACGATGTCTTAATTTGATTATTAGTGGCGGAAATGGCGGAAGCCGGTCATTACCATGGTCATGCCGTTGTTGCGGCAGTATTCTACCGAGTCGGTGTCGCGTATCGAGCCCCCGGGTTGTATTACGGCGGTCACACCGGCAGTATGTGCTATTTCAACGCAGTCGGCAAAGGGGAAGAAGGCGTCCGAAGCCATTACGGCACCGTTGAGGTCGAAATTGAAGCCGTGTGCTTTTTCGATGGCGTGTTTCAGAGCATCTACACGCGATGTCTGACCGACGCCCGAGGCTATCAGTTGTCCGTTGCGTGCCAGAACGATGGCGTTGCTCTTGGAGTGCTTGACTATCTTGTTGGCAAAGAGCATGTCGGCGGCCAATTCGGACGAGAGTGTGTCGCCGGCAACCAGTTTGAGGTCGTCGGGCGTCTCTGTTTTGGCGTCCGGCTCCTGAACGAGCACGCCTCCGAGGATGGTGCGCACTTTCATCGTCGGTGCCGCAGCCATCTTGCGTTTGAGGATGATGCGGTTTTTCTTTTGTTGTAGTATTGCGAGCGCGTCGTCGGAGTAGTCAGGCGCGATTATCACCTCGAAAAATATCTTGCCGATTTCTTCGGCTTCGGCCGCTTCGACTTTGCGGTTGCTGATGATTATGCCGCCGAATGCCGACACGGGGTCGCCGGCGAGAGCGTCTTTCCAGGCGTCGATGAGCATCGGGCGCGATGCCAGGCCGCAGGCATTGTTGTGTTTCAGGATGGCGATGGTGGTCTCGTCGAACTCGTCGATTAGGGCGCAGGCGGCATCAATGTCGAGCAGGTTGTTGTAGGAAATCTCTTTGCCGTGCAGTTGCTCGAAGAGGGCATCGAAGTCGCCGTAGTAACAGGCCTGCTGATGGGGGTTTTCGCCATAGCGCAGAGCTTTCGAGCCGTCGATGGCCATGCGCAGTTTGTCGGTTTCGCCGTCAGTGGTGAGCGCGAACCAGTTGAAGATGGCCGAGTCGTAGCCCGAAGAAACCGCGAATGCTTCGCGTGCGAGGAAACGGCGTTCTTCAATTGTCGATGAAGCTCCGTGGCTGTCGAGCATGCCTTCGAGGTAGGAGAACTGTGCATCGGATGCTACAATGACAGTGTCGGCGAAGTTTTTCGCGGCGGCGCGTATGAGCGAAATGCCGCCTATATCGATTTTTTCGATTATATCCTGTTGAGAAGCTCCCGAAGCCACTGTGGCTTCAAAGGGATAGAGGTCGACAATGACGAGGTCTATGGCCGGGATTTCATATTGGGCCATTTCGGTCTTGTCGCTTTCATTGTCGCGGCGTGCGAGGATGCCGCCGAATACTTTGGGGTGCAAAGTTTTTACGCGTCCTCCGAGTATCGAGGGGTAACCGGTGAGGTCTTCTACGGCACGGCAGGGTATGCCGAGGCTTTCGATGAACGAGCGGGAGCCTCCCGTAGAGAGCAGTTCTACGCCTTGGGCGTGCAATTTCTTGACAATTGGGGCTATGCGGTCTTTGCTGTAGACCGATATGAGTGCAGTTTGGATTGGTTTGAGTTGCGACATGTCTTTAACTGTAGCTATTGGTCTGCAAAATTACTAAAAAAAAGCCGCATTACCTAATTAATAATAAGGTATCGGAAAAACTTTTTTTGCGCATAAAAAATCATCCGGGCGACAAGTGAAGTGACCCCAAAAAGTTGGACGAGTTAAACATTAACCGTTTTGAGAAAGAGT
>CAJTXL010000028.1 GCA_910583525.1 uncultured Muribaculaceae bacterium | reverse complement strand
CAATCTGTGTGAACTCGGGCTGGCGGTCGGCGCGCAGGTCTTCGTCGCGGAAGCATTTTACTATCTGGAAGTAGCGGTCCATGCCCGACACCATCAGCAGCTGTTTGAGCGTCTGGGGCGACTGTGGCAGGGCGTAGAACTGGCCGGGATTCATTCGCGAGGGGACTACGAAGTCGCGGGCGCCTTCGGGTGTCGAGCCTACGAGCATAGGTGTCTCTATTTCGAGGAAGCCTTTGCTGTCGAGGTAGCGGCGCACTTCCATTGTCATGCGGTGGCGCAGTTCGAGGTTGCGGCGCACGGGGTTGCGGCGCAGGTCGAGGTAGCGGTAGCGCATGCGTATGTCGTCGCCGCCGTCGCTTTCGTCTTCAATGGTGAACGGTGGCACTTCGCTGGGATTGAGTATAGTCAAAGTGTCAGCGATTATTTCGATGTCTCCTGTCGGCAGTTGTGGGTTTTTCGAAGTGCGTTCGGCCACGGTACCTTCGACTTGCACAACGAATTCGCGGCCGAGTTTATTTGCCGCATCGTTGAGCGCCGCGTCGTGCTCGGTGTTGAACACTACCTGTGTTATGCCGTAGCGGTCGCGCAGGTCGACGAAAGTCATTCCGCCCATTTTGCGCACACGCTGCACCCAGCCGGCAAGTGTTACCTTGCGGCCGGCGTCGGCGAGGCGCAGCTCGCCGCATGTATTGCTTCTAAACATGGTGTCGGTTAGAAAATTATATCGTTTCTGTGATGATTTGATTTATTTGCCGTTTTTTGATTGCAGGTCGATGGCGGCTACGGGTTCAAGGCCGCGACCGCGCAGAAGGGCATCGACGGTAGGCTCCTGTCCGCGGAAGTTGACGTAAAGCTTCATCGGGTCTTCCGAACCGCCTTTTTCGAGGATGTTTTCTTTGAACTTGTGTGCGGTTTCGGGGTCGAAGATACCTTTTTCTTTGAACAGCTCGAAGCCGTCGGAGTCGAGGACTTCTGCCCAAAGGTATGTGTAGTAGCCGGAGGCATAGCCATCGCTGCCGAAGATATGCTTGAAGTAGGGCGAACGGTAGCGGTAGGTGAGCTGCGCCGGCATGCCGAGTTGGTCGGACACTTTGGCCTCGAACGCGGCCACATCGACATCGCCATCGGCGTTGAGTTTGCCGTATTGTAGATCGAGGAGCGCCGCACCGGCGAGTTCGGCTGTCATGAAGCCCTGGTTGTGTGTTGCTGCGGCTTCGAGTTTGGCAATCAGCTCGTCGGGTATTGTCTCGCCTGTTTTCCAGTGTTTTGCATATGTGCGGAGCAGTTCAGGCTCCATTGCCCAATGTTCGTGTATCTGTGAGGGCAGTTCGACAAAGTCGCGGTCGACATTCGTACCGGCCTGGCTTTTGAGGCGCGCTTTCGAGAGCATGCCGTGCAGGCCGTGTCCGAACTCGTGGAACATTGTCTCGACTTCATCGAGGGTGAGGAGCGCCGGGGTGTCGGCTGTCGGACGGGAGAAGTTGCCCACATTGTAGATGACGGGGCGCGACGATGTTCCGTCGGCATTTTCCCACGAGCCTTTGAACTCGCTCATCCATGCGCCCTGCCGTTTCGAGGCACGGGGGAAGTAGTCGGTCATGAACACGGCTATGTGTTCGCCTGTAGCGGCGTCGGTAACGTTGTATACGGTCACTTCGTCGTAGTATTTGGGCGCGTCGGGCATCTCGGTGAATTTGACGCCATAGAGTCGCTCGGCCATCGAGAATATGCCGTTGCGTACAGAATCGAGGGCGAAATATTGGCGTACGTCGTTCTCGTCGAGGTCATATTTTTTCTTGCGAACTTTTTCGGCGTAATAGTAGTAGTCCCACGGTTCGATTTTGATGCCGGAGCCTTCTTCATCGGCAACGGCCTGCATTTCGGCAACTTCTTCTTTGACTTTGTTTACTGCCGGGCGCCAAATCTGCATCAGGAGATTTTCGGCGTTGCCGACGGTTTTTGCCATTACGTTGTCGGTCATATATGCGCCGTAGTTTTCAAAACCGAGCAGGGCGGCTTTCTTTGTGCGGGCCTGAAGTATTTTGCTGATTACGGGCAGGTTGTTGTATTGTCCGTCGGAAGCGAGGCTTGTATAGCCCAGGTACATCTGTTTGCGAAGGTCACGGTCGGCGGCGAACTGCAGCAAAGGCAGGCGGCTGGGGGCGTGGAGAGTAAATACCCATTTGCCGTCTTCAATGCCATGGGCTTTGGCTTCGTCGGCAGCCTGCGCTATGCTTGACTGCGGAAGTCCGGCAAGACGGGCCGAATCTTCGACAACGATAGCGAAGTCGTTGGTCGCGCTCAGCAGATTTTTATTGAATGTGAGGTAGAGGTTGGTTAGCTCGGTGTTTATCGCTTTGAGCTGTTCTTTTTTGTCGGCGTCGAGGAGAGCGCCGTTGCGAGTGAAGTTTTTGTAGTATTTTTCGACGGCAAGTTTTTGGTCGGGGGCGAGACCTGCCTCGTCGCGTGTGTCGTAGACTTGTTTGATACGGGCGAAAAGCGCGTCGTTCATGGTCATTTCATCGGCGAATTTGGTGTATTCGGGATAGAAAGTCTCGGCTATTTCGACCATTTCGGGCGAAGAGTTGGATTCGTCGAGGGCGAAGAACACGGCTCCCACTTTGTCGAGTGTTTCACCTGAGCGTTCAAGCGCCATTATGGTGTTGTCGAAGTTTGCCGGTTCGGGGTTCGACACGATGGCCTCGATTTCGGCTTTCTGCTGCTCTATGCCTGCTTTGAGAGCCGGGAGATAGTGTTCGTATTTGATTTTGTCGAAGGGGGGAATGCCGTATTCGTTGGTGTACGGCTGCAGGAAGGGGTTCTCTTCTGTAGAAGGCTTGTTTACCATCTTGATAATGATTGCCAGGCAGCAGGCTGCGAGCAATACTGCCAGGATGATGATGCGTTTTTTCATATCGTGTTGCTATTCGTGTTGCTGTTTCGGTTGCATAGTTAGCAACCACAAAATTACGCAGAAATTTTGAAACAGACCTAATAAAAGGCCAAGAAAATTAGGCTTGTACGTTTGTTTCGGTTTCTACCCATTCGGATGTCTCGCGAGCCGACGGACCGTATTTTACCGTTGCCGGAGGGTTGATGCAGTAGGCGCAGAAAGGCACCGGGCGGTCGCGGAGACGTCGTATTTGGGAGATGCCGGTGATTTTGTCTATGTCGAGCCGGTCGCCGTCGCAGTGCTCGAATGCAGTGCCTTTGGCCTTGTTGAGGTGCGATACACAGCCGCTTATCGAGCATGGATAGAGTCTGTTGCCGATAACCGACAGGCAGCCCCGGTTGTAGCATTTGAAGTGCGATATGCGTGCGTTCTGTTTCTTTGTCGGGTCGAGGGCGAATCGGAAGAAGGAGTCGGCCAAGGTGCGGTCGCCGAATATTTCGGTCTTGACGCCGTACTTGTGACAAAGGGCGATGGCGGCGTCGTAGTCGAAATGAATAGGGTAACGGGTTATGGCAAGGATGAAGTTCTGTTGTCGAGCTGTTTGCCAGAAACTGTCGTCCATCTTCGGCAGTGCTATGCCGTTGGTGAACACATATAAGGTTTGTGTGGGGAAGTGGCGGCGGAGTGCCTGCATGGCTTCGTTGAGCCGGGGGTAGAGCAGTGTTTCGCCGCCTATGAGGTAGCATTTTTCAACCTTGCCGCCACACACTTCGGAAAGCTTTTGCATAGAGGCTTCGACGGTTTCGAGAGGCGTGAACTCTTTGGCCGCCAAGGGAGAGTAGTGTGTGCACCCTTTGCAGTTGAGGTTGCAGTAGTCTGTGAGGATGAATTCAAGCCGCAAAGGCATGGCGCGAAGCTGTCGCCAACGGGCCAGGGCGGTTGCTATTTTCCTAATAGGGGGGGGCATCAGGAACTTACGGATATTCATAGAAAAAGCTTTTGGTTTTGTCTAAAACGGGAGTGTCGATGTCGGCTCCTTCGACGACGGAGTGGAATATGCTTTCGGTTGATGCCGGTTTGCCTGCATTTCTCTTCAATGCCTCAAAACGGCAGGGGTGATTGGCGGCATATTTCTGCGAGACCCAAACCAGGCATGCCGGGTTGTGGAGTTCGGGAAAGTCGCCGCTGTGCAGAAAGCGGCCACCTTCACCCAAAGATTCTCCGTGGTCGGATATGTATATCAAAAGTGCGTTGCGGTGCTGCAGACGCTTTGTCAGTTCGTATAGAAAGCGGTCGGTTTCGACAATTGTGTTGTCGTATGAATTTATGAGAGCGTCGAGATGGTCGATATCGTTTGTTTTTGATTCGAGGACAGGTTTGAACACCTCTTCGTTGAAATGAGAGTTGTAGAACCAATGCGAGCCTATGGTATGCAGCACGAGGAGTTTGTGTGGGCTGTCGGTGGCCAGCTCCTCGTCGACGAACGGAAGCAGGGAGTTGTCGGTCCATTTGGAGTAGACGTAGTCGCTTTTACCGCCGTTGGCATAGATTAAAGTGTCGGTTTCGAGCATGAAGTCGCGGTACGACGATACGCCTTTTATTTTCGTGCCGTCTTTTTGCCCGTGTGTTTCAGGGCGACGGTTCAAATTTGTCAGGGCGTCCTGATTTGAGAGCCATGCGGTGCGGAATCCGGCTGTTTTCAGCAGAGATATGAAAGAGTGCTCTTGCCATGCACGCAGGTCGTCGATGTCTTTTGCCCGTGTGAGTATTACGGGCAGGGACTTATGTGTGACATATTCGGGTGAATACATCTGTGCGAAGCTCATTGTTGCGGTGTCGGCGGCAAGCAGAGGCGTTGTGTTGCGGTTGTAGCCGTTGAGTTGCAGATGGTCGGCTCGCAGCGATTCGCCAAGCACAAGTATTATGGTGCAGGAATCGGTTCTGCAGACTGCAGTGCCGGGAAATGGTTCGCGTTGGAATTGCGGCTTTCGGTTCTTGAGAAATCCCCGCACAGAGTGGACAAAGGAGTAGGGCATCCGTGCCGAAAGCGAGTCGCGTAGCCGTGGGCTGACTGTTACGGCCAAAAATATGCCGACGATGCCTATTCCTGCGGCAAAAGCCGATTGAAGCGGCCCGATGCTGATTTTATGCCATCGCCACCACCCGAGGGCGACGCCGATGGCAAGTCCTGCGGCAGCGAAAGCTATGCTTACAAGGCTTACGAAGTCTTTGCCGAGGGCGGGGTCGTTGGCAGCTATTATTTCGACAAGTTCCGGAGTTGGGGTAATGTGGAACGCAAGCCGCAGATAGACCGCGATGCCGCAGAGCAGCCCGAGCAGAGGCATGGCAATGAATGCGACCCAACGGTTGGCGAGCATCAGAATGAATACGGGTAGTGCTGCCGCCGTTACCACAGACCATTGGCCGATGAGCACGAAGAAAGATTTTGAATCGGAAACAGGAATTTCGTGAAACTCCACCGCCGTGACGCATAGCCCGAAAACAAGTGTGGCGACTACAGAGAGGCACAAGAAGCGCCTGTCTATCCAACGATTTGTCTTATGGGCGTTTTTTGTCATTTTGCAGATAGAGTGATGGTCGTCAGGCGGCTGTCGATTTTCTTCAGGGTCATGTTGAGAAGCACTGCACCGGCGATTGCTCCGGCCACCATCATGGCGGCTTTTGCGATTGAGCCGTCGATCATGGTGTAGAACGGATAATGTAGAAGATACAGTTCATACGACAGCGTGCCCATGAATAAAAGGACGCGACTGTAGGATATCGACGGTAGTGCGTGTGCCGCGGCAACAATGCCGACACACGCCGACATTTTTATCAGCGTCTTCACGGAGTTCATTTGCCAGGAGCCGGGCTCGAAAGTGTCGGCTATGGCGTAGAAGTCTTTAAGAAACCATACCATACCGCATATCGCTATGCCGATGCTTGCTGTAAGCATCAGATTTTTGCGGTTTATTGTCTTCAGCTTGTCGTAATAAACCGAGGCGGCTACACCGGCTACGAAGCAGAATGCCTGCTCTCCGGGCAGACGTCCGAAGAAAAACAGCACCAAAAGGCCGAATGCAGTCATCAGAGCCATGCGATACTTGGGGCAGAACTTTGTGAAAAGCCAAAATGCGATATACCATTTTACCAGGAATGCCACAAACCAGTATTCTGTTTTCAGGCATGCGATGTTGAGAAGATAGTCTCCAACGGTAAAGTCATAGATATATAGGCCGAGTGTCGATATGACAATGGCGTATGGCAGCCATACCCGTTTCAGCTTTTTGCCCCAATAATTTTTCAGGCCGTTCTTTTTGAACGATTCGTTGATGCCGTAGCCTGACAGGAACAGAAAAAGCGCCACGCCGAACGAGCCTAATGTACCCACGGGTTGGCAACCCATGGCGCTGCCTATATGGCCTATAATCACCATGATGATGGCAATACCCCTGAGTGAGTCGGTGAGCTTGCGGTCGAAGAGCATTGGAGAGCTGTTGCCGTTTGCGGCCGCATAGGCTTTTCTGTCGAAACTCAACAGCGCAGCGATAGCCGCAGCGAATATGAAAACCAAAGATTGGGTCATGCGATTTTTTGCAGTAGTATTCTGCAAAGTTACTCAAAGTTTTTACGATGTATGAAAATATGCGGTTGGTTTTAAAGATTATTTGTATTTTTGGCGTTGCCTTAAATACTCATGCTCGGCAAAACTCAAACAAGTTTGGTTTTGCGTTCGCTTATTCGTATTTTTGTGCAAAAAAATAATAATATGAATACAAGAGTAGACGAGGCCGTGGCACGTAAGGCGAGTGGACGGTATAATTGCGCGCAGGCGGTGGCCTGCACATATTGCGACATTGCAGGTGTCGACGAAGGCACTGCCGGTAACATAGCGGCGGCTTTCGGTGTCGGCATGGGCAATCTGGAGGGTACTTGCGGTTCACTTGTCGGAGCCGGTATGGTGCTTGGCCTAAAATTGCGCGACCGTGCGGCGGCAATGCGTTCGATGAAGAAACTGATGGAAAAATTCAAGGCTCAGAATGGCTCGACAATATGCAAGGAACTGAAAGGGCTTGGCGCCACATGCCCCCTTCGGGCATGCAATGACTGCGTTGCCGACGCCGCCCGTTTTCTCGAAGAAGAGCTTGGTTGATGTTCCTTTTTGTGCTTAGGGTGGTGTATTCTCGCAAAAAATCCGTATTTTTGCCGAGCTAAACGAAGAAACACTCCTTGAGAGCTCTCATTATATATATATTTGCCGTTTTTGCGGCTCTCTGTGCATTCACGGTATTCGGATCGGGCGACGGTGGCAATGATGCCGTAACCGTTCCTGATACACTTGTGCCGGCGCTTATGCCTGTAGATACGGTGGGTGAGGACTCTCTGTTGGTGCTTCCGGCTGTGCCGGTGCAGGCCAAACCGTCTAATTCGAGGGTAAAATATGTCAAGACCGACCTCGATGCCCCTGTGAATTTCAGCTCGACAGACTCGATGCTGATTGTCCGTCGCGATTCGGCGTTCATGTTCGGCAGCAGTTCGGTTACATACGGCGACATAAAGCTTGATGCGGCCGAGATACAGATGGACCTTAACGACAACACCGTCTATGCCGTAGGCCGAGAGGATACGACAGGCGAGGTAATCGGCAAGCCTATCTTCACTGAAAAGGGAACTGAGTATGAGGCTGCAACGATGAACTATAACTTCCGCACCGAAAAGGGTTATATTACAAACGTAGTCACCCAGCAGGGCGAGGGCTATCTTACCGGCGGTAAGACCAAGAAGGGCGCGGAAGACGAGTTTTTCCTTAAGGACGGCAGATATACCACATGCGACCATCACGACAATCCCCACTTCTATTTTCAGCTCACAAAGGCAAAAGTAAGGCCGGGCAAGAACATCGTGGTCGGCCCTGCATATATGGTACTGGCCGGACTTCCGCTGCCTTTGGCCGTGCCTTTCGGCTATTTCCCGTTTACGAGCAAGTATGCCTCGGGCATAATCGTGCCGAGTTTCGGCGATGACTACAACCGCGGCTTTTATCTCAGCGACGGCGGCTACTATTTTGCCATCAACGACAACATAGACCTTGCCCTTACGGGTGAAATATATACAAAGGGTTCTTGGGGGCTGCGTGCGCGTTCGAGCTACGCAAAGCGCTACAAGTACTCGGGTTCGTTCGACCTCAGTTATCTGAAAACAATAACGGGAGAGAAGGGCTCGCCCGACCATTCGGTGCAGACCAACTTCCAGGTGCTGTGGAGCCATACGCAGGACTCGAAGGCCAACCCCAATATGAACTTGTCGGCAAGTGTCAACTTCACGACTTCGGGCTATACGCGCAACGACCTTAATTCATATTATTCGCCGTCGTTTACCGAAAATACCAAGAGTTCGACGATTAATATGACCTACCGCTTTCCGGGGACAAAGTGGAGCCTGTCGACGACATTCAATATTGCCCAGCGTACTCAGGACTCGACCTTGTCGGTTTCGTTCCCCAACGTCACCGTGAGTCTTTCGCAGGTCTATCCTTTCAAGCGCAAAAAGGCCATAGGAGCCGAGAAGTGGTATGAAAAAATCAAGTTGTCTTATACGGGACTGTTGCAGAATTCGCTAACATCGAAGCAGAACGAGTTTTTCAAGAAGAGTCTTGTAAAGGACTGGCGCAACGGCATGAGGCACACCGTGCCTATTTCGGCTACGTTCAACGTGTTCAACTACATAAACATAACTCCGTCGCTCAACCTCACCGACCGCATGTACACCACGAAGGTGCGCCGGCATTGGGATGAGGAGCAGGCCATCGAGCGTATGGACACGTCGTATAACTTCTACAATGTGTGGGACTTCCAGGCATCGGTGTCTATGGACACAAAGGTGTATGCGTTTTTCCAGCCTTTGGGAGTTTTCGGCAAGAAAGTCAAGATGATACGTTATGTTCTGACGCCGTCGCTGTCGTTCTCGGGCGCGCCCGACTTTGCTTCGTCGTTCTTCGGCTATTACGGGAGTTACAATTATGTCGACAGCCGCGGTATGGAGCAGGTGCGCAAATACTCATATTTCCCTAACGCTCTTTTCGGAGTGCCGTCGGAGGGCAAGACGGGCTCTTTGTCGCTCAACCTTGCCAATAACCTTGAGATGAAAGTGAAGTCGGACAACGACTCCATAGGCGAGAAGAAAATCTCGCTTATAGAAAACCTCAACATATCGGAGAGCTACAACTTTGCCGCCGACTCGTTGCGGTGGAGCGACCTGTCGACTTCAATCATGTTGCGTCTTGCCCGGAATTTCAATCTCAATCTTCAGGCGACATGGGATGTATATACCTACGGCCTGAACTCGGCAGGCACTCCCGTAAAACTCAATAAGACAAGGCTTGCAGCCGGAAAGGGTCTCGGACGTCTGATGCGTACGGGCACGTCGTTCTCGTACACTTTCAACAACGATACATTCAAACGCAAGAAAAAGAAAGACAAGCCCGACGACGGAAACAACAATGCAAATATGTCGGGCGAACAATATCAGCAGGGACTTGACGATGAGGAGGACGACCGCAGCGGCGGTTCCGACTCGGGCGTGGAGATGAATCCCGACGGATATGCCAAGTGGCAGGTTCCGTGGAGCCTGACGTTCAACTACTCCATAAACTACGGCTATGGGGCTTTCAACAAGCAGAAGATGGAGTTCGACGGGCGAATAACGCAGAATTTATCCTTGTCGGGCAACATCAGGCCTACGCCGGGATGGAATTTCTCGTTCACTGCATCATATAACTTCGACACCCACAAACTCGCATATATGAACTGCAACATTTCGCGCGACCTGCATTGCTTTACTATGCGTGCCAGTTTTGTGCCTGTGGGGCCGTACAAGAGCTATAACTTCCACATATCCGTCAATTCGTCGATGCTTTCCGACTTGAAGTACGACAAACGTTCGTCGCGTACCAACGGCATCGAGTGGTATTGACGCGGCTATTGGTCGTTTCGGAAGTGCCGCATCAGCAATCCTGTCAGCATCAAGGCCGCTGCTCCGAAGAAAATCGCGCCGAGCACAGAAATCAGGAATAACTGCACCGGCGTGTCACCGAGGGTCTGAGTAGACAGATATCCGCCGAGGACGGCAGCCACTACACCGATAACGAGGTCGAACAGCAGCACGCGTCGTCCGCCCATATAGCGTTGCGCGGCGAGTGCTTCAAACACTCCGACCAAGGCCCATACGAGCCAGATAAGCCACCCGATGTTTTCGGGTGTCATGTTCATCAGTTCGTCCATAATACGCTATCCTATAGGTTGGTTGACTATATACGGTGCAAGGAAGGCCGCAACGTCGGTGTTGCCCGTCAAGTCGGCGAAAGTGAGCCAAAGAATAAGCAGGATGATTAGGAAAATTGCGCCTATGGCAATCCATACGCTTGTGCGGTTGCGGCGGTCGGTTTTAGAGCGGGACATGGTGGAAAGATGCTATGAAGTTTTGTAAAAGTTGAAACATGCGGTGTGTTGCATCCGCTTTTAAAGAAAACAATATCGGACGTCAAAAGTTGCATGTGCACTCGAAAACCCGTACCTTTGTAGAGTAAAACGAAACACTTTTTAGTTCAAAGAAAAATGGACCTTTTTGAACATCTTACGCGCAATGCGCGCGAACATCGTCAGCGGATAGTGCTCCCCGAGGGACTTGAGGCTCGCACACTGACTGCCGCCGACCGTATCGTAGCCGACAATCTTGCCGACATAATCCTTATAGGCAACAAAGCAGACATTCTCAACATGGCCAAGGAGCTTAAACTTGCCAATGTCGGGCTTGCCACCATTGTCGACCCTGCCGATGAGGCTGTCATCGACCGTTATGCGCCTTTGTTCTATGAACTCCGCAAAAGCAAGGGCATTACGATGGAAGAGGCGCGCCTGACAACGGCCAATCCGCTGTATCTCGGATGCCTTATGGTGAAGGCCGGCGATGCCGACGGCCAGGTGGCCGGTGCCATGAACACCACGGGTAACGTGCTCCGTGCCGCTTTCCAAGTAATCAAGACCGTTCCGGGCATCAGCGTGGTGTCGGGTGCGTTCGTCATGCTGTTGCCCAAAGGCTCGCCTTATGGTACCGACGGCATCCTTATCTTTGCCGACTGTGCCGTTGTGCCCAATCCAACGGCTCCTGAACTTGCCCAGATTGCCGTATCGGCGGCACGCACCGCCCACGATATTGCCGGCATAGAGCCGCGCGTAGCATTGCTCTCGTTCTCGACCAAGGGCTCGGCAAAAAGCCCTGAGGTCGATAAGGTGATAGAGGCAACGCATATAGCCCGAGAAATGGCGCCCGAACTGATTCTTGACGGCGAACTCCAGGCAGATGCCGCGCTTGTGCCTTCGGTGGCGAACAGCAAAGCGCCCAACAGTCAGCTCAGCGGACGAGCCAATGTGCTGGTGTTCCCTAACCTCGAAGTGGGCAACATTGCCTATAAGCTTGTGCAGCGCCTAGGCGGCGTGCAGGCCGTAGGACCGGTGCTTCAAGGCTTGGCGGCGCCTGTCAACGACCTTTCGCGCGGATGCTTCCCAGAAGACATCTACAAGACTATCATCATCACATGTAATCAGGCCATAGGCCTAAAACAATCGAAATAATGAAAATCCTTGTTTTGAACTCAGGCAGCAGCTCGGTAAAATATAAGCTGATTGATTTGGAGGACAGCTCCGACCGCACCCTTGCCGAAGGCGGAGTGGAAAAAATCGGTCTTCCCGGCGGTTTCCTCAAATTCAAACGCCAGGACGGCAGCAAAGAAACTGTCGAACTCGGGCTTATCGACCATCAGGATGCCGTAAAGGCGATACTTGCTAACCTCACCGACCCCAAAGAGGGTTGCATCAAGAGCTATGGTGAAATCGACGCTGTGGGTCACCGCGTGGTGCATGGGGGCGAGAAATTCAGCGAAAGCGTGCTCATCGACGATGCCGTAAAGGCCAAAATACGCGAGTGCTACGACATCGCTCCGCTCCATAATCCGGCAAACATGACCGGCATCGACGCCATCACGGCGCTTATGCCCGATGTGCCTCAGGTGGGCGTCTTCGACACGGCCTTCCATCAGACGATGCCTGCCAAGGCATATATGTACGCCCTGCCGTATAAATATTACAAAGAAGACGGTGTGCGCCGCTATGGCTTCCACGGAACGAGCCATCGCTACGTGAGCCGGCGAGTGTGCGATTTCCTTGGTGTAGACATTGCCGGTCAGCGCATCATTACCTGCCACATAGGCAACGGCGCTTCGATGGCGGCTGTCGACGGTGGCAAGTGCATCGACACTTCGATGGGGCTCACACCTGTCGAAGGGCTTATGATGGGTACTCGCGTGGGCGATGTAGACCCGGGTGCGCTGACTTTCCTTATGGGCAAACACGGACTTTCGGCAGAACAGCTGCAGACTATCATAAACAAAGAGAGCGGTGTGCTCGGCGTAAGCGGCGTAAGCAACGACATGCGCGAAATTGAAGCCGCCATTGCAGAGGGCAACGAACGTGCGCGTCTGGCGCTCGATATGTACGAGCTGCGCATAACCAAATATATAGGTGCTTATGCAGCCGAGATGGGTGGCGTGGACATCATAGTCTTTACCGGCGGCGTGGGCGAAAACCAGGCAGGATTGCGTGCCGATGTATGCTCGACGCTCGGTTTCATGGGCGTTGACATCGACAAGGATGTCAATGCACGCACGCGCGGAACGGAGACTGTCGTTTCGTCGGCTTCGTCGCGTGTCAAAGTTTGCGTGATTCCGACCGACGAAGAGCTTATGATAGCACGCGACACCCGTGCCCTCGTAGGCAAGAAATAACAATCACGGCGTGTCTGCACGCCATATACATAAGGACATAAGACACACCGAAACGGTTGCTTATGCCCTTATGTCGTTTTTGAGAAAGGTAGAAATAATATAGTATGAAAGCGAAAAACGTCGATATGCTCAGCGGCCCCTTGGCTATGCCTATGTTGGCTTTCGCATTGCCGCTGATTGCCAGCGGTGTGCTGCAGCAGTCGTTCAACTCGGTCGATGTGGCTGTTGTGGGGCGTTTCGCCGGCAGCGATGCCCTTGCCGCTGTGGGCAGCAACGGGCCGGTGATAGGCTTGCTTATCAACATGTTCATAGGCCTTTCTGTGGGCGTGAATGTTGTGATTGCCAACTATATAGGGCAGCGCAACAGCCGTGGCGTGCGTGCCGCGGTGTCGGCGTCGGCAATCCTCGCCGTTGTCAGCGGCGTGCTTATGCTTGCGGTTTCGCAGCTTGTGGCACGGCCTATCCTCGAAGCTCTCGACACGCCCGAAAGCTGTCTCGACCAGGCGGTTCTCTATCTGCGCATATATGCTGTGGGCATGCCGTTTATGATAGTGTACAATTTCGGTTCGGCGGTTCTGCGCAGCGTCGGCGACACGCGCAGGCCTTTCTACAGTCTTGTGGCTTCGGGCATTGTCAATGTGTGTCTCAATCTGGTCTTTGTCATCGGTTTCGGCATGGGTGTCGACGGGGTGGCATGGGCTACCGTAATATCCAATGTTGTTAATGCCGCCATCATTACCATGCTCCTTGTGAGGGAAAAGGGCGATATTAGGCTTGATTTTTCGTCAATCCGTCCTTATGGGTCGCAGCTACGCAAAATATGCGCGGTGGGCATTCCGGCCGGGTTGCAGAGCACGGTGTTTTCGATTTCGAATGTCTTTATACTGTCGGCTATCAACGGCTTCGGTGCGACGGCAGCGGCAGGCTCTGCGGCGGCCATCAACTATGAGATGTACTGCTACTTTGTTATCAACGCCTTCGGACAGACTGCCGTGGCGTTTACGAGTCAGAACTATGGGGCAGGGCAGCTCGACCGTTGCCGCCGCGTGTTGCGTATAAGTCTCATATACAGTGTGGTGTCGTCTGCTTTCCTGAATGTGCTTATAACATGGCAGCGCGCTTTTTTTGTCAGCGCTTTTACTGCCGACCCGGAAGTGCTGTTCTTTGCCGGAGAAAGAGTTGTCGCTGTGTTGTTGTTCCAGTTTATCGCCTGCTACTATGAGATGACCGGCTCGGTTATGAGAGGTCTCGGCTATTCGATGACTCCGGCCTTGATTACCATATTCGGCACATGTGTGCTGCGCCTGCTTTGGGTGGCGTTTTTCCCGGCTGACGGCTCCTTTGCCGGTCTGCTGATGATATATCCGCTGTCGTGGACGCTGACCGACATAATTATGTTCGTGGCTTTTGCGCGGATACGTCGCGCGCTACGGTTTTCATCCGGTGCGGCTCCACAGCCGGTGGCCGGATAATTCTCGATGGGCTTTCTTGACATCGTAGATATAAACGGCTATATAATCATTCATAAATCATCTGTTTTTTCTTGTCAACCAACGCCTTGAATATTGGGTTGGGATTCTTGCCGTATTCAACTAAATCAACCTTTCGATTGAACAATTGTTCTAAAGAATCTTTTAAATCGAAATAGTTGCCGACGTAATCCCACTTTTCATGGTCGGTGGTGTCGAAATTGACAAAGCAAGTCGATGTCGCTTTGGTCGTTGAATCTATCGGTGAGTATAGAGCCAAAGACAGCCAAAGACTTGACCCTGTGCTTGCGGCAAAGGTCGATTATACGTTGCAAATTCAGTTCAATCAACTTCATATGGCAAATTTAGCGACAATTTATTATGAAGAAACGCCTAAAGCTGAAAAATCGTTGAAGAACAGCAGTATGATTTGCGTTGAGGCTTGACCTTGGGTCCCTTAATTCCGATATTGGCGCAATAAAATGATAGCTTTTATCGCTCGCCTATATTCGCGTAAAGCAAAATGGATTGCGCAGCCGGTTTATGGCTTTAACAAAGTTATTGGTGCGACATATACACCGTCTTCGCGCTGATAGGCACCTCCGACAGCTGTCAGCACCATCAAGAATGAAGGCGCTTGTTCTTCGCTTTTTTCTATTATTTTATTTCGCAATGTTTTCAGAGAGTTTGCCCCGGAGTCTATCAAATCGTCTCCACCGAGTTTTATTTCTATTGCACCCCATCTTCCGTCTTCAAGGTGAATGACTGCATCACACTCCAACCCGGTATTATCTCGGTAATGAGAAACTGTTCCGCCAATGGAGTTTGCATAGATTGACAGGTCTCTTACTGCAAAATCCTCAAAGAACAATCCGAAACTTTCCAAATCGTGCATAAGGTCTTTCGGGCCAATCCCTAATGAACGGCAAGCAATAGATGTATCGATGAAATGTCTTGTGGGAGTGCTTCTGATTGATGTTTTAGAGCGAATGTTCGGATTCCATGCCGGTATATCTTCGAGCACATACAAATCTTTCAAAGCTTCCATGTAGTCATCGAAAGTTTTTGCATCCATTGTGCGTTCGTTGTTTTGGCGTACATCGGCTATGATTGTAGTAATGGAAGCCTCTGTTGAAATGTGACGGGCATAACTTCTTAGTATCATTCTGAGCACATCAGGGCGTTTGTTCCTGAAACGCTCATTCTCGCAATCTTCGAATACGAATAATCCGTTATAATAGTTTTTGGTTATTTCTAATGCAATATCTTTCGAAGCCAATACCGATATAGGCCATCCACCGCGGCACATGAAGAAGGCGATATCCTCGAGGGTGGTTTCGGCATTAACATCCCAAGGATAATTGTTTGAGCCATTGAACAAGTCAGTCAAGGAAATTGAGCCTTTGGATTCTTTTGATTCCCACAAACTCATGGGTCTCATCTTAATAGGCGTGATTCTACCGACACCGCTGTGATGGACTTCTGTTTTGTCAGCCGGAGTTGAACTTCCCGTGAGTATGTATTTTCCAAACTGATAGTCGAAATCCAAGTCGTCTTTTATTTGGTTCCATATATCGGGCGCCTTTTGCCATTCATCTATGAGGCGTGGCTTTTCTCCGTTTAAAACACCTCTTGGATTTATCCGTGCCATAGCGATGGACTGCTTGGTGTTCAGCTTTATAAAACTTTTTTGATAAAGCATGCACGTGGTGGTCTTGCCACAAAATCTGGGGCCGGCAACAACTACAGCTCCTGAAGTTCTTAATTTCAGTTCAATCTCGTTTTCTATGAGCCTGGTGTAATACATGGGAGTCCAATAAGCTGTTGTTAAGTGTAAACTAATTTAGCCGATAAAAGTTTCGGTAACAATGTATTTGTTGCAAAGTTATAAAATTACCGTGGTTTTCAATCATAAATTCCAACAAATTTCAGTGTAAAATTCCCATGATTTTCAATTTGGAGATTTGTTGATAAAATATGCACACATCTCAACTGTGTTAGAGACGTTGATGTCATGTCAAAGCTCAGTCTTTGGCGTGGTACTCTATCAGTCCGGGCATGGAGTATTGGATGAGCTTGTCGATTTTGATGCCGAAGTCGGCGGCAGCTTCGCGGAGGATGTCGCTGTAGCGTGTGGCCGTCGAGCCGACGAAGTTCACCGATTGGGTATGGTAGTCGTAGGCGGTGAGGTTGCGTTCGAAAAAGCGGATGAAGGCGTTGTAGACGAGGTCGTGGCAGTATGGCTCGTCGATGTGTCCGGCGAGGAAGGTGCTGTACTGCGACAGGACGCGTGAGACGAGGCCGTTGTTGTAGACGCTGTCGAGCAGTGTGTTGGGCGTGACCATGAATTGCTCGAAGAATGCTTCTGTGAGGTCGGCAGGAGCGAGGCCTTTAAGCATGTCTGCGAGCATTGTCTTTCCCATGTATGCGCCCGAGCCTTCGTCGCCGAGGATGAAGCCCAGGGGCGCTACTGTCTTTACGATTTCTTTGCCGTTGTAGAGGCAGGAGTTCGAACCTGTGCCGAGAATGCAGGCGAGTCCGGGTTTGCGCACCAACAAGCCGCGTGCGGCTCCGAGGAGGTCGCTCTCGACGGTGACGGGAGTCTTGAACTGGGCCACGAGCGACGACTCGACAATCTTGCATTTTTCTTTGTTGGCGCATCCGGCGCCGTAGAAGAAGATGTGCGACCAGCGGCGTTTGAAGAATGTTTCGGGCAGTGCGAGACGCACGCTGTGCGATATCTCGCGCCGGCTTTGGAAGTAGGGGTTTATGCCGGTGGTGAATGCGTGCTCGACCACTTCGGTGCCGTCGACCAAGGACCACTCGGTGCGTGTGCTGCTGCTTTCCGCTATGATTTTCATAGGCGTTATTTCTTGTCGATTTGCCGGAGCAGTGTGTCTACGGCCGCACGCAGCTGTTGGTCGACGCCGGTGACTATTACTTCGGGGGCGTTGGCTACTTTTACGTCGGGCTCAAGCTGTTGGTTTTCGAGGACTGAGCCGTCGGCAAGGCGGTATCCGACTACGGGTATGCCGAATACGAGTGAGCGGTCCTGTAGGGTTACCCAGTTCACCGAAGTCATTGTTCCGGGCACGGGCATGCCAACGAGTTTGCCGAGGCCGCGGTGTTTGTAGACCCATGGAGTGCCGTGCGCGTTGGAGTAGCAAGGCTCGGCTATGAGCATCACCGAAGGTTTGTTCCATCGGCGCGACGGCATGTCGCATGTGGCGTCGCCGCGTATTTCCTGGGTGAAGTATTTCTGTCCGCTTAGGAGCACTTCGATGTCTTCGTGCAGACGTCCGCCGCCGTTCCAACGTATGTCGATTACTACGCCTTCGCGGTCGTTATATTTGCCGAGGAGGTCGGAGTATGCTTTGCGGAAGGAATCGTCGTCCATCGAACTTATGTGCACGTATCCGAGGCGACCGTTCGAGAGGCTGTCGACATCGTGAGCGCGTTGTTTGACCCAGCGGTCGTAGAGGAGTGCGCTCTGACGTCCCGAAGAAATCGGTTTTACCACCACTTTGCGCTCAGAGCCGTCGGCGGCGCGGAGTGTGAGCTGGGTGCGTTTGCCGGCTGCGTTTGCAAGAAGCCTGTCGAGCGGCATTTCGGTTGTGATGTCCTTGCCGTTTACCTGCATGATGATGTCGCCTGCGGCTATGGCCGGGCTGACGGCTGCCAAGGGCGATTTGGGCAGCACCTCGGCTATGCGTGAGCCTTTGCCGGTGTATGTCAGGTCATAGAGTGCGCCCAATGTTGCTGTGCGTTCGGGCGCGGCAGAGTCGGGGCTACCCATGAAGCGTCCGCCTGTGTGGCTAACATTCAGTTCGCCGAGCCATTCGCTGAGCAGTTCGGCAAAGTCGTAGTTGTTGTTTATGTGGGGTAGGAATTTGCGGTAGTCGCTGCTCATGCTCTTCCAGTCGACGCCGTGCATGTCGGCGGTGTAGAAGCGTTCTCGCTCCTCACGCTCGACGAAGTCGAACATGTAGGCGCGTTCGGCTGCCGCATCGAGTGTCTTTTCGGCACGGAAGCTGATTGGTTTGATTGTAGAACCGAATTTGTTGAGGCCTGAGCCGAAGAGGAAGAGCTGTTTGCCGTCGGCCGATTTGTCGAAGTAGGCCGATTCGGAGTATCGACGTTTCATCGACATGTCGCCTTCGTTGAGGTCGAGTTCCCAGATGAATGTGCCGTCGTCGGCTCCGGAGATAAAGTATAGAGTCTTGTCGCCGTCGACAATGGCGTCGATGACGTCGGTCGACATGGGCGTGATGCGCATCTGACGGTCGGAGATGCCTTCGAGTTCGACTACGATAGGCTCGACTTCGTCTTTCTTGTCTTTTTTGCCGTCGTCTTTCTTGCCGTCTTTTTCGGCTTTGTCCTTGTTCTTTTTCTCGTCGGCTTTCTTCTTGTCATAGATTTCGCGCTCTTCTTTGGATAGGTTGTAGCGGTCGTATGCCTCTTGGTTCATGAACACGAAGAATACGTCGCTCTCCGAACCCCACGATGCGTGGTTGCGCATGCCGTAGCGTTCGGATGTGAACATGAGGGCGTTTCCGTCGAAAATCCATTTGGGGTCGGCGTCGAAATAGCCGCTGTTTGTGATGTTGGCTATAGAGCCGTCGGCGACGTTGATGATGGCGATGTCGGAGTACGGGTCGTGGAGCCGGTCGACGATTTCGAGTGCGAGCCACCGCGAGTCGGGCGACCAGCGGAAGTTGAAGCCGCCCGAACGGCTGCGGTTTGTCGAGCCGTCGGTGAGCTGTGTCACTTTTTTCGACTTCAAGTCCATTACGCACAGTTTGTTGCGGTCGAGGATGAAGCCGAGTTTCTTGCCGTCGGGCGACACTTCGGGCACGGTGCGTTCGTGCCCGTCGGCTTTGAAGACGGGTTCTTCGTGTATTACAGTTGCGTGCGCGAAGTCGGGCTCGTCGAGCGATTTGTCGAATGTGGCGCGGTAGATGTTGTAGCGCCCGTCGCGCTCCGAGACGTAGTATAGCGTGCTGTCGTTGCCCCAGCTGAGATGTTTCTCAGCCGCCGGGGTGTCGGAAATCTGTTTGGTGGTAGGGTATTCGGTCGATGTCACATATACGTCGCCGCGATAGAGGAATGCGACCTGCTTGCCGTCGGGCGAAGCAGTGGCTCCCGACACGCCGCGTGTCGCCGAGAGTTTTTCTATTTCCTGCGGATAGTCGGCATTGATGCTGACTTTTACCTTTACCGGTTTGGCACCCGATGTCGGCGCGAGGGTGTATAGCTCGCCGTCGTATCCGAAAGCAAGGGTGCCGTTGTCGGCACGGCTCAGGAAGCGCACGGGATGTTTGCGGAAGTTCGTAAGGGCCTTTGCCGCTGACGGGTCGGATTTCGGGGCGCGGTATACGTTGAGCGATTTTTGCGGAGCGCGTTCGCTCAAGAAGTAGATGTAGTCGTCGGCATCGACAGGGTCGAGGTCTTCGCCGGGCGCGTCGATTACTTTTTCGTGTTTCCCTGTTGCCGGTATATATCGCCATATGTCGCGTGTCACCGACGATGTGTGGTGCTTACGCCAAGTGTCTTCAAAGCCTTTGACGTCTTGGTAGAGGAAGCTTTTGCCGTCTTTCGCCCAAGAGAGCGAGCGTGCCGGAGTTGCCAGGATTTGTGTGGGCGCGCCGCCGGCCAATGGTACTGAGTATAGTTCGGTCATGCGGCCCGAAGGGTATAGGGCACTGCTCGCCGGGTCTTGTATGGCGGCTGAGTAGAGCACGGCTTTGCCGTCGGGCGTAAAGGCTTCGGGTGTCTCCGATGCCGAGTTGAAGGTTAGGCGTTTCCATTGCGGCGATTTGCCGTCGGCAGCCACGGCAAAGATGTCGAAGTTTCCGTTGCGGTCAGATGCGAAAACGATGGTCTTGCTGTCGGGGCTCCAAATAGGCGAAGTCTCGTAGGATGGCTGAGATGTTATGCGCAGGGCTTCGCCTCCGGCCGAGGCTACTGTGTATATGTCGCCTTTGTATGTAAAGGCTATGTGTTTGCCGTCGGGCGATATTTTGGCATCGCGCATCCACAGAGGTGCGTCGGCGGCTGCCGCGCCGAAAGCGGCGGACAGCATGATGGTGGCGGACAGTATCGTTTTCATATGCAATAATCCATTGGTTCTGAACGCAAAAATACGTAAAAAAAAGAATATGGCAAAATCCATGTCGTTCTATGCTTCGGGCAGGCATTGCGATTAACAAAAATAAGCAAGAGTTTGCATAATTCTTATATTCTTTTAGCGTTTTTGAGACGGAAAATGTTCTTTGAACTTGTTATACATAAGCAGCGAAAGAAACTGAAGCATCCCTCGTCCTTGTAGCCGAGTAGTGATACTGGACTTCAAGGCTCTCATAAATAAATAGTTGAAACGTGGAGCGGCCCCGACGATTGTATCGCCGAGGCCGCTTTGGGGTTGTCGCAAAAAAGTAAGTTATTTTGCTTTTACGGCTTTGTCGATGTCGAGTTGATATTCCATAATCATTTTCAGCATATCTGCTGCGATTTCGGGATATTTATCGGCGAGATTGTTGCTTTCGTACGGGTCTGTCTCCATGTCGAATAGCGCTAAGCCGGTATATGCACCGTTGTTGATTTGCTTGCCCGGTCGTCCGTCGCGCCCAGGCTCGGTGACGATGCGATAGTGATGGGGAGCGACGCATTTCCATTTGCCGTCGCGCACGGCCTCTACCTTGCAGTTGTTGACGAAGTAGAACGGCTTGTGTGTGCTGTCGGGATTGCCTGTCATTATGTCCCAGGCGTTTTCGCCGTCGAAGGCGTTCATGCGAGGCATCTCGGCACCGGTCAGGGCTACTAAGGTGGGTGTGATGTCGAGCGCAGAGAAGAATTGATCGGATACTTTGCCTGCCGGGATTGTGCCGGGCATGCGCATTATCATTGGCACGCGCTGTCCGCCGTCGAAGGTGGTGCCTTTTCCTTCGCGCAGGCCGAGGGTACAGCCCCCGTGGTTGCCGTAGCTGAGCCAAGGGCCGTTGTCGGATGTAAAAATCACGATGGTGTTTTCGTCGAGTCCGTTGTCTTTCAAGGTTTTCATCACTTGACCTACGGACCAATCGATTTCCATCAGCACGTCGGCGTAAAGGCCGTGCCCTGATTTGCCTTTGAACTTGTCGGACACGCCAAGGGGCACGTGCGGCTGAGTGTAGGGGAAGT
Source organism: uncultured Muribaculaceae bacterium (assembly GCA_910583525.1). GTDB lineage: Bacteria > Bacteroidota > Bacteroidia > Bacteroidales > Muribaculaceae > CAG-873. Next base: position 14,456 of record CAJTXL010000028.1, on the reverse strand, counting down.
AGAGAAAGAACGGCTCGTCTTTGTGGTCTTTGATGAATTTTACGGCTCGCTCGGTGAGACGGGTTGTCATGCGGTCGACCTGCGGATTGTATTCGACCACTTCTTCGTTGTTGTAGAGCGGCAGCGGCTTGTACTGGTGGCTGGGCTGGGGATGGAATGGCCACATGTCCATAGAGTAGGGCAGACCGAAGAACTCGGTGAACCCGTGCCTGACGGGCATGTACTGCGGCTGGCAGCCGAGGTGCCATTTACCGACCATGCCTGTGGCGTAGTTGTTTTGTTTGAGATAGTCGGCCAATGTGAACTCTCCCGGCCTGATGCCTTTGTCGGAGTTGTCGCTGAGCACTCCCGGCGTCCCGACGCGTTCGGCATAACGGCCTGTGAGCAGTCCGGCACGCGATGCGGTCGATACGGCGGCACCGGCGTAGAAGTCGGTAAAACGCGTACCCTCTGCGGCGAGCCTGTCAAGATTGGGAGTGTTGACGTCGGGGTTGCCATAGCAGCGTATGTCGCCGTAGCCCTGGTCGTCGGTCAGTAGCAGCACGATATTTGGTTTGCGAATGTCGTTTTTGCCGGTTTCGGCTGCGGCCACGGCGCACGGGTTGTGGAGAGTCGTGAGGCCGCTGAGGCCAAGGCATAGATAGCTTAGTTTTTTCATGGGGTATGAGGCTATAAGAGCGCCGATGAATGTACGGCGCTCTTAGAGAATGCGGCAGAGGGCAAAAATACGTAAATATATATTGGAATGTCTATATTGCACCAAACACATTTGCTTATTTGATAATGCTCAAGTATTTTTTTATTTGGGAATTCCGTAAAAAGAAATTTTATTGCTAAATTTGCAATATCAAACAACAATAACCGACAATGAGGATATTCACCGAAAAACCCTTGAAGGATTATGCGGACTGCCATCCGGAAGCCAAATCAGCCATCCAGGATTGGATAAGGAAAGTGAAAAGCAGCCAATGGAAGACACTTGCTGACATAAAAGATACTTTCAACTCTGTTGACTATGTAGGCAATCAGCACTATGTATTCAATATCAAGGGCAACGATTATAGGTTGGTAGTTGTTGTTCAGTTTAGACCGCAGTTTGTCTATATTCGCTTTATAGGCACACATGCAGAGTATGACCGAATTGATTGTTCCACCATCTAATAGTATAAGGATATGACTAAGATTGAAAATGAAAGCCAGTATGAATGGGCCGTTGCAAGGGTGGAGCAGCTGCTCCCTCTCGTCAACGACGAAACGCCGAAGACAGACCCGAATTACATCGAGTTGGTTCTTCTCTCAAATCTCGTCGCTGATTATTCCGAGGCACACTATGCTGTCGGAGACCCGACGCTTGTCGATGTGATTAAGCTACGCATGTATGAGATGGGTCTGAATCAGGCTTCTCTTGCCAAATTAATTGGCGTAAGTCCTTCGCGAGTTTGTGCATATCTCTCCGGCAAGAGTGAGCCTACCTTGCAGGTCGGACGAGTTCTCAGTAAGAAACTGAATATTTCTCCCGCTATCGTTCTCGGCGTGTAAGACAATCTACAGGAAGTAACATTCTTTAGAATAAGTAAATAAAGGTGCATTCATACTCGGATGTGCCTTTGTTGTTTGTTCGGCCGGCAAGGGCATAATCTAACTGGTGTAAGGTAAAAACGAAAATAGGAGATAAACATCGTATTATGAGATGTTTATCTCCTACACAATTGTTTTTTATGTGCGTTGGCTTACATCATGCCGCCCATGCCGCCCATGCCGGGAGCGGGGGCTGCCGGGTTTTCTTCTTTCTTCTCGGCGATGACACATTCTGTGGTGAGGAACATGCCGGCGATTGAAGCGGCGTTTTCGAGGGCTACACGGGTTACTTTGGCCGGGTCGATTACGCCTGCGGCCATGAGGTTCTCGTATTTGTCGGTGCGTGCGTTGTAGCCGAAGTCGGCTATTCCATCGCGTACGCGCTGAACAACGACAGCTCCTTCGACGCCTGCGTTGGCTGCAATCTGGCGGATAGGTTCTTCGATGGCGCGTTCTACGATGGCGATACCTGTCTGCTCGTCGTCGTTGGCACCTTTGAGCTTGGCGAGACGGTCGAGGCAGCGGATGTATGCTACGCCGCCGCCGGGCACGATGCCTTCGGCGATAGCCGCGCGAGTGGCGCTGAGGGCGTCGTCGACGCGGTCTTTCTTTTCTTTCATCTCGACTTCGGAGGGTGCGCCTACGTGGAGCACGGCCACGCCGCCGGCGAGTTTGGCGAGGCGTTCCTGGAGTTTCTCGCGGTCGTAGTCGCTTGTCGTCTGTGCGATTTGAGCCTTAATCTGGGCTACGCGGGCAGCGATTTTCTCTTTGTTACCGTCGCGGTTTACGATGGTGGTGTTTTCTTTGTTGACGGTAACACGGTTTGCCGTGCCGAGGTCCTGCATGGTGGCGTTTGCGAGCTGCATGCCTTTTTCTTCGGAGATGACGGTACCGCCGGTGAGGATGGCGATGTCTTCGAGCATCTCTTTGCGGCGGTCGCCGAAGCCGGGAGCTTTGACGGCGCAGATTTTGAGCGAGCCACGGAGACGGTTCACCACGAGGGCTGCGAGAGCGTCCTGGTCGACGTCTTCAGCGATGATAAGCAGGGGACGTCCGCTCTGTGCGGTGGCTTCGAGGACGGGCAGGATGTCTTTGAGGTTGGAGATTTTTTTGTCGTGGAGCAGGATGAAGGGGCTGTCCATTACGCACTCCATTTTTTCGGTGTCGGTAACGAAGTAGGGCGATATGTAGCCACGGTCGAACTGCATGCCTTCAACGACTTCGATTGTCGTTTCGGTGCCTTTTGCTTCGTCGACGGTGATTACGCCTTCTTTCTTGACTTTCTCCATGGCTTCGGCGATGAGGCGTCCTATTGTTTCGTCGTTGTTTGCCGAAACACGTGCCACGTCTTCGATTTTCTTGAAGTCGTCGCCTACTTCTTCGCTCATTTCGCCTATGCCTGCCACAACTTCTGCCACGGCTTTGTCGATGCCGCGTTTGAGGTCCATGGGGTTTGCTCCGGCGGTCACGTTCTTGAGGCCTACGCCTATGATTGCCTGGGCCAGGACGGTAGCTGTGGTTGTGCCGTCGCCTGCGTCGTCGCCTGTCTTCGATGCCACTTCTTTGACGAGCTGAGCGCCCATGTTCTGCATGGGGTCTTCAAGCTCGACTTCACGTGCAACGGTTACGCCGTCTTTTGTGATGTGGGGCGCGCCGAACTGTTTGCCGATGATTACGTTGCGGCCTTTGGGGCCAAGGGTCACTTTGACGGCGTCGGCAAGGGCGTCGACACCTTTTTTAAGCTCGTCGCGAGCTTCGATATTGAATTTGATTTCTTTAGCCATGATGATATGTTTTTATGTTGTTATTCGATGACAGCGAGGACTTCGTTCTGGCGCATTATGAGCACTTTTTCGCCGTCGAGGTCGATTTCGGTGCCCGCATATTTGCCGTAGAGGACTTTGTCGCCTTCTTTGAGCACCATTTCTTCGTCTTTGGTGCCGTTGCCTACGGCGAGAACCGTTCCGCGGAGAGGTTTCTCTTTAGCAGAGTCAGGGATAATGATGCCCGATGCTGTCACTTCTTCTGCCGCCGTGGGTTGTATGATTACGCGGTCGGCAAGTGGTTTGAGTTTCATAGTAGAATATATTTTTATGTTTTTTCGATGTTCTGAGAGTATTTATGCAAATATCGCGCCAAACGGGTTCTTGTCAGTCGGCGACTGACATTTTGTCAACCATGAGCTATAACGCCGCCGGCAGGCCTAATGTTCGGGTCTGTCACACATCGATGTCGTGGTAGGCTTTGTTATCGCCGTCGTCCGATTTGGTGCCGTCCCATTTGTATTCGCCTCGGTGGTGTCCACGCTTGTCGTGCAGTTCAAAATAGACGTTTGTTTTCTCAAGGTCGACGCTCAGGTAAGCTGTGCCGCTAAGGTCGGCCGCTTTGAAAATGTGGCGTATGCGACCTCGGTTGCTGTTCTTTTTTGATACGTTTTCGTGGTATATCCATCCGTTTAGGTTGGCAATCACCGTTGCATGTTTCAGCAAAATGTGAATCTTCTCGTCGGGGTGCGACTGTATATCGGCTTTGATTCTTTCTTCAAGGTCAGCCATATACTTGCTTGTGGCGTCGGTGTTCCACAGCGGCTCTTCGAGAGCTTTGTGTGTGGCGCATTGGGTGCGGGAGTATAGTTTTGGCGCCAGTACGTCGATGCTCTCGGGCTTGTAAAGGTTGGTCACAAAAGCCCGACGTCCGTTTTTCAGTCCGTATACTTTGTCGGAGGCGTAAAGATTGTCGAAGCAGAGGCTAGCCGAGGGGCAGCCGTGGAATTGTGCGTTGCCAAGCAGTACAGAGTCGTTGGCGGCAGGCTTGGAGAAAATATGTGTGGTGTCAAGCTCCGTGCGTCCGAAGTAGTTGAAAATGCCTAAGACGAGGCTCCTGAAACCGGCCTCGGCGCAGTCGTCAATAGGTATGTGACATTGGCTGAGTGGAAAGTCGCACAGAGTTAGTGCCGACGGCTTGACGTCGAGCACCATTGTGCATATGCGGGTGTCTGCGAGTGCTTTGAGGAGTGCGATGAAGTCGTTTATTTCGTTTATATGGCTTCTGAGACTGCCTTGACCGGCGCACGACCAATCGTTGAAATACACGTCCATGGCTCTCAGTCAACGAGTTCGCTCAGCGCAGCTTCCCATTCGTTGAAGAAGCCCCGTGGCCAGTTGGTGAGGGTGCCGTCGGCCTTAAGCTCTATCTCGTGGCGGAGGTGTTCGCCTTTGGTCTCTTCGATGAACTGCACTATGGCATTGTCGGGCGCAAGTTTACCCTTCTTTGCCGATAGGCGTATGCCGTTGAGCAGGTGGTCGCTGTGGGTCTCGATGAATAACTGTATACCACCCTCGGCTGCAGCAGCGAGGAACTCTCCCATGCGGCGCTGTGCCCGTGGGTGGAGATGTGCCTCGGGGTTCTCCACAATCACAAGAGAGCCGGGGCGTGCTGTGAGTATGCCTGTGACGATGGGCAGGATATATGTGTCGCCGAAGGCCATGTTGGTGGCATCGGTGGCTTCGCCGCAGCGTGGGGTGAATATGAGCTTCACACGGTCGGTGCTTATAGAATCGGGTTTGACTTTAAGCTCGCTGCCTGTGATGTACGAAATCCAGCGGCTGACATTCGATGCCACATCGCCGTTGCCCGAGAGGTCGAACGTGCCGACCGTAAGTGCTGTGTTGTCGTCGAGAGCGCGCTGCAGGCAGAATGCCGTCTCCGAGCCGCTACGGTCGCCCAGGCGGCTGTCGGTGTAGAGTGTTCGACCGCTGCGCTTGTACTCGGCCGCGGGCGACAGGCGGTTGGCATACAGATATAGAAAATCGTCGGCGTAGAGCGACATCTTTTCGACGGCCTCCGCTCTGTTGTTGGAGTAAATAGCATCCGGTTCGACCTCGGTAGTGCCTGCATTGACTATTTCGAGTGTGAAGTCATCGTCCATGGTGGTATCGTCGACTGTGATTGTCACAGAATTGTCTTCGGCAAACTTATTCTTCACCTTGTCGCTGCTTATCAGATTGATAAGGTCGCCTTGCAGGGTGATACGGTTGCCGATTGAGCGTTCCTCGGGCGAATAGCTCTGTCGCATCATCAGCAGAGCCTGCAGCAGGCTCGATTTACCGGCACCGTTGGCGCCGGTGAGGATGGTGAGGGGCTTCGTGCTGAAGCTTACATCTTTGAAGCACTTGAAGTTGTGGAGATCAATCGTGCGTATCATCCGATATTATTTTGATTATTTCGGTAGCTCTTTCAATATATTTCTTTACAGTCTTCTCCCTGAGATAGGGCTTGCCTAAGTCCCAAGCATTTATAAAATGGTCGATATCCAAAGTCGATAGCTTGGATGTGTTGTTGGCGTAGAAATATCCCATGGCAAGCCCGAGGCAGATTTCCTTGTCGTTTAGCCGATGTGGCATGCCGTCGTATTCGTGAAGTGACTGAACCATTTCGGTCATTGTGCGCAGACGCTTGCGTGCATTCTCGCTTTGGCCGATTGCCATGTCGATTTTATCGATTACCGACAGCGAGATGCACTCGAATATGTCGAATGGCATTTTCTCGGCGATTGTATTAGAGCGCTTCGAATTGCCTAACAGGGCATTGTTGTCGCTGAGTCGGTCCGACAATGAAATGCCAAGTATTATGGACCAAAGTATCCTTGCATCGGCTACGCCGATTTTTTTAGCAAAGCGCTTTACAGACTTGGAAATATCATTGTGAAACCACATTACGCAGTCCCACAGCGATGTCCGAGGCACGGCTTGGTGTATCAATGCCGATGAGTAGAACCACAGGCGGTCGTAGAAACTGCAGTCCGGTGTCAGGATATATCCCCCTACGGGCGCATTGAGAAAGCGCTCTTTGAGGCGCTGTGGCAAGGTGTCGAAAGTGAGTGTGTCGGTCTGCTCGGCAAGGATTACAGAATCTTTAATCTCTAATTTGCCGTTGTGAAAATCAAGATAGGCCTTAAGGCATTCGCTGCCGTCGACTACATGCCATCGGCCGGAAGCGCCGTCAAGGTGTATGGAGGTTGGCGGGAGGCCCATCAAAAGATTTTCCACCACACGTGCGCGCTGACGCAGCAACCATGTGCGGAAGGGCTTGCCGCAGATAAAGTCCAGTTTCCCGTCACCGAACATGTCGAGAAGCTCTCCCACGGTGAAAATGCGGGAGCGGAAAATGGCACCGCTGGTGTCAATGCTGACATCGCGTGCGCTCAGATTGCCTAATGACGGGGCTTTATCCATAATGCCGCAAATTTACAAATTATTTCCCAAACGCGCAACGAGGCCGTGTCGGAAATGGCACGGCCTCGTCGGAGATGTATGTTATGCGCTTGCTGTGGCTGTCGGGCTTAGTTGGGCGCGACAGTCCACTTGATTAGGGGATTTTCGGGGTCGGAAGTCTCAATCCAGTCGAATTCGTCGCAGATGCGGTTGCCTACATATGCTTTGCCGGAGAAACGTCCGCCTTGGATGTCGACGATAGAGCCTACGGGTAAGCCGGTGTCATTGTCGCCGCTGACAACGCAGCTGGTACCTTCGATGGCGAGGCCTGTACGTTTTTCGGGGCCGTAGAAGTCGCCGTCTTCGATGATTATCTTGGCGCCGTTGGTGGCATAGAGGGCGTAGAAAGCGTCTTGTCTGCCGGGAGTGTTTACGGTGTAGTATTTTCCGCCCTTGAACGTGAATGTGCCTTCTTCGGGAGACACGGCGCCTTGGATGCCTTTGACTTCGCAGTTTTCGAGAACGCCTTCTTTACCGAACAGGCGCATGCAGTAAGCCCAGTTTGTGCCGTTGTTGATGTTTGAAGAAGTGGATTCGAAGTAGCTGTTTTTGAGGTTTACGACACTGGTGTTGACACCGCCACGGCCCATGCCGCAGAGTGTGAACTCGCCCGAGTAGATTTTGGAGTCTTCGATGTTGATTTCGCAATTGCCCCAGTAGGCGATTGCTGCGGAGTTTGTCTTCGGCCCGTGCCAGTGGTGGTTCATGTCGTTGACAAGTTCTACGCCTTTGAGGATAAGGTTGCCGTCGGTGATTTCGATAAGCGATTTTGCAACGCCTTTCATGGGGTCTTCTTCGCCGGCACGGCTGATGGCGAGCGGATTGCCGTCGGCATCGACATTGGCGATGCGTCCGCCGATGATTGTGAGGTCGCTGCTTACGGCTTCGAAGTGCTGCGCTGCGGGTAGAGTAAGAGAGGCGTTATCGGCCATCTCGATGGTTTTGTCGGAAGTGACTTTCAGCTGTTCCGGCGTTGCGGTGCTGAGGTCGATGTTTTCACTGACTTGGATTTTTCCGACACTATTGTCGGCTAAGGCATCGACGAATTCCTGACCTGTCTTGGCTACGACAACCTCTTTGTTGAAGTCGGGCGTTTCAAAGATGGGGTCTTTGGTAACTATGTATTCGGCCGGGTTGGTAAGGAGCGAGCCGTAGATGTTTGTGCGGTAATTTGCCTGCAAGGGCACGTTGGTGACGGCGAAGTCGAACGAGGAACTGTTGTCGGCCACTGCGAGAGTGAAGTTGAAGTCGGCAACACTGCTCTGTGTCTGCGGCACGAGAAGATAATTCATGTGCAGATATTCGTAGTTCTCGACGGGGAATGTCTCGTCGGTCGGTATTGCGCCGGCAGTGAAGGCGAGTTCAGTTTCGCCGCCCACTTCTTTTGTGGCGAGGTTGAGTGTGGAGTATGCTTTTACCTTTACCGAGGTGCGGAGGTTTGCGGCATCTTCGCCATAGACGCGTACGACTTCGTCGGCAGTGAGGTCGTCTGTTCCGAGATTGACCTGAGCGAACGGACGTTTAAGGACGACTGTCTTGTTGATGGGGCCGGATATCACGCCGGTGTTTTCCATAACATAGAAAGCGTCGCGCTCTTCGTCGTTGACGGCCGGCATTGCGGTGTAGTCGATGGTTACGGTCTGCGCTGCGGCATCGAAGGTGTAGGGGGCGTTTTCATTGTCGGCCCAGAAGAGGATGTCGTAGTTCTTGCCGTTTACGAGTTTGAGGCTGACTGTTGTGCTGAGGGCATTTTCGGCGAAGGTGACCTGATTGGCATCGCCGTCGGCAACCGTGATGATAGGAGTCGGGGAACCGGCTTCGTAGACGGCATACTGGAGTTTGAGGGCGGTGTAGCCGTCGCCGAAAGCACGCGAGCCGGTTGCTCCGTCGGTGCGGATTGTGAATGTTACGTTTCCGTCGCCGTCAGGTGTTACTGCCGGAATGACGTCTTCTTGCGAGCAGGCTGTGCCGAGCAACATAGCCGCCGCAGATAGCATGAAGAGATTACTTTTTTTCATTGTGCGATATATTTGAGATTTATTTGTTTGTAGGCTTACTGTGCAACGACTTTGTAGCCGAAAGTATAGGTAGTTCCGTCTACTTCTACGCTTTGGTCGGTCTCGGTGATTGCCGAGCTTTCGGCAAGGGTGAAGTTGCCGCCGGTTTTGTTGATAACGGCGCCTTTGACGGTCATTGAAGCCTTGTTTGCCTTGCAGAGTGCGAAGCCGCTCCCTGCGGCGTAGAACAAGCCGCCGTTTACGGTCACTTTGGTGTTTTCCGAACCAAAGGATTCGGCACCGGCGCAGAAGCCGTGGTATGTGCCTTTGCAGATGAACGTTCCGCCGTTTATTGTGACATCGATGCCGTTGTCGGCACGGCCCGCGCCGAAGTTGCCGATGAATGTGCCGCCGTTGATTACAGCTTTGTTGCCACTATCGGCATCGCCGTTGCCGTAGAGGTTTATTGCATAATCCCAGTTGGTCGTGGCAATGAAAGTGCCGCCGTTTACGATGATGGTCTTGTTATGGTTTTTCCAACCGGCGAGGTTTACGTTGAGGCCGGATGTGCCGGCTTTGAAAGTGCCGCCGTTGATTGTTACGTCGCCTTCGCTGTAGATGGCATGTACGGGGCTGTACTGTCCCGGGGTTCCTGTGGTTTCGAATTCGCCGCCATCTATGGTGAGTTTACCTTCGGTGCCGTTGGAAATGAGGTTCTTTTCTCCGGTCATTTTGCCTGAGCCTTTGACTGTGAGTTCGGAGTTGTTTACAATCTGGTTGGCGTTGACTGTGACATTGCCTTTAAGGTCGATTATGGTGGGCTTTTCTATAGTTACAGAGCCTTGCAGTGCGGTGAAGTCAAGGTCGGCTTCGATGCCTACATATCCGCCATTGCCGAGCGCTTCGACAATCTGTGCCGGTTCGGAAACGATTGATGGTTTGTATATTGTCACGTTTGTCGCGGTGTTTGTGGTGCTTTCGTTTCCGCTGGCATACTCGCCTATTGTGCCGCTTACGAGTGCGCCGGGAGCAAGGTTCTCGTAGTTGTGCTCGAAAGTTTGGGTGATGGTTACGTTGTCGGCAGTGTTGTTTTTGGCTGTGGCGTTGCCATTGACGAGGCCGAATAGACCTCCGATGTGGCGGTATCCGGTGATGTTGACATTGTAGGCTTTGTTATCGGCGTATGTGTCGGGGTCTTCGTTGGCAATTCCGACGATTGCACCGGCCTTGTCGCAGTTATCCCATTCTTTTTTTGAGGTGTACTCGAAGCTGAGTGCGATGTCGATGCCGTCGACGGTACATCCGCCTATATTGGTGTATGAGTATCCTGCAATGCCGCCGGCCCAACGGTATGCTTTGATGGCCGCGTTTTTGATTGTGATGTTTGAGATTGCTTTGCCGACGAAGGTTCCTACGAGAATGCCGGTGCCGTTGGCTGCGTCGTTTGTCGTGCCGAGTGCGTTGACGTTGGCCCCGTCGATGGTGAGGTTTTTCAGTTCGATATCAGACCATATGTATCCGAATAGTCCTATAGGAGCTGTTTCTTTGCCGGCGAGGTCGATGTTGAGGTTCTTGACGGTGTGGTTCTGTCCGTCGAAGTTGCCTGCGAAAGGAGCTGTCTTTGTGCCGATGGGCGACCAGGGCAGATTACCGAGGTCGATGTCGGTTGTTAGAAGTACGGTTTTGCCCGAAAGGCTGTTGCCGCTGTTTACCATTTGGGCCAGACCGGCCATGTCGGATGCTTTTGCTATGAGGTAGTTGCCGGCCTCATCCTGTTTGGGAGTTGTGGCATTGCCCTGCCATACTTCTTTGTTGTTGTCGGGAGTTTCGAAAATGGGGTCTTTGACAACGGTGATGTTGACGGGAGAAGTAAGCAGCGAACCGTAGATGTTCGTGCGGTAGTTGCGGCCGACGGGCACGTTGCTCACTTCGACCGTGTTCACCAATGTGCTGCTGCCGCGGTAGAGGTTGAGTTTCATGTCCATTACGGGTGCGTCTTCAGGTACGAGGATGTATTTGCAGTTCAGCCATTTGTAGCCGTCGACGGGGAAATCGCCGTAACTTGTATCAATAGGGTTCTGCGCTTTCATTTTGACGGTTGTTTCACCGGATGCTTCGCCTGAGAGCAGGTCGAGAGTGTTGCAGGCGGTAAATTCGATACCTGTGCGCAGGCTTGAGCCGTAGGCCTGGTTTACGGCTTCGTTGGTGATGTCGTAGTCGTCGGTGCCCCAGTTGATTTGTGCAACGGGACGTTTGAGCGTTACGTTGCGGCTAATGGCGCCTTTTACGGCTACCTCTTCCATTTTATAGAAAGCGTCGTAGTCGTTACGTTGGCTCGAGACGTTTGCCATCGATGTGTAGTTTATGGTCACTGTCTTGGCCTCGGCGTTGAAAGTATACACGCTGTTCAAGGTGTAGTATGCGAAGAATGCTATTTTGTAGTTGCGCCCGTTGACGAGCTGCAGGCTTACGGTTGTCGAAAGTTCTGTAGAGCCGAACGATGCTGAGCCTTCTTCGACAAGAAAGTCGTCTGCGTCGGCATCATAAACGGCATAGCGGAGTGTTTTTGCCGAGTAGCCGTCGCCGAAGGCGCGTGAGCCTATGGCGTCGGGTATTTCTACTGAGAAGGAGACGGTGCCGTCGGGTGACGGTGCTACCAGCTCCTCGTTGGAGCAAGAGGCTGCCAACAGGGCTCCTGCGGCGATAAACCAAAGCGATGTATTTCTCATTGCAATGTAGGTGTTAAGTTATATTGATTTAGTTTATTTTATCTCTATGTTGAAGTCACCGTCGAAACCGGGGTCTATGCCTACGCCCTCATTTGCACGCGATGTCAGGAATTTGCCCCGGACGGTTGTCAGACGGTTTCTGACAATTGGCACGTTTATGGCTCCGGTATTGGCGATGAGTGTCTTTCCGTCGTAGATTTCGACCGCTACGGGAATGCTTGATTCATGGCCGTTCACCATGACGTAGTCGAAAGAGAGGAGCGCTTCGCCGTCGTCGAGCTGTGTTATGGTGCCGTCGTAGCTCACACCGACAGAGCTGTCGACCGGCCTGTTGATGAAGTTGTTGAATTTTGACGGCATATAGCCCGTGTAAATCATTTTTACACGGTATATGCCGAGGAGTGGGGCGTAGTTGGGTCCACGAGGCTGCGCCAGCGAGCGACGCGATATTTCGCGACCGATGAATTCTTCGAGGTCTGTCGCCACGAAGCGGTATTTTGCGAACGGTCGCTCAAGCTCGAGTGTGGCATGCGCTTTGGTCTCGGCTTCGGTCGAAGCTTCGACGGTGACGGGCGTCGTGCCACGGAAGGCGTCGCGTCGGTCGTCGTTTCCGTTGTAGGGCTGTGTGTATGTTATGTTTGCGAAGTCGCCGGTGTCGTGGTGCACCGATTCTCGGCTGTCGGGGTGTGCGTGGTCGCTCCATGCCCATATGTCGTAGGAGCCTGTGGGTATGTCGAGTGTCGTGGTAAAGTCGGGCCGAGTGAGGTCGTCGGAGTATATGATTTTTTCAGATACTTTAGTGTCGTGGTCGTCGGGCTGTGTAACGAGGAAATGGTAACGGATTATTGTGTTTTCGGGCGAAATGCCGCGGCTGATTACATGGTCGTATTCCGTCCACTCTTTTTTATGCGTAACGGTCAGTTCGACTTTGCGCGTTTCGGGGACCTCGGGAAATTCGTGCACGCACGATGCCGCCGAGACGGCCAATGCCATTACAATTGTCCGGGCTATGTTTTTTACGGAGAGGAACGCTTTCATTTCGTGTTCCTCCTTCCGTTAAGGTCAAATTGGTAGCAGAAAGAAACGGCGGCATTGTCTATGCCGAAGAAAGTGCGGTGGTGCGTGCTTTTGAGAAGCCCGTTGTGCTTGTTCTGGAATTCGTCGTAGTAGAGGCCATAGACTCCGGCACCGAGCGATATTTCCATTTTCCAGCGTTTGTTGCGGCAGAAGTTGAAGCGGTAGCCTATGTTCATTCCGCCACCGTAGGCCGGGCGTCGGCCGTTGTGGTCCTGGTAGCGTGTGTCGCCTTCGAATGCTACGTTGAAGAAGGCGAAGCCGAAATGCGCTCCGGCGAAGAAGCCTTGGTTGTCGCCGTTGAGCCAGTAGCGGACTTCGGGCATGACCGTGAAAGTTCGGAATTTGCGGCGAGAGGTGAAGTAGTTGAAGCCTGAATAGTAAATAGGAAGTTGTCCTGACCAATGTGGTGCGATGTCGATTTCGCATGCGGCATTGAGCCAAAGCATAGCCCATGCCGGTGCGTTTGTCTTGGCATAGATATGCCTTTGCCACGGCGGTGCCGGCCCTGAGTGCGTTTCGATTTCAGGCGTAGTCGGTGCCGGGTTTAGGGGTACGACGGTGTCGGGTTCTACAGGAGTGTCGAATGAGGTATATTCGATTTCTTTTATTTCTGCGGCCGCAGTGTCGGTAGCTATAGGCGCCGGAGCCCTGTAGCGTGCCTTTGCAGCGACATACCGCAGCTGAGGCAGGATGTCGCGGCGTAGCATAAGCCAGTCGCGTCCTGCGTTATGGCGTCGTAGTGCTGCTTCGCGCTTTACGGGGTCGGTGTGTGCTTCAATGATTTTGTATGTCGGCGGATATAATTCGGCCAGGCGCGCCCAGTTTTCGGCGATTATATTGAATGAAATCAGGCTGTCGTTTACGTTAGCCTTTGTGGAAATGAACGTTCGGAACGCTTCGGCTCTTTTTCGTGCCAAACGTGCGTTCAGTGCTTCGGGTCCGTCGGGCGAGGAACTTCCTTCAATGTGTAAGCCTATAAGAGAGTTTGCGGCAGATGCTGAATCGACGAGTTCGGCAAAGCGGATGGCTGCGCTGTCGGGTTTTAGTGTGCTTCGGTTAATGTCGAATTGCAGCCGGCTTTCTTCGTTTTTCTCAACCCCGGCATCTGTGTCGGGGGGGGTAAACGCTTGAATATCTGATGGTTGTAAAACCATCAGACACATAGTCGTTAAGGAGAAAGCGAGCTTGGTTAGCATTAAATAATCGTGTTGCAGTGTTTTTCGGATGCAAAATTAAATTGTAGAATGAAAAAATCCAAGCGCGATTTTGTTAAAAATAATGAATTCGCAGCTGTGCAAACTCCTAAGCCGCTTTTGGTTATGATTTTTATAAAAGATGGCAGTTTGTCAATAAAAAGAAACAGGGAGAGGAAACGGCGCCCGGCGCGACCGTTTTCTCTCCCTGTCTGTGGGTACGCATTGTCGGGCCGGCTCTTGGTCCGGCTGCACGGCGGTGGCCCTTTCCTTGTTTGACATAAGAACAAAAGGTTTTTATTTTTTTGGACGGGAGTACAGGAGAACTCTTTTTGAGGCTGTAAGGACTTTAAGGTTTTTAAGGTCTCTAAAGTCGCTAAGGTCTTTAGGGTCGGTGTCTTTGGCCTTTTGCTGTCTTGGGCTGATGCGTGGGCAGTATGTCAATGTTCGCTGTTTGTTTTTGTCACCGTTTTGGCTTTTGGCGGCGGAGGTGGCGGCCCGCCTGGTAGAGGGTGGATGGGAGCTTGCGGTGCCGGGTTGCGTTTTTCGGGGGGCTACATGCCAAAGGCATGTCCCTACAGGCGGCCGGGGAGGGGGCACCTCGGTGAG